>CAZNAT010000007.1:0-65535 GCA_964571245.1 uncultured Methylobacterium sp.
CCTCGACCGACCATTCGCTCAGCGATCCCGCGATGTGCACGGCCCCGATCGGGCGACGCTGGCCGTCGAGCACCGCGGCGGCGAGGACCACTTCCCCCTGGAGTGCTTCCTCGACGCCGTGGCAATAGCCGTCGCTGCGGGCCTCGCGGACCTTCTCCCAGATCTCCGCGAGCTCGGTCCGCGACTTCGGTGTCAGGGGGCGTCGGTCGGACCGCGCCAGGATGTCGTCGACCACCTCATCGGCGAGGTGAGCCATGCAGGCGCGTCCCCCGGATGACAGGAAGGTCGGGATCCGGCGTCCCGGCAGCGTCGCATAGAAGGTCTCGCGCTTGCTCTGCAGGCGGATGGCGTAGATCGTCGTCGTGTCGTCGAACAGGCTGAGATCGACGCGCTCCCCGGCAATCTTCCGGAGGTCGGTGAGGACGGGCGTCGCCCGCTCGATCAGCGGATTGGACCTCAGATAGTCGAAGGAGCGGTCGAGAAGCCGCCGCCCGAGGGTCAGCCCGCCGCTGTCGGCGCGCTCCAGATAGCCACGCGCCAACAGGGTCTGGCCGATGCGCTGCGCGGCGCTCTTGTTGACCCCGGTCGCGGCCGCGATCTCACCCAGCGATTTCGGCCGCGGATTGCGGGCGAAGGCTTCGAGCACATCCAGCGCCCGCGCCACCGATTGCAGGAACAGACGCTCGTCGACGGCGGATAAGCCGGTGTTCTTTGTCATGGCCTGCCGTCAGCGCGAGCCTCAACGGCTCTCCCCCGAGGGTGCGACCTTTTCGCTCCGGCATTTTAGTGCCCGACGCTGGCCGCCCCGTGATTCAACCTTGGGTTCAAAGCTATGCGCGGGGGCACGCGCCACGCAACACGGCCGTATCGTTTTCCAATTCCGATTCACCGAAAGTCGTAGGCCCGCGGACAGGCGTCAGGCCGCCCGTGCGCCCGAAAGCGCCTTGAGATCATGGCCGACCGAATCCGCTTCCGCCCGCGTCACCGGCTCGGCTCGCGCGAGGATGCGGCGGGCGAGCATGTTGTCGGCCGGACGGTTGACCGATTCGATGCCGATCAGGCGGCCCTGCCGGAAAGCGAGCAGGGAGAACCGCGCCTCGTCGCGCGAACCGATCTCGACCTGATCGTCGAAGCCGGCGGTGAGGCCCGCCATCTGCAGCTTGAGGTCTCCCTGGTCGGACCAGAACCACGGCACCGCGCGGTAGGGCTGCGGCTTATCGGCGAGGCGCGCAGCCACGACCCGGCCCTGGTCGATGGCGTTCTGCACGGATTCGAGACGCACGCGGCCGCCGGCAAAGGGATTGGGATGATTGGCGCAATCGCCGATGGCCGAAATGGCGGGGTCGGCCGTCAGCAGAATGTCGTCGCCCACCACGCCATTGTCGACGGCAAGGCCCGCCTCGGCGGCGATCTCGCGGTGGGCGATCCCGCCGATGCCGACGAGGACGAGCTGCGCCGGAATGACCTCGCCGGTTGCCAGCCTCACGCCCGACACCTTCCCCGTCTCGCCCGCGATGCCGTCCAGGGAAACGCCGCACTGGAGCTGCACGCCGGCGATCTCATGCCGCTCGCGGAAGAAGGCGGAAATGGCGGGCGTCACGGCGCGCGCCATCGGCCTGTCGGCGGCCTCGAAGACATGGACGCGCTTGCCGCGTTTCGCCGCCACCGCCGCGAATTCGAGGCCGATGAACCCGGCGCCTATCACCGCCACCTCCTTCGCGGCTTCAAGGCGACCGCCGAGGTCGCGGGCGTCGGCGAGCGTGCGCAGATAGGCGACACCGTCGAGTTCGGCGCCCGCCCCGGTCCACCGCCTCACACGCGAGCCCGTGGCGATGACGAGATGGCCGTAGCCGCAGGAGACTCCGTCCGCCAGAACCAGCCGATGTGCCGGGCGATCGATGCGCACCGCGGCGACGCCGGTGGCGAGGCGGATGTCCAGCTTGTCGAGCATGGCCTGCGGCCTGAGGACAAGGGCATCCTCGGCCATGGTCCCGAGCATGAAGACCTTGGACAGCGGCGGCCGCTGGTAGGGCAGGACGGGCTCGTCGCCGATCATCTGGATCGTGCCCGAATACCCCTCCTCGCGCAGCGACAGGGCGGCCTGGAGCCCGGCCTGCCCGGCTCCGAGTATGACGACGTCGGCGTGGTCTGCGATGGGGTGGGTCATGGACACGAAGAGCTTGTCCGCCGGGGCCGCGGAGCAGGACGATGGCCGCTCCGATAGCATGGCGGCCCGCAGGCGTCATGCGCGCGCGGGCGACGCAGCCGTGCGCTCAGGCCGCGGTGACGGCGAGCGGCAGGGTCTTCAGGCTGCGCAGGTTGTTGTTGAGCGTGCGGGTCGGCGTTCCCACAAGCGCCAGCGATCCGACGCGGGCCAACATGGCCTTCAGGACCGCCTCGCCCTCGAGACGCGCGATCATCTGGCCGATGCAGATGTGAACCCCGGCTCCAAGGGCGAGCTGCCCCAGGGTCTGGCGGGTCACGTCGAAGGCGTCCGGCCGTTCCCACTGGTCGGGATCGCGGTTGGCCGCCCCGAGCATGATCAGGATCTTGGCGTCGTTCTCCACGGTGACGCCGTCGATCTCCACCGCCCGCATGGTCTGGCGGCAGACGTTCTGGATCGGCGTCTCCAGCCGCATCGCCTCGTCCAGCGCCTGGCGGATGCGGGCCGGATCCTGCTTCAGCAGCGCCCATTGCGACGGGTCCTTCGCCAGATACCACAGGGCCGCCGAGATCATGCTGCTGGTGGTGTCGAGGCCGCCGCGCAGGAAGGACCGGACGAGGAGCGGCGCCGTGTCGTGTTCGATCTCCCCGGCGTCGGCGGCGAGGAAGATCTTCTCGCCGAAGCCGCCGGGCACCATGGCCTCGCGCTTCATGCTGTCGAGATACCAGTCCCAGATAGCGTCCGCGCGGCGCTGGGTGTCCTCATAGCGCGCGTTGCGCGGTCCCTGACCGTCGAAATTGAGGGCGCCGAGCAGGAAGAGGTTGTCGCGCCGCTCGGGAGAATTGCGCAGTCCGAGCGCCTCCGGGAAGGTCGTCGACACATAGGTCTCGGCGAGATCGTGCACGCCGCAGAACGCGCCCTGCGCGACAAGGCTTGTCACGAGGCGATCGGCCGCCGTCTCGAAATCCTCCCGCCACTGACGGATGAGCCCCGGCGACAGGATGCGCTGGAGCGCGGTGCGCACCGAGGTGTGCTGCGGCGGGTCAACCTCGACGATGGGGCTCGGAGCGCGCCAGGCGCCGGGCTTTCGGATGTCGGCAAGGCCTGAACCGCCGGTGGACGAGAATGTCTCCCAGTCCTTCAGGACAGGCAGGATGTCGCGATGACGCCCCATGGCATAGACGCCGTAGCGCGGCAGGAAGACGACCGGGCCGGCATCGCGCACCGCAGCGTGCATGGCGTGAGGCTCGTTCAGCACATCGTCGGCGTAGGGATCGACGTCGAGAACGAGCGGAAGACGGGGGGAAGCGGCGGCAGCGATGTCGGACACGCGCATCTCCAGTCGGTCGCACAGGCGAAAGCTCCGGCGACGCAGATCGCATCGCTCTACAATACGCCTGTATCGTTCAATCTTCAGAACAATTGCCGGGGTGTCAATGGATCTCTGGCGTGCCGCCCGGGCATACCTCGACCGGCGCGCAGGAGGGCAGACAGCGGCCAGATTCCGGCCCGCTGACGAGCGCGATGGTCAGGCGGCTGGGACGGAGACGCGCGCGCCAGCCGCAATGATCGGCGGCGCGGCGTTGAGCTGGTCGATGGCGAAGCCCGCAGCCGCCTTGTAGCCGGCCATGAACGCGGCGCGCTCGTCCGGCGGCACGACATCGTCGATGTCGTCGAAGGTGCCGCCGCAGCGTTCGTCGACGAGGTTCAGCAGACCGAAGGGTCCGGCGCCGCGATTGCGCAGGATGAGCTGGGAGACGGGTCCGCAGAGCCGGTGGTCATAGGCCGCCAGCGCCGCCGGGGTGATCCCGTGCTCCAGCATGGCGGCGCCCAGCACCCGGGCATCGATGATCGCCTGGCTCGCGCCGTTGGAGCCGGTCGGGTACATGGCGTGGGCGGCATCGCCCAGCAGCGCGACCGGCCCGTCCTGCCATGTCGGCACGGGATCGCGGTCGATCATCGGATTCTCGTAGGCCCCATCCGAACCACGGATCAGCGCCGGCACGTCGAGCCAGGCCCAGGTCCAGCCGTCGAAGTGGTGGATGAAGTCGTCGATGGCCACCTGCCGGAACCAGCCGCTCTGCTTCCACCCCTCGGCAGTGTCGAGGGTCACCTCGGCGATCCAGTTGATCGTCGCGAGGCCCGTCTGCGGATCGGGCGGGGATATGGGATAGATGACCATGCGCTGGCGATGGGTGCCGAGCCCGACGAAGGAGGAGCCGGAGCGGATCGGGCGGGCCTGCGTGGTGCCGCGCCACATCAGCGCGCCGCCCCAGTGGATCGGCGGCTGATCGGGGTGCATCTGGGCGCGGATGGCCGAGTGGATGCCGTCGGCGCCGATCAGCAGCGCCCCTTCAAGATCGCGTCGCGTTCCATCGGCCTGCTCGACCTCAACCTGGACGCCCCCGGCCGTCTTCGCATAGCCGGTGACCCGGCACCCCGTCCGCACGGCGTCGGCCCCGAGCCGTTCGGTGACGCGGTCGAACAGCAGCATGTGGAACTGCCCGCGGTGAACGGCATATTGCGGCCAGCGATAGCCGGCGAGTCGTCCGCGCGGCTCGGAGTAGATGTCGTTGCCGTTGAGGCCGACCAACGCCCACTCCTTCGCCTGCACTCCGACTCGGTCGAGGTCGGCCTCGCCGATGCCGAGATCTCCAAGTTCGCGGACGGCGTTCGGCTGCAGGTTGATGCCGACCCCGAGCGGGCGCATCTCGCGCGCCGACTCCAGCACCACGCAGGGAATACCGATGTGGTGCAGCGTCAGCGCCGTCGCCAGGCCGCCGATGCCGCCGCCGGCAATGATTACGGGAGGAGGGGTCATGAGCGCGTGGCCGTTGCGTTGGGGAATGCGTCCATAGCCGGCCGGCAACGAGCGGTGCAAGCCGGGCGTTTGTGGCCGGGCGGTTCCTGCGCACACGGTCCCGGGACGACGCGGTTTTCCCGCCGACCCTCAAAACTTCTGGGCTTTGGCCACGATCACACCTAGAGTCGGTATTCTGCAGGATTGACATGGAGCTCCGCGCTGCCGGACGTGCCCACCCCTTCGATCTGGACGGCGGAAGCCCTTCGATTGGCGATCACAGCGGCCGGAGTCGCCCTGTGGTCGTGGGACGTCGAGACGGACGCTCTCGACCTGGACGAGGCTGCCCGGCATCTCTGGAACGTCCCCGACGGCGTCGCTTCGGTGCCCTTCGAGAGCTTGTCCGAACGCATCCATCCGGCTGATCGGAACAGGGTCAAGGAGGCGTTCCACGCGACCCGTGCCGTCAGCGGGTCATACGAGATCGACTTTCGGATCATCGTCGACGACGTCGTGCGGTGGATTTCCGCACGCGGTCAGGGCCATGACGCCTCGGACAGCCAAGCGGTCAGCTTCGGCGTGTTCCTCGATGTGACGGCCAGGAAGCAGGCGGAGGAGAGCAATGAGCTTCTCGCCGGCGAGATGAGCCATCGCGTCAAGAACCTGCTCGCGATCGCATCGGGCCTGACGACCCTCACGTCGCGCTCGGCCACGACTGCCGAGGACATGGCCCGGCAGCTCACCCAGCGCCTGATCGCCTTGGGGCGCGCCCATGATCTCGTCCGGCCGACGCCCGGCCAGCGTGGAAACGCCGCCCTGCTCGGCGATCTCCTGGCGATCCTGCTGCAGCCCTATGACGAGGAGGGTGTGTTCGAGGGTCGGATCCGCATTGCCGTTCCAAGGGTCGGAGTCGGTGAACAGTCGGCCACCACCTTGGCTCTTGTCTTCCACGAGCTCGCGACCAATTCGCTCAAGTACGGCGCGCTTTCGGGAGACAGCGGTTCGCTGGACCTGTCCGGCGAAGATGAGGGCGATGCCCTGACGCTGAAATGGATCGAACGGGGCGGCCCGACCATCGCCGCCGCGCCCGATCGGGCAGGGTTCGGCAGCAAGCTTGTGGAACGCAGTGTTTCGCAGCAGCTCGGAGGTTCGATCCAGTCGGAGTGGCTGCCCGAGGGAGCGATCGTCACCTTGCACATGAGCAAGTCGCGACTGGCGCTTTGAGCCGTCGCCTCATTGGCAGGCGCGCAATCCGCAGGGGATGGATTGGCGCCGCGGACGACGCCGTGCGACCGCACATCACGCCGATGACAAGGCCGCGAACTGCAGTGCTCCATCGAAGGCGCTGGCGGAGGAAAAGACCTCCGCCTCTAACTCTCTGATAAGCTGAGGAGAATCGTCAACAACTCCCGCCCGATCCTTCGTATTTCTCAGTACGCGCAGCGTTACGCAGTTCGAAGATATGGCGGGTTGCGAGTTCAAGAAGGGAGAGATCGCCCAACTCTGCGGATAGTCTGCTGCCAACTAACGCCTTGATAATACTCGCCACTCACGCCTTCGTCGTGTCGCAGTTGAACTTGCCACAACGAAAGGACACGCAGATGAAGGCAATATGCATGAACCAGCTTGAGCTCGCAGTCCGTTGGAAGATCAGCCATCGGACCCTCGAACGTTGGCGCTGGACCGGCGAAGGGCCGAAGTTCCTGAAGGTCGGAGGTCGAGTGGTCTACCGTCTGTCAGACATTGAGGAGTATGAGCGGGCAATCGTCCGCTCAAGCACATCCGACCGTGGCCTCGCTCAGGAAGCCGCCGTTTGACCGTGTTGAATGATGGCGGCCCCCACTGCGTCTGGGGGCCTTCATGGAAACCCGTTCCATTCTACCAGGGGATCAGACCAGATACTAATAAACCCGGTCTAATCCGCCTTATTTCGATTTACTCGCACTCACATCGGTGAAATACTACGAGGTGTAGTCAGGCTGGCTGATGAAGGGCCGCACCATGTCCGATCGCTGGGTCTCCGTGGAGGAGATCGCTGAATATCTCGGTGTCAGCAAAGACACGGTCTACGGCTGGATCGCGAAGAAGGACATGCCGGCGCACAAGGTCGGGAGGCTTTGGAAATTCAAGACTGACGAAATTGATGAATGGGTGAGGCACGGGAAAGCGTCGGAGGATCAAAAGGCAGGCGACGCGACCCAAGCCGAACCGCAGAAAGGGACGAGTGCGGGGGAGAAAAAAGCTGATGGCTGATGTCGCGTGCGTCGACTTGTTCTGTGGTGCCGGCGGTCTGACGCATGGCCTGATCATGGAGGGCATTAGGGTCGTTGCGGGTATTGACGTCGATGAGGCTTGTCGCCACCCCTTCGAAGCCAACAACGCGGCGTGCTTCATCAACGAAGACGTGGGGCGCCTAGGCCCTAAGCGCCTCAATGAATTGTTTGGTGATGCCGAAATCCGGGTGCTCGCCGGTTGCGCACCCTGCCAGCCTTTTTCGACGTACTCCCAACGTTACGATGTCATCGGGAGTCCTCGCTGGGGTCTGCTCTACCAGTTCGGAAGACTGATCAAAGCGACGCGTCCCGAACTGGTCACGATGGAGAATGTGCCTTCGGTCGCCAGGCACGCGGTGTTCGATGACTTCGTAGAGACCCTGCAGAAACTGGGATACCGCGTCTACCAAGGGGTGGTTGATTGCTCCCTCTACGGGCTGCCGCAACATCGGCGACGAATGGTTCTGCTAGCCTCCCTACTCGGCCCAATCGAACTGGCCGCACCCACACATGGACGCCCAACGACCGTTCGTTCGGCGATCGGAAAACTCCCGCCGATCGCTCAGGGTGGAACCCATCCGAAGGATCCGCTGCATGCGGCGTCCAAGCTTTCCGATCTGAACCTCAAGAGAATTCGTGTCTCCCGACCGGGCGGCACGTGGCGTGACTGGCCGAAGCATCTCGTTGCGGACTGCCATCGTCGTGAGACGGGTCATACGTATCCGGGTGTTTATGGACGTATGGTCTGGGACGAACCCGCGCCGACCTTGACGACCCAGTATTATGGCTTTGGGAACGGTCGGTTCGGACATCCCGAACAGGATCGCGCCATTTCCCTTCGAGAAGGCGCAATCCTTCAAGGGTTTCCCAAGTCTTATTCTTTCCTCCCGCAAGGAGCGCCCGTTCACTTCAAGGCTTTGGGCCGCATGATAGGGAACGCGGTTCCCGTGACGCTGGGCAACGTGATCGGCCAGAGCATCGCAGCGCATCTCGGTATTAAAGCCGATAAGACGAAGAAAAAGAAAAAGGGAGCCGTAGCAGATGACGCGCGTAAGCCCCTCGTCGCATGATGCCAGTCGTCGTTTGGCTCGCGTGCGTCAGAAGGGCACGCGTGCGGAAATCGACCTCCGCAGGGCTCTGCATGCTAAGGGGCTGCGCTATCGCCTCCACGTTCCGCTCCTGACTAAGCCTAGGCGCGTCGCCGACATCGTTTTCCCCAGCGCCAGATTGGCGGTGTTCGTCGACGGATGCTTTTGGCACGGCTGCCCCGCGCACGCTTCCTGGCCGAAGAGCAATGCTGATTTCTGGCGGGAGAAGATCGAAACCAATCGATCCAGGGATACCGATACCGACCAACGGCTGACTGCCCTCGGTTGGGAGACGGTCCGGATCTGGGAACACGAAGACGCCACCCAAGTTGCGAACCGCATCGCCGATCTGGTCGACGCGCGCAAGAAGAATGGGGCTCACCTATGTCGATGACTGCGGATGAAATGGTGGCCAATGTCGCTCACGCTACTGCTCCAGAGCCGGGCCAGCTGGTCGAGGCTCGCCGCCGCCAATGGATCGTCTCCGAGGTCGAAGGCGGTTCGGTCGCCCCTGGACTTCCCAAGCGGCATCTCATTCGGCTGGCCTCAATTGATGAGGATGCGCTGGGTGAAGAGATCGAAGTACTCTGGGAGCTAGAGCCCGGAGCGCATGTGATCGAGCGGGCCGGACTACCGCGCATGACCGGGCTGGATGACCCCTCCACACTTCAAGCCTTCTTGGATGCGGTGGTTTGGGGGGCTGCGACGAACGCGGATCGCGGCTATCTGCAGGCGCCGTTCCGCAGCGGTGTCAGTATTGAGGACTATCAGCTGGATCCACTCGTGCGCGCGATCGACATGGCGCGCACAAATCTTTTGATCGCAGACGACGTCGGCCTCGGGAAAACCATCGAGGCAGGGCTCGTCGTTCAAGAGATGCTCCTTCGTCACCGCGCCCGCACTGTCCTCGTGCTCTGCCCTGCCTCGTTGCAGGAAAAGTGGCGCGTCGAGATGCAGGAGAAGTTCGGGCTCGAGTTCCGGGTCGTCGATACGGAATACGTCAAGCGTCTGCGCCGTGAACGAGGCCTGCACGCTAATCCGTGGACTTCTTTTCCCCGTCTCATCACGTCGATGGACTGGGCCAAGCAGGGTGAAGGCTTGCGCCTTCTGCGGGACGCACTGCCACCGCACGTGAGCCATCCCAGGAAGTTCGACCTGCTGATCATTGACGAGGCTCACAACGTTGCCCCGACTGTCGGCCGCTATGCTGTCGAAAGCCTCAGGACGCGGCTGGTTCGTCTGGCCGCGCCACACTTCCAGCACAAGCTTTTTCTTACTGCCACTCCGCATGACGGTTACACCGAGTCCTTCACCGCGCTCCTCGAACTTCTCGATGATCAGCGGTTTGCGAGAAACGTCCTCCCCAGCGACCCTCAGCTCGCCCGAGTGATGGTCCGTCGGCTGAAGAGCGATCTGGTCGATGCGAATGGCAACCGCATTTACCCCGAACGGCGGCTTGAGGCGCTCTCGGTGGAGTATCGCGAGGACGAGAGGGACGTTCGGCGTCAGCTGGAGGCATACATCAAGAGCCGCGAAAGCGGTGCTGATGCAGGGCAGGCCGTCGATCAGTTTGTGCACCAGTTGCTGCGTAAGCGCCTATCATCATCTCCTGCAGCGTTCGCAGCAACACTGGAGCGGCACATCGCGACGATTGAGGGCCGCGCGACTGGCGAGCGCAGCCAGAAGAAATTCGACGACCGCATCCTTCGGCGGGCGATAGCGAAGACCGAAGAAGACTACGCAGACGATGCTCAGCGGGACGCCGCCGAGGCTGAAGCAATCGAGGAAGCAGGCAAGCATGTCCGGCCACCGACTGACGAAGAACGCCGGATGCTGGACCGATTGCGGTCGTGGGCCCAACAGGCGGCTCGTCGGACCAATGCCAAAGCCACTGCCGTACTGGGTTGGCTGAACAGTCACCTAAAAGACGGCGACAGGTGGACGAACGAGCGGGTGATCCTGTTCACGGAGTATCGCGCCACTCAGCAATGGATGCAGGAGATACTCGCGGCCCACGGTTTCGGGGCCGAGCGACTTGCTCTGATCTATGGCGGCATGGATCCGAAGGAGCGTGAGGCCGTGAAAGCCGCGTTCCAGGCCAACCCGTCGGACTCCCCTGTGAGAATACTGCTGGCGACCGACGCTGCTTCGGAGGGCATTGATCTCCAGAACCACTGCCATCTGATGATCCACCTCGAAATTCCATACAACCCGAACGTGATGGAGCAACGGAACGGCCGTATCGACCGACATGGGCAACGCGCCAGCGCGGTCGTTATCTGGCACCCGGTGGATGCCGAGGGTGGCCACGGCGAGGATATCCTGCGTGCGCTTCGCAAACTGGATGCAATGCGCGCCGACATGGGCAGCGTGAACCCAGTCATTGCGCCTCAATTACCAGACCTTCTTGAGGGGCGCCGCCGCGATCTGGACACCCGACAAGCCGAAGCCCGGATGGAGAAGTCGCGCCGTTTCGTCAAGGCGGAGCGCGATCTCCGAGAGCGTGTGGCCAAACTCCACGAGCGGCTGAACGAGACCCGGCGCGAGCAGAGCCTCGTGCCGGACCACATTGAGCGAGCCGTGCGCATCGCTCTGCGTCTCGCGGACAAACCGGATCTGGAGCTCGTTTCGCTGGCTGGCTCACCGGATGGCACAGTTTTCCGAATGCCGCCGATCTCGGGCTCGTGGTCCCGATGCCTCGAGGGTCTAGAACACCCCTACACGCAGAAGGTTCGCCCGATCACCTTCGACCACGAGGTCGCCAAGGGCCGTGACGACGTCGTCCTCGTCCACCTGAACCACCGGCTTGTCCAGATGAGTCTGCGGCTCCTGCGCGCGGAGATCTGGGCCCGTGACGACGTGAAGAAGCTTCACCGCGTGACCGTTCGCTCGCTTCCGGATGGGCGGATCGAGGGGCCGGCCGTTGTCGTGATGTCGCGGCTCGTCGTGACCGGCGGGAACCATCATCGTCTGCACGAGGAACTCACGGAGGCTGGCGGCTATCTGCGCGATACCGGATTCCGGCGAGAGGAACGGGTCACGGAGGTCCGACGATGGTTGGAGGAGTCGCGGCCCGCGGACCTTTCAGATGCGACGTTCGACGCCTTGAGGACGCGCTTCGAAAAACAGCGTGATTCCGTTCTGGCAGCCATTGAGGCACGCTCGAAAGACCGGCTACGCTTCCTCGTGAACACGATTGAGACCCGGAAGCGCAAAGAGACTGAGGACATCCGCCAAGTCCTGGACGATCTCGAACGAGCGCTGAAGACCGAGATCGCGGTGGAACAGCAACCTGTACAGCTCTCGCTTTTCTCCGAGGACGAACGCACTCAGCTCAAGCGTGACCGAGCGGCGCTCGAAGCACGCCTGGCCCGGATTCCGAAGGAGCGCGAGCAAGAGCTACGCGCGATTGAGGAACGGCACTCCAATGCCGTCGAGCACACCTTCCCCGTGGCCGTGGTGCTGCTGGTTCCGAACTCCCTCGCGACGGAGAAGCGCGGATGAGCAACGATCACGAGTGGCTGAACCTCATCGAAGTCTCCGGGCCATTTCTGGCGGTGCCCGTGCTGCGGGATGTCTTCCCGCAAGGCCTCGAAGCTCTGCCTTCCGGGCGGCCTCAGCGGCTTCGTCGGACCTATGAGGAATGGCGCGATGCCGTCGACATGGACGACCTCGACCTTCCAGCGCTGCACGCGGCCTGGATTGACGACGTGCTGGTCACGGCGCTGGAAATGGATGAGACGGTGCTGCGCAGGGGCGCGAGACTGCCTGAGAAGCTGACGGCATCAATGCCCGAACACGGGGTCACGGTCGCGCCCGATCTGGCGGTCGTGAATCCAACGAACTCCGACGAACCGCTTCTGCTCATCCACGTCTACGAACCGGACACTGATCTGGACGCGACGCGCCGTTTCGATGGCCTCGCGATCACCCCGGCCGACCGGATGGTCGCTCTGCTCAGGTCGACGGGATGCCACACTGGCATCGTCACCAATGGCGAGCGCTGGATGCTCATCCACGCGCCCGCCGGCGCCGTGGCAGGCTTTGCGAGCTGGTATGCGCGCCTCTGGGGCCAGGAACCGGAAACGCTGCGCGCCTTCGTCAGCCTGCTCGGCGTCCGTCGATTTTTCGGACCTGACGAGGGCAAATTACCGGCGCTCTATGAGCAGTCTCTGAAGCACCAGGACGACGTCACCGAAGCGCTCGGAGAACAGGTCCGACGCGCCGTCGAAGTGCTCGTACAGGCGCTCGACCGCGCCGATCAGGACCGCAATCGCGAGCTCTTGCGCGACGTCGATCCGCGCGAGCTCTACGAGGCGGGCCTGACGGTCATGATGCGGCTCGTCTTCCTGTTGGCGGCCGAGGAACGCGCCCTTCTGCTGCTCGGCGATCCCCGCTACGACTCCTTCTACGCCATCTCCAGCCTGCGAATGCAGCTGCGCGCGGATTCCGAAGAGATCCTTGAGCGTCGCCGCTCTGCCTGGTCGCGGTTGCTCGCCCTGTTTCGCGGCGTCTACGGCGGTATCGATCATCCAACGCTGCGCCTTCCGGCACTCGGTGGTTCACTGTTCGATCCCGATCGCTACCCCTTCCTCGAAGGGCGAAAGAAGGGCACGAGCTGGCGCAGTGATCCGGCCGAACCGCTGCCGATCGACGACCGCACCGTTCTGCTCCTGCTGGACGCGATCCAGATCTTCGAGGGTCGCACGCTGTCCTACCGCGCGCTCGACGTGGAGCAGATCGGTCACGTCTATGAGGGTCTCCTCGAGCGCACGGTGAAGCGCGTCGACGACGTGACGCTAGAACTCGACAGCGGCGCGAAGGCCAAGAGCCCGCGCGTGACACTCGGCGAGATGGAGGCGGCGCGTCTGGATGGCGCGGCGAAAGTTGCAGAGCTGTTGAAGGAACGGAGCGAACGCTCGGAGTCCGCCATCCGAAACGCGCTTGAGCGGGCGGCCGACGATCGCCTAGCCGCGCGGCTGCTCACCGTTTGCCGTGGCGACATCGGTCTGCGCGACCGTATCCTGCCCTACGCATCCATCCTGCGGACCGACCCTTGGGGCTATCCGCTCGTGCACCACAAGGGTGCATTCGTCGTGGTTCTCGGCGCCGACCGGCGTGAGAGCGGCACGCACTACACGCCGAAGAGCCTGACGGAGAAGATCGTCGAGGAGACCCTCACGCCTGTCGCCTATAGCGGCCCGGCCGAGGGCAAGGCGCTGGAGGACTGGGAGCTGAAGAGCGCCGAGGAACTGCTGGATCTGAAGATCTGCGACCCCGCCATGGGGTCGGGCGCCTTCCTCGTTCAGGCGTGCCGCTGGCTCTCCGACCGGCTTGTTGAGGCTTGGTCGGTGACCGAAGCGAGCGGCAAGCGGATCGACATTGAAGGCCGCCTTCTTGATGAAGGCGATGGCGCGGGTTTCGAGCCCTTATCGCAAAACGCCGAAGAGCGTGCGATCCTTGCGCGGCGTCTCATCGCGGAACGCTGCCTCTATGGCGTGGATCGAAACCCGCTCGCCGTCGAACTGGCAAAGCTCTCGCTCTGGCTGACAACCATGTCCAAGGGGCGGCCTTTCGGCTTCCTCGACCACAACCTGCGCAGCGGCGACAGCCTTTTGGGCATCCACGATCTAAGCCAGCTGGTTGAGCTCGACTTGAATCCGAAGGGCAAAGCACAGCTACGCTTGTTCGGTCGGACCATCCGGTCAGCGGTCGACAGGGCGCTCGAACTTCGTGCGCGCCTGCGGGAGATCCCCATTCGCGACATACAGGATGTCGAGGTGATGTCTGCGCTTGATGCGCAGTCGCGCAGCGAACTTGCATTGCCAACGCTCATTGCCGATGCGTTCGTGGGCATCATGTTTGTAGAAGAACGACCCGGTTCGCGGGACGTGCGACTAGAGGCGCTGGCTACGCGGGCCGACAACGCTCCTCTTGCTAAAACAGAAGAACTAGAGCGGCTTCAGCGTGAGACTCATAGGGACCTCGCCAAAGGGTCAATCGACGACAGTCCGCGTGATCCATTTCATTGGCCGCTTGAATTCCCTGAGGTATTTCTGAACGAGCGGAACGGGTTTGACGCTTGTATTGGCAACCCTCCATTTTTGGGTGGAAAGCAAATTCCTACCCGTCTTGGTCCGGTCTACTCCAATGCTCTAAAAGTGTTTTTCAGCGAATCTAAAGGTGCTGCGGACCTAGTTGCTTACTTTTTTCGCCGCGCGTTCTCGCTTTTATCTATAGACGGGTGCTTCGGATTCCTATCCACCAAGAGCATTTCCGAAACAGCCACAAGAGGCGTGGGTCTTGAACCAATAGTTGATTCTGGAGGGAGCATATATTCTGCTGCTAACGCCCTCCCATGGCCCGGAAGTGCGTCGGTGGTGGTAGCAATTGTACAAATTTTCAATGGCAATTGGCGTGGAATACGCTCCCTAAATGGACAAAGTGCCTCAAGCATAACTTCGTCACTGACTAGTGAAATCGATTTTGCTGCAGCGAAACGTCTTGACCACGGCATAAGCTATAGTGAAGGAGTGAAGCTCTATGGAACTTCTTTCATTAGAGAAAAAACGGAAATAGATGAGTTACTTCAGAACAATCCGGGCCTTTCTCAATACTTGCGGCGCTACGTCAATGGCGACGTGCTGAACGGCACTTCCGGCATGGACGGCGATCTAATGGTGATTGACTTCGGAGAGCTTAATGAAGATCAAATAAGAGGCTGCGACCAAATAATAAGCGAACTAAAGACACAGATATCAGACGAAAGAAAGAATCAAACTAGGCAAATTCACGAACATCGGCCTTGGCTTCATTGGGATAAGAGATCTCAGTTTCTGAGCTGTGCGAGACAGCTACCGAGAATAATTGCCTGCGTCATCGTGCAGAGGCACCTTGTTTTTGAGTTTGTTGATCCACAATATTTATTTGCGCACGGAATAAAATTGTTTGCAGACCCTCGGCCAAGCCTGTTTGCATGTCTTCAGTCGACCGTACACGAGGCATGGGTTCGAGGTGCGTCTTCGAAGTTAGGCAACAGCATTCGCTATAGTACGTCGACCAGCTTCGATACATTCCCTCTTACTTCGAGCGTGTTGGATAATGTCGACCTAGGCAACATAGGTCACTCTTATGCTGACCAGCGTCGAGAAATAATCGTGCGCATGGGTTTGGGCCTGACGGAGTTATATAATCAAGTCCATAATCCGACGAGTGTGGATCCCAATATCGCTCAAATGCGTGAGTTGCATAGAGCTTTAGATGATTCTTTGTATAAGGCATTCGACTGGGGGGATCTTGTTGCAGACCATGATTTCCGTGATGTTTCTTACTTACCAGAGAATGACCGCGTTCGGTTCACCATTTCAGACGAGGTGCGCTTTGAGGTATTGCGTCGCCTAGCTGAATTGAACCAACAGCTTCATCAGGAAGAGCTAGATCAAGGTCCGCACGCGACAGCTGGCCGAAGCAAAGCGCGTGGGCACAGAACTCGTGCTGCTTCTGCGTCCGAACCGATGCTCGACCTCGAAGACATTCTTCCAACGACCAAGGGGGGCGATTGACCATGGCCGAATTGACCACGATCACCGAGCCATCCCTCAGCGCCTGGATCATCAAAAGGACGTCCAACTCACCACGCTATTCCGTGCGTGTCGCCGTCGGATCGGCGTCTCACGGCGCAATCGAGGATGGCCATTGGGTCGTCGTTCTGGACGATGGCGGCAACGTCTCCGAGGTGGGTCGTATCCTTCGCATCCGCACGGACCTCGACGGCGCCACGATCCATTTCGACCATTGGCACGCCGTCGATCCGTCCGTGCCGCTCGCGGTCCTCAGCTTGACCGTGCCGACCGGCCCAGCAGCGCGACTGGTATGGGACGAGTTCCTCCGCATCCTGCCGCTGCTCGGCGTTCCCGACCCCGGCGCGGTGTCTCTGATCAGCGATGTCGTCTACACCCGCGACCTCCTCGAACTCGCTGCGCGCGACGATCTGCTCGGCCCCGCCGGTGGACCCCACGAGCTGATCAAGGACATGAGCGTCCGCGACCGCTATCTGGTCGGCAAGCTGGCGCCACGCCGGCCGGATGACGACCAGGCAACACGCGTCGAACCGGCCTCGGCAGCCGATGAGTCTGGCGACCTCGAGGACGAGCGGGCGGCGCCGCTCCACGAACCCGGCGCCGAGTTCGCCAGTGCATCGGGCCGGGTGGAGCCGGAAGACGACGCGCTCGACGAGATCGACACGACGAACAACCAGTCGCTCGTTCCTTCCAGCATGGGCCTCACCTTCTGTGTGGCGCCCGATGTCGGGAAGCTGGCCGTCGATGCACGCTGGGGACGGTACGAGCGGGTCCCGAACGATGAACACGACATCGTCAAGACGCGAAAGAATCGCCAGACCGGTCACCAGGAGGAGGTGAAGGTTAGGGTCTGGCTGCGCATCCCGTGTGGTGGCGTCGTCACGGTTCCGCTCGTTGACGGGCCGATCAAGCCGTCCACTCCCGCACCCGATCAGCCGGACGTCCGACTGCAGGGAACGGTTCGGACGAACAACAAGGGGGAGCGCCTGGTCACCTTGTTCCTCGTCAACGGGCAGTTTGAACCCGAAGAAAATAAGGACCGCGCCTGGCTGTTCCAGCCGGAGATCTCCGTCGAGGCCCCGGAAGATCACGGGGACAAGTCGGTCTTTCGGCGTCGCCCATCCAACGAAGTGGTCGTCGACGACCCGGAACGCGACCGACTCGCGCTCATCTATCGCAACAGGCTGGAGTTCGCGGTCGGACACGGGGTGTCCGTTCACGCCGACACGACGCCCGAAGACCCTACGAAGGCCCATCGCGTCAGAACGGAGATCATCCCGCGTTACGAAGTCGCCGTCACCGAAACGCCGGGCCTCGATTCCAGGGATCGCCCTGCCATGCGGCGCATGGTCGACGAGGGCTGGCTCGACATGACGCGGCTGGCGGAGATGGAGCCGGACGCGCTGCGTGACGCCCTTTCGTGCCTCGTCGACGATTACGCCGTTTGGATCGGCGAGCAGAAAATACGGCTGGGGTCGGAGATCACCGGCTTCGACGATCCGGGCAAGGACGTCATTCAGCGCTGCGAGGAGATCCTGCGCCGCCTTCGAGAGGGCAGGGGCACGATCTTCGCCGATCCGAAGGCGCTGGAGGCGTTCCGCTTTGCGAACCGATCCATGGCGATGCAGCGTGTCCGAAGCATATACGCTCTGAAGCGCAGACGGAACGAAGCCGTCGACGTGACCACTTTGGACGTGCCGAAAAACAGATCGTGGCGCCCGTTCCAGCTGGCATTCCTGCTCCTGTCGATACCGTCGCTCGCCGATCCGACCCACCCGGACCGGACGAAGCCGGTCGAAGCTTTCGCCGATCTCCTCTGGTTCCCGACGGGTGGTGGCAAGACCGAGGCCTATCTCGGTGTGGCGGCCTTCGCCATGGCCATGCGCCGACTGAAGAATGATCTCGGCGGTCTCGACGCATCACGTGGTCTCGCCGTCATCATGCGGTACACGCTGCGACTGCTGACTCTGCAGCAGTTCCAAAGAGCGACGACGCTGCTCTGCGCGATGGAGGTCATCCGTCGTGCAGACGACAAAACCTGGGGCAAGGAACCTTTCACGCTTGGCCTCTGGGTCGGCAATCGCGTGACACCTGGCACGACCGAAGCGTCTCACCAAGCTGTCGAGGCCATTCGAAACAATGATCGCAACAAGGCCGGCATTGCTTCGCCTGCACAGCTAACCGGCTGCCCTTGGTGCGGTTCGGAGATCTCCGGTGGTCGCGACATCGAGGTCGATAGGATCGCCGGTCGAACGCTGATCTACTGCAGTGACAAGCTGGGAGGCTGCGATTTCTCGAAGGCGAAATCCACTGGTCAGCCTCATCCGGGCCTTCCGGTGAAAGTCGTCGACGAGGAAATCTATCACCGCCCACCGACGATGATGATCGCAACCGTGGACAAGTTCGCGATGATGGCGTGGCGTCCCGAGGTTCGGAACCTTTTTGGCCGCGCCGAACAGGAATGCGGACGCCATGGTTTGCTCTGGCCGAGCCACGACTGCGGCACGGGGCACCGAGCGAGGGGGGCATATCCGGCCGCCAGCGTGAAGCCGGTCCGCGCAATTCGACCACCCGACCTGATCATCCAGGACGAGTTCCACCTCATCAGCGGTCCGCTGGGCACCATGGTGGGTCTTTACGAAACGGCCGTCGACGAGCTGAGCAGCTGGGCTCTGGGCGACAAGAAAGTTCGCCCCAAGGTCGTGGCTTCCACCGCGACCGTGCGGCGGGCCGACGACCAGGTGCGCAACGTTTTCATGCGACGCATTTCCGTTTTCCCGCCTTCAGGCCTGGACGTCGAAGACAATTTCTTCTCGGTCCAAAGATCCATCCGCGAGAAAACCGGCCGACGGTACATGGGTATCTGCGCACCCGGTAGCTCTCGCCCTGCGGTGCTGATCAGAACCTATACGGCGTTCCTGACCGCCGCGCAGGCGCTGTTCGATCGCTTCGGCCCGGTGGCCGACCCCTATATGACTCTCGTTGGCTACTTCAACTCGCTGCGAGAACTCGGAGGGATGAAGCGTCTGGCCGAAGACGACGTCCAAACGCGTTCCTTCCGTGTCGATATGAGCCTAGTGGACCGACCGGGCCTCGCGCAGCGGCGAGTCGAGGAAATCAGCGAACTGACATCGCGGGTCTCCAGTCAGGACATTCCGAGATACCTTGATCAGCTCGAGGTTCCCTTTGATGGCACCTTCGACCCGGCACTAGGCAAATGGGTGACCAACAGGAAGCCAGGGGAGTCCCGGCCGATAGATGCCGTTCTCGCGACGAACATGCTATCGGTTGGTGTCGACGTGAATCGTCTCGGGGTGATGGTCGTGAACGGCCAGCCGAAGGGAACGGCCGAGTACATCCAGGCGACCAGCCGTGTGGGCCGAACGCCGCCAGGATTGGTGGCCACCGTGCTGACTTGGGCGCGGCCTCGGGACCTTTCGCATTACGAGACCTTCGAGCATTACCACGCGACCTTCTATCAGCACGTCGAAGCTCAATCCGTCACCCCGTTCTCGCCAAGGGCGTTGGACCGAGGCCTCACCGGCGCGATGCTCTCCATCATGCGTCACTCCTACGATCCATTCGCGGCAAATGACGGCGCTGGCGCCATGAACAGTCCGAGCCGCAAAGAGATGTTGAATACGATAGGAGCCGTCGCCGCTCGCAGCTGGGAAGTCACGGAAGATTCGGGGAAGAAGACCTTGACCGAGGCCGAGATGAAGAGCCGCGCTGACGATTGGGCCAATGAAGCGGGCGTCGGCGGCCGCACGCTCGTCTACCAGAAGCACGGCGCTGGTCCCACTGCCTATCCGCTGCTTACGGCGCCCGGCACCAAGCCGTGGACTGATTGGACGGTCCCGATGTCCATGCGCGAAGTCGAGCCTGGTGTCAGACTCGTGATGGAGGACGACCGTTCGACGAGTGATCCGACTTGGAGACCGCGGGTGACGCAGCCCCAGGAGGATCAGCAATGAGCAGGACACCCGTAGGAGAAATTCGACCGAGCCAGTTGCTTTGGACCTACGGCCCAGGGGCCTTGGTCGATCTCCCGAACATGTCCGTGGTCACTATGGGGATCGACCGCTGGGAAAAAGACAGGTGTCAGCCGATCCAAGAGGCAAGATTACTCGCCAACGTCCGCAGCGTGCTCGGACCCCAAGTCGAAGCATTGCGTATGCCGCCCGTAGGCGAAAGGGATATCACCGATCCATTTTCGGCCGCCGCGCTGATCGGTGTGCCCGTAAAGCCCTTCCCGCGTTGGCTACGCTGCGTCAAATGTGGCCTGCTATCGCCCTATGACGTCGGCTTATTCAAGCTTAAGGAAAACAGATATCGGCCCGAGCTGACGCGTTTCGTCCATGAGGGCTGTCGCGGGTCGAATAATGATCAAAGGGCAAGGGATGCCGATGCGGTTCCGGCGCGCTTTCTCATGGCGTGTAGGGCTGGCCACTTGGATGACTTTGCCTGGCACTGGTTCGTTCATGGCGGACCTAGCACCTGCCGTACGACGCTGAGGTTCTTCGAGAGCGGCGCGTCACTGCAAACCGAGAACCTGTGGGTCAAATGCGATGGCTGCGGCGCATCGAAGAACATGGCGCAGGCTTTTGGTCAGGCAGGTCGAGACAACCTTCCAGCGTGCCGAGGGCGACATCCGCACGTGGATCGGTTCGAGGACGATTGCACCGAGGAACCTCGTGCAATCCTTCTCGGCGCAACCAATAGCTGGTTCCCCGTCACACTCTCAGTTCTCGCCATCCCACAAGTAGGAAGCCCTCTGGCGCAACTGGTCGCGGATGGCTGGACATTCTTTGAAGACGTCACTTCGGAAACGGAAGTGGCGTTCGTCGTCAAGACCCTGAAGAAGACGGCGCAGCTGCCTGGCATCGAGCAGTTCACTGACGAGAAGATTTGGTCTGCAATCGAAAGCCATCGGAATGGCAGTTCGGGCGTCGAACAAAGCGACCTCAAAGGACCAGAATGGGATGTGCTTACGTCCGAGCATCCACCCACTGACTATCCGCATTTCATGAGCAAGAAAGTAGGCGTACCCTCGGGCTTCGGTTCATCGATCACACGCGTTCTACTGCTTGAGCGGCTTCGTGAGGTGAACGCCCTCCTTGGATTCACAAGGGTTGAGTCTCCTGACGAAGGAACCGGAGATGAGGCAGCCCCACGGGCCCCGCTCGCGCGTGCTGCGCCAAACTGGGTGCCTGCCACTCAAGTTCACGGTGAAGGGATTTTCGTTCGCTTCGATGCAGCTGCATTGTGGGCTTGGGCGAATAAGGATCCGGTGAAGGCACTCGACTCTCGGCTACGGCAGGGCCATCGCGGATGGCGTCAAAAGAGAAACCTGGACCCAAACCAAGGTTATCCGGGCGTCCGGTATGTCATGCTACATACGCTCGCGCATATGCTGATCCGGGAACTGGCCCTGGAGTGCGGCTACAACGCCGCGAGTATTCGTGAGCGCATATATGCAGACGTCGAGGATGGCAGGGATCAAGCCGGATTTCTCATCTACACGGCTGCAGCTGATTCCGATGGCACTCTGGGAGGTCTCGTAGAGCTAGGGAAGCCTGAAAATCTTGGGCGACTTCTGCGCCAAGCGCTGGATCGTGCTCATATTTGCGCCTCCGATCCACTCTGCTCAGAACACGATCCGAGCAAGGACCAGTCACTTCACGGGGCCGCGTGTCACGCCTGTTCTTTCGTGTCGGAAACGTCCTGTGAGCGCGGAAACCGCCATCTCGATCGTTCCCTAGTGGTGCCCACGCTAGAAAATCCGGATGCTGCATTCTTTGAGACCATCTGATGGAAGCGATACTGACCGCGGCCACAGATCTCGTGGCTATGTTATCTCCGTCGAGAGTAGAAGCACTCGCCGATCGCGTCCGCGGCTCAATGCCGGCCGAACGAGATGGAATCTTGCACCAGCTCGTGAGTACGCCGGCTGCGCGCGCAGCCCTTGATCGATTGATCACCGCCTGGAAGCAGACGGAAATATCTGGCGATGTAGTCGCCGGGATCTTGGTCGCAGCAGCCTTCGCGCGCCAACAGGCGCAGCGCGAGAACAGTGTCGAACTCGTTTGGACAGGCCCGACGACACCATTTGTTGCCACCCGCCGCACAGAGCAGGTGCTCTTGGATCTCATAGCTCACGCCCAAAGTGACCTTTTTCTGGTTAGCTTCGTTGCATACGATGTCTCCTCGGTGGTCGATGCATTGAATGCCGCAAACAGTCGCGGCATCAAAATCCGAATTCTGTTGGAGACCTCCACGAGCCATGGCGGGAGCCTGTCCGTCGATCCTATTAATACAATGCGCCGCTGTGTTCCCTCGGCAACGCTGTATATCTGGACCGACCGGCCGCCACCGTTCGCCGAAGGACGGGTTCACGCGAAAGTGGCTGTTGCCGACGGCTATTCAGCCTTCCTGACCAGCGCTAACCTGACTGGCCACGCGCTAGAGAAAAATATGGAGGCTGGCGTCCTGATCAGCGGTGGACCAGTCCCCGCAGGCCTTCGCGCACATCTTCATGCGTTAATCGAGACCAAAGTAATCCGTGAAGCTTAATGTGGGAGTTCACCAAACGTATCAGAAAGAGCTTCAGCTGAACCTGTTTAGGCTAATATTGCGCGTCGCTTGAAATGCAGCCACCGCCTCTGGAAATGGCCGTTGGGGATTGCAAAGTGGCCGCACCATCATCAAGGTTGGTGTCCGGTGCTCATAGTAAGCGCCTTCCATCACCGCCAGCCATCCCGCGAGACCCTGTGCTGCCAAGCCCGCTTCGGCCTGAGCGATTTCGGCCGGCGAGGGGTCGGAATCGCGACCCAGCGTGACATGCCGGCCGTCCTCGCCAAGGACGATCCAGCGCCGCTCTCCACGAGATTGAATTTCCTCCGTCGTCATCCTGCGCTCCGGGACTTGGGCATTGCGTGATCCATGGGCCTACAAAGGCGCGGAATCTCTTTAGAAGCAAGGGTAACCGGGGTTGGGATGATACAAAGTTGGCCTTCATGCCACAGCGATTGAACGGGCTCGAAGTACGGGTTCCTGCCAAGTGAGGTTCGAACCGGAGTGCTGCGCAACAATCAAGATCAGAGACCAGTGACAAACAGGAAGAGAGAAATGGACGCGACCTGGGTGATTGCTGCCGAAAAGCTCAAAATCATTCATTTGCTCGGGCGGTCAAACCTGCCGCAGCGCTGCTGTCTCGCCAGCCTCGGCATTCCGCGGCAGACATTTCACCGCTAGTCTGATCACCGCCTTACCGGCGGGCCTGAGGGGTTCGCCTACAAGCTATCCCGGCCTGATCCCGCATAACCTGGTAGTCAGCGAGCATCTGCTCGATAGCCGCACCGGGCGGCAGCCTATCCAGCTCCCCCGCTGCTCTGGAAAGAAACTCTCGGCTGTAGGCCGGCACTGGCGGGCAGGCTCCAGCATCAGAACGAGCCGTCGCGCATCCGACGAGCAAGCTCGTCGCGATCGCGAGGACGGCGAGACGCGGCATCCAGTTGTTCACGTTGCACCTCGATGGTTCTGCGCATCCGCTCGACGCGCTCGGCATTGCGCCCTGCTTGTCGCGCGCCGAAAAGGGCCGCGGCGACGGCGCCGATGATTGCAAAGAGCCCCATGAGCTTGAGGGCGTAGGGGGACAGCAGTCGGCCGATGATCGAAATCACCGGAGCCCCCTGCGACGGTCGTCGATCCGAGCCCAGATCATGTAAGCGATGCCCGCGAGCGCGGCGGCGCCAACGACCCACGGCGCCGCCTGAAGCAGTGACTGCAGCAGCGGGATGGCGGGCTCGACCTGGCGAACGGCCTCTGCCGTCAGCCCGAGGACCGTTGCGCCTGCCGCCAACTGTCCACCCTGGACGGTACGGGTCTTACTCAGCGGACGCTGCGGCGGCTCGACACCTGCCAGAACCAGACCCGCGTCGACCTCGGCATCCGTATAAGGCTGCTGTCCGTTCTCGTGCTTGATGATGGCCAGGACCAACGGCCTGAGGACGGCATAGTCATGCACGTCGATCCGCTCCTCTGGGCCGACCCCGACGGCCGCTGCTACGACGCGGACGTAGGCGCCGGTGTCGTTTTCGACGGGCGGCGCCCAGCGACCGATCATCTGCTTGATGTTTTGCAGACCGACCTTGTCCTGGTACGCGATGAGGGTGCGGGCCAACGCCCTGATGCCCCACTTGGGCGATGCGAACTGGAAGAACTCCGCGTCGGTCTGGGTGGCTGCCAAGCCCTGCCACGGGTCAGCCGACCGCCGCAGATTGCCGGGATTGTGGTTGCGAATGCCGCGCGGCAGTGCGCGGCCAGGGGAGGCCGTGGCTGTCATAGTCGTTCTCCTGGGATGAGTGCCGCCGATGGCGGCGGGATCAAGCGGCGGCGAGTTCCGCCGGCAGCGTGATCACGGGGATCCGGGTCGGCAGGCCGTTACGTCGCATCACCGGGCCTTCAATTTCGACGAGGACCAGCCGGGTGAGCCAGTAGAGGGCTGCCGCCAGCACAGCGAGATTGTGGGTGAAGCTGTTGTCGCAGGCCTGCCGCCACAGCCTGTCTTCGAGAAAGAGGCAAGCGCCTTGGCAGAGCTGCAGCACCGGACAATTCCCGCATTCCTCGCGCGTCGACCAGTGATGGGCCGTCGTCAAACGAATGTCTTCAAACGCCTCGATAGAACCGATCCGGTGCTTGGTGGCGGCACTCGTGTTCTGGCACGTGAGGACGTTACCTTTCAGATCGACCGCAAGATCACCGGGCCGATCCATCCCGCACTTCTGGCCGAGTGTCGATGCCGGTCGCGCCTGTGCCAGCGAGCGAAAGAACTCCTCGATCTTTCCCCGAAGGGTCGATACCGGCATGCTCTCGCCACGAACAGCTTCCCAGAAGACCGCTTCGAGGTAAGTGCGATGTTCTTCCTGCGTCTGCGGCGACAGGGTGATCCCGCCCTGATCGTAGGGCAGCAGGATTTCCTCGGTGGTGAGCTGAAGATCATCCACGGGAACGCCCAGTCGCTCGGCGATGTGTCGCCGCACCGCTGCCAATGACGTGTTGTGCTTGTGCAGAACGCAGTTGAAGCCGATACGGCCCCAGGGGCGTAGACGATCGTAGAGCTTGCGGATCGCTGCACGCTGGGACGGGTCTTCCAGCGGATCCGGTCCCCGGAAGCGCATCGCCGGCCCATCATGGCTGATCCCAACGCTGAACCCGAGCGCGTCGAGTAGCTCGATCTTGTCGTCGTCAATCAGGGCGCCGTTGGTGATGATGTTGAAGCGCGCCTTCGGATAGGCCGATCGCAGCGCGGATGCGAGCACGCGAAAGGTCTTCCAGTAGACCAGCGGTTCACCACCCCAGAACTCGATCCGAACGCCGCTGCCGTCTCCCTTCTCGCCCCCATCGAACCACTTCGGCAGCGCCGCGAGGAAGCGATGAACGTCGCCGATATCTCCCTGGATCTCGTGGGGCTGGGATGCCTGATTGCAGTAGGTGCAGGCATAGTTGCACTTCAGCCCCATTTGAATCTTTAGGAGCCGCGTGTCTCTGGACTTGCGGCCCGGGTTCCGAGGGGAGATCGGCTCCGCCAGCGCCCATTGCCGTGGGACAGAGTCGTACTCCATACCGACCAGACGGATATCGACCCGCTCACCCGTGTCTTCCCACAGGAGTTCAGAACGATGCGGTCGGTAGAGCAGCGCGCGCGTATATCCGTTCCGGCCCGCCATCGCGAGCCGGTATTCGAGTGTTTCTGTCATGTCAGGGCACCTTGATCTGATTGTGCGCGAGGGCGCCGTTCTCTTGTTCGTCGAGCCAAGCAAAAACCCGATGCTTCACGCGGGACAGTCGGCAGTCGAGTTCGTGGGTCTGGGACAGATGGCAGTTCCCCCGACACCAGGAACGGATCGGGCAGGCTTGGCACTCCGCGCTTCTCACCCAGCGCCAGGCGTGATCGAGGGCATCTTGTTCGCCCTGATCGCGCGGCCCGCTCTCGTCGAAGAGATGCCCGGTCCGGAAGCTGCGTTTCACACTGTGGTGGCAGGCATAGCGGTTGCCGGCGAGATCGACCGACAAATGGCTGGCGCTGTGGCACAGCGGCTCGGAGGGAGCCGCCACGCGCGCCAAACCGCGTCGCCATTCATTGAGATGGCCGTCGAAGAACAGGCTGGCATGACGATGGCCCGCCAGCCGCATCCACGCCAGCTCCCAGAGGTGCTCGACATGGCGGTCGAGGCTCTCGGGCGTGAACCAGTAGCGTGGCGCGCATCCCTTGGTCGTGCGGACCCAATGGGCATAGGGCCAAAACGGTCGGCCGTATTCCGCTTCGAGACGGTCGAGCTTTTCGAACAGCGGCCAGATGACCGGGTTCTCGGCGGTGAACAGAAAGGAAATGCTCGACCGCTTGAGCCTGCGCACCATATCCCATGCCGGCTGGCCGAACTCGCCATGATCGCTTACGACCACGTAGAAGTTCCAGTCGTTCATCGGCCCAACGAAATCCGGCGCTAGCAGGCTACCGTTGGTCGTGATGCGCACGAAGTCGAAAGCTAGGCCCGCCCGCTCGAACGCCGTATGAATGGCGCTGATCTCGGGCCAATAGAGCAGCGGCTCGCCGCCCCAATAGTCGATCCGCTTGATCCCATTCTCCCGGACGAAGGGGACGACACGTTCGATGAAGGGCTCGATCGGGTGACGCTGCCGCACGGCATCGGGCGCATCGAGTTCTTGAAGGCAGTAGCTGCATGAGAAATTGCACGCATAGCCGAGGAAGATGTTGAGCACGGCTCAGACCACCTGAACCTTCACTTCGGCGACGCTGCTGAAGTGACGGAAGCCGACCTTGACCCGAAAGCTCTCGCCGGCAGCGAGGCCAAGTGCGCCGATGCGGAACTGCGTCTTGCCCTTGCTCGTCATCGCCCGCTGCTGTGGAAGGTATCCGCCAGTGGCTTCGATGAAGAGCTCCGCCTCTGCATCCCTGATGGCCTTACCCGAACCATCCACGAGTTGCGCCGTGACGGTGCCATAGGCATCGGGTGCCAGGTCGATTGCATCGGTTGATAGCGCAATGTCTGCGAAGGGCTTCTGAGCACCCCCGAGGACGTCCGCATAGGTCACCTCGGCGCCGGGATCGAGATTGCCGACCAAGCCGAAATCACGATGCAGTGCGACGCTGAAACTGCTGCTGTCGAAGTCGCAGCTTGCGAAAGGAACATAGATCTGCAGCGCGCAGTTTTTGCCTGCCGTCGCGAGTAATCTCGGCGTCCGTGCCTTGGTGTCGCGCGTCATCACAAAGCGGTTGAAAGGAACCTGCGGCGTGCCTGCGTGATCAAGCGGAAAAACCCAGTTTGAACGGTCGGACCATTCTCCTTTGCCGAGCATGCCATCCAGGTCCAGACACACGCCGCCAAGTTCCTCGAAGACGCGCGCATCGAGCGTCGATGACAGGAAACGTCCGGGAATGGGACGGCGGCGAAACATGGCGCCAGGCCCCGCATCAGCGTGCTCTCTCAAGAGACGCTCAGCTTCCTGCCGCGTGATCGGATTGGCGTGCTCCACATCGGCTGGCAGCTCGCGGAATGTCCGGCAGGTCACCTTGCGACGATCCCGACGTACGAGCACAAGGATCGGTAACGTCAGATCGAAGAAGTGCCGGTTAAATGGCTTGATCATGATCTGCGCCCCTCAGTTGTCGCCGCAATTGCAGTTACAATCGCAATTGCAGTTGCAATTGCAGTTCGAGTAGCAGTTGAAGCCGCCGCAATTGCAGTTGTTGAAGTTCCGCCGATACTCTCCGCCGCCGATTTCATCCGCAGCGAGATTGTAGCCGGCATAGACGAAGCCGACGGATACCGCCTGGTAGGCGACGCTCGAACCGCCGGCGAAATCGAAGCCGCTTGGATTGCCGGGGCTAAAGCCCAATCCCCAGGTCCACCAATTGCCGTTGGGCGGTGTCCAGAGCCCATTGCCGAAGCAATTGCCGTTCGGCAGATAGCCGGAGCAGTTGTTGACGCGGTCGTCGTAGTACTGGTTGCTGCGGTTGAGCTCGCCGATATCTGTCCCGTCGGCGATTATGAACCCGGTCGCGCGCGCATTGTCGCCGGTGGCGCCGGAACGCACTGAGCCGGTCGAGACCAGTCCGGGCGCCGTCAGCGTTCCGGTCATCGTATCGCCCGACTTGGCGACACGGCTTCCGAGATCAACGCCGGCGCGAATGTCGGCGATCGTCTGGCTTGCAAGATCACCTGTTGCGATCGTGCCATCCACGATTTTTGCGCTGGTGATGGCGCCGTCGGCGACCTTGGCCGTCGTTACCTGCGCATCAGCGATCTTGGCCGTGGTGACCTGAGCATCGCCGATCTTTGCCGTCGTGACGGCGCCGTCCTGGACCTTGGCGGTCTGGACGGCGGCATTATCGATATCGGAAGCCGCGACCGTGTTTTTGACGGCAAGCGCCGCCAAGCCAAGATTGCTGCGTGCTGTCGCGGCGTCTGTTGCGTTGGTGCCGCCCTGCGAGATCGGAACAGGCACACCAAGCGGGACGCGTGTCCATGTGACGGGCGAGGCAATGGTCAGCTGGTAGAGCTGGCTCAGATCGGTCCGAAAGCAGAGCATCCCAACGACCAGATTTGTGCTGGGAAAGGTCGTGCCGGAGAAAGCCGAGCGGATCGCCTCGTCACGATCAAGGATATCCTGCCGGCTATCACGGACCGCCTTGGTCGATGGGATATCGGGATAGGTCTGGGCCATGCGGTCCTCGGTCAGTAGCCTTCAGCGGCCCAGCTGGCGTTGCCGGCCACAGAGGATTGGGTTGCAGGATTGATGAGGGTCAGCTGGAACCCGCTTGTCGTGATGGTGCCGATCTGCGGCACGGCGATCGTTGCGCCGCCCTTGAACGTTGCTTGGACTTCAGGCGGTGTATTGAAGGGCTGGCTGAAGGCGACCGTCAGTCCGCCGATAGGAACCGCAACCGTGCCGCGATCCCGGATATCCGGAACATCCACGATGAACTTTGCATCGGTCAGCGCGATCCGGCTGGTCGATGTGCTGGGCGCTGCGAGCGCCAAACGAATGAGCGCAATCGCGTATTCGTAGTCACCAGGTGTCAGGTCGCGGAAAGCGCTGAACCCAAGAGGACGTGCCTCGACGATGAGAGCCGCAAAACCCTCGTCATCGAGTGCCGTGGTCCGGAACGCGAGGTCTGCGATGACGGCCCCGGAGGCGCGAAGGATCCGGTCCAGCAACGCCAGCTGTTCGAACGACAGCTTGGTGGTTATGTTGCCGCGTGAATCTGCAATTGCGATCTGCTCGGCTATCTGCGCGACGAAAGCAATCAGATCAGTATAGGTCTCCGCAAAAGCAAGGCCGCGAAGGCTGCTCTGAATCGCCTCAGCGCCACGAAGCTCTCCGAGCGTGAGCGTGCTGCTTCGGGGTGATGCCGCATCGTGTGCGGATTGTTCAATAAACGCCGCGCTCTCAGCGATGGCTTGTCCGATTACGGCGGCATCCTGTTCGAGCGTGCCCCATGCCTCATCGGCAACAATAGTGGGGTTATTAGAGACGCTCTCCGCTAGCCCCATCATCTCTGCGAACGGCGACTGGGTGATTTGGCGCGGCGAAATTTCTTCGATACTGATCGACTCCGCAGCTGTCAGAATAAAGGCGATGAGATCAATATAAGTCTCAGCGAGAGAGAGGACTTCCGCTACGCTTGTTGTCGCGGCAAAGGCGTCCGCATCGGCGAGACCAAGGCTCTCGCTGTCACTGATGAGTGGCAGGCGTGCTTCCAACGGCGCAAGCAGAAGACCATCGCTTTCTTCGGCGAGAAAGCTTGTGGCGCTTGCGTCCTGCCAAGCCTTACCGGCCTCGGTCGCATCCCAGCTGAAGGCAGCGTTTCCCCAGACATAGGCCGTGCCCGGTGTTGTGCTGATCGTGACCGGCACGCATCAGCTCATCGTGAAGGTAAAGCGCTGTGTCAGCGTATCGTCGGCGCCCTTATTTATGACCGCGAAAACGACGCGGTCCAGCATGGTGCCTGCACTGGCGGCATTAAACACGCCAGCCTCAGTGATGGCGCCTGTTGCCTCACCCGCATTGAAGGTCGCCTCGAACTGAAACACCTTGGTGCCTGCCGTATGGCTGAAGGTCGCGGCCTTACGCGCGAGCTCGGTCACCAAGGCGGTGTTTGCCGCAGCAGCCGCCGTCGTACCTGTGCCCACTGCGATATGGCTCATCACGCCTGGGCGCCCGGTGGAAAGACCGACCGACTGCGCAATGAAGCTAAAGCCCGCATTGACGATGAGGTTGTCTTTGACCCGGACGATGACGGAGCCGTCGGGTTTGGTGAGCCGTGCCTCCAGGCGTCCATGCAGGCAAAAGCCGTCCGTTCCGGCTTTCCGGCCCAGACGGGCCAGAAGCTCGGCAAAGCCGATCTTCATGATGTTCTCCTATTCGGGGTGAAGCTGCGCGCCGGTAAAGGCGCCAAGCGGTGCGAGCGGCGCCGCACCTGATGCGATAAGCCCGGTCTGGGCTGAGGCGACAAAGAGCCTGCGCGTCGTCGGTGTCTGACAGATACCGAAGGTGATGATGTCACCCGAGCGGCGGAGCAGGGCTGCGGTCACGCGCTGGCCGTGATCATCCTCGAGCGCAAAAGCGCTATCCTCGGGCGACCAGATCAGCCGCAGCGTGCCGGCAGTGCCAGTCAGCGCGAGATAGACGGTCGGCTCATCCAGGACCTGGTCAAGCCGGACATCGAAGGTGGTCGAGAATTCCGAGGGGATGGCGATCGACCAGCCAGCCTTGGTCCCACCGCCAACCTTTAGGCCCTGATCAAAGCGCGCAGGTGCATAGGTAAGGTTCTGTGCCTGCGCTGGGCTCTGCCCGCGCATGCCTGTTAGGGCGCCTGCCAGCCGAAAGCCTTCGATTAGATCGTTGGCAAGGGGCGCCTCGACCGCGATTTGGCTGCGGAGCGTCGCCCCGTCCACGTCGCCAAGTGGCAGCCAAGCAGACGAGGCCTCCGGATCCTGCCAGGCGAAGCCCGCAGTGTCCCAGATCAGGTCGTCAGCCGGCGTCGTGCCGACATGCGCTTCGATCCAGTTTCGCGCCCGCCATGTCCGCCCGAAGGAGACGGGAAAGACATATTCGCCGCGCGCGATGGTCGTCGAGCCGCTGCGCGCAAGGGCGAGCAGATTGCCGCCGATGATCTCCATGCCCTGTGTGACGCCTTGCCATCCCAGCGCCTGGCGGTCGCTGACCAGCACGGCGTTGCGTCCGGTGAGCGGCGCCAGCCTTGTCGTCGCATAGGCGGCGCCCTCGCTATAGAGCCCGGCTGAGGACATGGCCTTGAGCCAGAAGGTCTCGTCCGTTGCTTCGCGGATCGGCCAAAGGGCAACAATGTGGTTGCCGGCGGCCCGTCCAACGAAGCGCCCCGTGCCCCAGGTCGTTCCTGCGCGAAGCTCGTATTCGACGCCGGTTCCTTCGACCGGCTCCCAGGAGGCCCGTACATGATCGCCCTGCGGGATGACATCGAAGGCAGCCACGTTCGCGGGAGGTGCGACAGCCGCTGCGATACTGCTGGCCGCAGGGCTCACCAGGCCGATTTCATCAATGGCCTTGATGTGAAAAAGCCTTTCCCCGGCATCAGCAAGAGCGACAAACAGCGTCGTGCCGCGATGGCGGGTGGTGACAAGGGTCCCAGCGTCCCAGGAAGCCCCCATCCGGATTTCATAGCCGACGAGATCGAGCGCTGAGACTGGCTCCCAGGATAGCTGGACACCGTCTGCTCGCCGTTCCGCAGCAAAGCCGCCGACATCTGCCGGTGGCGTGGTGCGTCCCACAACTTGGTGCGCCAGCACCTCAGTCCAGTCGGAGGCTATCCCGTTCCGGGCCACAAAGCGCAGGCGCAGGTCGTAGCTTTTGCCATCCTCGACCGGCTGAATGGCGACGGTCAGCGTATCGGCGGGCTGCGTCGGCACTGAGCCCCATGGACCGGTATTGCCCGTTTCCCGGTAGCGGATTTCGATCCCGTCAGGCGCATTGGTGGCATCGGAGCCAGGGGGGTAGAGGCGAACCAGAATGCGTGGTGCTGACCTGCCGTCGGGCCCGCGCACCAGCACGGTCTCATCGGAAATGGTGGTCCAAATCACCGGCGGCGCTGGGCGCACCAGTTCAATTTGCGCCGGGCGTGTAATGTAGCTGTCGAATGCCGGGATTGGGCCTGTATCGGCTTGGTGAACGCCGGGTGCGGCTGGGATCAGGATCAGCTTGGCGGAGAGGTTCGGGCCTGGTTCGATCCCTTTGACCAGCATGGGCGCCGCCTCGCGCCCCGCTTCGCCGAACTGAAAGAGATCGCCGGGTTCAGGCGCCAATGTCTCGGGAAGGTGCGTGGCCAGCGTGACGCTCCGTGCATCACCCGGCGCCGTGACTAGCGGCAGCACCTGGCTCGCCCCGTCCACGCGCCGTACCCGCAGCGCATAATTCTTGCCCGCCTCCATGGGGGCGGGTTCATCGAGCAGCAGTCCCGTCACCGCGCCATCAGCGACAAGCCGCGCGTTGATCCTCCCGCTCGCCAGACCGACCAGGATCACGTCATGGGCAAACATGACGAGGTCGCCATCGGTGGCGCGCAGCGCCTCGACATCCTGATAGACCTCATGGGTCTCCGGCCGAAGGCGACCCACGGCCAGATGGTAACGCCCCTCGCGCCAAGCCTGTTCGGCGCGCGTGCAGGCCATCATGTCGACGGTCTCAAAGCGCGCAGCGTTCTCGGCGCTGTAGCCATCGGCATAAACGATCCGCTCATCCTCCTGCCAATCCTTGTCCGGATTGATAAAGCGGACCTTCAGCGCATGCGGCAGGTCAATGAACTGCTTGCGGCCGACATAGTTGAACGAATTGCGCGGCGTTATGTGCAGCACCGGCACGCTCTGCGGAATATCGCGCACCACCGAATGCTTGCCATCGCGAATGCCGTAGCGCGCACGCGCATGGGAGGCGATGTCTCGCAGCGCCTCGATGACGGAGCCGCCTTCGACGACGCCATCAAAAGTCCATTTCGGCTGCCCATCCTGCACTTGCGTCTCACAAGCCTCCGCCCAGGCGCGGATTGCAGTCAGATCGATGCGCTCATCGCCGATCAGCCGCGTGTTGCCGCGCCGGCGCAGCACGTCGCAATAGGCCCAGGCGGGATTGCGGGTCAGTTGCCAGGACCAATTCGAGCCGTTCCACACCTCAAGGTAGGAGCTCGCAAGGCAGCTGATCTGCTGCAGCTGGTTGTTGATCTGCTCATAGGCCTTGAGCCGCAGCGCCACCATGGCGAGACCCGTCATGGTGACGGGCGCGTCGTTGGTGATGGTGCGCAGCGCCGAGAGCGTGACGGTGTCGATCAGCCTTGGGTTGGTGGCATCCTCTGTGGTCCGGCGCAGACGGATTTCGTATTGGCCGATCTCCGGCGTGTCAAAGCGTCCACCCCGTCGTACCGGGGAGGAAGAGGAATCGATAATCGTGATCTTGCCGGCGGTCTCAAAGCCCGCATCACCACCGGCTTTCCAGGGGATCGGCTGCCAACCCGCGGCGCCGACTTCGCGGTATTCCGCATCGAATTCCACCGTCGCGTTGGAACGCCCGCCCTGATCGTTGAAAAAGGCGAGCCCCCGATCGAAGGAAAGGTCGAGATTGATCTCGCGCGCATCGGGCCTTGAGGTGATGGTGCGCCAGCCGCCCGAGGCTGTCAGCGCGATGGAGAGTGCATCCTCCTCGATACGCTGTGTGTAGAGGGTGATCGGCTGATCGCTCGGCCAGCCCTCACGGATCTCGACTTCTGCGCCATCAAAGGCCGAGAGCGGCGTTGACCCGATCCGGATATCTTCGATCTTGAGGGGGCCATAACCCACGAGCAAGAGCAGGCGCATGTAGCGCTCATTGCCGATGGTCTCGGTGTAGGGCTTTGCGGCCAGGATTGGGAAAAGCCGCCGTGTGCCATAGACGCGGGGAATTGGGCCGTAAGGGTTGAGGCGATTGGTCGTCCCCGTGATGGCGTAGGTCGGTGTCGAAAGCCCTGCATCATTGCCGCGCAGGGATGGATTGGGCGTCGGCGCGATCGCATTGACCAGCAGCGAGCCCACCATGGTGATGGCGCCGGCGATGACGAGCTTGGTGAGCCCCATGGCGGTAAAGACGCCTGCCGCATTGACGGCAGCAACGTTGACGCCAAAGAGCGTCGCCGTGAGCGCTGGCGCTGCCCAGGCTGCAAAGGCGATGACCGCAATGGCGCCGATGATAGCGAGCGGGTTCTTGCCTCCACCGCCACCGCCGCCCATGGCGTTGACCCGTACAAAGAGCCGCGCATTGGGCTTGGGGCGAACTCGGGCCCACCAATCGCGCGGTACCTCCTCGTCATCGACAAAGACCTGCAGATAGGGCCAGTAGCGCTGCGGCAGGTCCGAGGCTTCGAGCATCTGCGCAAGGCTGAGGCCGACCGGCGCAAAGCGCTCCTCCCGCTCGGTGGAAAAGGGGCGCGCGACAAGTGTCCAGCGCAGCTGCGTATCGAACTGCGTGGCATCAAGCGGCATGGCGGTAGAACCCAAGGAGGCGCTTTTCCCAGCGGGAGGCAGTCGTGAACCGTTCGAGGATGCTGTCGCAGTTCTTTTCGATGTGGAGCATGAAGCCGGGCGCCACGACGACGCCGACATGAATGGGGCGCCCCATGACGCGCAGCAGAACGCCGTCGCCGGGTTGCTCCTCCCCGATGGCGATCGGACGCCATAAGCGGATCCGTTCATCCATCAGCGCGGCAAGCAGGCTACTGTCCTCGCCGGGTCGGTAGGCAATGCCCTCGTATTCCGGCACGGCGCCGCCGAAGCGCTCGTTGATGACGAGCCGCAGCAGCCCGTAGCAGTCGAGCCCGTCCCGATTGCGCCCACCCTCCTTGAAGGGCAGGCCGACATAGGCGGAGACCCAGTCGGGCAATTCCGTCATCAGAACGCCCCCGGAAATCGCGCCGGCGTCATTTGCTCGCAGACAGGCTCGGAGAGGATGTCCTCGTAGACCAGGTCGCCCGAGATCTCACCGGCGTCCCAGGTGACATTGCGCAGCCGCATGCCCGCATATTCGACCTCTATCACATCGGGCTGGTCCGCGAGGACCACCCTAAGCGTCACGCTTGGCGGCTCGCTGATGGTGCGAACTTCGTCCACGATCAGCCGCTCCGTGTTGTCGATGCGGATACGCGCGATCATCGGGCGGTCCTGACTTTCGGGGGGCAGTTCCACCTCGAAGGGGTAGCCAATGAAGGTCCAGCCCTGATGGATGACATCGACATTGTCATTGGCGACGCGGATGGGCGTTGAGAGACCAGTCGCCGTGATTTCAAGCAGGACGAGCCAGACCTTGTCGGAGGCTTCGGCATGCGCTGCCGAGCGTGCCTCCGGCGATATCGTCCTCACGGCATCTGCTCCGGTTTGATAGCGATCGAGAACAGCGTTCCTGTGACAGCCGACACTCGGGGCGCTTCGACGAAACGGAACTCCGCTGACAACCCTTCGCGCGGGTGCACCCAATCGAAGGGCAAGGCGCCACCGGCGGTCGTTTCTTCGAAGAAGGTCTTGAGGGTCGCGGCCTGTGCCGCGTTGACGCGGAAGGTCACCTCGATCTGGCGTGGCGCCGCCGTGAAGCGGCGCCGGGTCTTGGCGGCCCCGGTTTCCATTGCCGTTCGCAAGACCGTGTCAGCAAAGCGCTCCTGGTACCCGCCGACGGTCGGACGTTGCGGGAGGATCGAAGGCCAGACGATATTGGCCATCCTTCACACCCGCTTGGTCATGCGCCGCGAGCCATAGGTCTCGCCTTGCGCCCGATCGAGGCGACCGCTTCGTATTGCTTCATCGATCTTGTCCTCGATGAAGACGGCGATCTCGCGTTTGCCGTCGGCCCCGCGACGCTGCTCGGTGCGCGCAGGCGGCTGATCGCGACCAATGCGCATGTCGTAGACATTGACCCGCACATCATTCGCTGGCGTCGGCATCCGCATTCGATCAAGACGCTCGGCATTCCACCGATGACGCGGGTCGCTGCGCGTCAAAACCTCCTCGCCGCGCAGACCTACAAACGGCACCTCATCGGGCCGTAAACCCAACATGCCGCCTGCGTGGAAGCGCTCGGCTCCCGCAAAAGCGCCGAGTGCCACCATCCGGGTGTGGGATGGCGCTATACCGACCAGGCCACCGGCATGCGCAGCGCCGAAGAGGCCGGAGATCCAATTGAAGATCCCATCAAAGAACCCACCGCCAGTGCTTGCAGCAGCAGCGCCTGCGCCGGCCTGCGCAGCCGCTTGCGGCGCCACCACTCCGAAGAGGCTCGGAAATGCGCCCACGATTTGCGTGGTGATCGGCAAGATGAATTTTTGCTCGATCAGCGTCGCAGCAATGCGTGCAGCCATGCGTCGGAACAAGCCGACCGCGCCTTCGGCAAGGTTGGCAAAGACGCTCTTTCCAGCTTTACCGGCATTGGCGAAGCCGTCGACCAAGAAGTTCGATATATCGCTCGACAGGCTCTTCGCCTGATCACGGATGTCATTGAAGTAACGCGCCTGCTCGCGAAACGCAGCTGCAGCGTCCTGCGCTTGGAGCACCTGTTCGTCGACGCTACCAAGACGCTCACGCATGCTCTGCATCCGACGCTCACGTTCGATGGCAAGTTCCGCAGCGCGCCGCTCGGCAGGATCGCTGAGGCGGGCGGCTTGCGCCTCCTGTTCGGCAATATCCCGGTCATTGGTCGATGTGCGTCGCTCGCGGGCCAGCGCGCGTGCGCGTTCAGCTGCGGCCTGCGCTTCGATTGCGCGGGTCGTCGCTTCAATTGATGCGCGAAGCCTTTCCTCGGCAGCGCCCGTGGCAAGTGACAGGGCCGCGCGCGCATCACGTGTCGCAGCCAAGGACCGCTCGGCCACCTCTGCGCGCTGGACGGCGGCAGTTCCTTGCGCCTCGGCTTCCGCCAGCCTGCGTGCGCTTTGCGCGGATAGTTCCGCCTGGAAGGCCGCTCGCGCCTGCGCCTCCACCGTTTCCATGACGCGGGTCCGGAGGATTTCCTCCGTTCTCGCCGTCTCATTGATCCCGTTGCGATAGCCCTCGACCGCTGCTTGCCGGGCCGCCTCAGCGCGGATGACTGCCGATTGGCCTTGCCCATAGGCGTCCGCTACAGCGAGCGTCGCGCGGCTCTGGATCTCCAGTTCACGTGTCTGGTCCTGGTATTGTTGACGCTGCTGAGCCGCCGCGTCAGCAACCATGCGGCGCTTGAGCGCTTCCGCCTCCAGCGCATTGAGATTCCGCTCGCGCGCCGTGATCTCCGCCTGGATCTCCGCCTCCACTAGAGGGCGGCGGGCGGGCGCGGCGTCGTAGATCCGTTGGCGTCGTTCGAGATCGGCGATCTGGCGTGCCGTCTCTTCGCCGATGGACATGGGCTGAGGCGCACTGGCGGCAGAACCCGCGACCACCGGCGACTGGGCTTGGGCCTGAGCGCGGGCCTGCGCCTGTTCAGCAGCTTGCCGAAGCCGCTCATACTCCGTACGTGCGGCCTCGACCTGCTCCTGGACTTGAAGCCTGACGGCATTGGGCGACCCGTAGCCAAAACCCGGAATGACCACTTCTGCATTAGGGTCTCTGTAGAGCCGGGTCTCGCGGTTGAAGCGGTCGAGCCGCTCTACCGCCATCTGCAGCGCATCCTCAGCTTCAGCGAGGGGATCGCGTACACGCGGCTGGGATGGGGCAAGCAGATTGGCTGCGCCGGAGATCGCGCCTTCGACGACCTGCAGCGTGATCCGGCCGATCGCGCCGCGCGCGAGGTTGTCGACGAGGCGGTCCCAGGCACGACTGATATCGTTGATCGACTTCTCGGTGGGCGACAGCGACTGCTCGTTCAGCCCCCGGATGCGTTCCTGCAGCGCCGAAATCGCGATGCCATAAGCGCGTGACTTCTCGCCTTGCTCAGCGAGGAGACGGATATTCTCGCGCTGGGAAGGGTTCAGGAACCCATTCAGCGCCCGATCCAGTTTGATGATTGCATCATAGCCGCCGGTCGCCAGTTCCGCGAGTTGACGAGCCGCGTCACTGGTGCCGGTCCCCATCGCTGCCGCCAGATCCGGCGCCATGCTCGCCAGACGCGGGATCTCCGCGCCCGGAAGGTTCGGCGTGCGAACGAGGGTCGAGACTGCCGAGCGTGCTTCATCACGCGCGACGCCGACATCGCGCAGCTTCTCGACGAGTTCGTTGAGCTGCCCGGCAGTCGTCTGGCCCTGGCGCCCCATGGCGGCAAGCGCGACGTTGAAGGTCCGGCTTTCGGCCGCAAGATCGGTCGCGCGAGAGAGAATGATCGCGAGCGGAATGCCGACCGCAGCCAAGGCAGCCGCCGCGCCAAGCGCCACCGGCGGGATTGCCCGGAACGTCGCCCCGATCCCACCAAAGATCTGGGTGATCTGCGGACCCTGTTGGAGCGCCACTGTCAGCGGGCTCATGCCCGTCGTCAGCGTCGTGAAGATATCGTTCAGCTGCGGCTGCAGCTGAGCCAACTGCCGTGCTGTGATGCGGGCCTGCTGGCCCTGCGTCTCGACAGCCTGGCCAAAGCTGCGCGCATGCGTGCCGGCAGCGGTGAATTTTCGCCCGATGCCCTCGACGACGCTCGCATACTCGCCCTGCGTCAGCAGCCCTTTGCTGAGCAGGGCGCTCGCGCGGCCCTGTTCCTGGGCTGCCTGATAGCCTTCGGCGTATTGACGCTTCAGGCGCTCGGCGGAACGGGCGAGCTTCTCCTGCTCCCGGTCAGCCTTTTGCGCAGAGGCGCCGGTCCGCTCCAGAGCATTGCCAGCATCACGCGCCGCTGTCTCGATGGTCTTGAGCGCCTGCTGGCCGGTACGACCCGCTTCGACCAATTCGGCCTTGAAGCGTCCGCCATCGACCTGCAGTCGGACCGAGATGTTACGGTTCGCCATCCTCGCTCTTGTCGCTTCGCTTTGTGAGGCCGCGCATGAGGCCGGTTTCGGCCGCGGGCAGGAGTTCGGCGAGCGCTGGTCGGCTTACGCCGAGCGCATCACCCATGAGAAATACGGCCCCGAAATCGAGCCCAACCGGGCCCGCAGGCCCCATACGAAGTTGCCCTGTGCAGCGTTCCAAAAGGTCCCAGACTTCCCAGCCCTCAGTGGTGGCTGGTTGATCGCGTTCATAGGGACATTCGGGGCAGCGCCCGGGGCAAGCTGAGCAATAGGCGGGCCCGCCGCCGAAATGCCATTCGGCGCGGGCGCTCAGGCGTTTTTTTCGGCTTCGATCTCCGCAATCGGGCGTGCATAGATCCGCTCGAAAGCGGCGGCCGCCTGCCAGATCTCCATCAGCGCTTCGACGGCGTCAGGAGTGACCGGCGCCGGGGCGCCCTTATCGTCGGCGATCCCCTCCCAATCGATGATGGAAAGCCGGGCGAGCGCTTTGATGAAGGCGACGCCGCGCAGAGCGTCGATGATTTCGCTAGCCGTCTCGCCCTCAGTATCGACCCGCACCATGGCGGATTGGGCGGCAAAGAAGAGCGCCGTCCCGAATGGACGGACCTTGAGCCGCACACCAGGCAGCAGATCGAGCCAATAGGGCTCGGCTTTGAGACCAAGGCGGATCATGGCGTGGCTCCATAGGCGGCGACATCATTCTTGAGGATGGCAGTCAGCATGCGTCCAAGCGTTGGATCCTTGGCGCCGCGAAACTCGAAGGTGACCTGGATGCCGGACGGGCCTTCGATCGGCACAGAGGGGCGAGACAACACTGCCTCGTGAACGGTAAATATCAGGCTCGTATTGGCGTCGCGCACATAACCGAAATCGAGCTCCATCGGCGTGCCGGCGGTGGCGGCATCGATCAGCGTCGTTCCGTCAACGCGGACGACGATGTTGCCGGTACAGGCGGCAACGGTCGGCTCAGCACTATCGATCAGCCCATCGGAGCGGATCGTCTCGATGCGATCGAGGCCATTGCGATAGACGATCTCGGCGGAGACGACGCGCCCCATGGCAGCGCTATTGCGTCGGATCGTTCCCTGGAAGGAGCCGAAGCGCAGGGCGTTGTAGCTCACCGGCGTCAGGTCGCGATCGACATTGTCCGTGCTCTCCCCCTGCGCGATGAGGGAGAGGGTGGCGCTGGTCAGGCCGTCGCGCCGCAGAGGCAACGTGAAGCTATCAACGCGGGCGCCAAAATGCGTGCGCCGCAGCGGGACGTCCGGGTTGATCGCCTGAAGCGACAGGCTGGGGATGGTGGCGCCGCCGGACTGGAAGCTATGCGTGAAATTTGTCGTGCCCGTCGTGGTCGGCTCCCCCAGCAGCGCCTTCAGCCAGAAGCCGATCTGCCGCGCATCGCAAGGCACGGCGATTTCGCCGTCGCAGGTGAGAGCACCGAGCACCGCCGGCGCGGGATCGCGTCCCTCACCAAGCAGGTCATTTTCGAGCAGGGGTTGGCGGGCGGATAGCCCGTATCGCGAAAAGCCAAGCCGGTGATAGCCATCGGACGGCGGTGAGCCGTAGGTCGTCTCATAGGCCGCCATCAGGCGCGCATTTGCACCGAAACCAAGCGCCATGCTGGGTCTCCTCTTTCTGGTTCAAAGTTTTGGGAACTGCGTCTGGGGGTAGACGCGTCAGGTCAGCGGATTGCTCGTCTCGTAGACGAGACGGATGGGCACGATGGCGGCCTTGACGTCGGGTCCGCCTTCAGGCGCTGCGCCGTCGAAATCTGGTGCCCCGATCTCCATCTGATCGATTTCGCCGCCCAAGGTGGGATCAACGCCGAGGACGGTGGCGATGGACGTGAGCAACGTGTCGAGATGCGTGTCGGGATCTCCGGATGCCGAGAACACCTCAAGGCGCGCCGCATGGGTCCAGATGTAGCTCAGCGGCGATAGCAGAACCTCAGGCTCGCCGATCTCGCCGTCGCGCAGAATGATCAGCCCCTCTGGCGGGATCCTCTCCGGTCGCAGACGGTTCCGTTCAACCTTGGCGAGAGGAACAGCAGTCAATCGGGCATGAAGGGCCTGGAGCGCGAGTTCGCGTTTACTGGGCATCTCGGCTCGCGCGATCACGCGCCTCCCACTCCCGCACGACCTGATCCGGCAGCCGGTTCACCCAGCTTTCCGCTGGTCCACGCCAATCCAGCAGGCGTGGCATCTGAACCTGGCGCACCAGAATGAACATCGGAACCCACTCGACGTTGCGGCCTGCCTTGATGCGGCGACCGGTTGCCGGCCGCAGCGTTCGGCCGTTCGTGGCGCGAACGACTGGCAGCACAAGCAACAGCACGCCGGGGCGGTTGGTCGGGACGACTTCGAGATCGCGACCAAAACCGCCGAACTTCGTCCCACTCTGCATGTCGTTCGGCGTCATCCGGCGCCCGCCACCCTTCATGGGCACGTTTTCCGTCGGGATGGCGAGATAACGTCCGCCGCTGCGTCGGATCAGCGTGCCTTCCTCGAAGGCTGCGATGATATCCGCCGCGCCACCGCGCCCACCCTTGCCAGGGCGGGCAAAGACCCACGCCGCCGCGCTGAGGCTCTCACCACGTTCGGGATAGACATTGCAGCGCACGGCATTTGCGAGGCGTCGTCCGAGGCCTGCGCCCGCCACCTGTGCACGCAACTCGCTCTTCAAGCTTTCGCCCGCCTTACGGACGGCTGCCGTGACAGCCGCCTCCGCGACACGAGCTTCATCGCCAAGGATCTTGTTCAGATTCCCCTCGATCTGGAGATCAAGCCTCATAGCACGACGACATCGAGCCGCAGGATGCGGCCATCCATCGTGGATACCGGCGGCGCTTGCACGCGATAGATGACGCCCGACACTTCGAGGGTGTCGCCCTCCGCAATCCCTGACGCTTCTTCAGCGCGGATGTCGAAGAGTGTTGCGTTTTGTATGAGCCTGGCGCCGCTGACCTCAAACACCGGTTGCGGTTGCACGCGCTGGAGCCGCACCGGATGCCCCGGTCCCTGACCCCCACTACGCCAGATCCCGGACTGGGCAAGGTTGTCGTCAGTAAAGAGGCTCCCGAGTGCGGTGTCGAAAACCGTCATTGCCGACGCTCCTGCAGACGCCCATCGATCCGCCTGAGCAGCTCGAGTTGCGCGTTTGCACGTTCTTCAATGCGCGCCAGTCGCTCGACGATCGCCGAAATCGCGCGCTGGTCCTCATCGAGACGCTGTTCGACGCGCGCCAGCCGCTGCTCCTTCACCGTGAGCCTGGACTCGACCGACGAAAACCACCAGACGAATCCACCGAACTGCACAAGCAGCGTCGTGATGAGCGCAAGCGGAATGCGGCGGTCGATGGTCCAGTGCAAATCGGTCGGATCGCTTTCTTCTGGGGGCGCCATGATCAATCGCGGTCGCGCTTACTCAGTAGCTGCCGTTCAGCCGCAGGCGGCCGACGGTGTCGCTGGCGCCATTGCTGACGGCCTCGACCGCCACACCGATCAGCGTATTGCTGGTCGCTGTTTTGGTGGTCTCCTTCGCCGTGTTGTCCCAGTAGACTTTGTCGCCGACGGCCCATGCCTGGGATGCGGCCTTCTTGAGGTCGAAGACACCAACCAGCGCGGCTTCGACCGCTTCGCCGATAGCGGCACTTGCCGTCGCCACGCCAAAGATGGCGCCGACCAGCAGACCATCTCCTGTAGAGACGGCATAGGGCGCCGCAAGTGTGATCGTCTTGCCGGGCTGCACATAGTTCTTCATGGAAAACTCCTCTCCAAAAGACGAAGGGCGGGCGGTCGTAGAGATTTGCGGCTGCCGCCGCAGGGGCCGCCCGTTTTCGTCAGGATGTTGATGGGGATAGGCGTCAGGCGCCGTTGTTCTTGTAGAGACCGCGCCAGTCGATTGCCTTGGCGCCGAAATCGAGGCGGCACTTGATCTCCACGCCATCGACATCGAAGCCGTTCCTCGTCTCGATGTAAGCGCCTTGCTGGCCTTCGAGATAGGCGTATTCGATCGTGTCGATCTGCGCAGGATTGGCTGCGAGGTACCATGCTCCCGCGCTGACAGCGTCGAGACGTGGCTCGGAGATCGGCGTGATCGTGCGGATCGACTGGGGAACGACGTCGAGCGTCTTCGTCGGCAGAAGGTTCTGCGCGACGAGCTGCTCAGCCGCGAGTTCAAGAGCCGCCGGCACGATGAGATAACTCGGCCGGATATTGAGCACCGTCTTCTTATCAAGACCCGTCTGCTTGGCCATCGAGGCGCGACCTTCACCAATCGCCGCAACGCTCAGCGCTGTCCCTGTACCCGCCAGATTCTTGTGGGTCGCATGGAACAGGGTCACGCCATCGGCCATCGCGGCGTTGGCGGTGATGATGCCCCAGACCACATCGCTCTCAAGCGTGGCGATAGCCGTGCCGTACATCGCGGGAATGCGCGTGAAGGCGTCGAGGTCGTCATTGATCAGGACCTGGCGCGTGATCGCAACAACCCGACCATAGGTCTCGATGCGATAGCTTTCCTTCGATTCAGCGATGGTGCCGCGCTTGAACTCGCCGCCTTCGCTGACCTTGAGCAGCTGCGGCGCCTCGCCGATTTGCACACGATGCATCGCCTTGAAGTCGGTCGCGAGAACCTGGCGACAGAAGGGCGTGAATGTGCGCGGATAGACGTCGTAAGCCTGGCGCAGCGTTTTGTTGGTGACCGCTGACAATACTTCGGGGAAGTCCGAGGTCGAGTGCAGAGCGCGGGTCGCGATCTCGTCCCGCGACATGCCCCGCACATTGACACCGGAGGAAGCGAGAAACTCCCGCGACAGCTCCAGGAGTGTCATCCCGCGATACTCGCGTGCCGGATCGCTGAGTGCGAACAGCGTCGGGCTGTAGCGATGGAGGAGCGCATTGGCGACGGCCTCGCGGCGCGTCAGGCGCTCATCGCGTCCGCCAAGGGGTACGGAAACATGCGGGAAGGTCCGCGACTGTTCAGCCGCGTCCGCGACCTTGTCGAGGATGATGCGCCGCGCCTCGTCGATGGCGACGCCTCGGGTGACAAGGTCTTCGGCCATGCTGCGCTCCAGGCCCAGACGACCGGCAAGATCATAGATCGTCCCGACCCTTTCCCGTTCGGCGCTCTGCGCCTGCGCGATGATGGCTTTGGTATCGGGAGCGGCCTCGGCTGCCCGGGTGACGGGTTCGGGCGCCGACTGCGCCGCCGTCGTGGTCACACTGGTCTCGTCCATGAAAATCCTCTCTTTGGTGGAGGCGTCGTCCCGGTCCACGACGCAGGGGCTCAGCGGGTCAACCGAACGGAAGCCGGCCGCCGGATCGGCCCCGACCGGGACCGCGGAAATCTCAAAGGGGGTCCAATCAACCGCGCGCCAGACTTCGGGCGCATTGGCAGGTCTACTGACCTCGAAGCGGTGGACCTGGTAGCCGATGGAGACGGCGCGCAGATGGCCCGCTTGGACGTCGGCCCAGATGGCGCTGACATCCTCGCGCTCACTGAAGCGCACGCGTGCGACGCCGCGCCCCTGATCGATCCGGGCGGAGCCGGGCACAACCGACCCGATGACCGCATCGAGCGTTCGGGTATCGTGGACCTTGAGCAGCGGGCCGCCGGCGTTCAGTCGGTCGAGCCGCACGCTGCCAGGATCCATACTGAGCTCTTCGTCGAAAGGCTCGCCGAACAACGGCTGCCTTCGGACCCTTGCGCCCGTGGACCAGACCACTTCGATGGAGCGGTCTTGCTCATCGATCGTGGCCGGCAACAGGTCGGCTGCGCGGCGCAGGGCCGGCAGTTCGATCGTGCCATGCATGTGATTGTCCTTAGGTAGAGGTGAAAGCCGGATCGGCTTGCATCACACCGGTCTTGGTGACGCGGCGCGGATCGCTGTCGAGAACGAGCCCAAGCGCATCGAGCTTGGCGTTCATGGCGGCGATCTCCGCCAGCACCGCGTCAGGGTTATGGCCTTGCCGGGCGATGGCCTGCGCCAGCGTCATGGTGCCCGAGCGCATGGCGAGAAGATCCGCCATGGCGTCTTTGAGCGGATCGACCGCCTCGAAGCGAGGTGGCGACCATTCGACCGGGATACGGGGCTGCGGCAGCTTACCTGCCGCCCAGGCTTGTTCGGTGAACCAGTCCCAGCTGGGTTGACAGAGCATCGGGATGATGATTTGCCATTGCACCGCATCGATCAGACGGCGGAACTCGACAAGCCCAGCGCGAATGGAAGAGTAGTTGACCTGGCTGAGGTCGCCGGTCAGCAGCTCGTAGGGCATGCGAAAGCCTGCCGCCACGATATGCAGCTGCGCCCGGAGCCATTCTGAGACCCCGGCTGTGGTCGCCGGTTGATTGAAGCGGATGTCCTTGCCGCCGCGCGCATAGGCGATGAGGCCCGGTTCGAATTGCTCAACCCGGTTTCCGTCGGCATCGACGACCGATGGTGCAATGCCCTGTTCGCCTTCATCGGCGCCAAGCACGATCCCAACCACGCAGGCTTCGGTCTTCTTGCGAACGAGCTCTGCCTGCGTCCAGTCGTCGAGATCGCGGAGCGCTCGCATCACCGGCGTGCCCCAGGGCACCCCACGGACCTGGGTACGCTGCTTCTCATAGAGATGGGCAATGTCGCTCGCCGGGATCGCCAGGCTGTCAAGCCGGCGCCTGGTGGTTACGACGGTATCGCCCGGATGCTGCGCATAGAGCCAATAGGCTCGCCGTTGGCCGAGACCGTTGAACTCGACGCCTTGCACGATCCGCCCGCCATCGACGAGATCGCCGTTGCGGCCCGCATCCAGCATGTCGGCTTCGAGGAGCTGCAATTGCAGCGGTACTTCAAGCCCATCACTTGCCCGTCGCGGTCTGCGCCGGATCAGAACTTCGCCCGCTTCCACCATCTGTCGACAGGCGAGCGTCTGGATCCCCAGGAAGTCGAGCTGCCCGTCAGCATCGCAGCGGGTCGACCATGCTTCCCAGAGGGCCGTTGCCTGCGCGTCGAGCTTGTCATTGCCGCTCGCAGCACGGGCAATGATCCCCGAGCCGATGATGTTGTTCACGAGAACCGACACTGCTTTTGCAGCGTGCGGGTTGTTTCGCACCAGGTCGCGCATGCGATCCCGGAGCAGGGCGCCGGCGGTCCCGATCTCGCTATCGGCGGATGTGCCGGCACTCCGCCAGCCATCTGTCCGTCGTCCCTTGGCTGCGCCATCATAGCCGCGTACCAAGGCATCGAGACTGTCGCGCGCCTGGACCCGTCTGAGCGCCGTGCGTGGCGCGACCGAGCCGATGGCGCGATCAAGCCAAGTCACGCGGCCCATCAGCGATCCCCGCGCGCGAAACCGGCAAGACCGGCCACGGGAGCGCGGTCGATCGCATTGCCGACCAATTCACGCTCGATTGTGCGGATCCGCGACAGCAGGTCGGCGGCAGATCCGTATTCGACGGTCTTGCCCTCGTAGCTGACCCGCAGCGTGCCGGAGGCATAGGCGCGCCGCAGGGCATCGAGTTCAGTGGTCGTCCAGCTCATCGCAGCCATCCTTTGTCGACGCCCGAGAGCCAGTCAGACCGGCGCTTGCCACCCATGGAGGGCGCACGTGCCAGCACACCGGCTGCGATCGATGCGTCGGGTTTCACATCCATCATCTGTTTGGGCATGGGCCCGACCTGATCCTCCAGGTCGCGCCACTTCTCGTCTGTCCAGCGATCGGCGCCCGCGATCCATGCCGCTGCGCGCGCATAGACCCGGCAGTCGAGCACCTCGTTGCGCTCCCTAAGCTTCTGCCATTCGAGCTTCTGAAACCCGCGACGGGTCTTCACGCTGATCAGCTGCTCCGCGACGAGCTGCTTGACCCATTCCGCCTCAAGTCCGCGCGGCAAGTGCACATATCCGGCCGGATGGCACGCGCCTGCGAGAATGTCCTCATCAGTCGGTCGCACAAGGCGCAGATAGCGATAGGTCTCGCTCTTGAAGGTGGCGACTGCGACGGTCCAGAGCCGGGCGCCACGGCGCAGTCTTTTGCCCGCTTCTGTCACATCCACAAAGCTTGGACCGACGACCGGCGCGGCACGATTGAAGCCCTCAACGCCTTTGAGCGGCGCCACCTGTCCGTGTCCCATGGCGCGCGCCCAGGAATAGACGGCAGACGCCTCGTAGCCCGTGTCGATCCCGAGTTTGGCGAGGCCAAGCCTTGCGCCATGCGCGTGAGGCCAAGTTCTCTCCAAGAGGCTAGCCAATTCCGACCAGCATTCTGGGTTATCGGGTCCGCCATCGATGACGATGTGATCGACGAGCCAACTCGTCAGATCCCGTCCCCAAGCCCAGATCGAAACCTCCATCCGGTCTTTCTGCACGTCGGCGCCGGCGGTGAGAAACAAGCCGCCACTCGGCACAGTGCCAATCTGCCAATCCTCGCGGCGCTCATAAAGCCGCTGCCAGTCGGGCGCGTCTCCGGTCTCGATCCAGGTCTCGCCCAGAACGCTGTTCTTGAAGCTGCGCTTGGCTTCGTCGCTCGACTGCGAGGTTTCCCACATGCGGGCGATCATCGCCCAGCTCATCCAGCCGACCGGCGAATAGAGCGCCGAGAGGTGGAACCCAATCGTACCCGGATCCGTCGCCTCAGCGGTCGCACGCCATTCGCCGTCTTCGAGCATCGCGATCTTGTGATGCTCTTCGATCGGCGTATCACAGGCGTCGCAGATGTAGTGCGCCGTCTCCGGCTTGCCCTTGTCCCAGCGGAGTCTCTCGAAACGCAGCCATTGCCGGTGTTGGCAGTGCGGACATGGCACGAAGAAGCGCTGTTGATCGGACGCCTCGAACTCGCGCTCGATCCGGGACACGCCATGGATCGTCGGCGTCGAAGCGAGAAACACCTTCGATCGCCACGAGAAGGTCCTGGTGCGCGCCTCAGCCAGCGCAACCGGATCGCCTTCTTCATCAGCCGAGGGCGGATAGGCGTCCACCTCGTCGAGAAACAAATAGCGCGCCGGCATCGAGCGCAGGCCCACGGCGCTGTTCGCGCCGGTGATGACCAGAAGACCCGCCGGGAATTCCTTCGACAGCACGGTGTTGCCGGCGTCACGCGCGCGGGACGGTTTCACCCGTTCGCGTAAGCTCGGGCTTTCGGCGATCAGCGGCTCGATGCGTTGACGCGAGAACCGCTTGGCAAGCTCTACAGTCGGCTGCACCGAGAGCATCGGCCCCGGTGCGTGATGGATGACATAGCCGATCCAGTTGTTTCCTGCTTCCGTCGCGCCGACCTGCGCCGCCTTCATGAAGACGATGCGCCGCACCGGATGCGACGGCGATAGTGCGTCCATGATCGCACGCATGTAGGGTGTACGATCCGTTCTGTAGCGCCCGGGCTCGGCCGAAGCACGTGGGCTCAAAAAGCGATGGCGGTCAGCCCATTCCGAAACCGTGAGAAGTGGATCGGGCGTGAGCCCCTCGCGCCAGGATCTCCAGAGATCATCGGTGCCTTCGAAGGCGAAAGCCTCAACGAACCGAAGGTCCGCGTCAGCGAAATTCGGGTCGGAGCTCGGCAAGCTCGGCGAGATGGGCGCGGACATGCGTCTCCAGAACCTTTTGCATCGGATGCGCCTCGACGCCGAGTTCGGCCGCCATCAGGGCTGCGATGCGCGCGGGCCAATTCACCCATGTGTCGCGCTCCTCGCGCGCGAGGCGGAACACCAGCGCAGTCGCCCGTGACCGGTCGACCACCTCGTTCTTCATTTTCTGAAGCCTGAGGCGGCGCTCCTGCGCCTTCAGCACCTCATTGGCAGTCTTGGCTTGCAGGAAGGTCGTCCCGCCACCGTTGGACGGGGTCGCGATGCCATTCTCCCGCAGCGTGTCGCCAACCGCCGAGAGGGCGGCATCCGGGACAGGCCTCAGCTTCGTGGCGCTCGGCGTAGACCGCTGCTTCGACGGGTCCGTCATGGCGGCGCGGCGCGCATCACTGGCCGCCGCGTCGATCGAGCCGTCTGGTAGCAGAACAAGCCGGCCTGCGAGCCTGGCCTTCTGGATCGCGCCACGCGACAGCCCGACATGGGCCGCGTATTGGCGCTCGCTCATGCCCTTCATGGATAGATCCTGACGTCAGGTGACGTCCGGATCCTTCATCCAGGCAGGGATGTCGCGCTCGGCATGGAGCACGCGCCAGACGTCGATGTGGGTCTCGCGCTCGATGTAGAACACGAGATAGGGATAGCGCTTCAGCGGCCAGAACTTGAGGCCCTGCAAATCGAGCTCATGGGCATAGCGGCTGGAGCCGCTTGCAGGGTGCCGACCGACATGCTGGTAGGCTCGCTCCAAAGCGTCGACGAACCCCAAGGCGACGGCTTCACCCCCTTGGTCGAGATAGTGGTCGAGCGCCTCTTCGATGTCCCGGTTGGCAAGCTCGCGCGGAATGACCGGCTTGGCGGTCACGTCGCTCGATTGCTGCGGACCCTGGCGCGCAGACCCTCGAAATAGCCGTCATCTGCCGTTGCAGCCGGCGCCGACTGGGCGCCTTGCAGCAGCAAGCCGCGCAGACGCTGACGATCGAGGTCCTTGCGAATGAGCTCGCGCACATATTCGCTGCTCGTCCCAAAGCCGCGCGTCGTCACCTGCTCGTCCACGAAGGACTTGAGCGATTCCGGCAGGGAAATGTTCATCGTGCTCATGCTGGCAAGATAGGCGCTTTGGCAAAATTTGGCAAGGCCGAACACCCGGGCGACCACTGCCATTCGGGCTGTTGGCAACCAAAACAGCAATGAAATTATGTGCTTATCGCCTTGCTAGGTGCGTCGATCAGAGCCTGTATGGAGCCACAATCAAGCGCAGGAGAGCGCCATGACCAAGACCGCCGCCAAGCAGACCGCCCTCGACGCCTTCATCGCCAGAAAGGCCGAAATCGACGCAGCGCTCGCACGCCTGCAGGCGCTCAGCGACGACCATTTCGACTACGCCCCTGAGGAGATCCATTGGGGGCATGTCGGAACCCTTGCCCATTACGCAGAGCTGCTGAAGCGCATCACCGACAGCGCCTTCAAGGAAGGCGAATACGCCGACTGACGAGCGCCCAGCGCGCTCACCGCCCCGACCGGCATCGCCGGCGGGGCTTGGGGTCCTAGCAGCGCCGCGATGGTCGCGGACGCCGCCCAGACTAAAAGGATCCCACCATGAAGCTTTCCGACACGCAGCTCGTCATTCTCACCGCCGCCGCCCAGCGCGCGAACTTGCTCGCGCTACCCTTGCCGCAGAACCTCAAGGGCGGCGCGGCGCAAAAAGTTGTTTCGTCGCTGCTCAAGCAGGGCTTGCTCGAAGAAATCGACGCCGACACGCGGACCAGCGAACCGGTCTGGCGCAAAACCGGCGACGGCCATGGCGTCACGCTCGCAATCACTGAGCACGGGCTTGCCGCCATCGGCATCGAGCCGGAGAACGCTCACAGCAAGGCGGGCGAGAAACCTAAGCCGCACACCGCCCCTGAGATTGACCGCACAGACAAAACGCGCACGCGCGCAGACAGCAAGCAGGCCAAGCTCATCGAAATGCTCCGGCGTCCCGAGGGCGCCAGCATCGAGGAGATCGTCGCAGCATTCGACTGGCAGGCGCACACGGTGCGCGGCGCGATTGCCGGCGCTCTCAAGAAGAAGCTGGGTCTCGACGTGACCTCGGAGAAGATCGACGGTCGGGGACGTGTCTACAGGATCGTATGATGCGCCAACGAAAGGCGCCGTCTGGCATCAAAGCCTGGCGGCGCTTCTTCGTTCAGATCGCACCCGAAATTCCTCGAACACGCGGCGCAACGTGAATGACCTTGCGATCGAGACGATGGTGAACACCGCGCCCATCACGAGATTGTCGGCAAGCGAGACGTGGAGCCCGAAAAACGGAAAGACCGCGATCTGTGTCAGCACCGCGATGCCGTAGCCGACAGCGACGTTGGCAAGCGACTCCACCAGCGACATGTGTCGAGACTGCTTCATGCCGCATCCGTTGTTGGGTTTGCGCCAAGCCGCTCGGCCTTGATGACGTCGAAGCTTCGCCCGTCACCTTCAAGGATCGCGACGCCGCGCGTTTGTGCCTGCCACCGCTCCACGGCGACATCGACATAGGCAGGGCTGATCTCCATCGCGAAGACGCGGCGAGCATTCGCTTCGCCAGCCATGATCTGCGAGCCAGAGCCGGAGAATGGTTCGTAGCAGAGCCCGCCACGCGCCACATGCTGGCGCATCGGGATCCCGAATGCGTCGAGCGGTTTCGGCGTCGGGTGGTCCGGGCGCTCGTCTCTCGCGAAACTCGGCAGCTCCCAGGTCGAAGGCAGCGTCTCCTCCGCCACTTTCGGCGGACGGTTCGGGCGACGCCAGCCCATGAAGCAGGGCTCATGCTTCCAGAGGTAATGCGACCGGGTGAGAACGCCACGGTCCTTCACCCAGATGATCTGCTGATGGACGAAGGCGCCGGCTTTCTCCCAGCACGCCTCCAGCATGGCTTGCCGGCGTGACGCGTGCCAGCAGTACCAGGCGGCGTCATCGGTGATTGCTTCGGCAACAGCCGCTGCGATGAAATTGTCATAGAGCTCGGCGCCCTGAGAACTGTCGTCCCATGTCACGCCGTAGGATGGTGACCAATCCTTGTTCTGCGTGGGGTGATTGGTGCCGTCATAGTCGACAAGATAGGGCGGGTCGGTTGCGAACAGCACGGCGCGCTCGCCATTCATCAGGCGGCGCACATCAGCGTGGCTGGTGCTGTCACCGCAAAGAAGCCGGTGGTCGCCGAGGATCCAAAGATCGCCCGTGCGCGACGCCGGATTGCGGGGCGGCTCGGGAATCGTCAGCGGCGGCGTCGACCCATTGGCCTGCGAGCCTCCCTCGGCCGCTTCGGGATCGAAGGCGAGAAGCTTGTCGAGTTCGCCGTCGGAAAACCCTACTAGCGACAGGTCGAAATCATCAGCCAGCAGGCTTTGAAGCTCTCCGGAGAGCAGCGCCTGATCCCAGCTGCCGAGTTCCGTGAGCTTATTGTCGGCGATCCGGTAGGCGCGCCGCTGAGCCTCGCTCAGATGGCCAAGGACGATGACGGGCGCCTCGGTCAAGCCAAGCCGCGTGGCGGCCAGGACGCGGCCGTGTCCGGCGATCAGCTCGCCATCCTCGGCGACAAGACAAGGCACCGTCCAGCCGAACTCGGCCATGCTGGCGGCTAGTTTCGCCACCTGATCGTCGTCATGGGTCTTTGGATTGGCGGCATAGGGCGCCAGCTTGGCCAGCGGCCAGGTCTCGATCCGCTCGGGGGCGAAGCTCAGCGTCATGAAGGGCGGGTGTCCAGGTTCGTGGATGCCGCGCGGGGTCCGGATCCTGGACTCCATGCGGGGGTCCAGCGTCCACGATGCGCGGTCGAAAAAAGCTTCGGTTTGTCGGGGCTTGCAGCGATTGGCGCTGCGGCGCCGGGTGGCCTGGCTTCCCAAAAACCGACCCTGGCGCTAGCGATGTTTCGCGCGTCGCCCGCCAGCATTGCGCAGGCGCCCGGAAGGACCCGTGATTTCAACAGGTTAGGAGACTCTTAAAAAATGCTTGGTCCCATACTGGGACCATGCTAGGTTTGCTCGGTGAGGATCATCGCACTCGGCACACTCAAGGAATTCATCGGGCAGAGCGTAGCCTACGCTGATGCCCGCGAACCGGCGATGGCGTGGTATCGGCTCACCAAGACCGCAGACTGGGCGACGCCCGCGGATGTGAAGCGGGAGATCCGCAACGCGAGCATTCTCAAGGATGGTCGTGCGGTATTCAACATCGCCGGCAACAAATACCGCATCGTGGTGTGGATCAACTATCCGTACCGTGTCGTTTACATCCGCTTCATCGGCACGCACGAACAGTACGATGCCATCGACGCGCAAACCGTGTAGAGGGTTACTGCCATGGATATCACACCGATCAAGACCCAGCGCGATTATCGCCGCGCCCTCAAGGAAGTCGAGGGCCTGATGACTGCCAAGCGCAGCACGCCCGAAGGCGATCGGCTGGATGTTCTGGTGACGTTGATCGAGGCTTGGGAAGCCAAGCACTTCCCGCTCGACCTTCCCGATCCCGTCGAGGCCATCAAGTACCACATGGACCAGAGCGGGCTGGAACCTCGGGATCTCATCCCGTTCATCGGCAGCCGAAACCGGGTCTACGAAGTCCTCAACCGCAAGCGGCCGCTCACGCTTAAAATGATCTGGCGACTGCACGACGGGCTCGGCATCCCGGCGGAGTCGCTGATCAAGAGCGGGCAGGATCACGCTGCGTGAAAATTTCCATGGCCAAACTCGCCGAAATCGACGGGGACCGATGATCGGGAGTCTGGCTTCGCGCGAGACCAAACATCGCATTGGCCACCGCGCGCTCGTCTCGCGAGGATGGCAGAAAACCTAGCCCAATCCGCCGTTTTTGTCCGTGCGAAAAGTGTCCGCACGACACTATTCGCTTTGCTTCTCACCGCTTCGCCGATTCAGCCTGCGCGATCACGTGACGCTTCGAATGATTGCGGTTGAGCCGCCGACCATTAAGCCGAAACGCAATCACGCAGAGCGCGTAGAGCCAGTGCTCATGCGCCGCAGAGCGCTGCATGCCGACCGCCCAGCAGATCGCCTTCCACCGTTCGCCATGTGCACGCATCCAGACGATCTTTCCGTCGATCGCGTCGAGCCCGACCGTCGAGCTGAGCGTTTCCTCCATGCGGCTGATCGCGGCGGGCGAAGGCAGCACGCGCATAGGCTTTGCCTCCTGTCCGACCTTGTCGGCGAAGTCGTGCACGATCTGCGGCCAGACGTTGAAGTAGCCGCGCCGGCGATCCGCTGGCAGACGCTTCAGCACGAAGGCCGCTTCGGAAAGACGTTCCTCGACGAGGCTCGGCGTCCATTCGGTCATTGCTGCGCCTCCTTGCGTTTGGTGCGATCGCCGTAGAGCTTCTCGCCGAGCTGTCGGATCAGTTCACGCTCCGGCCATGTCAGTCGGGCATCGTCGAGCGAGACCGCCAGCACACGCTGTTCACGCCAGCCTTCGCGCTTGATCTCGTCGGGTGTGCGGCGCTTGCCGCCATAACCGGGGGGCGCCCACTTCACAGCACGCCTCCTCGTGTCTCCATCGCCCAAAGCAGGATCGCGAGCGCATCAGCCTCGTTGTCGTCGGCAGGGTTGAAACCGCGACTGCGCATCGCTGCCAGCACAGCTTGCTTGTCGGCGTTGCCCTTGCCCGTGGCGAAGCGCTTCACGGTGCCGACGGGGACGCCCTGGTAGGCAACGCCATTGCGCTCACACCACGCGGTCAGCGTCGCCAGGAAGCCGCCGTAGATGTGGGCGGCATCGGTGCCGATGTGGCGACGGACTTCCTCGAAGTAGATCGCCGCCACGCCGCCCGTGTCCTGGGCCAGCCCCTCCAGCCAGGTCTGGAAACGCAGGTACCGCATGCCGCCGCCGTCGTAGCGCCCCGTACGGAACATCATCGTGCCGCTATGCACGATCCCTTGGACCATGCTCGCCCAGCCGGTCGTGGTGCCGAGATCAAGGGCGAGGATGGTCCCGGCCGCGGGAATGACGGGCGGCGTCGACCGGAGGCCGGGCATGGTGACGGGTGCAGCGTGTGTGCTCATGGAAGTCGATCCCTGGGGGAGGTAGCGGACGGTCGAGGGGTGGAGACGCAGGCCACGCGCGCGCGAAGCCCCTGGGGGTGGGACTGGGAGACCCCGCCTGCGGCGGTCTCCCCACCCCCGAAGGGGGTGGCTTTCACCCCCTAAACTTGAACCACCCGATAGCGCATTGATCAGATTGAGGAATTTCCAGTTTGGGTAGTTTGGAAACGCCGCATCGACCCAATCTGGTTGGAGCGAAGCCAAACTGGTCAGCGCGCAATTCTGACGGGGTAGTTTCGGAAACCCGCCCAATCTGATCACAGCGGAGCAGAGCGAAGCGGCGAGCAGCCGTGTCGGCGCAGTTTCGGCGCTGCGCCCCATCTGGTTAAAACTGGGCAGAGCGCAGTTCTGCGGGATGTGCGTGAGGCCCGCGATCATGGCTCTTCGCCCTCCGGGTAGACCCATACCTGCGGGTTTTCGACCTCGAGCAGCACGCCCGTCTGGGGCGATTTGTAGTGGGTCGGCAGCACGGCGATGGTCGCAGGAACGACTTCGCCGGTATCGGGATCGATTGCCTCCGCGCCGGTCGGCGCGGTCATCCCTTCGACGCACAGAAAGCCGAACCGAGAACGCGACGGGCCGAGTCCGTAGGGCGTGCCGTCGCGTAGGAACTTCACGAAGCCCTTCGTGGCGAGGACGTTCAGTCGATCGCGGATCGTGTCCTTGCCGCCAAGGCCGCCGCGGTTCTCGAAGGCCTCCGCGAACTGATTGATGGTGTAGAGTCGTCCTTCGAGCGCCTCATCCAGCAACACGCCGAGAATGACGTCATGCTTGCGCACGCGCTCTGCATCGAGCTTGTCGCCCATGGCCTTGCGCACGAGACGCTCGCTCGACCGATCGAACTCGATCCAGCGTCCATTGGCCTTGTCGATGACGATCGGCTCGATGCTCGGCCCGTTGCGCAGCTCGAAATGCAGCATCCGCTCCGGCCGGTCCTCGTCGGGGCGGTGCATGATGATGCCGGAGGTGTAAAAGCTGCGGAGCGATCCCGCGCCAGAGAGCGCCATGAACGGATCCTCGATGAGCTGCTTCTTCGTGATCTTGCGGGTGTGGTGGCACAGGATCAGGCCGGCATCAGGCGCAACCGCGTCGCGCAGAGCTTCAATCCGCGCCTGCAAGAAGAAGAGCATGGCGGTGTTGTCGTTCTCACCGCCTCCCTCCGCTCCGCCATCGAAGAGGTTGCGGATTGGATCGATGCACAGGATGTCTGGCGCGCTGTGACCGTAATGCGCGCGTACTGCGGCTATGGTCAGCGCGACGCCACCGGCATCGAGCAGCATGCGGACCTTGGGCGTGGCGACGAGGTTGTCGCGTGCAGCCGCCATGAGCGCGGGGTCAATGCGAATGGCTTGAAGGCGCTCGCGCAGGTAGTGGTACTGGATCTCCGCCTGCAGATAGAAGATCCGAAGCGGCCGACTTGGCGCGAAAGCCAGGAAAGGCACGCCCGCCGCCATATGCACGAGCAGGCTGATCAGAAAGTCACTCTTGCCGACCTTGGGCGCGCCGCCCAGCACAAGCATCCCGCCCGGAGTCAGCACGCGGGGCGCGATGATGTCGTCGGGCATGGGGCTGGTGTCGTCGAGCAGGGCGCCGAGCGTGAATGTCGGCAAGGCTGACATGGGCGGCGCGGAGAGCCGCTCCAGCGCCGGGCCGTGGCGTTCCTCGTGCAGCCGCCAGAGCCGTTGGGCTTCGCTGGCAAGGCGTTCCAGGGGCCAACACGGACGAAGCTGGGCGGCATTGTACTGGCAGATGGCCTCCCAGGCTTCGTCACGGCTCATGCGGCCCTCATGGGCCATGCGCACGTAGTGACCGATCGCGGCGCTTGCACCTTGGAAGCGTGTCCAATCGTCCTCGCCGCCTTCACGGACCGGCGTGGTCAGGATGTCTTTGATCGAGGGCTTCTCGGTCGCAGGACCAGGCTCGCACCCGACGCCCGCCAGCGGCGGCATGGCGTCCACCAGCTCTGCGAAATCGCGCAGGTGGACTTCAGCCCGCGGGCTGTGGCGACGAATGGTGACAAGGCGCGTAAACCCGCCCTTGTGATAAACGGAGCCCGCCAGTCGGATCGGCTGGTGCGCCGAGCGAAAATGCGTGTCGCCACCGACCTTCACGGCGATGTCGCCGCGCAGCCGACAGAGCAACGCGATATCCTCCGCCTCCGCAGGCTCGCTCAGACGCCACCAGACATGCAGCTTGTCGATGCCATCTGCTGTGCGACCGCCGCTCTCGACGATCAGCGTCGGCTCGCCAAGGTGCAGGATGAGGTGGTCCAGCTTTGCGGGGATATCGCCAGCATCGAGATCGACCAGCACGGTTTGCATCTGACGGACATCGGCGGCCTTTGCCTTACCAGCCTCGGCGACCGTGCCCGGCACCACGTAGAACGCTGCGCCTTCGCGCGCAGCCCAGCCGGCGAAGGAGATGGCTTTCTCAAGAAGGCTGCTATCAATTTCGACCCATACATTGTGCGGACGGCCTGCAATCCCCTGGCCCTTGTCGACGAATCCGCGCAGGGGAGCCCAGCCTTCGCAGTAGCCGAAGACAACGTCGAGGAAGACGGCGATCTGCTCAGGATCCGGCTCGATGTTGAACGGATCGCTCAGCGGAGCTGCGTCGTTGAAATCGCGCCACGCGTCCAAGGAGACGATGTTGCTCTCGCTCATGCCGGTAGCCCCCAGCAGCGGTCTGCCCATGCGCACATGCGGCATTCATGGAAGTCGCGGCTCGTGGCGATGCGCGGAAGCAATTCGCCTGCGTCAGTCGCCTGCAGGATGCGCACGCCGCGATCGCTCATCCGCTGCGCCAACGCTGCGTCGAACGGCACCAGCTCATGGTGCAGCTCAGCGGTGTCCTTGTTGATGGCCGTGAACAGCGCAGGGCTCTGCGAGATGCCAGGCACCTGTGCTTCCATGTAGGCTTGGTAGAGCGCCATCTGCGCGGCGTAGACGGGCTTTGCCACGACCACGCCCTTGGCAACCGTCTCGCGCCAGTTCTTCGCATTCATCGTCTTGCATTCCCAGAGCGCGGGGACGGCAAGCCCGAGCGCGCCTGGTGCTGAGGCAATGATGCCATCGACATGTCCACGGATTCGTCCACCGGCGACGGCGAAGCCGAATTGCTCGCCATCCGGGCGATTGCCCTTGCGGGTGTAGAGTTCGATGCCTGTGGCGCGCAGCCACCGGATTGCCAGGTCTTCGAGCGCGTGACCAATCTCGAAGATGCGCAACGTCTGGCCCTTGAAGTGAGAGCCCTCGTCTTTCGGCGCGCCCGTGAACTCGAATTGCAGCGCGCGTTCGCAAGCCACGCCGAGACGCGAGCCGCCGAGATAGATTCTCGCAGACGCAGCGCTGCGCTCGGTCTCGATCGCGGCGTCGATGAGCGCGTTGATCTGGTCGGCGCATGTGGCCCGATGATTGAAGTCCAGCATCAGAACGGAACCTCCGCATCTGCGCTTTGCGCGGTCGCGCGCATGGCGTCCTGGAAGCCGCCCACGGCGACCTCGATGATCGTGCAGACCTGCGCCTCCGACAGATCGTTCAGGCACACCTCCCAGCCGATCTCTTCCATGATCTCGGCCACGGGTTTCATGGCGGCTCGGATGGCAGCCTTTTCCTGTTCGGTCAGATCAACCACGGCCGATGACCTCCGGGCTGATCGCGACCAGAAGCCTTGGCAGGCCATCGAACAGAACCACGCAGACGGGCGCGGCTGCTTCAATCGCACCGGGTCGAACCAGCCAAAGCCACGTGTCGGTCGTCGGCAGACTGCGCAGAGTTCCCCACGCGGATGCCAGAGCCGCAGACGCTCGAAAGATGAAGTGGTCATGGACATGCCCCGTCATGCCGCCCTCCCGACGATGGTTTCGGGAGTGGCGTCGGCTGCGCCGAAGACCAAGGAGCGAATGACGTCCCGGTTGAAACGGAAGGCGAGCAACGCTGAAGCCTGATAGCGGGTCAGCCCGAAATCCTGGCGATACTCGGTGGGCAGGAAGGCAAGCTGCCGATCGGTCGGCGGCTGGTTCAGCCAGCGGCGGGTCTTGTGCGCCGTCTCATCGCTTTCGTGCTCGTTCAGCCAGTCGTTGGCTGCCGCCAAGCAGATGGTGCGTTCGCCAACGGCCAGGAGATGCGGCCGCTGCTTCTGCAGCCCACCGATGCCGTACCAGCGACCGTTCAGGAAGAACACGCCACCCCAGGCGTTAAAGCCACTCGCGATCAGCGCCGCATCATCACCGAAGAGATCGCACCAGCGGAAACTCGATCGCTTGAGAAGGTCGATCTCGGACATGATGAAGTCGCCGAGCGGAGCGATCTCGCCGGCATCGGCGCGCTCCCAGACATGCCCGCAAAGGGGGCATTCGTGTGTGGCAAGCGGGACGACTGCGCCGCATTCAGGGCAGTCCTTCGTCGGCGCTTCATCGCCCGGCTCACGCCCGTTCAGATCGACGTCCTGTTCCAGCGATCCGTGCAGCAAGGTCGAGGTACCGAAATCAAGCACGATGCAATCTGTCTTGATGACGCCCGGATGCTCTTCGGGCGAGACGGTGCGCAAGCCCCGGCCCACCATCTGGATCATGGTCGACTTGTAGGAACTGGGCCGCAGCAACACGACGCAGCTCGTCGGCGGGTGATCCCAGCCCTCGGTCAGCACCGCAACATTGACGATGACACGCAGCTTGCCGCTGGCGTAGGCCGTAAGCGTCTCCTTGCGATCCGCATCAGCCATTTCGCCATGGATGAAGCGTGCCGCGACGCCAGCCGCATTGAATGCGTCCGTGACATTGCGCGCGTGACTGATCGTGGAGCAAAACACCACGGTCTGACGCTCGCCGGCTTTTTCGCGCCAATGACGGATCACCGCTTCCGTGACAGGAGAGCGGTTCATGATCGCATCCACCTCCGCCATGTCGAAGTCGTCGGCGGTACGACGCACCTTGTTGAGTTCATCCTGCACGCCGACATCGATGACGAAAGTGCGCGGAGGAACGAGGTGGCCGGATGCGATCAGCTCACCGATGCGAATCTGGTCGGCTACGTTCGAGAAGACAGGCCGCAGCCCACGCTTGTCGCCCCTGTTCGGCGTCGCGGTAACACCGTAGATCCGGCACATCGGATTGCGGTGAAGCGCGGTGTCGATGATCCGGCGATAGCTGTCGGCTGCGGCGTGATGCGCTTCATCGATCACCAGCAAGTCGATGGCAGGCATCTGATCGAGGTTGTCTTTGCGCGCGAGTGTCGGGACCATCGCGAAGGTCACCTGTCCGCGCCAGGACTTCTCCTTGGCGTCAACGATCGACGTAGTAAGCTGGGGATTGACCCGGCCAAACTTGTTGAGGTTCTGACCGGTCAGCTCATCGCGATGGGCAAGGACACACGCCTTGCCGCCCGTGCCCTTTGCAGGCTCGCCAATCATGCGCCCGGTGACGGCCGAGAGCATGATTGTTTTGCCTGCACCTGTCGGGGCGACCGCAAGAGTGTTTCCGTGTTCGTCAAGCGCATGGATGCTGCGCTCCACGAACTGCTTCTGGCGGGGACGCAAAAGCATGGCGCCCTCCTTATTGCGCCCAGGACGGGCGAACGCCCGGCTTCGGCATCGAGGGCTGGGGAGCGCGGGGCTGAGCGGTGGCTTGCGCCGTGGCGCCGGCGACGCCCATGAGCGCCGCGTACTCCTTGTGATCCGGCGTCACCGCCGTGCGGATCTCGTTCTTCTCGTCCCCGTTGGTGTCGGTGCCGACGTCGATCTTGGCGATGAACTCCAGCCCATCGAGATCGGTGAAGCCCGAGATCCGCCGCGCCGCTTGCGCCTGTGCCGAATTGTCCTTGTCCGAGATGCCGCGCGCAGAGTTCAGCATGCCGCGGATGAGGCTGCGGCCCATGTTCGTCCAATCCGGGCCCTTGGGGCTGTAGAGGCCGATCAGGGTGAAGATCTTCCGCCGGGCGTAGGGTCCCTCAAGCACAGTGAACTCGCCCGAGAGGTAGACCGAACCGGTGGTGCCACGCGTCGCGTAGCCGCCGGTCCAGCCCTGCGCCGGATCGTCATAGCCGCCGGGGCGGATTGTCAGGCGCACCTTGGCGAGCGTGCCCTTGGGGATGATGTTGCTGTTCTGCTTGGCGTCGTTGAAGTCGTTCCAGGAACCAGTCATGGCTGGGGTCTCCTTGTCAGTCGTTTTCGGGATGGATGGAGGCAGCGTCAGGCGCTGCAGGCGGCGCAGCGGCAGGCGGGCTGCGATAGGCCAGGCGCTCTGACGCGGGTTTTGCAGGGCTGCGGATCTTCGCCATGAGGCGCCCGAGGTGAGGCTCCTCGATCGGATCCAGCCGGCCGGAACGGTCCTTCGCGGGGTAGTTCCAGGTGTTGATCGTCTGGCAGACGAAGGCGCGGAACGGCGCACCGGCGTCGTCCTTGATCTCCGCCATCGTCAGCACTTCATCGACGATGCCGGGCAACTCCAGGCCGGTCTTCGAGCCATCGATCTGCGGCTGGAAGATCCGCCGGTTGAAGTCGTCCAGCTTCTCGTCGAGGATCCCGACGAACCAGACGTTCTTCGCCCTCGTGTGCTGCAGATGCGTAAGCCACGCGATCATCTCGCGGCCGTGCAATCCATAGGCGCCGCGAATATCCGGCTTGCCTGTCTTGTCGGAGAACGCTTCAGGCTGACCCTTGCACCATTGGAAGCACAGGCGTCCTGCGACCGTGATCGAGTCGATGAAGACGGTCTGATAGCGATCAAGCGAAGCCGGATCGCCGAAGCGTTCGCACACGGCGGCGTAGTGTGCTTCGCTGTAGACTTGGTCATCGCGCAGCGCCGGATTGGGGCCGCCGATGAACACCGCGAAGTCACGGCATTCGGGCCATGTGCGCGGGCGAACGCTGTCGCCCGGCCAGCCCTCGATGGCGAGATCGCCAGCTTCCAGATCAATGAAGAGCGTGACCTTTGGATCAAGCGTCCAAAGCAAGCTCGTCTTGCCGATGCCGGACTTACCGAAGATGCAGCCTTTGACGCCGCGCACTTCGGCCATGCGCTGCTCGGCTGAGATGATGGGGAGCGCCATGATCAGCGCTCCGCCTGGATGCGAGCGGCGAGGTCGACGGCCCGATCAGCACCGAGACCGCCGGCATCGCGAGCGATCTGGCTGAGCTTGCGCAGCGCCTGCATCTTGTCGGCGACGTCGTTGAACTCGGCTTCCAAGCCCCGCATCGCGAAGGCGAGATCATCGATCGTCGCCTCGGAGATGGGCTTGGCGGCGATTTCGTCGTGCCCCGGCATCGCCGGGATCCGGATGGCATCGGGAAGCGAGGACAGGCTGTAATGAGCCTTGCGCAGCGCTTCGAGCGCAGACAGCGAGGCATCGGGCTTGGATTTGCCAAACGTGAACATGGGTTTCCTCTCAGTCGCGCAGGAGGCGGAAGGTCGGTTTGCCGGTCCGGAGCGTGCGGGCCGGTTCAAAGGCGCGGCGGATCGCGTCGGGCCACGCGCCGTAGGCGCGCTCCGAGACCGAAAAGCTGATCTCGATGTATTGGCCGGGGTCTTCGCCAGAGCCGCGAATGGTCTCGACGAGCGCAGCGAGCTTGGCCTGGTCCCAGTCCACCTTCTTCGGCAGGTCGGCGACGATGGTGACCGTGCCGTCGCTGAAACGGACGATGCCCGTATCCTTGGCGATGGCGGCGCGGGCTTCACGTGCACGATCGCCGAACTTCTGGGCGATGGCGCCGTCGAGCCAGTCCTTCATCGACTTCGCGCTTTTCAGCGCGGCGTCAGCATCCTCCTGGAGGACAGCCAGCACTTCGGATGGCAGTGCAATGATGTCGCCGACCGGCATCGTACGCAGCTGGTCGAGCGTGGGTGCGTTGAGGATCATGATCAGCGCGCCCCCGACGCTGCGGCGCGTTCCGCATTGTCCGTGGTGCTCGCGCGGATCTGCTCGCGCTCGTAATCCTCAACATCTTCGAGGCGGTACACGACGCGACCACCGAGCTTGACGAAGCGCGGGCCTTCACCCGTCCACCGCCACCGCTCGAGCGTGCGGTGGCTGATGTTCCACCGCGCAGCCAGGTCGATCTGATTGAGATGTTTCGTAGCCATCTGAGTCTCCTTGGGTTCCTATCGAAAACCTGCGGAGACGATGGATCAGGGCATGGGAGGAGAACGGGAGGAGCCAGGGAGGGGAGACGGGAGGAATGCGGGTTCACGGGCTGAAAATGAAAAAGGCCGCCCCGAAGGACGGCCTTTGGTGGGCGTTTTGGTGATCTCAGACTTCGAGCCAGCAGTTCGGGCCGCTTTCCCTGATGACGTCCTGCCATGTGGGGTGGCCGCGGAAGAGATCCTTCAGCCGCTTCATTGATGGGCCGCACTCAGCTTCAAGCAGGACCTTCTCGACGGGCTGCACGGGATCTCCATCTAGCCATGCCTGCGCAAGCATGCCGACAACAGTCTTCTGCTTGCCACCAGTGAAGTCGTGCTGCTTTCCGTGGACAATGAGCACGCCACCTTCGCCGGAGACCCACACCGGACCTTTGTGCGACGGGCCCATCATCAACCGCGCCGCCAGAATGTCGGGAGATATCGCGACGCCATCTTCGTGGTCCACCACGTCCGCCAGCGCGACGAATTCGTGCCCCCTCAAGAATGGCGGCCGAAACCTTTCGCTGGAATCGAGCGTGATGACGATGCGGAGCCCTTCAGCCGGACGTCGTGTGACAAGGTCCCGAAACCATGCAAAGGCGCGTGGCGAAGTCAGACTGCGCACGACCCAGATCGCCACGCGCGCGTTGCGTCGTGGCAATCGGGCTAATCCGAAATCCAATACCTCACCGCCGAGATGTGCGACCGGATCCTTTGCAAGCGAGCAGTCGATCGCAGAGGTAACCCTGCTCGCCACGGCCGCCAGATCCAACACGTAGATCCGGCGGCTTTCGGAGTCGTCTCCGTCTTGCCAGGACACGGCTCCCAGATGCCCAAGCCGTGCAGTGGTTGGATGATTGCTCAATCGAACCACTGCGTCGTCGAGTTCATCTTCAGCCACGGCAGCCTGCGTGCTGCCGCGCCTTACGATCAGTCCTGCCTCAAGCAGTTGCTTGCCCCCCAATGGTTGGTGAGCCAGAGCCACGGCCGAGACCCGAGCTTCCGGGGTGGCGGCGACGGCATAGAGCAACCGGCGTGCGGCAGCATCAATCCGAGATGAGGTGCGCGCCATCGACCAAAATCCCCCAGCGGCGCAGGTACTTTTCGCCAATCATCTGCTCGGTCGCAGTACGATCCTTGAGATCGCAGCCATGCGGCCAAGTGATCGTCAGTGTGAGCGTACGCCGCCGATCCTCGCCCGGGCGCTTGGCGAGCTTCACTGCGATCCTTGCCCGGGTGATGACGAAGCCATCGCGTAGCGGAGAGAGTTCCTCGAACATATCGTCCGCCATCGTCCAGATCGTGCCGTCCGCACGGGCCAAGCTTTCGAGCGTCACGCGCCGACCATTGTCGTCGATCGGCATCAGGCGGAGTTCGCGCACCTCCACGCCCTCAATGCCGTCCTCTTCGTCGACCGGGAAATCGAACGGCTTGAGAAGGACCGAGAGGTCATAGCAACGCAGCGGCAGGCGGTTGTCCTTGAATTCGATCCCAAGCAGGTGCTGAACGGCTGCCTTCACGATCTCCTGGCGCGTCACCTTGTCGTTGGCGACAACCTCAAGCCCGCCAGTGGCAGGCTCATAGGTTACGGCTGCCTCAAACACGGGGCGGTAGGCCTGGCGGACGAGTGTTCCCTTGTCATCGAAGCGCAGCAGGTCGTCCGGCCGTCCTTCACGGTAGATCGTGACCTGGACGAGGTCGCATTCCTGACCCTCAAGCGTTGTCCTCACGCGATCGAAGATGTCCACGTCCGCATGGGCAGCGCCTGAGAACTCCTTGATCGCTGATACGAAGGCCGCCAGCGTCATGGCGTCGCGCTGGACCACGCGTCCCGCCTCGGTCATGTACCCGGCCCACATCCGACCGCGCCGCCGATCTTCCGTGAACCGCACCTCCTCGGCATGGCGGAAGCGATCCGGCGCGTTCAGGAACATCCAGAGCGAACGCCGATGGGCGTTCGCCATGCCTTCGAGGACGGCCGGGTCTTCGGCGACGCTGTAAAGCGCCGCTTGGCCGGCTTCATCGCTCAGCGCGTGGACCCGCTCGGCGTCATTCAGGACGCGGTCACGCTGGACGCGGGTCATCTTCCCGATGGCATTCATCAGGGGGCCGGGCAGATCGCCCTCAGCCGCATCCCAGTCGAATTCGAGGGGAAGACCGATTTCGGGACGGTCGAAGTATTCGCGAAGCGCGTCGCGCGGCGTCTTGCGAAGGAAGGCGGAGATGGCTGCCATTGAGGGGCTCCTTTGGCCGAGGGTTGACGACTCGGCCATCGGGGGAGGCACGCAGTCGTTCGATATAGATCGAACACAGGCGCAATCCTCTTGTCAAGCACGTAAGCGTTCGGCATAGATCGAACGCCACAGGCAATGCCTGTTCGTGCCTATTTTGGGAGCAAAAATGACAACGACGCTTGGCGACAAGCTCCGGCGGCACCGCCAGGAGAAGGGCTACTCGCTCGACAAGCTCGCGGAAATCACCGAATCGAGCAAAAGCTACCTGTGGGAATTGGAAAACCGGGACACCCGAAAGCCCTCTGCCGAGAAGCTGACCCGAATCGCCGAAGCCTTAGGCGTCACCACGGGCTATCTGTTAGACGAATCTGCCGCGCCAGATGAGGCAGTTAAGCGCGAGGCTTTCTTCCGGAAGTTCAGCAAGCTGGAAGATGACGACCGTAAAAAGATCGAGCAGCTCGTCGATCTCTGGGGCAAGAAGACGTGAAACTGCCGTCGACCCCGCAGGCTTGGGCCATCCACCTCTCTCAGCTCGTGAAGATCTTCCACGACGCGCACGGCCTTGATCCGTTCCCGATCAAGGTCGCGCCGCTCGCCATGGAGTACTCCCGGCAGGTCTTTCCGGACGCGCCCATCACAATGGTCGACGGGAAAGATTTCTCGCCCAAGTTCGAC
>CAZNAT010000007.1:65545-68669 GCA_964571245.1 uncultured Methylobacterium sp.
ATGTCCCTGGCGAATGGGGCATCGTCTACAACAAGGCCATCCGCTCGCCGGGCCGCATCAATTTCACGCTGGCGCATGAGCTTGGACACTACCTTCTGCACCGCCACATCTCCCCCAGCGGCATCCAGTGCGGAAGCCACGAGATGCTCGACTGTCGATCGGAACTCGGCGCCATTGAGGCGCAAGCCAACACCTTCGCCTCGTACCTTCTGATGCCCCTGGACGACTTCCGCCAGCAGATCGCGGGCGAGACCATCTCGTTGGATCTGATGCGCCATCTTTCGGATCGCTATGAGGTCTCGATTACCGCCGCCATTCTGAAATGGCTCGACATGACCTCGCAGCGCGCCATGCTCGTGGTGAGCCGAAGCGGGTTCATCGACTGGGCGCGTTCAAGCGATGCCCTTATGAAGTCTGGCGTGTTCTATCGCGCCCGGCAGCAGATCACCCCGGTCCCTGAGCTGTCGCTTGCTGGTGGCAAAGGGCTCGCGATCGGCACTTATGCTGAGACCAAACATCCTCGCGGCGTCTGGCCCGGCGATGAAGATGTGCACGAGATGACGATCTTCTCGCCGGTGAACGAGATGACCATCACGCTGCTGCTCTATCCGAACGACGCCCCCAACAAGCGCTGGGCCAATGAGCTCGACGAGCCCGAGGAACAGGATACGTACGATCGATTCGCGTCGGATAGTCGAGGCGCCGCCAGATAGAGCTGCTCGGCGTGCCGTTCCTCTTGCGCGCCGCTTCTAATGAATCCGCAGAAACCTGATAAGATACTGATTTATATTGCATATTTTCCGTTCGCGACTAAGCGTTTGCTTGGCGAATTTGATTGCGAACGGTCTCCATGCACACAGCGCTTTCCGGCCCAAACCCCATCCCTGCCGAACGCCTTCCGGCGGATGCCCGGCTCGATGAAGTCGCGCGCATTCTGGTTGTTGGCCTGAGGCGTATTCTCTCGGAACAGTCGAGTTCTTTATCTGCGCCAGGCGGAGAAAGTTCATTCGACATTCTCGCCCTCAAACGCCGTGTTGGTCGTCGCAAACCGAACAACCGAGTTGGAGGGTGATGATGGCAATTGCCAGGAAGAAGATTGACGATGTGCCGATGCTGCCGCGTGAAAGCGCCGCCTCAGACGCGAGCGCGGTGGCGCAGCTTGCAGCGCTGAAGCAGATGTCGGTCGGGGAATTGAAGGCAAAGTGGGAGAGCCTCTTCGGCTCGCCGGCGCCGAACAACAGCCGCAGCTACCTCGAACTGCGGCTCGGCTACCGGATCCAGGAGCTGACGCTCGGCGGCCTGTCGCGCGAGACACGGCGAATGCTCGATCTTCTCGCCGATGAAATCGACGGGAAGCTTGGTCGAAGAGCCATCATTGAAGACAGACGCAATCCCGTCGCAGGCACGCGGCTACTGCGCGAATGGAATGGCGTTGAGCATACCGTCACTGTGCTGCGCGATGGCTTTGACTGGCAGGGCCGCAGATTCAAATCACTGTCGGCGGTCGCGCGGGCAATCACCGGCACGCAGTGGAACGGCTACCGCTTCTTTGGGCTTCGTGAGGTCGGGAGGGAACCGCGATGAGCCGCGCGCCAACCACCATCCTTCCCATACCGCGTCGACTGCGCTGCGCGATCTACACGCGCAAGTCGAGCGAGGAAGGGCTCGACATGGAGTTCAACTCGCTCGATGCACAGCGTGAGGCCTGTGAAGCCTATGTCGCCAGCCAACGCGCCGAAGGTTGGGCCGCGATCCGCGAGCCCTATGACGATGGCGGTGTTTCGGGTGGAACGCTCGACCGGCCTGCGCTGAAACGCCTTCTGGCCGATGTCGAAGCCGGGCTGATCGACGTGATCGTCGTTTACAAGATCGACCGGCTGTCGCGATCCCTCATGGATTTCGCGCGCTTAGTCGAGATCTTCGAGCGGAACCAGGTGACCTTCGTGTCGGTGACCCAGTCGTTCAACACCACGACGTCGATGGGGCGCCTGACGCTGAACATCCTTCTGTCCTTCGCACAGTTCGAGCGCGAGGTGATCGGCGAGCGCATCCGCGACAAGGTTGCAGCATCCCGCAAGCGCGGCATGTGGATGGGCGGCTATGTGCCGCTTGGCTACGACGTGCGTGACCGCAAGCTCGTGGTCAACGAGAACGAAGCCGCCACGGTCCGGATGATCTTCCAGCGCTTCGCAGCGATTGGCTCCGCGACCATGCTGGCCAAGGCGCTGGCCGCCGAGGGTGTGCTGAACAAGCGCGGCAAGTTGGTCGACAAGGGCTTCCTCTACAAACTCATCAACAACCGGGTCTATCTCGGCGAAGCCGTTCACAAGGGAACGGCATATCCCGGAGAACACGCGGCGATAATTGATCAGACTCTCTGGGACAACGTGCACGCCATCCTGCAGGAGAGCCCGCGTCTGCGGGCCAAGAACACGCGCGCCCAGACACCGGCGTTACTCAAAGGGATCATCTTCACGGAGACCGGCACGGCGATGACGCCGACCGCGACCAAGAAGGGTTCTCGCCTCTATCGCTACTACGCGTCGATGGATCTTATCAGGAACCGCCCGATCGGCGAAAGCGCGGGACTGCTTCGCTTGCCCGCTGGCATGGTCGAGGACGCCGTCATCGGAGAGATCCGGCGCATGATCCGCGCGCCAGAGATCGCGGCCAGGGTCCTCAAGACGCTGCGAGAGGAGAGCCCGACAGTAGATGAGAAGGCGACCATCAAGGCGCTCGGCGAATTCGACCAGATCTGGACCGCGCTCTACCCGGCAGAGCAGACCCGCATCATACAGCTCCTGGTCGACCGGGTTACCGTTGGGACAAGCGGCATCGCCGTCGACCTGCGCCAGGAGGGGCTGGGATCGGTTCTGCGCGACATGATGGCGCCGCGCCAGAAGGAGGCCTGCGCATGAGCGGTTCGTCGGAGACCATCCGTGTCGTTATCCCGCTGAGCATCCGCAAGCGCAATGGGCGGCCGAAGATCCTGCCACCCGACGACCACTGCGCGCGGGAGGGCCGGACGCAGGACCCGCACGTGCTCCGTGCTGTCGCTCGGGCGTGGAAGTGGCGGCGGCAGATCGAAAGCGGTGCCGTCTCGACCATCCAGGACATCGCTGTG
>CAZNAT010000007.1:68679-73736 GCA_964571245.1 uncultured Methylobacterium sp.
GATGATCCGGCTCGCCTACCTGGCTCCGAGCGTCCTGGAGGCGCTGGTCATTGCCCGGCGCCCGCTGGCGATACCGATCAATGACCTGATGGCCGTGGCCGAGTTGCCGTGGGATGGGCAGATGCGACACGTCCTCGGATAGCTGTCACGCTGTCGCTAAGAAAGACGAGCTCCTTGCGTGGGGCCATCTGCGTTGCCCAAGAGTAACTGTTGCGAACAGTTCGACATCGCCCTAACGTCATCAAACGTGGAATGACGTTGGGTCCCTACGACAGTTTCTCTTGAGGTGGTGAACGTGAACTTCTCTAGCCCTCCAATTGGCGAAAATATTTTGGAGGTTGCTTTTCGTGCTGTGCGCGAAAGGCAAGATACGCCATCGAGCGAATTAATTTCATTGTACGATCAGCACTTCACGACGGCTGTTCCAGTTGCGCCAGTTCAGTTGCTCATCTTTGAACGATTTTCGTTGATAGATCCGGACGTAATTTTGACCGTCCGCTCGAGTACGTCGGGAAGCTGAAATGCCTGCTTGGGGAAGCGTGCTATCTGAAATAGCTAAAAGGCAGCAAGGCGGCCAGCAAGCGGTCGACTTTATTCGTCGCAAGTATCTCAAGCAGCTTCATCAGCACACTGGCCGAAACGTCATTGCTTACTACTCAGGCTGGCTTTTCCGTCCGCAGACTACGCCGAATCTCACGGTTGGTGACGACGACATGAACGCGTTCATGGCAGCAGTGCACCAGCTCAAACGGGACAAAGGCCTCGACCTTATTCTCCATACACCCGGAGGGGATATCGCGGCGACCGAAGCGCTCGTCAAATATTTGTGGGTGATGTTCAATAAGGACATACGGGTTATAGTTCCCCAGTTAGCAATGTCCGCTGGCACTATGATTGCTTGCTCCGCTCGCTGTATCGTGATGGGCAAACAGTCCAGCCTAGGGCCAATCGACCCACAGATTGGTGGAGTACCGGCGCAAGGCGTGCTGGATGAGTTCCAGATGGCGGTCGAGAGCATCAAGCGGGATCCATCGAGCACTCCTTTATGGCAGCAAATTGTTTCTCGTTACCACCCATCCTTCCTTAACGAGTGCGTACAAGCGATCCACTGGTCCCGAGCGATGGTTCGCGAATGGTTGTGCGAGAATATGTTCGGCGGTGACGCAACCCATGCGGCGAAAGCCGAAACTATCGTTAATTATCTCGGTGATCACTCAATAACTGGAGCGCACGCGCGCCACATACCTTTGAGCAAGTGCGAAGAGATCGGACTGAAAGTTGAAAAACTGGAAGACGACAAAAAGCTCCAGGATCTAGGTCGTGGACTCATTAACGCGCAGCCATAGACGTATCGCCGCAAGCTGGATGAACGCGAGGTAGTTGGCAGCGAGCTTGTCGTAACGCGTCGCGACACGTCGGCAGTGTTTGATCTTGTTGAAAAATCGTTCGACCAAATTCCGGGCACGGTAAAGATAGGGGCTGAAGCTGAGCGCCTCGGTCCGATTGCTTCTCGGCGGGATGTTGGCCCAGGCACCACGCTGGCAGACAAGTGCCCTGATCCAGTCGGCGTCATACCCGCGATCAGCGAGCAGCATCGACCCAGGCTTTAGGCGAGACAGAAATTTGGCGGCAAGCCGATTGTCGTGTGCTTCGCCGGTCGTGAGTGCGAGCCGGATCGGCAGGCCGTTCGTGTCGACCAATGCATGAATCTTGCTGGTCAAACCACCGCGCGAGCGACCCATGCCCTGTCTCCTGTTACGAGCGATACAGGCGGCGTGTTGGTGAACGCGGACAATCGACGTGTCGATCATTTGAACGGCGCCATCATGAGCACCGGCAAACGCGTCCATGATCCGACTCCAGACGCCGGCACGGCGCCAGCGAACGAAGCGATTGTAGCAGGTGGTATAGGGGCCGAAGCTGCTTGGCAGGTCACGCCATGGCGCCCCAGACCGCAGCACCCAGAAGATGCCATTCAGGACGCGGCGGTCGTTCACACGGGGCACGCCGCGCGGCTTGTTCGGCAGCATCGGCTTGATAGCGGTCCACTCGGGATCGGTGAGTTCGTAGCGCATGATTCGTCGCTCCTCGATTTGGAGCCTTGAATCACGGCGTTGTCGCCTGCCTCAACCGGCTGGATGAAGCCTGGAGGGTCCGCTGTCGTGAAAAGCGGAAATCTTATGCTCAGGCTGAAGGTTACCGGGTATGACCCGCAACGGAGATCAGCTACCAGCAACGAACCCGTGCTCCAAGACGCGATCAATCCTTCAAGGCATAGGGATAGATCGGCCTTTATCCTTTTCAGCCACAATGAATTCCAGGAACCGAAGTCGATCTGTTGTGCTCGGGTTCCAGTGGGAGTGAATCGTTCCCGCCGGTACGAACAGGCTGTCACCGGCTTTCAGAGTTACGGGCTGCTTGCCTTCCTCCTGCCAAACGCCTGATCCGGACAGGACATAAAAGGTGATCGCAGCGGGATGTAAGTGACGGGGGTTGACCCCGCCCGGCTCATATTCCGCTTCGTAAACTGCGACTTCCTGGTTCGCTGTGTTGGGCACCACCATCTTCAGCAGCGGCGCATGAGGTATCACGCCACGTCGTTGGCTCGCAGCCGGTTCTGGCTGAAGCATGAACAGGGCTCCCAGAGTTGCAATGCTGATTGATTTGAAGAGCGACAAGTTGGTCATTTCATTCTCCGAAGCGGCCGGATGGGTAGCGACTGGCCCAACCGAAACACAGTCCAAACTGGGAAGACCGCGATGGCCCATGCACTCACAAACCCTTGACGCACAATTATCATTGGCGTGGTAGTGGTTGCCCCGCAAACGCTATTAACTTATGGTCAGCCCAACCTTAGATTGGGGTCAAAGCGATGAGACGCTTGCCGTCGTTGAATGGATTGCGTGCATTCGAGGCCGCCGGGCGCCATGGCAGCTTCACTGCTGCAGCCAAGGAATTGAATGTTACCCAGACCGCGGTCAGCCGACTTGTCCGGCTCTTGGAGGATCGCTTCGGCTTCCCATTGTTCCGCCGTCATGCCAGCTCACTTGAACTCACGGATCAGGGTCAAACGCTCTTGGCCGGACTTACCGAGGCATTCGATTCCATTGCGCGAGTCGCCGAAAGCGTGGCGGCGATGCGTGCCGGACCGGTGCTCACGATCGGAGTCGGGCCAACGTTGGCGGTGAGCTGGCTAATTCCGCGACTGGCCAGCTTCTATCGCGGCCACCCCGACATTGAAGTGCGCATGGCCACCGGTGGCGCGACACGTCCGGTGCGCGACGATTGGACCTGTACGATTCGCCGAGACACTGACGGCTGGCCGGGCTATATCGCCGAAACTCTATTCCCAAGCACCGTCGTAGCGGTTTGCACGCCGCAAATAGCTTCTTCACTTCGGTCTGTTAGCGACTTGAATAGCGCTACTCTGATCCGCGTGTTCAATATGCCCAATGACTGGCCGTGTTGGTTCGAAGCAGCAGGTTTGCGTCATCCGGCGCTCTCGGCCGGTGAAGTGCTGTTCGAGAGTAATGCAATGGCGATGCAAGCGGCGCTCGATGGAGCGGGCGTTGCTGTAGCTCAGCTTCCGTATGTCAGCGATGCACTGGCAGCAGGTCGATTGGTTGCTCCATTCCCAATCATCGCGAGCAAGCGCGAGAATTGGTTCTTCGAGTACCGACCAATGCGCCAGGAAGAACCAGCACTCATAGCATTCCGCGACTGGCTGCGTGGCGAAGCGGAGAAACAAAGACAAGCTGAAGCCGCCCTGCTGAAGCAGTCACCAGGAACGTCTGCAATGGCAGTGTGATTTGTCATTTTGGGATGATGGCTGTTGCTGGCACGACCTGGACGCGCCGCGGCGGCGATCTGTGGTGAACCGGACCATCGACTGGGACCCTGGCTGTTTCGTTTATGAGTACGCCTCCTAGTTCTCACTGTCCATCATGCGTACATGCATACGTTTTCGATGTCGCCAGCCATAAAGATTGTAGAGAATCAGAACGGCGTGGCCACGGTGCATATGGGGGCTACGCAACAAGTGTTGCGCGCGTTCCCGGCTCAGGGTCTGCCGCAAGAGCTTTTGCTCAGCAATCCCCCCCGACTTGCCGCCCCAGAACCAACAGCCCCCGGCGACACAAAACAGAACGCTCCTTAGGCCTGAGTTGCTGTTGGGAAGACCGGAACCATGCGGGATTGGGGTAGCCAGCGTTAACGAAGCTTGCGTCGCCAATCGAACTGGTACGCAGCATCCCGCCCACCTCGAGCTGTCTCTGTAGGCCCGCCCGCCGGCGAAACCGCTGGAAACGGGTCGGGGGCCAACATCGGTCAAGCGATTGAAAAGGGTACGCTTTCCTGGAGCGAACCGGAAGCGGCGAGGTTCGCTCCGTTAGAGACCAAAGCCGTTCAGAGACCGCATTCCGGCCTCGGGCCAGTCTCTGCGGTTCGGATGGCCCGGCCAAACCCCTTTGAAACAACGAGAAAATTTGGCGCCGTTGGGGTCGCTGGCGGGGTTTGCGACGGGAAGATGGCGGAGAGGGAGGGATTCGAACCCCCGATACGGTTGCCCGTATGCCGCATTTCGAGTGCGGTGCTTTCAACCACTCAGCCACCTCTCCGCGGTCGCATGGGCGATGGACAAGAGCCATCGCCAGCTGTTGAAGCGAAGCGCGACATAGCGGAACGGGACGGCGCATTCAAGCACAGCTTTGGCCGGCGGCGGAGAATTGCGGCGATGCAGCCGGGAGCCGGGGGAGAGCGGCAAGGCGGAGATCGTGGCGACGCGCCAGAAAAAGCCCCGGAGTTGCAGGGTTTTCCTTGACTCCGGCGGCCGTTTCCATCATTGAGCCGCCTCCTGGACCTTCAGGCTGCGCGTGTCATGCGGGCATCGGATCGTCCGGACCCTGAACCAACCGCCTCTTTCGGGGGCGGCAAGACCAAACAAGAAGACGGCCGGCCAGCCCCTCGCGGGGTCGCGCCAAGGCCCGTCGAGACAAGGACCCAGACGATGTACGCAGTCATCAAGACTGGCGGCAAGCAGTACAAGGTTGCCGCCGCCG
>CAZNAT010000008.1:0-1684 GCA_964571245.1 uncultured Methylobacterium sp.
GAACCGGCATGATTTTGATGGATGGAATGGCAGGAGAACCGCGAAAAGCGGGCTTTCTGCCCGGTTGAGCGTTTCGACACACCAGTTCGCCATCAAAATCATGTCCTTCGGATTGGATGAAAATGCACGATCTTCATGTCGCAAACCTTTGAAAACCAGGCGGTTTCCTACAGGCTTGCTCCTCAATCTCGTGCATTTTGATCCAACCGCCTTCCTCGAAATAAATAGGTCCAGACCCTAGTGCCCTGTTGGGAATACCGCCGCTTTATCGCACAAACGCCGGCGCGTCACCTGGGCCGGCGGGGCATGGGTTAGCTGCGCTTGCCGCCGCAGTCTCCGGGGGCTTTTTTCTTGTCTTCGCTGCCGGGCGTGAAAATGCCCTGCACGCGCCCCTTGTTGCCGGAATCCACCGTTGCGCGCCCCGATTTGATGTCATAGACGGCGCGCTCGCCGCGCTGGACATTGTCGCAATCCGAAATGATCACATTGCCGGTCAGCGTGACCGTCTCGGCCTGCGCGTCATAGACCATGAACTTGGATGTCGCGGATTGCGTGCCGGAGATAATGCTGATCGGCCCGTCGAAATCGATCTTGCGGATGGAATTCTGGCCGGCCGCCGCGCCGCCCGCCTTGGCAGGCTCGGCACCGGGCGTGGCTTTGTTCGAGATGTAGAAAATCGTCATCGATGAGGAGCGCAGCGTCGTCTGGCCCTGAACCAGCACGACATCGCCCGAGTAGATCGCGCGGTTTTCCTTGTCGAAGACCTCGAGCTTGTTGGAATCGATCTTGATCGGCTCCTTCGAGTTCGAGCCAAATCCGGCGAAAGGCGCGCCGGCAGGCTTGGCCGCCTTGGTCTTTGCGGCAGGACTCGCCGGAGAAGGGCTTGAGGCCGGCGCGGTCTGCGCCGCAGCGGGCACCATCCCCATGGGAGTGGCCAGCAGAGCCCCCGCAAGAACCATCCCGGCGCGGGTCATGCGCCGAAGCGATCGCAGGCAAGATGTCGGTAATCCCGTTGCCATCCGTTAAATCCCGTTATTCTGTCGCCGTCGTGCTGGCAGCTGCGCCAGGCACGGTTGTTTCGGTTTCTTCACCCGGTTTTGCATCGCGGGCAAGGACGTTGTCACGGGCTTGGGCATTGACGAAGACCGAGCGGACGCGCCCTTCGAAAACCAGCCTTTTACCGTTGTCGAGCACCTGCATGCGGTCTGCGCCGACGTCGCCTTGCGGCATTTTGACCTCGACCGGCTTGTCGGTGATGATGGTGCCGGCCTTGAACTCGATCTGCGCATCCTGAAGCTTGGCATCAAGGCCGGTTTCGGTGCGAACCGTGAGACCGCCCTCGACGTCAAGCCGCTCGATCTTGCTGTCATAGGTGCCGCGCGCGCCGCTCAGGTTAGCCCAGCCCTCGTTGCCGGTCTGCATCCGCGCGGTCAGGGCGTTCATCTCGACGATATTCGGCGATTTCAGATCCTGGATCGCGGTGGTCGCCGTCAACTCATAGGAGCGGCCATCGCGCTTGAACCCCGAAAGTCGGGGCTTTTCCATCACGATCTTGCGGCCTTGAATCGAGACATTTTCCGTGGTCGCCTCAATCCCGGCAAAAAACCCGACGAAGCCGCGAAAAACCAAGAACACCACCACCAGCCCGGCACCCAGCGGCAGCGCCCGGCGCAGGATCCGCACC
>CAZNAT010000008.1:1694-73369 GCA_964571245.1 uncultured Methylobacterium sp.
CCGCGAATGCCGGACCGCAGCGACAAAGGCAGGGTCGGACCGGAGGTGGGATGGCAACGCACCAAACGACAGCGCGCCGGCCCGCGCGGAACGCGCAAGCGTCATGCTGGCCTGTTGTGCCTCGATCCCCGACATCCGATCTCCTCATCCGCGTCCCGGCAGGGGCGACCCCGATCGCGCCTGACCGCACCACCCGCCGCTTCAGCGTGGCGAAGTTATGACGGAACCATGCAAAACGCCAATATGACCAAGAATTGGCCGCCTCCGGTTAATTTTCAAGCACCGGGCACGCGCTCAATGGGCTCAACTATGCGCGAAGATATCCGTTTCGGGCCAGCCGTCGAGATCGAGCTGCGCCCGCGCCGGTAGAAACTCGAAGCACGACTTCGCCAGTTCGGTGCGGTTTTCCCGTGCCAGCATCGCATCGAAACGGGCTTTGAGCGCGTGCAGATGCAGCACATCCGACGCGGCATAGGTCAGTTGCGCATCGGTGAGGGTTTCGGCGGCCCAATCCGAGGATTGCTGCTGCTTGGAAAGATCCACGCCCAGCAGTTCGCGCGTAATATCCTTCAGCCCATGGCGGTCCGTATAGGTCCGGGTCAGGCGCGAGGCGATCTTGGTGCAATAGACCGGGCTCGGCATCACCCCGAACGCATGCCGCAAGACCGCCAGATCGAAGCGGCCGAAATGGAACAGCTTCAAAATCGTGGGATCCGCGAGCATGGCGACAAGGTTCGGCGCGGCGCGCTGGCCCGGGGCGATCTGGATCACATCCGCCGAGCCATCGCCGATCGACAGCTGGACGACACAGAGCCGGTCGCGATGCGGGATCAACCCCAGCGTTTCCGTATCGATCGCGACCACCGCCCCGGAGGCGATGGGATTGGGCAGGTCACCACGGTGCAGGCGAATGGTCATGAACAGGTTCCGGAAAGGCTTGGCGTGATCAGGAAAATCGGGGAAAATGTCCTTAGAACAAAAGCGGCCGCAGCGCAAAATGGCCTGCGGCCCCCGGCTGTGGCGATGCGGCAACCGAACGGCGGGCGTGGGACGAGCGGAGCCGATGCCAGCGGGTATCCGCTCGGCGAGAAACCAAACTAAGATTGCGTGAGTGCATGCATTCCTGCCGGAAATATTCGCAGATAGGCATCAACGCAAAACCCGGCGCGCGTCAGCATCGACGGCCGCGAGCCTCCAGAGCGCCGCACAAGAAAACCTCGCAAAGACAAGCCAGCAAGACAACCAAGGACCGGCCCATGCAGCTTCACGGTATCCACCATCTCACCGCCATCACCGCCGATGCTCAGGCCAATTATCGCTTCTATACCGGGGTTCTCGGCCTGCGGCTCGTCAAGAAGACCGTCAATCAGGACGATGTCTCGGCCTACCACTTGTTCTACGCCGATGGCGAGGCGACGCCGGGGACGGACCTCACCTTCTTCGAATGGCCCGTTCCGCCCGAAACGCGCGGCACGCGTTCGATTTCGCGCACCGGGTTGCGGGTCATGGGATCCGCCAGCCTCGAATACTGGCAGGCGCGGCTTGCCGAACACGGCGTGACGCAGGGCGCCGCGCAGGAAATCGACGGCCGATGGACGCTGCCCTTCGAAGACCATGAAGGCCAGCGCTTCGCGTTGATCGCGGATGGTGGCGCGGGAGAGGCCTTCGCCTGGGCCAGAAGCCCGGTTCCGGCCGAGCACCAGATCCGCGGCCTCGGGCCGATCGAACTCAGCGTGCCTGATCTTGCGCCGACCGAGCGGTTCATCACCGAGGTTTACGGCATGCGCCGGACGCGCGACTACACCCGCGAGGGCGTGCCGATCCAGGTCTTCGAAATGGGCGAAGGCGGGCCCGCCGCCGAGCTGCATGTCGCGGTCGAACCAACCCTTGGCGCGGCCCGGCAGGGCGCGGGCGGCGTGCATCACGTCGCCTTTCGCGCGAAAGACGAGGCGGAATACGCCTATTGGGTAAGCCGCTACGAAGCGCTCGGGCTGCGCTCTTCCGGACCGATCGACCGGTTCTATTTCCGCAGCCTCTATATCCGGGAGCCCAACGGCATCCTGTTCGAAATCGCCACCGACGGACCGGGGTTTGCGACCGACGAGCCCCGGGAGACGATGGGGCAGAGCCTGTCGCTACCGCCCTTCCTCGAACATCGGCGGGCCGAAATCGAGCGAGGGATCACGCCGCTGGCGACGTGAAATCCCCGACGCGGGTTTCGGCCTCGGCCAGAATCCGGTCGACCAGACCTTGCGCCGAGGCGAGATAGGGCAGCGGCGCGCGCAGGCTCTGCCAGTCCACCGGGGCAGCGGTGAGCTCGGCAAGCTCATCGAAGAGGTGCCGCTCGCCCGCAAGACAGGCGGCGACCGCCTGCTTGACCAGCCGTGCCGCATCCTCGCGCGGAAGATGCCCGGCCAGCGCAAAGCTCGCGGCCTCCGCCAGCACGAGCCCGCGCGTCGCCGCGAGGTTCTCCTGCATGCGGAGGGGCTCGACACGCAGGCTCTCGATCGCATTGAGCGCCCGGGCCAGCGCCGCGCCGGTCGCGCCGACCAACGGCGGCAGCGCCAACCATTCCAGCGTCCAGGCCGCGCCATCGCGCTCTTGAACATGAATGGCGGCGTGATGGACCGCGCTCGCCTGCGTGGCGGCAAACCGCCCGAGGCTGACGAGAACCTCCGCCAGAACCGGGTTCTGTTTCTGCGGCAGGGTCGAGGAGCCGCCCGCGCCGGCAAACCCGATCTCGCCGACCCCGGTTTGCGCCAGCAGCACGAAATCGGCCCCCATCCGGCCAAGACTGGTCGCGATCATCGCCATCAGCCCGGCACATTCCTCGATCCGGTCGCGCGAGGCGTGCCAGGGCTCGGCGCGGGCCAATCCGAGTTCGTCGGCGAGCGCATCCATCACCTCGATGCCCCCGGCGCCGAGCGCGGAAAGCGTGCCGGTGGCGCCGCCAAACTGCACCGCCAGCAACCGCGGGCGCAGTTCGTCGATCCGCGTGCGGTGCCGCAGCAAGGGCTGCAGCCAATTGGCGAGCTTGAGCCCGAAGACGGTGGGCGATGCGGCCTGGCTGCGTGTCCGCGCGAGGCAAACCGTGTCGCGATGCGCGCGGGCAAGCGCGCCCAGCGCCCGAATGAGCCCGTCCAGCCGGCTCGCGAACAGGTCGAGCACGCCCTTGAGGCGCAAGACCAGCGCGAGATCGGCGATATCCTGCGACGTCGCCCCCCAGTGCAGCCATTGCGCCAGGGGAACCGGGAGCTGGGTCCTGAGTTCGGCAACCAGCGCGGGGGCGACCACACCATCCCGTTTCACCCCCTCCGCGAGCGCGCCGGGGTCGATGAAGACGGCATCGAGCGCGGCGACCAGATCCTCGGCTTCGGCCTCCGGGATCAGCCCCAGCCGCGCCTCGACCGTGGCCAGCGCCTTCTCCACCCGGATCATCGCCGAAATCTCGGCGGCATCACTCATCAGATGCGTGGTCTCGGGATCGGACAGCAACCCGCCGTAAAGCGTCGAATCCAGGGAAAGCGCGGCCATCGGCGTTCTCGTCAAACAGAAGGGATGGGCAGCATAGCCGCCGCCCGGCCGATTGGTACACGCAAATTCCGCGCGCTCACATATCGAAAAACACCGTCTCCTGCTCGCCCTGAAGCCGGATCGTGAAACGATAGGCACCTTCCCGCTGCTTTTCCGCGATCAGGGTCGCGCGGCGATGGGTCTGCTCGATACGGCTCAACGCGGGATCAAGCGCATGCGCCGCGCCATCTTCCGGGAAATACATCCGGGTATGCAGGTGGATGTTGATGCCGCGCGCAAATACCAGCAGCGTGAGGTGGGGGGCCTGCATCCGGCCCTCGCGCCAGACGAGCGCGCCGGGGCGGACGGTATCGAAGCGAAATTCGCCGGTTTCAAACGCCGCCGCCGCGCGCGCCCAGAGCATGTGCTCGCCGACCCGCCCCAGGCTATCGGCCTGATAAAGCTCGAGCATCGCGTCCTTGACCGGCGCACCGGAACCATCGAGCACGATGCCTTCAACGACGATCCGCTCGCCGGGCGCCTCGATGACATTCAGCGTCTCGTTCTGGCGGATCGGCAGGCCGGCATGCGCCGGCAGCGTGCCGATATGGACATAGGGGCCGGCGGTCTGGGACGGGGTTTCCTTGAGGTATTCAACGGGCATCACAGACCCTCCGGCTGGTTTTCGAAGAAGGTCTGCTGGCGGCCGCGCAAGACAATGTCGAAGCGATAGACAAGACAATCGAACGGGCGCATCTCCCCCATGTCGAGCTTGGCGACGAGGCGCTCGATCGCGCGCGCATCCCGGATCGTGTGGATGATCGGGCAGAGCGGGATCAACGGATCGCCCTCGAAATAGAGCTGGGTAACCAGCCGCTGCGCGAAGGCCTCGCCGAAGATGGAAAAATGGATATGCGCCGGGCGCCAGTCGGAGCCGTGGTTCGGCCACGGGTAGGCGCCGGGCTTGATGGTGCGGAAGAAGTAATGGCCGCCCGCATCGCTCACGCAGCGGCCGCAGCCGCCGAAATTGGGGTCGAGCGGGGCGAGATAGCCGTCCTTCTTGTGACGATAGCGCCCGCCGGCGTTGGCCTGCCACACCTCGATCAGCGCATTCGGAACCGGTCGGCCGCATTCATCCTGCACCCGGCCGTGAACGATGATCCGCTCGCCGATCGCCAGCCCGCTGGAACCGGTCGCGGCGGCGAAATTCGCAATCAGGTCGTTGTCGAGTTCGTGCAGCCTATCGGCGCGAAAGCGCGGGCCGGTCTTCTCGCCCGGGCCTTGTTCGAGCGACAGCAACGCGCATCCGGGCGAGCGCAAGACCGAGGTCTTGTAGCCCGGCGTATAGGCCGGCGGATGCCAGTTCCGGTCGCGCCGCATGAAGTCCGCAAGATCGGTGGCGGCGGACGCCCGTGCATCGGCGGGTGGAGAAGCTATCATGGTTCCTCGCTGCGTCTTCTGGCGTGGGCAATTCCCGTCAGGCTTTTTCATCAAACCGGCTTGCCCGAATCAAACCCGGGCAAACAAGCTCAGGGCGTTTTGGCCTTCTCGGCATAAACCTGTTTGGCGATCTTGAAGGCGGTATTGGCGGCGGGAACCCCGGCATAAACCGCCACATGCATCAGGGCCTCGCGAATATCCTCCATGCTGGCGCCGGTGTTGGCGGTCGCGCGGATATGCATCGCGACTTCGTCATGGTGCCCCAGCGCCGCCAGCAGCGCGATGGTGATCATCGAGCGTTCGCGTGGTGTCAGCTGATCACCCGCCCAGAGCGTACCCCAGGCACCCTCGGCGATAAAGCGCTGGAACGGCGCATCGAACGGTGTCTTGTTGGCTTCCGCCCGATCGACATGCGCGTTTCCGAGCACGGCACGACGGGTTTTCATCCCGGTTTCATAGCGGTCCGACATCCAAAAGCGCCTCCTGTTGCACGGAGAATGGCGCGGTTTTTTGCTTATGTAAAATGAGATTACAGGCGTTTTATATTCCTGTATCGAATATTAAATGATCGATTCCCGCATCCGCCTGCGTCATCTCGCGGCTTTCCTCGAAATCTGCCGGCACGGAAGCGTGAGCGGCGCCGCGCTCGCGCTCCATCTCACCCAGCCCGCGATTTCCAAGGCGCTGGCCGAACTGGAGGGTATTCTGGGGACATCCCTGATGAGCCGCAACCGCGCCGGCATCACGCTGACCCCGGCAGGAGAGGTCTTCCGGCACTACGCCGCCACCAGCCATGCCGCGCTCCGGCAAGGCATCGACGCGCTGGCGCAGGCAAGCATGGCCAGCGAGATGCCGGTGGCCATCGGCGCCCTGCCGAGCGTTGCGGCGCGGATCATTCCGGCCGCGGTGCTGCAGTTCCGCCGGATGCGGGTGGGGCTCGTGCCACGCATCGTCACCGGGCCAAACCTCTATCTGCTCGACCAGCTTCGCGCCGGCGCCCTCGATCTCGTCGTCGGGCGGCTCGCCAGCCCGCAGGCCATGCGCGGTCTTTCCTTTGCCCAGCTCTACTCAGAGCGCGTCGCGATCGTCGTCCGTCCCGGCCACCCGCTGATCGCCGCGCCGGATGTGAGCCGGCTGCCTGAATTTCCCGTGCTGCTGCCGGAGCCTGGCGCCACGATCCGCGGCATTGCCGAGCGGTTTCTCCTCACCAACGGGATCGGCACCCTGCCCGACCGCATCGAAACCGTCGCCGACAGCTTCGGCCGGGCTTTTACCCGGCAAACCGACGCGGTCTGGATCATCTCACGCGGGGTTGTCGCGCTTGATCTTGAGGAGGGCGCGCTGGTCGAATTGCCCTTCAAGATGGGCGATACCAGTGGCCCGGTCGGCCTGACGCTGCGTGCGGATGGCAGCGACACCCCCGCCGTCCGTCTGGTTGCCGCCGCACTGCGCGAGGCCACCGCCGCTCTGGCACTCTGAAGTTTCTTCGTTTTGGCGCATTTTTTGGCGGGGCGGGTACGGTTTACCCGAAAGAAACCCGGTCAAAACAACCGGATGAGGCATAAGACCCCGTTCAACCCGGATGAATGCCGTGCGCGCCGGGATCCGCGCAAAGCCGTGGTTTTTTCTCGCCATCCGCAACCACCCGGCTATCTTCAGCGAATCACGGTGTTCGTCATTCGGGAGGCTTTGCGCATGGGTCGGCTATCAACGCATGTGCTGGATACCGCGCATGGCTGCCCGGCGGCGGGCATGCGGATCGCGTTCCTGGAAGCCGGCCCCGGCGGCGTCTGGCTGCCGCGTGCAGACCTTATCACCAACACGGACGGCCGGACCGACCAGCCGGTGATGGCCGGCGGGGCCTTCCGCACGGGACGGTTCCAGCTGCGCTTCCATATCGCCGAGTATTTCCGGGCCAAGGGCGTTGCCCTGCCGGAGCCGGCATTTCTCGATATCGTCCCGATCGATTTCGGCATCGCCGAGGCGGATGGCGATTATCACGTGCCGCTGCTGTGTTCGCCCTTCGCCTATTCAACCTATCGCGGGAGCTGAACCGTGACCAAAACGGCGTATCCGCGCGATCTCATCGGCTATGGCCGCAGGCCCCCGCATGCCAACTGGCCCGGCGCCGCACGGATCGCGGTGCAATTCGTCATCAATTACGAAGAGGGCGGCGAAAACAACATCCTGCACGGCGATGCCGCTTCCGAAGCCTTTCTCTCGGAGATTGTCGGCGCGCAACCCTGGCCCGGCCAGCGCCACATGAATATGGAGTCGATTTACGAATACGGCTCGCGTGCCGGGTTCTGGCGGCTCCACCGGATGTTCACCGAGCGCGGAATGCCGGTGACGGTGTTCGGCGTTGCCTCCGCCATGGCGCGCCACCCGGAGGCCGTCGCCGCCATGGGCGAGGCCGGCTGGGAGATCGCCAGCCACGGCCTCAAATGGATCGACTACCGCGATTTCTCGCCGGAGAATGAAGCCGCCGAGATCGCGGAGGCCGTGCGCATCCAGACGGCAATGACCGGCTCCCGCCCGCTCGGGATGTATCAGGGCAGGACCTCCGAAAACACCCTGCGCCTGACGCAGGAAGAGGGCGGCTTTCTCTATTCCGCCGACAGCTACGCCGACGAGCTGCCGTATTGGACGGCGGGGCCGAATGGTCGCGGCGGCAGCGGGCCGTTTCTGATCGTGCCCTATACGCTCGATGCCAACGACATGCGCTTTGCCACGCCGCAGGGGTTCAATGCCGGCGACCAGTTCTTCACCTACCTCAAGGACAGCTTCGATACCCTCTACGCCGAGGGCGAAACCGCGCCAAAGATGATGTCGGTCGGCCTGCATTGCCGGCTTGTCGGGCGGCCGGGTCGCGCCGCGGCACTGGTGCGGTTTCTCGATTACGTCCAGCGCCATGATCGCGTCTGGGTAGCCACCCGCCTCGATATCGCGCGGCACTGGGTACTTCATCATCCACCGCAGGGCGGCTGGAAGCCGTCGTCGCTGTCGCACCCGCTGTTTGTCGCGCGCTTCGGCGGTGTCTTCGAGCATTCGCCCTGGGTGGCGGAGCGCGCGCTTGCCGCTGGGCTCGGGCCGGAATGCGATGGCGCGGGCGGACTTCACGCCGCGATGGTCACGGCGATGCGGGGGGGAAGCGAAGCCGAGAAGCTGGCACTGATCCGGGCGCATCCCGATCTTGCCGGGCGGCTGGCGCTGGCTAACCGGCTGACGGCGGAATCGACCCGCGAACAGGCCTCCGCCGGGCTGGATCGCCTCACCGCGGACGAACTCGCCGCGTTCACCGCGCTGAACGACGCTTATCTCGCACGGTTTGCCTTCCCCTTCATTCTGGCGGTCAAGGGGCGGACGAAAACCGAGATCCTCGCTGCTTTCGAGACCCGGCTCAAAAACGATGCCGGCCGGGAATTCGAAACCGCGCTCGGCGAAATCGAGACCATCGCGCGGCTGCGCCTCAACGACCTTCTTCCCGGCTAGGAAACCGCATGCCCGAAACTCCCCTTGATGCGGCATGGGCCGCGCTCCGCGCAGCGCGCACGAAGGGATCAGGAACCCGCATCGCCGCGCTGTTCGACGCCGACCGTGATCGCTTCCAGCGGTTTTCGTTTGCGCTCGATGACCTCCTGATCGATTTTTCCAAAACGAAGCTGACGCCGGAGGTTCTCGATCGTCTCGTCGATCTCGCGGAAGCCGCCGGTGTTCCTGCGCAGCGCGAGGCGATGTTTGCGGGCGAAGCGATCAACACGACGGAAAACCGCGCCGTGCTGCATACGGCGTTGCGCGATTTCTCCGGCAAGCCGGTGATGGTGGATGGTGTCGATATGGCGCCGGCGATCAGGGCCGAGCGCGAGAGGTGCTACGCCTTTATCGAGGGCATCCGCGCGGGCAAGATCCGCTCGGCGAAGGGGGAGCCCTTCACCGATGTCGTCAATATCGGCATCGGCGGTTCCGATCTCGGTCCGGCGATGGCAACACTGGCGCTTCGCCCCGATCACGACGGGCCGCGCCTGCATTTCGTTTCCAATGTCGACGGCGCGCACCTTCATGATACCCTTGCCGGGCTCGACGCCGCGACGACGCTGTTCATCGTGGCGTCGAAGACCTTCACCACCATCGAAACCATGACCAATGCGCGCTCGGCGCGGCGATGGCTGGCAGAAAAGCTGGGCGAGGCTGCGGTGGCCACGCATTTCTGCGCGGTTTCGACCGCGCTCGACAAAGTCGCCGCCTTCGGCATCGCACCGGACCGGGTGTTCGGCTTCTGGGATTGGGTCGGCGGGCGCTATTCGATCTGGTCCTCGATCGGCCTGCCGTTGATGATGGCGATCGGTGCGGAAAATTTCACGCGCTTCCTTGCTGGCGCCGAAGCGATGGACCGCCATTTCCGGATGGCGCCACTCGAAAAAAACCTGCCGGTTCTCATGGCGCTTACCGGCATCTGGCACCGCAATATCTGCGGTTTTTCCTCGCGCGCGGTGATCCCCTACGATCAAAGGCTCGCGCGGTTCCCGGCCTATCTCCAGCAACTCGATATGGAATCGAACGGCAAATCGGTGAAGAAGGACGGTACGCCTGTTGCCGGCGCGACCGGCCCGATCATCTGGGGCGAGCCGGGCACCAATGGCCAGCACGCGTTTTTCCAGCTTCTGCATCAGGGCACGGATATTATTCCGGTGGAATTTCTGCTGGCGGTGGAGGGCGCAAGCTATGGCACCCATCTCCGGGAGCATCACCCGCTGCTTGTCGCCAATTGCCTTGCGCAAAGCCAGGCGCTGATGCTCGGGCGGACGCCGGAACAAGCCGGAGGCAATCCGTATCGTGTCTTTGCCGGCGATCGGCCCTCGATCACGATCCTCTACAAAAAACTGACGCCCTTCGCGCTCGGGCGGCTGATCGCGCTCTACGAGCATCGGGTGTTCGTGGAAGCCGCGGTCTGGGGCATCAACGCCTTCGATCAATGGGGCGTGGAACTGGGCAAGGAACTCGCGACCAAGCTCGCCGGGCCGGTCGAAACAGGCATGGGACTGGGGCCACTGGACGGATCGACGGCGGGACTTATAAGAAGGGTCAGAGGGGAATAAATGTGATCAGGAGGCCTTATGCTGGCGCTCACTCCCCGTACTGTTCTGCTCCCAATCGATTTTCAAACTGGTTTTTTCGATCCCGAGGCTCCCAAACTTGGCGCCTGGGACTTTGAAAGCAAAGGCCTCGCCTTGCTTGCGGCCTGGCGCAGGAATCGCTGGCCTGTGATCCATGTCCGGCATGATTCTGTTGATACAGGATCGCGGTTTCGGCCAGACCATCCCGGCAATGCCCTGCGCCTCGGTTTTGAGCCGCGGGCTGGTGAGCCGCTCGTCTTAAAATCCGTCAACTCCGCGTTTCTCAACACCGATCTCGATATCCGTCTCAAGCGGCTTGGCGCGGAGGCGATCATCGCCTTCGGCATTTCCACGGATATGTGCGTGTCAACGACCGTGCGGACGGGGAGCAATTTAGGCTGGCGCTTGATTGTGGCGGCCGATGCCTGTTCAGCCTTCGAACAAAAAGACCTGGATGGTGCCGCGCTTTCGGCCGAGATGATCCACCGGTTTCATCTTGCGACCCTGCGGAACGAATTTGCAGAGGTCGTGAGCACGGCAGATATCCTCGCGGCGGCAGCCCGATAGAAAAAGGCCGCGAGAAATCGCGGCCTTAAAAATTTCTGGATCACCGGGTCAAGCCCGGTGATGACAAAGACGGCAGCTTACTCGGCGTTGTCGCGCTCGGCGTCGCGTTCGGCCTTCTGCTTGGCTTCGAGGTCCTCGCCGGTTTCCTGATCGACGACCTTCATCGACAGCTTGGTCTTGCCGCGATCGTCAAAGCCCATGAACTTGACCTTGACCTTGTCGCCTTCCTTGACGACATCCTGCGTCTTCGCAACCTTGCGCGGAGCCAGCTGCGAGATGTGGACGAGGCCGTCACGCGCGCCGAAGAAGTTCACGAACGCGCCGAACTCGACGCATTTCACGACCGTACCTTCGTAGATCTGGCCGACTTCCGGGTCGGAGGCGATCGAGCGGATCCAGTTCATCGCCGCCTTGATCTTCTCGCCATCCGACGACGCCACCTTGATCGTGCCATCATCCTGGATGTCGATCTTGGTGCCGGTCTTCTCGGTGATCTCGCGGATCACCTTGCCGCCGGAGCCGATGACTTCACGAATCTTGTCCGGGTTGATCTTGATGGTCTCGATGCGCGGCGCGTACTGGCCGAGCTGACCACGCGGCTGGGTGAGCGCATCCGCCATCTTGCCCAGAATGTGCAGACGCCCGCCCTTGGCCTGATCCAGCGCGACCTTCATGATCTCCTCGGTGATCCCGGCGATCTTGATGTCCATCTGCAGCGCGGTGATGCCGCCTTCGGTGCCGGCCACCTTGAAATCCATGTCGCCGAGGTGATCCTCGTCGCCAAGAATATCCGAGAGAACGGCAAAGCGCGCCCCTTCGAGGATGAGGCCCATCGCGATACCCGCAACCGGCGCCTTCAGCGGCACGCCCGCATCCATCATCGCCAGCGACGCGCCGCACACGGTCGCCATCGAGGACGAGCCGTTGGATTCGGTGATCTCGGAGACGATGCGCATCGTGTAGGGGAAGTCGTGCTGCACCGGCAGCATCGGGCGGATCGCGCGCCAGGCAAGCTTGCCATGGCCGATTTCGCGGCGACCGGGCGAACCCATGCGGCCGGTTTCGCCCACCGAATAGGGCGGGAAGTTGTAGTGGAGCATGAAGCGCTCCTTGCGGGTGCCTTCCAGCTCGTCGATGAACTGCTCGTCATCGCCCGTGCCGAGGGTCGCGACCACCAGGGCCTGCGTCTCGCCGCGGGTGAAGAGCGCCGAACCATGGGTGCGCGGCAGCATGCCGACTTCCGAGACGATCTGGCGGACATCGGTGAGGCCGCGACCGTCGATACGGCTCTTGGTATCCAGGATGTTCCAGCGAACGATCTTCGCCTGAACTTCCTTGAACACGGTTTTCAGCTGTTCCTTGTCGAACTTGGCCTCGCCGCCTTCCGGCACGAGGGTCGCGAAAACCTTGGCCTTGGCCGCATCCACCGCCTTGTAGCGGCCCTGCTTGTCGATGATCTTGTAGGCTTCGCGCAGATCCTTCTCGGCGATCTCGAGCACGGCCTTCTCGATCGTGGAGAGGTCGGTCGGGGTGTAGTCGCGCGGCTCCTTGGCGGCCTTTTCAGCGAGTGCGATGATCATGTCGATCACCGGCTGGAACCCCTTGTGGCCATGCATGACCGCGCCGAGCATCACTTCTTCCGAGAGCTGCTGGGCTTCGGATTCCACCATCAGCACCGCATCCGCCGTACCGGCGACGACGAGATCAAGGGTGGTGTCCTTCATCTGGTCGAGCGTCGGGTTGAGGACGTATTCGCCGTTGATATAGCCGACGCGCGCGCCGCCGACCGGGCCCATGAAGGGAACGCCGGAGAGCGTCAGCGCTGCGGAGGCGGCAACCATCGCGACGATATCGGGATCGTTCTCGAGATCGTGGCTGAGAACGGTGACGACGACCTGGGTTTCGTTGCGGTAGCCCTCAACGAACAGCGGGCGGATCGGGCGATCGATCAGGCGGGAGACCAGCGTCTCCTTTTCCGAAGGGCGGCCTTCGCGCTTGAAGAATCCACCGGGAATCCGGCCGGCCGCGAAGGCCTTTTCCTGATAGTTGACGGTGAGCGGGAAGAAATCGACGCCCGGCTTGGCTTCCTTGGCCGAAACGACGGTGGCGAGAACGGTGGTTTCGCCATAGGTCGCGAACACCGAGCCATCGGCCTGGCGGGCGATACGGCCGGTTTCGAGCGTCAGCGTACGGCCGGCCCATTCGATGGATTTGCTTTGAATATCAAACATGTCATGTCCTGTCATGGCGAGAGGGCCCCCATGGCCGATCTCGCGGGTTCGGATGCGCGCATTTCCCCTTCCGGATCAGCCGGAGGGTGACGCGCATGCTTCACTGCTGTGAGAACCGCCTGAAGCCCATGAGCAAGACGGCGGGACGCTCCCTTCCCGCAAAGGCGGTCTTGGAGCGTCCGGCGATCCTGCCATGGCCGTCATCGGCCCTCGTGCCACCCGGTGGCCCCTGCCCTCCGGATGCGTGAGGCGAGGCGGAACCGCCTCACCTCGTTGTCTGGCCGCGGGTTTTTCCGGGCCACCTGATTCGTTTAGAGCATTTTCGAGCGAAGCGGAGTCCGGTTCACGGGAAGAAAATGCGCTGAAACAAACCGATGGAGCGTGGCGGTGAATTCGCATTCACCGGCAATGCTCTAGCGGCGGATGCCGAGACGTTCGATCAGCGTCTTGTAGCGTGCCTCGTCCTTCCTCTTGAGGTAGTCAAGAAGCGAACGGCGCTGGGAGACGAGCTTCAGGAGCCCGCGACGCGAATGGTTGTCTTTCTTGTGGGTCTTGAAATGCTCGGTGAGGTTCGAGATCCGGATCGAAAGGATCGCCACCTGCACTTCGGGCGAGCCGGTGTCGCCGGCCGCGGTCGCATATTCAGAGATCAGCGCAGTCTTGCGCTCTGCCGTAATCGACATCGTCTGCCTCCTTGAGGGTTCGAGAAATGGCCCGGCCGGGATGTCGTCCAGCGGGGTCAGAAGAAGCAGGGCAACGCCCCGCTGCGCGGCTCATAACCGCTTTTGGTTCAAAAGGAAAGGATTTTCCGTGGAATCGGCCACGCTGGCACGACCCGAGAACGCGAGTCCCGCCGGAAGCGCGCTTTTCCTAGAAGCAGGAAACAAACTCGCGAAACACCCAGCCGATCGGATGCCCGGTCCGCTGGTTGTGCAAAAAGAGCCACGTCCGGCCATTGTCGTCCCGCACCTGTTCGGCTCCATTGACGATCACGCCATTCGGCAATTGCCCGACGACCTCGCCACCCGGCGTGGCCCGGATATTCAGCGGGGTCCCGGTCGGGTCCATCACCCGGCAGCGGCGGGACTGGGCTTCGGCACCGACGACGCTGGTGCCGATCGTAAAAGCGAGAAGGGCGACGGCAAGAAGCTGTTTCACGGTTTTTCTCCTGGTGTAATCAAGACTGATTACCCAAGAATGCCCGAGAACCGGCCCGGAGTCAGTTCCCTCCGGAACAGGTATCGTCCGAAGCGCGCCCGGACTTTCCGCTTGCGAATGTCCGGCCTGCCCTTGGACACGCGATCGCGCGTCAGCTTGCCAGATTAAACACCCGGTGCGGGTGCAGCTCACCTTTTTCCATTTCGGCGATCGCGATCAGTTCATGGCCGCAATGAATGGCGACATGCCCGAGTTCACTGGGCGCATCCCGCCCGCGCAGGATGACGCTCTGGCCCCGCTTGAGCCGCGCCGCATCATGCGAGGAGACGTTGATATCCGGCAGTTCGGTAAGCCCGCGATCCACCGGCGCGAGCAAATCCGCCACATGCGCTTCCTGCTCGGCGGCATCCTCGAAGGTTTCGGTGAGGGCTTCGACCGTGATGAAGTCCTGCTCGTGAAACGGCCCGACGCGCGTCCGGCGCAGCCCGGTCACATGGCCGAAACAGCCCAGCGCACGGCCAAGATCGCGGGCGATGGCGCGAACATAGGTGCCCTTGCCGCAGGCCGCTTCCAGCGTGGTCGTGGCACCGTCGTGCGCCACGATGTCGAGGCTGTCGATCAGCACCTCGCGCGCCTCCAGCACCACGTCCTCACCATCCCGGGCAAGATCATAGGCGCGCTCGCCGGCAATCTTGATCGCCGAAAATTTTGGCGGCACCTGCATCACCGCGCCGATAAACCCCGGCAACAGGGCTTCAACCGCCGAACGCGTCGGGCGGAGGTCGGAGGTCTGCGTCGGCGTACCCTCGGTATCATCCGTCGTGGTTTCAGCGCCCCAGGTCACGGTGAAGCGGTAGGCTTTCTTGCCGTCCATGACATAGGGCACGGTTTTGGTGGCTTCGCCGAGGGCAATCGGCAGGCAGCCGGAAGCGAGCGGATCGAGCGTGCCGGCATGCCCGGCCTTCTTGGCGCGGAACACGCGCTTCGCCACCGCCACGGCATGGGTCGAGGTCATGCCGACCGGCTTATCGAAAATCAGCCAGCCATGGACATCGCGCTTTTTCGGGCGTGGGGCTTGCAGGGATTTTTCCGGTGCGGGAACGTCGGTCATTCGTTGGTCTGTTCTTTTTGCTGGTCTTTTTGGCTGGCTTCAAGATCGCGTTTGACGCGCTCTTCTTCGAAAATCTTCTCGATCCGCGCGGCTTCGTCGTAGCGGTCATCGACGCGGAACCTGAGATCGGGCGAGAATTTCAGCTCACGCAGCCGGCGCGACACCTCGTGGCGCAAGGCTTTTGCATTGCGGTTGAGCGCCGCGACGGCCTCCGCCTCGCCTTTGCCGCCAAGTGGCATGATCAACACCGTGCCGTGGCGCAGATCGGGCGACATCCTTACTTCCAGCACCGAGATGATCTGGCTGGCGAGTTCGGGATCATGCACATCGCCGCGCGCGAGCACCTCGGCGAGGGCATGGCGGACCTGCTCGCCGACACGCAACATGCGCTGGGAGGGAGCGCCAGCCGATTGTGGATTTGGACGAACCATGGGTGGCTCTAAGGGGTTCCAATCGCCGCATTTTCTTCACGCGAACCGGAAACCACCTCGCTTGAAAATGCTCATAAAATAGAAAGGCCGGGATATCCCCGGCCTCTCGTAATCTCCAAGAGGCCGGAACTTTACAGCGAACGCTGGATTTCCTCGACGCGGAAGCACTCGATGACATCGCCGGCGCGCATGTCCTCGTAATTGGCGAAGGCCATGCCGCATTCCTGACCGGACTGGACTTCCTTCACCTCGTCCTTGAAGCGCTTGAGCGTCTTGAGCGTGCCCTCGTGGACAACGACGCTGTCGCGGATCAGGCGCACCTTCGCGCCGCGCTCCACCTTGCCGTCGGTGACCACGCAGCCCGCGATATTGCCGACCTTGGTGATGTTGAAGACCTGCTTGATCTCGGCGTTGCCGAGCATGGTCTCGCGCAGCGTCGGCGGCAGCAAGCCGGACATCGCCGATTTCACGTCATCCACGAGATCGTAGATGATGTTGTAGTAACGGATCTCGACGCCGGAACGCGCGGCCAACTCGCGCGCTTCCTTGTGGGCGCGCACGTTGAAGGCCAGAACCACCGCCCCGGTCGCATTCGAGAGCGTGATATCGCTCTCGGTGATGCCGCCGACGCCGGTGTGCAGAACCCGCGCCCGGACCTCGTCGTTGCCGAGCTTTTCGACGGAGGCCGCGATGGCCTCGACCGAACCCTGCACGTCGCCCTTGATGATCAGCGGGAATTCCTTCTTGCCCGCGGCATCCTTGGCCTGCTTCATCAGGTCCACGAGGCTGCGCGACTGGCCACCGCCGCGCGCGGCGGCGGAATCGCGCTTCTGGCGCTCGCGATAGTTGGTGATTTCGCGGGCACGCGCCTCGGACTCGACGACGGCAACACGATCGCCCGCTTCCGGCGCACCCTGAAAGCCGAGAATCTCGACGGGGAGCGACGGGCCGGCTTCGGAGACATTCTCGCCCTTGTCATTGATGAGCGCCCGCACACGGCCCCATTGCGCGCCGGCGACAACGATATCCCCGGTGCGCAGCGTGCCGCGCTGGACGAGAACCGTAGCAACCGGGCCGCGACCGCGATCGAGCTTGGCCTCGACCACCGAACCTTCGGCCGGCCGATCCGGGTTGGCCTTGAGTTCCAGCACTTCGGCCTGAAGCTGGATCATTTCGAGCAATTTATCGAGGTTGAGCCGCTGCTTGGCGGACACCTCGATCTCGATGGTATCGCCGCCCATGCTCTCGACCTGCACATCGTGCTGGAGGAGTTCCTGGCGCACGCGCTCGGGCTTGGCCTCGGGCTTGTCGATCTTGTTGATGGCGACGATCATCGGCACCTTCGCCGCCTTGGCGTGGTTGATCGCCTCGATCGTCTGCGGCATCACGCCGTCATCCGCCGCCACGACAAGGATGACGATATCCGTCACCTTGGCGCCGCGGGCACGCATCGCGGTAAAGGCCGCATGGCCCGGCGTATCGATGAAGGTCACGAGGCCGCCGAGCGGCGTACGCACCTGATACGCGCCGATATGCTGGGTGATGCCACCGGCCTCGCCGGAAACCACGTTGGTCATGCGGATCGCGTCGAGCAGCGAGGTCTTGCCGTGATCGACGTGGCCCATGATGGTCACCACCGGCGGGCGGGAAACGAGGTTGTCGTCGATATCCGTCTCGGTGAAGAGGCCCTCCTCGACATCCGCTTCCGAAACACGCTTGACCGTGTGGCCCATATCTTCCGCCACGATCTGCGCCGTATCGGCGTCGATCGTATCGGTGATCTTGTGCATCTGGCCCTGCTTCATCAGCAGGCGGATGACATCGACCGCGCGTTCCGACATGCGGTTGGCGAGTTCCTGGATGGTAATGGTCTCGGGAATGATCACCTCGCGGATGATCTTTTCCTTCGGTTCGTTCGAAGCCATGCCCTTCATGCGCTGCACGCGGCGCTTGAAGGCGGCGACCGAACGGGTCCGCTCATCCTCGCCGGAGGTCACGCTGGTCACGGTCAGGCGACCGCGGCTCTTTTCGGCGCCGGCTTTCGCCCGCTCGGGCTTGGCCGGCGTCGGAAGCTTGATCCCGCCCTTGCGAACGGTGCGGCCTTCTTCCTCGTCATCGGGGCGCGCAGGCTTGGGCGGCACATTGCCGACCTGGCGCTGCGGGCGCATGTTCTCGAGATCCTCGATCGGTGCCGCGCCGGTAATCGACGGGCGACCGCCGGGCGGGCGGAACCCGGCCGGGCGCGTGCCGGGGGCCGGAGCCTGCCCGGGGCGCGGCGCAAAACCGAGGCGAACGGTGCCTTCCGGCCGATCGCCGGAGGGACCGGCCGAACGGAACCCGCCTTCAGGGCGCGGCCCTTCACGACGGAAACCCTCGGTGCGCGGCGCGCCTGGCGCCGCATCCCGGCGGAACCCCTCCCGCGGGGCTTCGCCCGGGCGGCGCTCAGCGCCGGCATCCGCGGGGCGTGCGTCAGGGCGGCCCATGCGCGGGCCATCGAGGCGCGGCGGACGAGCGCCGAGATCGCGCTGCGGCGTTGCCGGGCGGGATAGTTCAACCCGGCCTGCCGGACGAACCTCTAGGCGCGGAGCCGACGCAACCGGTGCTGGCGCAGCGGGGGCCGGCTTCGGGGCGGGAGCGACAGGCTCCGCCGCCACCGCAACGGCCGCCGTGGCAACCGGCTTGACTTCGGCTTCCGGCTGGGAAGCGGGCGCGCTGGCGCGGAGCGAGTCTTCCTCGCGGCGACGCGCTTCGGCGGCAGCCCGTTCCTGCTCTTCGCGAGCACGGCGTTCCGCATCCTGGCGCTGACGGTCTTCCTCTTCGCGGCGGCGCGCGTCCTGAAGAACCTGGGCGCGGGCCCCGCGCTCGTCCTCGGTCAGGTTGCGGTGGGCGCCGCCAAGGCCGAGCCGGCCCTGCTGGGGCGGGCGCTGCTCGTTCTGGGACGGGCGCACCGGTGGGACCGGCGCCGATTTTGTTTCGACGACAGGTGGCTTGATATCGCGACCTTCGAGACCCGAGGGACGACGCTTCACCGTCTCGACCACAACGGACTTGGTCCGCCCGTGGGAGAAGCTCTGCTTCACGACGCCCTGCTCCACGGGACGCTTCAGAGAAAGCGTCTTCGTGACCGAGAGCGTCTTGTCGCCCGTGCTGTTGTTCTCACTCATTCGTGTCGCAATCCTCGACGATCGATCGTAATTCTAACGCGCAATCCTGAACCCCGCTTTGCGGGATCAGGCCTATTTTCCGGTTCCATCAGCTGCAACGCCACCCGGATGATCCTCCGGCACCGGGGCACTGTCGCCCTGATCTGGAAGCTCCGAAATGCCGGAAGGCCCGCTTGCCGAAGCTTCTGGAAGCTCCGCCGGGCCACCCGCCTGGAATTCAACGAACCTCAGCGCCCGATCTAGGAAGACCAAAGCCGCATCATGAACCGTAAGCGCGGCATGTATCACATGTTCACGCCCTAAGGACAGACCTAATTCATGGGCGGCAAAGGCTCTTATCACCGCAGGATCGCGTTTGCCGCGCGCCTTGCCGCGGCAACCGCGCTGAAGGCGGGCGATTTCGGCCGGCGAACCATCGCTGGCCTGCACCAGCGCGAGCAAGCCGCCCTTGATGCCCTCGATCTTGGCAAAGCCGCTGGTCACGGCTCCGGCCTTGTTGGCGAGCGAGAGCATTTGCAGCGCATCCTTGCGAAGAAGATCCGCCACCAGGGCCTCAAGACCCTCGGGGATGGTCACCTTGTCCTTCAGCCCGCGCGCAAACGCCTTTCGGGCGATGGCCTGCCGCAGGATCTCAACCGAATTCGTGATCCAGACCCCGCGTCCCGGCAAGCGGTTGCGGATATCCGGCACGACGGTGCCATCCGGGCCGCGGACGAAGCGGATGAGCCCGGAGATCGGCAGAACCGCGCGCGTAACGATGCACAACCGTGCAACTGCGGCGCGATCCGGCCCTTCGTCCCCGTCCTCATCCATATCCGCCCTCATGCATGCGATCAGGCCTCCTCGGCCGCCTCGCCTTCCTCTTCCGCCGCTTCGGCCGGCGCTTCGACCCAGCCGGCCGCGACCCGCGCGGCCATGATCATGGCTTCGGCTTCATCGCGGCTGACATCGAGATCGGAGAGATACCCGGTATAACGGGTGGTCTCGTTGCCCTTCTTCTCGCTCCAGCCGACGAGATCGTCGGTGGCGCAGCCGGCGAGATCCTCGACGGTCTTTACATCGTTCTCGCCGAAGGCGACGAGCATCGCCGAACTCACGCCCGGAATTTCCCCGAGAGCATCCTCGACCCCAAGCGCCTTGCGGCGGGTCTGGCGCTCGGTCTCGATACGCTCGATGTAGCCTCGGGCGCGAGCCTGAAGCTCGTCCGCCGTCTCGGCATCGAAGCCCTCGATGGAAAGAACATCGGCGCGATCGACATAGGCGATCTCCTCGATGGTCGCGAAGCCTTCCGACGCCAGCAGCTGGCCGACCATCTCGTCGACATCCAGCGCCTCGCAGAACAGCTTGGAGCGTTCGACGAATTCCTTCTGACGGCGCTCCGATTCCTCGGCTTCTGTCACGATATCGATGTTCCAGCCGGTGAGCTGGGACGCCAGACGCACGTTCTGGCCACGGCGGCCGATGGCCAGGGACAGCTGATCATCGGGGACGACAACCTCGATGCGCTCGGAGTCCTCATCAAGAACGACCTTGGCGACCTCCGCCGGCTGCAGCGCGTTAACGAGGAAGGTCGCGATGTTGTCGGACCACGGGATGATATCGACGCGCTCGCCCTGCAACTCCTGCACGACGGCCTGAACGCGGCTGCCGCGCATGCCGACGCAGGCGCCGACCGGGTCGATCGAGGAATCGCGGCTGAGCACCGCGATCTTCGCGCGCGAACCCGGATCGCGGGCGACCGCCTTGATCTCGATGACGCCATCGTAGATTTCCGGCACTTCCTGCATGAACAGCTTGGCCATGAACATCGGATGCGTGCGCGACAGGAAGATCTGCGGCCCGCGCGTCTCGCGGCGGACGTCGAACAGATACGAGCGGATGCGATCGCCGGGGCGGAACACTTCGCGCGGGATCAGCTCGTCACGGCGGATGACCGCCTCGCCCTTGCCGAGATCGACGATGACATTGCCGTATTCGACGCGCTTGACGACGCCGTTGATGATCTCGCCGATGCGGTCCTTGAACTCGTCGTACTGGCGATCGCGCTCGGCTTCGCGCACCTTCTGGGTGATGACCTGTTTGGCGGATTGCGCGGCCATGCGGCCGAATTCCACCGGCGGCAACGGCTCGGAGAAGGTGTCGCCGATCTGCGCGGCCGGGTTTTTCTTGCGGGCATCGGCCAGGTTCATCTCGCGCGAATCGTTCTCGACGGCATCGACGATCTGCATGATGCGCGCCAGCCGGACTTCGCCGGTCTTGGGGTGGATTTCGGCGCGAATATCGGTCTCGCTGCCGTAGCGCGAACGGGCGATCTTGGCATAGGCGTCTTCCATCGCGCCGAGCACGATCTCGCGATCGATCGATTTTTCGCGGGCGACCGCATCGGCGATCTGCAGCAGTTCGAGCCTGTTTGCGCTGACTGACATGGTGTTCCTCCGTCGGGTTCTTCTGGGGCGCCGGGTTTGCCGGCCGCCAATTCAGGGTGGATCAGGATCGTTCACGGCTTCTTGAAACGTCCGGGTCCACTGGGTTTCTTGATCGGTTTGGCGGGCCGCGGCCGGCGCGGTGTCAGTTTGGCCAGCGTCGCGGCCGGCGCCGCGCCGTCCTCGCTCTCGGCATTCTCATGGGCCTCGGCATTCTCATGGGCGCCCTCGGCGAGCAGCGCTTCCTTGCCGCGCCGGAGCGATTCCTCGATCACCGCATCGGTCAGCACGAGTCTCGCTTCGGAGATATCGCGGATATCGAGCACCGGGCGCTGGTTCTCGCCTTCGGGCACATCGGGCAGCAGGATCGTGAGCTTGTCGCCCTCGACCGCGTCGATGAAGCCGCGATAGCGTTTGCGGCCATCGACCGGGACCGCCATCTCGATGCGCGCATCATAGCCGATCCAGCGCTGGAAATCGCTGATCCGCACCAGCGGGCGATCGATCCCCGGCGAAGAGACCTCCAGATGATAGTTGACCGAGATCGGGTCTTCGACATCGAGCAGCGGCGCCACCGCACGGCTTACCGCCTCGCAATCGTTGACCCCCATCGTGCCATCGGGCTTTTCCGCCATGATCTGCACGGTGCAGCCATTGAGACCCGAGATCTTCACCCGGACGAGGCGATACCCGAGGCTGCGGATCATCGGGTCGACGATCCGGCCAACGCGTTGCGCGACGCCATTTTCGGTGATGAGCCGGGGCTCGTTGAGTTCGTCCATTCGCTTCCCTCGCGAGGCAGGCCAAAACGGAGTTTTCGGGAGGGTACTCGCCAAGACGAAAGGAGCGGGTCCGGCTCGGGCCCACTCTCGTTCTCGCGTGTAACCCCGCGTAAACTGAGATTGATGATGACCGAATAGCGCCGCCTGACGAAAAAGGCAAGCCATTCGCGAAGAAGGCATGCCTTCCGCGGTTCAGACGCGGCGAAACCGGAAATAGCCGGGCACGCGGCCCTCGCGGATCGCCTTTTCCTCATAGCGCGTGCGGTGCCATTCCGGCCAGGGCTGGCGCCAGTCATCGGCGGCCTCGGCGAGCCAGACGAGCTGGTCCTGCGCATGGACGCGGGCGAGCACCCAGCCGGCGTAATCATCGATATCGGTCGCAAAGCGCAGCTCGCAGCCCGGTTTGAGCACGCGGGCGACCTCGGCGAGAAAGACCATATCCACGATCCGGCGCTTGCGCTGGCGACGCTTCGGCCATGGATCGGGATAAAGCAGGTAGACCCGGCTCAGGCAGGCATCGGGCAGGGCGGCGAGGACATCGCGGGCGTCGCCGCGCAGCGCGCGGATATTCGTCAGCCCGTCCTCCTCGATCGCCGCCAGCAGCTTGGCCACGCCATTGAGAAACGGCTCCACCCCGAAATACCCGATCTCCGGGTGCGCCTTCGCCATGGCCGCGAGATGTTCGCCGCCGCCAAAGCCGATTTCGAGCATCACATCCCCGGGCGGGCCAGAAGTGGACGAGCTTGAAAACAGCGCCGCCGGACCGGCCTTGAGCGCGGCGACATCAATCGCCAGCACCGGCAGCATCGTCTCGATGCGATCCGCCTGGGCTTGCCGCAGGGCCTTGCCTTTGGAGCGGCCAAAAAGTTGACGGCGAGCCACCCTTTCGGATGCCTCGCCGTCAGTCTTCTTCTCATCCATCACGGAATCAGCCGGAAATGACGTGAAAATTCACGCGATGGCCTTCTTGATCGCCTGGACGAGATCGGTCTTCTCCCAGGAGAAGCCACCATCGCGGGTCGCCTTGCGGCCGAAGTGGCCATAAGCGGAGGTGCGGGCGTAGATCGCCTTGTTCAGGTTGAGTTGCTGGCGAATGCCGCGCGGCGAGAGATCCATGATCTCCGGCAGGACGGCTTCAAGCTTGGCCTCGTCGGCCTTGCCGTTGCCCGTACCATGCAGATCGACATAGACCGAAAGCGGCTTGGCGACACCGATGGCATAGGAAAGCTGGATGGTGCAGCGATCGGCGATCCCAGCCGCGACAACGTTCTTGGCGAGGTAGCGCGCGGCATAGGCCGCCGAGCGATCGACCTTGGTCGGGTCCTTGCCCGAGAACGCGCCGCCGCCGTGCGGGGCGGCACCGCCGTAGGTATCGACGATGATCTTGCGGCCGGTGAGGCCCGCGTCGCCATCCGGGCCGCCGATCACGAAGGCGCCGGTCGGGTTGACGTGCCAGATGGTTTCTTTCGAGATCCAGCCGGCGGGCAGCGTCTCGCGGATGATCGGCTCGACGATCTTCTGGATATCCTTCGAGGTGAGCTTGCCGTCGAGGTGCTGCGTCGAGAGCACGATCTGGGTGACGCCGACCGGCTTGCCGTTCTCGTATTTCACGGTGACCTGGCTCTTGGCGTCCGGGCCCAGCACGCCGCAGCCGCGCTCGCCGGCCTTGCGGGCGGCGGTGAGCACTTCCAGGATCTTGTGCGCGTAATAAATCGGAGCCGGCATCAGTTCCGGGGTTTCGCGGCAGGCATAGCCGAACATGATGCCCTGATCACCGGCGCCCTCGTCCTTGTTGCCGGAGGCATCGACGCCCATCGCGATATGCGCCGACTGCGGGTGCAGCAGCACATCGATCTTGGCCTTCTTCCAGTGAAAACCATCCTGCTCGTAGCCGATGGCGCGAATCGCCTTGCGGGCAACCGACTTGACCTTCGACTTCATGGCCTTGTCGTCCAGCGAGGTGCGAACCTCGCCGGCGATCACGACACGGTTGGTCGTAGCCAGTGTTTCGCAGGCAACGCGAACATGCGCCGGGTCCATGCCCGCCTTGGCGGCCTCACGGAAGAAGAGATCGACCACCTCGTCCGAGATGCGGTCACAAACCTTGTCCGGGTGACCTTCGGAAACGGATTCAGAGGTGAAAAGATACGAGGACCGCGCCACGTGCAACTCCCTTGGATGGAATTCCGGCACCGGCAGAAACGCGCTTCCAAGAGAGAAGTTTTTCCGAGGGCCGACGGGCCGGTCTCATGTCCCAGATTTGGGGAGGGGTCAAGTCATTTTGCGCAGAAATAATTCGACAAAACGAACGCTTGTAGCGAATTAAGAAACGTTCTGAACTAAAAACACCGAGAAAAACCGGGATTCGACCGAGATTTCATCATCAGGCCATGGCCTCCGATCGCATTTCTGCTTCTCAGGCCGGCACGGAAAACCGCCCGCGATATTCCTGTCGCGCGGGAAATCCGGTACGGCGCGCCCGTTCTAGCGGCGCTGTCCCTCGACAAGGGTGATGACGAGATCAACGACGCGGCGGCGGACCTTGGGGTCCTCGATCGAGGCAAAGGCCCGCGCGAGCGCGACGCCCTCGGGGGTCGAGAAAATATCAACGCCATAGCTGGCTTGCGAATTGTCGGTGAAGCCAACGGCCATCGCGATGCTTTCATCGCGCGGGGCGCCGTCAAAGAAAAACGACACGGGCACACCGAGCACCTGCGCAATGTTCTGCATCCGGCTGGCACTGATCCGGTTGGTCCCCTTTTCGTACTTCTGGACCTGCTGGAACGTCACGCCGAGCGCCTCACCAAGCTTTTCCTGGCTCATGCCAACCGTGATCCGTCGCATTCGGACCCGGCTCCCCACGTGGCGATCCACAGGGCTTGGCGCTTTTTTTGTCAGTTGCTCGTCTGCGGACATCGGGCGTTCGTTTCCTTTGAAATGGATCGCTTGTCGGAAGTGGGCCGGTGGCCCGACGGACGACACTCTGGGAAGCTCATTGTTATTCAATTCATGCTCCTTCCCAGGAGCGCCAACATCCAAAAACAAATCATAACGGATGCGTAACTATACCAATTCGTTTGGCGATACAACGTGTTTGGCAAGCCCGAGGGCAAAGGCGCATCCAGCACATCCGCAACACCCAGAGGAAGGGAGGCGATGATCCTGCCGTAGGGGTCCACGACCGCGGATATTCCACTGTTTGCAGCCCGGATGAGAGGCTGCCCAAACTCGATCGACCGCAGCCTTGCCTGGGCGAGGTGCTGATACGGGCCGAACGTATACCCGAACCAGGCATCGTTTGTCACGTTGATGAAGACGCCGCCCGCCGCACCCTCGGTGATGAGTTCGCGTGGAAAAATCGATTCGAAGCAAATCATCGGGGTAACCGGCGGAAGATTGGCAATCCGCAGCGCGCGCCGCGCCGGGCTCGCGGTAAAACCGCCGACCACCGCAACAAATTGCTCAAGGCCGATGGCGCGCAAAACCCGGTCAAACGGCAGATATTCGCCAAACGGCACCAGATGGACCTTGTCATAGGTCCCGACGATACCGCTCTGATCGAGGACATGCATCGAATTGAAAAAGCGAAGACCGCGCGGTGCCCCTTCCTCCGGTTCGGCGCGCACAGCCCCGGTGATCAACTGGGTTCCGGCCGGCAGAAAGCGCGCGATCGCCTGAAGCGCCCGCGAATTCCGTTCGAGAACGAAGGGAAACGGCGACTCCGGCCAGACGAGATGCGTCGTATCGACGACCCCCGAGGCATGCGCACCCCTGGCGACATCGCTGAGCGCGAAAAACCGTTCGAGCACATCGATACCGGCCATCTGCTGGTTCTTGGCATCCTGGGCGATATTCGGCTGCATGATGCGCAACTTGACGTTCGGCACCAGCGGCATCAGCGCAAAATCGACGCCGACGCCGCCGGTTTCCTGCAGGCGGATCAGCCCGAACAGCGCCATGCCGACAAGAGCGATCCCGGCAACAACGGGAAGTCCCCAGCGCCCGGACGCGGTTCGGCCGGTCATGATGACCGCCGGAGCGGCAAAAATCGCCAGCGCCAGCAACCCGAGGCCGTCGCTGCCGATCACCGACGCCAGTTGCGCCAGAACCAGATGATTGGCGAAGGCCTGGCCAAAACTGTTCCAGGGAAACCCGGTGAAAAGCCAGCTTCTCAGCCATTCCGCGACGCCGAGCCCGAACGCCAGCGCGAAAATCCGCAAGGCCCCCGCCGACCAGAACAGCCGGGCGAGCGCGAAACCGAAGGCAGGAAAAAGCGCCAGCACCGCCGGAAGGCCGATAACTCCGAGCGGCAACAACCAGATGAATTGATCGCCGCCCACGATGAAGGCCGATCCGAGCCACCACAGCCCGGCAACAAAAAAGCCAAAGCCAAACCACCAGCCGGCCACGCCCGCGACCACCAGGGTGCGAAAAAACGAGCGCCCCTCGCCGCGAATGCCATCCAGCAGCCAGACCACAATCGGGAAACTCACCAGAAACGCGGGCAGAAAATCGATCGGCTGCATCGCGGCGGCAGAAATGGCACCCGCTGCGCACGCCAGCGCGTGCCGGGCCCAGCCATCCGCCAGGAGAATGGCGTGAAACCAGGCCTGTGCCCGCGAGGTGACCCCGCCTGAGCTCGCCAAGACCATCACATTCGGAACCACCCGCAATTTGTTGTTTTATTGTGCTTGCTAAAGCGAATCACGCAGACGCATGAGAGGTACCCCCAGTCGGCCCAGATGCAAACCATTTTTGCCGGGCCGGAATACACAGTATGCAAGCGCTGTACGAGCCTTCAGGTGATCTCGGTCTCGGGCGGCGTCAGCGCGACGCGAACCCGCTTCAGCCGCCGGGAATCGCCTTCGAGAATGGTGAAGACCAGACCTCCCGGCGCCGACACCACCTCGCCGGGCACGGGGACGCGGCCGAGATGGGCGGTGACATAGCCGCCGATCGTCCCGATATCGTGCTCGTCGCTCGCCGGCTCGAGCTCGACCCCCATCAGACGGGCGACCTCATCGACGGCGGCATTGGCATTGATGGCGATCGCCCCGTCCTCGAGCTTTTCAAGCTCGGGATCCTCGATGACATCATGCTCATCCTCGATCTCGCCGACGATGATTTCGAGAAGATCCTCGAGCGAAACCAGCCCGTCGGTGGCGCCGTATTCATCGATCACCAGCGCCATATGGATGCGCTTGGCCTGCATTTCGAGCAACAGGTCGAGCGCGGGCATCGAACCGGGCGCGAACAGCACCGGCCGCACGAGACCGGTATCGGCGACCTTCGTCGCAAGATCGATCTCCTCCAGCCGTGCGAACATATCCCGGATATGGATCATGCCCTCGGGGTCATCGAGCGTTTCGGAATAGACCGGCAGGCGGGAATGCGCCGCCAGCGCGAACAGCGCCCGCATTTCCCCGAAACTCGCGCCGGAGGAAATCCCGACGATCGAGCCCCGCGGCACCATCACATCCTGCACGCGGATGTCGCGCGCCGTGAGCAGATTGCGCAAGATGCGCTTCTCCTCACCGGTGAAGTCGTCGGTCTTGCCCTCCTGCGAACCCTCGAGGGCGTCCTCGAGATCATCGCGGATCGAGGCCGGCGCCTTCAGCCCAAGCGCCAGCTTGAAACGCTCGAACCAAGAATCATTCCGAGAATCATGGCGGGAATCGTTCCGGTCCTTTGCCGCGTCCTTGCGCGGCGCCTCCGCCGGGGAAGGCCGTTCGGCGCTGTCGTCCGCACTCATCGGACACCGCTCCGGCTATCGGCTTCCGGCGCGCTGGCCGCATAGGGATCGGCAATGCCAAGCCCGGCCAGCAGGGCGATTTCGCGTGCTTCCATGGCCTCGGCCTCGGCCTCGCTCTCGTGGTCATGGCCGAGGAGGTGCAATACGCCGTGGATGACAAGATGCGTCATGTGATCCGCCAGGGTTTTTCCTTCGGCCTCCGCTTCCCGGGCGCAGGTTTCGAAGGCAAGCGCGATATCGCCCAGGCTCGGCTCCGGGTCGCCCGGCATCGGGGCGGCGGGAAAGGAGAGGACATTGGTCGGCTTGTCGATCCCGCGGAAATCCGCATTGAGCCGGCGGATCGCCGCATCATCCGTCAGCAGGATCGAAATCGTCGTTCCGGCACCCGCAGCGCCACATGCCGCCCGGGCCGCACGCTCGATGATCGCCTGCGCCTCGGGCACGCGCTGCCAGTCCCCGGCCTCGAAGAGGATATCGATCTCAGACATTGCCGCGCCCCGCACCCGGCTGGCCGATGTTGCTCTCCTCGTAGGCCTGCACGATCCGGCGGACAAGATCGTGCCGGACCACGTGCTGATGACCGAACTTGACATGGCCGATGCCCTCGACATCGGTCAGCAGCGCGATCGCCTCGCCGAAGCCGGATTTCTGGCCGGGCGGCAGATCGATCTGGGTGGGATCGCCGGTGATGATCATCCGCGATCCCTCGCCGAGGCGGGTGAGGAACATCTTCATCTGCATCGACGAGGTATTCTGGGCTTCATCGAGCAGAATCAGCGCGTTCGACAGCGTCCGACCGCGCATGAAGGCCAGCGGCGCCACCTCGATCACCCCGGTCTGGAGCGCGCGTTCGACCATGCGCCCTTCCATGAAATCATGCAGCGCATCGTAGATCGGGCGCAGGTAGGGATCGACCTTCTCGCGCATGTCGCCGGGCAGAAAGCCGATCTTCTCGCCGGCCTCCACCGCCGGGCGCGAGAGAATCAGCCGCTCGACGTGCCCCGCTTCGAGCAATTGCACGGCATGGCCGACCGCGAGCCAGGTCTTGCCGGTGCCGGCCGGGCCTTCCGCGAACACCAGTTCGTGCCGCGCCAGCACCCGCAAATACGAATCCTGCGCCGCATTGCGCGCCTTGACGGCGCCGCGCTTGCGCGTGGTGACATGGCCGAACCCGGAGTAGGCATCGCGGCTGCGGGCCACCGGCACGGCTTCGGGCGCGGATTTCTCTGGAAACAACCCGCGCTGGAGCGCCGTTTCCTCGATGGCGCCATCAACATCCCCGGTGCCGACCGCGCGGCCGCGGCGCACGATCGAATAGAGGCTTTCGATCACGCGCCGGGCATGATCGACCGCCTCGCGCGCGCCGCGCAGCACGATGTTGTTGCCATTGACATGCGCGACCACATTCAGCTTGCGTTCGAGATGCGCGATATTCTGGTCGTAGTTGCCGACGACCAGGCTCGCGGCGCGGTTGTCGTCGAGGGTGAAGGCCTCTTCGACCCCTTCAAGCGAGGCCTGAACGGAAGCGGCGAGGCGTGATGGCTCGCTAAGGCGCGTGGTCAAGCGGCTTTCCCTCCGAGGTCAGCGGGAGACGGGGATGTGGCGGCGCGCAACGCAACAAGACGGCCATGCAGCGAATTGGCGGTCAGTTCGGTGATCTCGACCTCGGCGATCTCGCCGATCAGGTCCTTGACTGTCAGGTCCTGGCCTGCCAGGGGCTCGCCCGCCTCAATCCGCACATGCACCGCCTGAAGATAGGGCGATTTCCCGGCGATTTGCCCGGGGTGCCGGCCTGGCTTTTCGAACAGAACCGGCAAGGTGCGGCCAATGCATGCGCGGTTGAAGGCGTTCTGCTGGTCGATGATCAGGGCCTGAAGCGCCTGCAGCCGCGCGGTTTTCACGCTCTCCGGCACCGAATCCTCACCCTCGCCGGCTTTCGTGCCGGGGCGGGGGCTGTATTTGAACGAATAGGCCGCCGCAAACCCGATCTCGCGAACCAGCGCCATCGTCGCCTCGAAGTCGGCGTCGCTCTCGCCGGGAAACCCGACGATGAAATCCGAGGATAGCGCGATATCGGGCCTGACGGCGCGAACATCCTCGATCATGCGGCGGTAGAAATCGCGGGTATGCCTGCGGTTCATCTCTTTGAGGATGCGGTCCGAGCCCGATTGCACCGGCAGATGCAGATAGGGCATCAGCTTGGGGTTGTCGCGATGCGCCGCGATCAGCGCGCTGTTCATGTCGCGCGGGTGGCTGGTGGCATAGCGGAGCCGTTTCAACCCGTCGATTCCGGACAATTCCTCGAACAACCGGGCGAGGTCCGCGGTTCCGCCATCAACGCCCGCGCCATGGTAAGCATTGACGTTCTGTCCGAGCAGCATGATCTCGCGGATCCCTGCATCGACCATCGCACGCGCCTCCGCGAGAATCGCTGCGACCGGGCGCGAGGTTTCCGCGCCGCGCGTGAACGGCACGACGCAGAACGAGCAGAACTTGTCGCAGCCTTCCTGCACCGTGAGGAAAGCCGCCGGACCGCGCGCCAGCAGCCGTTTGCGCCCCGGTGGCGGCAGGTGGGCGAATTTATCCTCTTCCGGGAATTCAGTATCGATCGTGCGCCGTTGCCCGGCGTCGGCCTTGGCGATCAGGTCCGGCAGGCGATGATAGCTCTGCGGCCCCACAACGATATCGACGCTTTTCTCGCGGCGGATGATTTCTTCCCCTTCCGCCTGCGCGACGCAGCCGGCCACCGTGATCAACGTCGATTTGCCCTGGGCCGCGCGATCCCGCTTCGTCTCGCGCAAACGCCCAAGCTCGGAATAGATCTTCTCCGAGGCTTTCTCGCGGATATGGCAGGTGTTGAGAATAATCAGATCAGCCTCTTCGGCCGTCTCGGCGGTGGTAAATCCCTGACCTGCCAGCACATCCGCCATGCGCTCGGCGTCATGCGCGTTCATCTGGCAGCCGTAGGATTTGATGTGGACGCGGCGCGGCGCCATGCCGGGCACGGGCAGCGCCTCGCTATCCTCTGGAGTTATCGACGTATCGGCCATCTGTTGTTCTTTACCCGCGTCGCGGCCCTTCGCAAAGGGGCAGGTCCATTCTTCCGCGATTCATCCGACATTTTGATGATGGCGCCCAGTCAGGGTTCGCGCATGCGTGGCGCGGATATCCGCCTCGATCTGGCGGGTCATCGCCTTGCGGTCGTGGTTCTGACCGACCTCGATCGCTGGCAGCAGCGTGACCCGGCAATCCACGCCCGGCAACGTGAAGAAATCCGCCAGATGCGGCAGCAGGTCCATGTCGCCGTACCAGGCGATCAGCGGATGGTTCTCCCGGCCGATCGGCAAGCCGCCGATGCGCGGATAGGCGATGCTGAGCGGCTGGAGATAGGAAACCGCCGGTTCGGGTTTTTGTGGGCCACGATCTTCCTGACCTGATTTTTCTTGACCCGTCACGGCCTGCACCGCGCCGATCAGCGCCGAGCGGAACGGCAGAATGCGGGTGCCGTCACTGGTGGTGCCCTCCGCGAAAAGCACCAGCGCATCTCCGAGCTGCAGCCGTTCGGCGATATCCCGGTTGACCTCGGCGGTTTTGCCGCGCCGCTGGCGCTCGACGAAAATCGACCGTTGCAGCCGGGCCAGCGTGCCGAACAACGGCCAGCTGCCGACTTCGCTTTTCGCGATGAACGACACCGGAAACAACGACGAAATCACGAGAATATCGAGCCAGGACAGGTGGTTTGCGGCGATCAGCAGCGGTTTGCGCGGATCTGGCGCGCCGATGCGCTCGACCCTCACCCCGAGCACGAACAACAGATAGCGGTGGAAATAGACCGGCAGCCAGCGCGCCAGCGGCGGCGCAGCCCGGAGCGCAAGCCATTGCGCTGGCAGACCGAGCGCAAAAGCCGGGGCCAGCGCGGCGATTTTGCTGGCAATCAGCGTCTTGCGCCACAGGCCGGTCTCAATCATCGCCCGTCACGCGGCTTTTTCGGGCGTGGAGGGCCGCGGCGCAGGCCGGCTTTGGCGGGTTCGAGCGGCAGACAGAACAGCTGAAGCCGATGCCCGGTAATGCGATACCCGAGCTCCCCGGCAATCCGGGCCTGCAGTTCCTCGATCTCGGGCGAGTGAAACTCGATCACCTTGCCGGTCCTCAGATCGATCAGATGGTCATGGTGCTCATGGTCGGCGCTTTCATAGCGCGCACGGCCATCGGCGAACTGGTGCCGCTCGAGGATGCCGGCCTCGGAAAGCAGCCGAACCGTGCGATAGACGGTCGAAAGCGCGATCTTCGGGTCAATCGCCGCCACCCGGCGATGCAGTTCCTCGACATCGGGGTGATCGACCGCCTGCTCGAGAACCCGCGCGATGATCCGCCGCGGGCCGGTCATCCGAAGTCCCTCGGTCTGGCAGCGTTCAACGATGCCGGAAGCATGCTCTGGCTTCATCACCCGCCGACCCCTTTTTCGAGTTTGCGCCGCAGGAACGGTCCCGGCAACGATCCCGGGCGGAATACCAAGGCTTGGACCGGAAGAAAAGCGATGCGTCCGAATTAAAGCAAACCGGCCATGCCCGGGTTCAATAGGCGCGCGGCGTCGGATCAAGATGCTGGAGATCGCGCCGCATCGTCAAAGCGTCGCGGCGCGGCGCGGTTTGCGCGCCAGGCTCCCGGATATCGCCGGGATAATAGCCCTTCCGGCGACCGATCTCGGTAAATCCCAACCCGCGATAAAGCGTCAGAGCCGGCGCATTGTCAGCAGCAACTTCCAGGAAATGGCTGGTCGCGCCCGCCCGCCGCACGCGCGCGGAATGCCGCTCCAGCAACGGGGCCGCGAGGCGCCTTCCGCGCACTTCGCGGTCAAGCGCGATGGTCAAAAGCTCGGCCTCGTCGAGCACGACCCGGCTGATGGCAAAGCCGGTGACGATCTCGCCGAAAACCCCGCGGGACACCATGACATCAGCGATATGGCCTTCAAGCAGCATCTGTTCGATCTCGCCGCGATCCCAGCCGACCGCGAAACCCTCGGCATGGATCGAGGCCATCCGCGAAGCATCCGAGAGGCTCGCCGTGCGCAGCGTCGTCCCCATCAGGAACCAGGGCCAGAGCCAGAACCACATCGCCCGCGCCTCAAACACGTTGCAGGCGCGCGCGGTCCTGCATGGTGACATTGGCATCTCGGAGATAAAGCGGACGGGCCGGCGCCGCGCCCGGATCCGCCACCGCGCCAAGCCGGGCCACCCAGCCGATTTCCGGCGCGGGAAGGGTGTTCACGATGCCGGAGCCCGGCCGCAGGTCCATCGACACGCCCTTGCGCGCGGCGGCGAGCCGATCGGCGGCATTGCCGACAAAGGCCACGGCGCCATCGCCGATTTTTCGCGCCGCATCCTCGATGGCATAGAGGCCGGGTCCGGCCATGGTGCGGCCACCAACACCGAGCGACTGAAAGAACACCATGCCGTGGCGGGCGTCGATGGCAACCGCCACCGGTTTACGCTCCAGCCCGAACAGCAGCGGCGCGGCGAAGGACGCCAGCGTCGAGACCCCGACGGCGGGGCGGGAATTGATCAAAGCAAAGCCGCGCGCGGCCGCGATCCCGATCCGGATGCCGGTGAAACTGCCGGGGCCGGTGGTCACGACAAACCGGTCGATATCGTCAAACCGGAGGCCGGAAGCCGCCAGAACCCGCGCGACCATCGGCATCAGCGCCTCGGCATGGCCGCGCTCCATGGCCTCGGTTTCCGACGCCAGAACCTGATCCGTCGCGGCATCATAAACCGCGGCCGAGGTCGCGGCGAGCGCGGTATCGAGAGCCAGAACGCGCACCATCATGCCTCCGGCATCGGAGGAAGGGCCTCAGGCCGCCTCAACGGACTGAACATCCGGGAGAAAATGCCGCAGCAGATTCTGAATGCCGTGCTTGAGCGTAGCGGTCGAACTGGGGCAGCCCGAACACGCGCCCTTCATCGTGAGATACACGACGCCTTCACGGAAGCCACGGAAGGTGATGTCGCCGCCATCGCCCGCAACTGCCGGGCGAACCCGGGTTTCCAGAAGTTCCTTGATCGTGGCGACGGTCTCGGCGTCCTCCGGGGCGAAGAATTCCTCGCCTTCGATCTCGGCGGCGGCGTTCTCGGCCACCATCGGCGCGCCCGAGAGATAATGCTCCATGATCGCGCCGAGGATCGCCGGCTTGAGATGCTGCCACTCGCCGCCGACCTTGGTGACGGTGACGAAATCCGAGCCGAAAAACACACCGGTCACGCCGGGAATACCGAAAAGCGCGCTCGCCAGCGGCGAGGCATTCGCATCCTCGGCGGAGCGGAATTCGCGCGTCGCATCGCCCAGAACGGGTTTGCCGGGCAAAAACTTCAGCGTGGCGGGGTTCGGGGTCGCTTCGGTCTGGATGAACATGATGGCCTCGTCATGCGGGAACTGGGCCGGGGTTCAAGGTCCCGGCAAAACCGCATCCGTCTACATAGCCCCGCATCGCCGCAACGAAAAGGCCCTGTTGTCGCCAAAGACCGCGCACGCGGCAGAATCCTGGCGTATCGATCCCGGCCTATCGGCCAGAAATCCCAGCAAAAACCCCGGAAGCCCCGGACAAAAACGTGAAATTCAGGCGAGCGCCTCGAAGTCCGCTTCCGCAAGACCGCCGGGAACGATCGTGACCGGCACCGGGAAATTCGCCGCCACGCGCCCCGCGATATGCGAGACCAGCGGCCCCGGACCGTCCTTGCCGATTCCGGCGGCCAGCACGAGCACGGCGATGTCCTCGTCGTCCTGGATGAGATCCATGACTTCCTGCGACGGCGTTCCGGTGCGGATCGTGCGTTCGGGCTCGAAGCCGGCCTCGCGGCGCACGATCTCGGCGGCCTTGTCGAGGCGCTCGTTCGATTCGGCCTCGGCCTCGGCCTGCATGATGTCGCCGATGCCAAGCCAGGGCTGGCCTTCATCCGGCACGATGATCGAGAGCATCACGACATTGGCCCCCGATCGCCGGGCACGCCGCGCGGCAAACAGCACCGCGCGATCGCATTCGGGGGTACCATCCACGATGATGAGGATCTTGGGCCGATGTCCCGGCTCGTAGGCGCGCCGTCTGAACGCCATGCAAATCCCCTCCGAGAACCCCGACGGCCCCATCGTGCCAAAGCCCCGGTGCCGAAGCAAGCGGAGCGTTGGGCACCGCCCCGCCTTGGGGGCCTCAGCTCTGGATGAACCCGAGGATTTCGCGCACCTCGCGCATGACCGGATTGGCGATTTCCCGCGCGCGCGCCGCGCCATCCGCCAGTACGGCGTCGATCATCGCGGGATCCGAGGTCAGCCGCCGCATTTCCGCACCGATCGGCGAAAGCTGCTCGACCGAAAGCTCGACCAGCGCGTTCTTGAAGGTCGAGAACTGCCCGCCGCCGTATTCGGCCAGGATCGACGCCGCATCGCGCCCGGAAAGCGCGGCGAAGATCGTCACGAGGTTTTCGGCTTCCGGCCGGCCCTTGAGGCCATCGACCTCGGAGGGCAGCGGCTCGGGATCGGTTTTCGCCTTGCGGATCTTCTGCGCGATCGCCTCGGCGTCATCGGTCAGGTTCAGCCGCGAGTTGTCGGAGGGATCCGATTTCGACATTTTCTTGGTGCCGTCGCGCAAGGACATCACCCGCGGGGCCGGCCCCGCGATCAACGGCTCCGGCTGCGGAAAATAGGCCCCGGATTCAAGACCACGCTCGCGAATCCGGTCGCCGAAATCAAAGTTGAATTTCTGGGCAATATCACGCGAAAGCTCGAGGTGCTGCTTCTGGTCTTCGCCCACCGGCACATGCGTCGCCCGGTAGACCAGAATATCCGCCGCCATCAGCGTCGGATAGGCATAAAGGCCGATCGAAGCGTTCTCTCGGTCCTTGCCGGCCTTTTCCTTGAATTGGGTCATGCGGTTCAGCCAGCCAAGCCGCGCGATGCAGTTGAACACCCAGGCGAGTTCGGCATGTGCCGCCACCTGGCTCTGGTTGAAAACGATATGCTTCTTGGTATCGATCCCGGCCGCGATGAAGGCGGCAGTCACCTCGCGGGTGGCGCGGATCAGTTCTGCCGGATCGTGCTGCACGGTGATCGCGTGCATATCGACGACGCAATAGACGCAGGAATGCCCGGCCTGAAGCTCGGCGAAGCGCTTGATCGCCCCGAGATAATTGCCCAGATGCAGGTTGCCGGTTGGCTGGACGCCCGAGAACACGCGCGGCGTAAAGGGTTTTAGGATCATCGGCTGGGTCACGGGGGGTTTCCATCAAAAAGGAACGGATGCGCGATCTATCAATGATAGCCGGTCAGGACAAGCGAGTGCTGCGCAAGGGCCGCTATTGCGCCGGCTTCCCGGCCCGGAAACCGAGCCGGGCGAAGGTGAAGGCCCCGAGAACCCGGGCGGAAACGGCATAAACACCCAGCCCGCCGCTGCAAATCAGCAGCAGCACCAGCCCTTTCTCGTAAAACAGCCGCTGGGGCGACATCAGCGACTTGAACGTCATCGCCAGCCAGCCGATCACCAGCCCCATCAGGGCCGCGGCCATCGCGGTCGCCAGAACCCGCCAATAGGTCCGTGGCAGGATGATCAGCCGGTGGCGCGCAGCGAACACCAGCACGATCGCGTTCGTCCAGGCGCCGATCGCCACTCCGATTGCCGGCGAAAGCGTGCGCTCGATGTCCCGGAAAACGACGACTCCGAGAATATTGGCGGCGATGGCGATGCCCACCGCAAGGATCGGTATCCGCATTTCCTCGCGAGCAAGAAAGGTGGGCAGGATGACCTTCGTCAGCACGAAGGCGGGGAGCGCAAACGCCAGGACCTTGAGAAAACCCGCCGTGGCCTGTGCATCCTGCGGCGAGAACGCGCCGCGCTGGAACAAAACCGCCGCGATCGGCTTGGCCAGAACGATCAGCGCCACCGTCGCGGGAAAGATCAGCAAGGCCGCAAAAACGAAGCCTTCGCTCTGGGCTTCCGCCATGGCGTTCTTGTCGCCATCGTTGAGCGCGCGGGAAATGCGCGGCAGCAGCACGATGCCGATCGCCGAAGCCACGAACCCGAGCGGCAGCTGGAACAGCCGGTCGGCATAATAGAGCCAGGAAATGCCCTGCGGCTGCAGCGAGGCAAACTGGCTGGCGATGATCATATGGACGTGGCCGGAACCCGCGATCACCATGCCGGGCAGCGCGATCAGCAGCAGGGTTTTCGCGGTAGGGTCGATCCGCCCCATCACCGCATCCCAGGGCCGTGGCCGGACATCGAACCCCTCGCGCGCCGCCGCCCACCACAGGAGGACAAGCTGGGCGAGCCCCGCCGCCAGCACGGTTGTCACCAATACGATGCCCGCCTGCCGCTGGTCGCTGGGCACAATGACCAGCAAGCCGAGCAGCACGCCGATCATCATCAGGTTGAGCACCAGCGGCACCAGGGCCGCGATCGCGTAGCGCTCGACGGCGTTGAGAAGCGCCGACATCAGCGCGACGATCAGCACGAAGCCGACAAACGGGAATGCGATCCGCCCGAACAGAACCGCATCGGCGAACTTGGCCTCATCCGCCCGGAACCCGTAGGCCAGCGCGAACATGATCCCCGGCATCGCGATTTCGGCAATCGCCACCATCACGATCACGGCGACGACAAGAAGCGAAAGCACGTCGTCGGAATAGCCGCGCGCGGCCTGCACGCCGCCCTCTTTCTCCAGCCGGGCGAGCCTCGGCACGATGGCCGCGTTCAGCGCGCCCTCGCTCATCATCTTGCGGAACAGATTGGGAATCAGGAAGGCCGCGACGTAGATATCCGCGACAGGCCCCGTTCCCAGCATCGCCGCGATGAGAATATCACGCAGGAACCCGGTGATCCGTGACGCGAGCGTCGCGGAACCAACAATCGTGAAGGGGAGGGCAAGCGACATCACCCCAGACTCGTCCATGTTGCACTGCGGCGTCAAGCGCCAACTGGCAACCCGGACCCCTCCGGGGTCGTCAGGCGCTCGGCATGAACCCCGTACGCAGCGCCTGCGCCCAGCCCGGCCGATGGTTCTCTTCAGCCCGCCTGGCCGCGCGTTTGAAATCATAGGAAACCGCGCGGAAGGTGACATCCGGCATCGAATCACCGCTGGAATGATCGACAATTGCATAGCGGGCATGCGGCGTTCCGGCCTCGGAAACGTGCTTCCGGCCCGTCAGATCCTCGTATCCGGGATTGCCGACGCTGCCGGGATTGATCAGAAGTGCCCCGCTCGGAAGCCGGACCATATCCGGCCGGTGACTATGGCCCATCAGCACGACGCGCGCCGCAACCGGCCCCAAACGACGCTCGATTTTCGCAAGCGGCGCACGCACCAGCCGACCATCGACGATATCATCGAGCACGTATCGATCATCATACTCCGGGGTGGCGTGAAAGCCGACAATTCCCGGGGCAAATTCGCGAAAAAACGGAATACCCGCCAGCTCGGCCCGTTCCGCAGCCGTTAGCACGTCATAGGCAAAACCATCCGAAGGCCCCATGCCATCGCGGGCGGCTTCCCCCACGATCCGGTCGTGGTTGCCCCGCACCGTTGGCGCGCCCAGCGCTTTCAGCCGGTCGAAGGTCTCGCGCGGCCAGAGCGGCCCGGACAGACAATCGCCGAGATTGACGATCAGATCGACCTCGCGCCCGGCGATATCGATCAGCACCGCATCCAGCGCGAGGATGTTGCCGTGAATATCGGCGATGACGGCGATGCGCATGTGCCTTCTCCGGGGAGGCTGGGGTCTGGACCCTAGAGCATGCTGCGTTCTGATAGAACCGCAGCATGCTCTTATCTTATTATTTTTGCATGCTTTTTTGCGAAAAACCGCTCACACTTTTTCGCAGCATGCTCTAGAGGATGAACCGTGAAAGATCCGCGTTGCGGGACAAATCGCCGACTTCGCGCTCGACCATCGCGCCATCGACGACAACCGCTTCGCCCGAGCGGTCGGTCGCGGTGAAACTGACATCGTCGAGCACGCGTTCCAGCACGGTTTGCAGGCGGCGCGCGCCGATGTTCTCGACATTCGAGTTCACCGCAAAAGCCGCACGCGCCACCGCCACAATCGCATCCTCGGTGAAGGACAGCGTGACGCCCTCGGTCGCCATCAGTGCGATGTATTGCTTGATCAGCGAAGCCTCGGTCTCCGTGAGGATGCGGCGGAAATCCTCCTCGCCGAGCGGCTTCAGCTCGACGCGGATCGGCAGCCGGCCCTGCAATTCCGGCAGGAGGTCCGAGGGTTTGGAGACATGGAACGCGCCCGACGCGATGAACAGGATATGGTCGGTCTTGACCGGTCCATGCTTGGTCGCGACCGTCGTGCCCTCGATCAGCGGCAGGAGATCGCGCTGAACGCCCTCGCGGCTGACATCGCCGCCCGATCGGCCTTCGCGCACCGAAATCTTGTCGATCTCATCCAGGAACACGATGCCATTCTCCTCGACGCTCCGAATCGCGTCCGAAACGATGCGGTCCTGGTCGATGAGCTTGTCGCTTTCTTCGGCGATCAACGGCTCGTAGGCCTCGCGCACAGTGGTGCGCCGCGACTTGCCCTTGTTGCCAAAGGCCTTTCCGAGCATATCCCCCAGGGAAACCGCGCCGATCTGACCGCCGGGCATGCCGGGGATTTCGAACATCGGCATGCCCGAGCCGGCGGAACCCTGAAGCTCGATCTCGATTTCCTTTTCAGCGAGATCGCCCGCGTGCAGCTTGCGGCGGAACGAATCACGCGTGGCCGGCGAAGCGGTCGCGCCGACCAGCGCATCGAGCACCCGTTCCTCGGCCGCCACCTGCGCCTTGGCGACCACATCCTTGCGGCGGGCCTCGCGCTGCAGACCGATGCCGATTTCCACGAGATCGCGGATGATCTGCTCGACATCCCGGCCGACGTATCCGACCTCGGTGAACTTGGTCGCCTCGATCTTGAGGAACGGCGCGCCCGCGAGCTTGGCCAGGCGCCGGGCGATCTCGGTCTTGCCGCAGCCGGTAGGGCCGATCATCAGGATGTTCTTGGGCAGAACTTCCTCGCGCATCGGACCAACGATCTGCTGCCGCCGCCAGCGGTTCCTGAGGGCAATGGCCACGGCGCGCTTGGCGTCCTTCTGGCCGACGATATAACGATCGAGTTCGGAAACGATCTCGCGGGGGGAAAAAGAGGTCATACGGGTCTCATTGTTTTGAAGCACGGGGTTGACGAAAAACCGGTTCCCACTTTTTTGCCCCGTGCTTTCAACCTTCGATCTTTTCGATCACGATATTTTCGTTGGTGTAGACGCAAATCTCGCCAGCGATTTTCATCGCGCGGCGGACAATTGCCTCGGCGTCATGCTCGCTGTCGTAAAGCGCCCGCGCCGCCGCCAGCGCATACATGCCGCCCGAGCCGATGCCCATGACGCCGCCCTCGGGCTCCAGCACATCGCCGGTGCCGGAGAGGACAAGACCGGTCGTTGTGTCCGCCACCAGCATCATCGCTTCCAGCCTCCGCAAATAGCGGTCCGTGCGCCAATCCTTGGCGAGTTCGACGCAGGCGCGGGTCAATTGCCCTGGATATTGCTCGATTTTCGCCTCCAGCCGTTCGAACAGCGTGAAGGCATCCGCCGTCGCGCCGGCAAAACCCGCGATCACATCGCCCTTGCCGAGGCGACGGACCTTCTTGGCGTTGCCCTTGATGATCGTCTGGCCGAGGCTGACCTGCCCGTCGCCGCCGATCACGGTTTTCCCGTCCTTGCGAACCATGAGGATGGTGGTGGCGTGCCAGCCGGTATTCGGGGATGGGTCCTGCGACAAGGGTAAGCTCCGGTTTTCGCGTTCCCGAGATATGTAGGGTCTCGCGGCCTCCGTTGCAAAGCCGATCGATCGTCTTGCATCGATCGTCTTGCATCCTTTCTGTTGGCATCATCTTGAATTGCCGTCGCCCGGCTTTTTCGCTAAAGCCGGGCCAGCGGCGCTGAACGCCGCAGCATATTCTGGAGAGTTCGATGCGCCGCGCCGAGATCAGCCGCGAGACGGGCGAAACCAAAATCGAGGTCGGGATCGATCTCGATGGCACGGGCCGCGCGGATATCGCGACCGGAGTCGGCTTTCTCGACCATATGCTCCACCTCCTCGCGCGCCACTCGATGATCGACATCCTCGTGCGCGCAACCGGCGATCTCCACGTCGATGACCACCACACGGTGGAGGATGTCGGGATTGCGCTCGGCCAGGCCTTTGCCAAGGCGCTCGGCGACAAGAAGGGCATCACCCGCTACGCCGATTGCCTGATGCCGATGGATGAGACGCTCGCCCGCGTCGCCCTCGATATTTCCGGCCGCGCGTTTCTGGTGTTCCGTTGCGACTTCCCGACCGAGAAGATCGGCACCTTCGATACCGAACTGGTGCGCGAGTGGTTTCAGGCTTTTGCGTCCAACGCGGGCGTGACGCTGCACGTCGAGTGCCTCTATGGGCTCAACAGCCACCATATCGCCGAAAGCGCCTTCAAAGGCCTCGCCCGCGTACTGCGCCTTGCGACCGAGCGCGATGCCCGCGCCGCGGACCGGGTGCCCTCGACCAAAGGGACCTTGTCGGTCTGATGGCCCGCTACACGGTTCATGTCCCGGTTCGGCCCGCTGATCGGGCGGCAGCGCTCGAACGGGCGGTTTTCGTGCGCGACGGCTGGAGCTGGGGCGCTTTCTTCTACGGTCCGCTCTGGCTTCTCTGGCACCGGCACTGGATTGCCGGGCTGCTGGCGCTCGTCGCCGTTGCCCTGCTGCTCGCGGGCGTTGCTGCCTTGCCGGTCGCGCGGGCCATCCCGTTCGGGGTGCTGTTTCTGGTCGCCGTGCTCTGGGGTCTTGAGGGGGCGAGCCTGCGCCGCCTCGCGCTGCGCCGCGCCGGCTATGCCGAGGAAGGCCTTGTCGTTGGCGGCGATCTCGATGCCCTCGAACAGCGGTTTTTCGCCGAAGCCAACGATGCGGCCTCGCCACCGACAATACCGCAGCCCCAGCGAAGCGGCACGCCTGCGGCCGCCCCCTGGGGCGCACCGATCATCGGGCTGTTCCCGGATTCAAGGAAGCCTTCGTGAAAATCGCGCTGATCGACTATGGCGCCGGCAACCTCCATTCCGCCGGCAAGGCGCTGATGCGGGCGCTCGATGAGGCCGGGGTTTCCGGCCAAATCGTGCTGGGGGCGAACCCGGACGAGATTGCCAGCGCGGATCGTATCGTGCTGCCAGGTGATGGTGCCTATCGCGACTGCCGGGACCATCTGGCGATGGTGGATGGGCTGGAAGATGCGCTGCACGAGCAGATCCGGGTGAAGGGCAAGCCCTTCCTGGGCATCTGCGTCGGGATGCAGCTTCTCAGCGATATCGGCGAAGAGCGCGGCGAAACCCGGGGGCTCGGCTGGATTCCCGGCCGCGTGGTGGCGCTGGACCCTGCCGAGCGGCACCTGAAAGTGCCGCATATGGGCTGGAACACGCTGGAACGCTGCGGCGAGCACCCGGTTCTCGACGGGCTTTCGTTCGGAGAGCGCGCCCACGCCTATTTCCTGCATTCCTACCACCTTCTGCCGGCCAATCCCGGTGATTTGCTGGCGACCGCCGAGTATGGCGGGCCGGTTTCGGCGATCGTCGGGCGCGATACCATCATCGGCACGCAGTTTCACCCCGAGAAAAGCCAGGCGCTGGGGATCAAACTCCTTGCCAATTTCGTGAAATGGGCGCCCTAGAGCGCTTTTTTGAGCCAGTGGACACCGATGATCCTCTACCCCGCCATTGATCTGAAGAACGGCCAATGCGTGCGCCTGCGCCAGGGCGACATGAACCAGGCGACCGTCTTCAACGACGACCCTGCCGCGCAGGCGGCCAGCTTCGAAGCGGAAGGCTTCGAGGCCCTGCACGTCGTTGATCTCGATGGTGCCTTTGCGGGCAAGGCGGTGAATGGCGATGCCGTGGAAGGCATTCTGGCGCGGGTAAAATTCCCGGTGCAGCTCGGCGGCGGCATTCGCGAGATGGCGCAGGTCGAAGGCTGGATCTCGCGCGGGATTTCGCGCGTCATCATCGGCACGGCGGCCTTGCGCAACCCCGCGTTCGTGCGGGAGGCCGCGCGGGCGTTTCCGGGAAAAGTCGCTGTCGGCATCGATGCGCGCGACGGCAAGGTCGCGGTCGAGGGCTGGGCGGAAACCTCGGATCTCGACGCTGTCGATCTCGGCAGGCGCTTCGAGGACGCCGGTGTTAGCGCCATCATCTACACCAATATCGCCCGTGACGGCATGCTCTCGGGCCTCGATTTCGACGGCACGATCGCACTCGGCCATGCGCTGTCGATCCCGGTGATTGCTTCGGGCGGGCTGGCCTCGATGGCGGATATCGAACGCCTGACCCAGCCCGATTGCGCTGGCCTCGCCGGGGCGATCACCGGCCGCGCGCTCTATGACGGTCGGCTCGATGCGGCCGAAGCGCTGGCGCTGATCAAGCGCAGGAGGGCGGCATGACGCTGAAAACCCGCATCATCCCCTGCCTCGACGTCAGGAACGGCCGTGTCGTCAAAGGCATCAACTTTGTCGATCTCACCGATGTCGGCGATCCCGTCGAAAGCGCGAAGGCCTATGACGCGGCGGGCGCGGACGAGTTGTGCTTCCTCGACATTACCGCGAGCGTCGAGGATCGCGGCACGATCCTCGATGTCGTCCGGCGCACTGCGGAAAACTGCTTCATGCCGGTGACGGTCGGCGGCGGGGTGCGCGGGGTCGAGGACATCCGGGCGTTGATGCTGGCGGGCGCCGACAAGGTCTCGATCAACACCGCCGCGGTGAAAGACCGCTCGATCGTCGGCCGGGCCGCGGAAAAATTCGGCGCGCAGGCGATCGTCGTCGCCATCGATGCCAAGCGCGTCAGCCAGGACGGGGAGGTCGAGCGCTGGGAGATCTTCACCCATGGCGGTCGCAACCCGACCGGGATCGACGTCATCGAGTTCGCCCGCGCGGTGGCCGATCTCGGCGCGGGCGAGATCCTGCTGACCTCGATGGATCGCGACGGCACCAAGGCGGGCTTCGATCTCGCGCTGACCCGCGCGGTGAGCGATGCCGTGTCGATCCCGGTGGTCGCCTCGGGCGGCGTCGGCACGCTAGATCACCTCGTCGAAGGCGTCACCCTCGGCAGGGCGAGCGCCGTGCTGGCGGCCTCGATCTTCCACTACGGCACCTTCTCCATCGCCGAAGCCAAGGCGCATATGGCAAAAGCCGGCATTCCGATGCGGCTCGACGGCCAGACACCCGACCAGAGCGACAGGAGGCCACGATGAGTGGAACCTTTTCCCTTCTCGATCTCGAAGCGATCGTGGCGGCGCGCGCGAACGCCGATCCCGCGCAGTCCTACACCGCCAAGCTCAAGGTCGGCGGCATGGCGCGCGCGACGAAAAAGCTCGGTGAAGAGGCCGTGGAAGCCGTGATCGCGGCCATGGCCGGCGACAAGGCCGAGCTGAACAAGGAAAGCGCGGATATTCTCTATCATCTCTTGGTCGTGCTTCACATGGCCGGCATCGGCGTGCAGGATGTGCTCGACGAATTGCAGCGCCGGACGGCGCAATCCGGTCTCGAGGAAAAAGCCGGTCGCACCCGGGATTGACGGCAACATCGGCTGTCTTCGGGCCGTCGGCTGTTTTCGGGCCGGATGAACGTGGCGGGCGCAGGGGGATTTGGGATGGACGCAGAGACCTCGAAGCTCTCCCCCGATGTTGATCTCTCGCCGTTTCGGGTTTTCAGCCGCGAGGAATGGGCGGGCCTGCGCGCGGATACGCCGCTGACGCTGACGCTCACCGAGCTCAAACGCCTGCAATCGCTCAACGACCGGCTTTCGGTGGAAGAAGTCGTGGATATCTACCTGCCGCTCTCGCGCCTGCTGGCGCTCTACGTCGCGGCGACACAAGGGCTTTTCAAGGCGACGCAGCGCTTCCTCAACGCGGGCGATGGCAAGGCGCCCTATATCATCGGCGTCGCCGGTTCGGTTGCGGTCGGCAAATCGACCACGGCGCGCGTGCTCGAAGCCCTGCTCGCGCGCTGGCCCAACACGCCGAAGGTCGCGCTGGTCACGACCGATGGTTTCCTGTTGCCGAATTCGGAGCTCAAACGTCTGGATCTGATGGAGCGCAAGGGTTTTCCGGAGAGCTACGATACGCCGGCGCTGCTGAAGTTCCTGGCAAGGATCAAGGCCGGGGAGCGCAATGTCACCGCGCCGCTGTATTCGCACTTGGTCTATGATGTCGTTCCCGGCGAGCAGATCATCATCGACCGGCCCGACATCCTGATCGTCGAGGGGCTGAACGTGCTCCAGCCGCCACGACTGCCGCGCGATGCCAAGCCGATCCCCTTCGTTTCCGATTATTTCGACTTCTCGGTCTATATCGATGCCGACGAGGATCTGTTGCGCAAATGGTATGTCGACCGCTTCATGACGCTGCGGCAAACCGCCTTCCGCAAGCCCGAAAGCTTCTTCCGGCGCTACGCCGAGATTTCCGAGGAGGAAGCGATTGGCGTGGCCAACGGGCTCTGGGACCGGATCAACCTGCCCAACCTCAAGGAAAACATCTTCCCCACCCGCCCGCGCGCCGATCTCATCCTGCGCAAGGGCGAAAGCCATATGATCGAAGAGGTGGCGCTGAGGAAGTTGTAGTTTTCTCGCCTACGCCGGCTCGCCGCAAGGCGGCGACGAGCCGGACTGAGCGACCGGAACCCGGTTTTTCGAGAGGCGATACCAGCCCGAAAAAGAGCCGAAGGCCGTCTCAGGCCAGCGCCCTCACATCAGCCCGTTTTCCTGCGCCAGTTCCTTGAGCGGACGCGCGGGGCGGGCGCCGATCTTCTGGATGACATGGCTGGCGGCGAGCGCGCCGAGGCGACCGGCTTTCTGATACCCCATGCCATTGGTGTAGCCAAAGAGGAAGCCCGCCGCATAGGCGTCGCCCGCGCCGGTGGCATCGACCAGGGTCTCGATCGGATAGGCCGGGATGGCGATCGTCAACTTGCCTTCGAGGATGATCGCGCCCTTTTCCGACCGCGTGACGGCGGCGCGCTTGGCCTCGCCGCGCAGGGCCTCCAGCGCGGTATCGAAATCGCCGGTCTCGTAGAGCGCCTTCAATTCGTGCTCGTTGGCGAAAACGAGATCGACCATGCCGGTTTTCAGCATCTCGCGGAATTCCGCCCGGTAGCGGTCGACGCAAAACGAATCCGACAGCGTCAGCGCGACCTCGCGGCCGGCCTGATGCGCGATCGTCGCCGCCTTGCGGAACGCCGCCTTCGCCTGCGGCGGATCCCACAGATAGCCTTCGAGATAGGTGACCTTGGCGCGACCGACGGTCGCGGGGTCGATATCGGCCTCGGAAAGGTTCTGGCAGGCGCCGAGATAGGTGTTCATCGTCCGCTCGCCGTCGGGCGTCACCAGAATGAAGCTGCGCGCGGTCGCGGGACCGTCGATCGCCGCCGGGGTGCCAAAGGCAACGCCGGATTTGACGATGTCATGGGCGAAGGTATCACCGACGGCATCGGCCTTCACCCGGCCGATGAAGGCGCATCTGCCGCCAAACGACGCCGCACCGACAACCGTATTCGCCGCCGACCCGCCCGAGATGATCGTCGCCGGACCCATCGCGGCATAGAGTTTTTCGGCCTGCGCCTCGTCGATCAGCGTCATCGACCCCTTGGCGACGCCCTGCGCAACGAGAAAATCATCCTCCGCGCGGGCGATCACATCGACGATCGCGTTGCCGAGGGCGAGAACATCCAGTTCGGTGGGCATGGGTTTGGCCTTTTTGGTTGTCAGCGGCCTCGCATGGCCGAGATGAAGGCGAAGGTCAAGCCGGGCAAGGCCTCAGCCATGCTCCCGCATCCGCCGGAGCCGGACATAAAGCGCGCCCTCGCCGCCGTGCCCGCGCCCCGCGTTTTCAAAGCCGATCACCAGCCGCCGCAGCACGGGATCCGCGAGCCAATGCGGCACCATGCGCTTGAGAACGCCGCGCTCCTCGCCAAAACCGTCGATCCCGCCGCCCTTGCCGGTGATCACCAGCACAAGCTTGGCGCCATTGGCATGGGCGCGGTGGAGAAAGCCGTTGAGCGCGCCATGCGCCTCGGCCTGCCGCATCCCGTGCAGATCGATCCGGGCATCGATGGCCCGGCTGCCGCGCGCGACCTCTTTGACCATCCGCTTTTCGATTCCCGCGAGCGGCGGCAGGGTACGGACCTTGGGCTGAACCGGAACCGGCAGCGGCAGGGAACGCGCACGGGGCGGCTCTTCCGCTTGAGGCCCCGCGTCAAACACCGGCATGTCCAGCGCCTGGCGGCCCGGCATCGGCTTTGCCGAACGCGTGACGTGTACCCAGAGGGCGTGATCCTCGGGCGCGATCAGCGATTTCTTTTTGCGCACCCGGGGCGGAGGCGATTTCCTGTTCGGGTCTTTCGGGCCGGAACCTTCGTGCCCCGCCGCTTTCGGGCCATGCAGCGTCTTGATCCATGCCATCGTCAGGGCATCCGCGGCGCGAGCACGAAAAAACGCATGGCATCGCGCACCAGCCCGGCCCGATCCCCCGCGGCAGCGCCGGAACCCATGAAATAATCGCCCCGCGCCGGCCCGACGATGGCCGAGCCGGTATCCTGGGCAATCATCAGCCGCGACAGGCGATGACGCCCGCCTTCGGGCACCAGCGGGTTCACATCGATGAAAACCGGCACGCCATAGGGCCAGATCGTCCGGTCGATCGCCAGCGAACGCCCTTCCGTCAGGGGAACACCGGCACCGCCGATCGGCCCGCGATCCATTGGTGCGGCGTCATCGCGTTGAAAAAAGACATAGGAGCGGTTTTCTTCCATCAACGCGCGGCCACGCTCGGGGTTGGCGCGCAGCCAGCCCATCAGTTTCGCAAGGCTCATCTCCTCCAGCGTCATCGCGCCCTGCTGGACAAGCCGTCGGCCGATCGAGGTATAGGCATGCCCGTTCCGGCCGGCATAGACGAGCCGGGAGCGCCGGCCATCCGGCAGCAGCAGCCGCGCGGAACCCTGGACCTGGGTGATGAACAGCTCGGCGTGATCGCGCAGCCAGGCGATTTCGAGACCCTGACCATCGAGCGCGCCGCCCCAGATCGCCTGACGGTCCGGGTAGGGCTCGAGCCCCGCAGCGCCCCGGCGCGCCGCCTGAAGCTGGGGATCGAGCATCGGCGCGGCCTCGCCCTGCCTGAGCGTGACGAGATCAGCCGGGCGGGCGAGCACCGGCACCGGAAATTCCGGGGTTCGTTCAAGAGAGGCGGCGATTTCCGGCTCGAAATACGCCGTCAGAAAGCCGTCACCGTCTTTCGAACGGATTTCGACCGGTTGGAACCGCGTTTCGAAAAAATGCCGGATGGCTCCGGGGTCGTTCACGCCCGCGGTCGTCAAATCCCGTGCGGCGCGGCAGGCCGCTTTCAGCCCTTCCGGCGCCGGAAGGGCATCGCGCAGGGCCGCGGTACCGTCGAGGATCGGGGCGCAGGTCTGATGAAAGGCCGCGAGCGCAGCCCGGTGATCATCCTCCGGCCATCCGGGCAAAGCCGCGAAGCCAACCGGTCGGGCCACGGCCCCGACCGGCAGACGCGCAAACAGCGGATCGGCGAGAAGCGTATCGGGGGTTGTGGTCAGGTCTGGTGCGGGCATCTGCGAATTCGACCTGAGGGGACTGGCGACAACAACCAGGGCGAGGGCAAGAGCCGCCCGCCACACCACGGGGTTACTGCGCCGATTCGGTCGCGATCAGGCGCCAGTTCGGATCGCGCGAGGAAACATCCCGCGAGAAGGTCCAGATATCGACGACATCAATGACTTTTTCGGGGCTCCCCTCGATCACCGCACCGCCCGAATCCCGCGTGGCGGTAATCAGCTTGGAGACGAAACGCACCGTTACCTGGGCGTTGCGCCCCCGGAGAAGCGCATCGGAAATCTCGGCCTTGTCGATCGAAACGAACTGCGTCTCGACCTTCTCGCCGCGCTTTTCACGATCGCCGATCGCCGAATCGAAGCCTTCGTACACGTCCTTCGACAGGAGATCCTTGAGGGTGCGCCGGTCGCCGTTGGCGAAAGCCAGAACGATCATCTCGTAGGCACCACGGGCACCGCCGATAAACCCGGCCGGATCAAAGCTCTGGTCGTCCTTGATAATCGCCATGAGGCCATTGTAGGCAGGGGAATCCTTGGCAGCGATGCCCGCAAGCACGGCCTCGGGCTCGACAACCGCCGGCGGCGTGACATCGCGGCGGGCATTGGGCAGCGGCACGAAATTGCTGGCGCCATTGGCCGCCGGCGCCTCACCAGCCTGATCGGCGGGCGGGCGACGGTCGAAAAGATCTTGCGGCGGGCGCTCCGTGCCGGTGCGGGTTCCGAGAACCGATCGCAGCTTGTAGATCACGAAAATCGCGAGGCCGAGGAAGACAAGCGTGAGAATGTCAAAGTTCTGCATATCAAAGTCCCGGCGCAAGCCTTGGCGCCACAATCCTGGCGGTTGAAGCGGAACCGTTCCGCACCCATCCATATAGGGCCTGTTCGAAACCTTCGCTATCCTTTAGATGGCGTGTTTCGGCATGAAGTCGCAGTTTCCTGTCTGAAATTGCGAAAACCGCGTTTGGATTCAAACCTCGAAAAACGGCGAAAGCACGAATGCCTGCAGCTTTTTCAATCAGGGGGCGATGGCTCCGGGCCGGCACGATCCTGCTCGGCGGCTGGCTGGTGCTCGAGATTGCCCTCATCCAGCTCGTTGCCGCCCGGATCGGCTGGGGCGCCACCCTGGCATTTCTCAGCATCAAAGGCGGGATCGGCCTGTTTCTCATCGGTTTTCTGACGATCCGCGGCTTTTCCCAGCTAAAACCAGGTGCCGGCTTTCTGACCGGACGAGGGAGTTTTCAGGCCTTCTTCGGCGTGGCGAGCGGCATTCTCATCACCCTGCCCGGGCTTATTCCGCCGTTGCTCGGCGTTGCCTTGTTCGCGCCAAGCCTGCAGAACGCGATTCTGAAGCGTCTTTTCGGCGCGATAGAGACCAGTTCGCCGCGCGAGATCGACCTTGATGCCGGCGAATGGCAGGAGGTCAGACGCAGAAAGCCTGCCACAAAGCCCCGTCCTCGCAAACCATCGCTTGAGGCCGGGCCGCCATCGGTGTAAGCGGTGCCTCGCAAATCTGGTGCCGGGAAGCCGGCTCCCTGGCGGCGCGCCCACATCCGGGCCGCCCTAATGACAGGAAATGGACATGGCCGAAGGCAATGGCGGCGCGCCGCAACTCGAAGCACTCGCGCAGTACGTGAAGGACCTCTCCTTCGAAAATCCCAATGCGCCGCGCTCGCTCGGCCCGCAGGAAACTCCGCCGAACATCTCGATCCAGGTGAACGTGAACGCCAAGCCGATGATGGCCGGCGAATACGAGATCGAACTCATTCTTGAGGGCAAGGCCGGCGAGGGCGAGGGCCTGCTGTTCAATTTCGAGCTGAACTTCGCCGGCGTTTTCCGCCTCGCCAATATTCCCGAGAACCATGTCCATCAGGTCTTGATGATCGAATGCCCGCGGCTGATGTTCCCGTTCGCCCGTTCGGTGCTGGCCAATGCTGTCCGCGATGGCGGCTTCCCGCCGTTCCTGCTGCAGCCGATCGATTTCGCGCAGCTCTATCAGGCGCGGATGAACGAGCTTGGCCAGCAGGGCGCCCCGATGAACAGCTAGAACCCGGCTGAGGGCTGAACCGGGGCATCACACTGCCAGAGGGCGGCGCGATGCCTGAAGCGGATTTTCGCGTTCAGCCTTCCGGGGTCTTAAACTTCCGAGGTCTTAGACTTCCGAGGCCTTCAAATAGGTATTCCACAGCGCCTTCTCGCCCATTTCAGCGATGAAGGCGCGATGTTCCGCGATTTCTTCCGGGGTGATCTGCGGGATTTCCGGCACAAGCCGCGCAACCGTTCTGGCGGGCGCCGGAGTATCCGAGCCCGCTTCGGTGCCAAAACTGCCAAGCCCAAGGCTCGATTGCTTGCCGCCGGTCAGCTCGGCATAGACTTCCGCCAGAATTTCCGCGTCGAGCAGCGCGCCGTGCTTGGTCCGGCGCGAATTGTTGATGCCGTAGCGCGCGCAGAGCGCGTCGAGCGAGTTCTGCTGCCCCGGATGCTTCCGCCGCGCCAAGGTCAGGGTATCGATGACCCGGCCTTGCGCGATCGGGCCCTTGCCGAGGCGCTTCAGCTCGTGATTGAGAAACCCCATATCGAACGACGCGTTATGCGCGACCAGCACATCCTCGCCGATGAATTCGATGAATTCTTCCGCAATCGCGGCGAAAACCGGTTTGTCGGCCAGAAAAGCATCGGAAAGCCCGTGGACGGCGAAAGCCTCCAGCGCCATCGGCCGCTCGGGATTGAGATAACGATGAAAAACCCGCCCGGTCAGGAAGCGGTTGACGAGCTCAACGCAGCCGATTTCGACCAGGCGGTCCCCGCGGGCGGGATCAAGGCCGGTGGTTTCGGTATCGAGGACAATTTCACGCATCGCGGCCAGTCAGGATCTAGGCAAGCACGGGCGCAAGCGCCCGCAGGAGGTGGCGGATTTCCAAGCGCGCCGCTTCAAGGCCCGCTCCGGTATCCAGTATCGCATGCGCGCGCCGGCATTTCTCGTCCATCGGCATTTGCCGCGCGAGAATGGCGTGGAAAAGCGCTTCATCCATGCCCGGCCGTGCCAGAACGCGGCGGCGTTGCTCCTCCGGCCCGACGCGGGTGACGAGGATGGCGTCGCAGCGATTTTCGGCTCCGGTTTCGAACAGCAGCGGGATATCGAGCACGATCAGCCGGGCGCCGTGTTGCTTTGCGGCGGCGATAGCGTCGCGTTCCACGGCATGGACCAGCGGGTGAACGATGCGTTCAAGCGCTGCGAACCGTTCGGGGTTGCCGGAAACCACCGCCCCCAGTGCCTTGCGATCGACGCGGCCATCCTTGACGGTGCCGGGAAACTCGGCCTCGATCAGCGGCGCGGCCGCCCCGGAATACAGCCGATGCACCGCCGCATCCGCGTCATGAACGGGAACGCCAAGCGATCGGAACAGCCCGGCGGTCGTTGATTTTCCGGTTCCGATCGATCCGGTCAGCCCGAGGCGGAACATCGATCACCCCGCCTTGGCGGTAAGATCGGCGACGAGATGCGCCCGCAAGGCCGGCGTAACCGCGGGCTTGACCCCGAACCAGCGCGCAAAGCCCGGCACCGCCTGATGCAGGAGCATGCCGAGCCCGTCGAGGGTTCTCAGGCTGCGCGCCGCCGCTGCTGCCAGCAACGGGGTTTCGAGCGGGACATAGACGATATCGGCGACAATCGCTTGGGCAGGCAGGGGATCGAGGTCGATCTCGAGCGGCGGCTGCCCGGCCATGCCAAGGCTGGTCGTGTTGATCACAAGGTCGGTGGCAGCCAGCGCGGCCTCCCTGTCGTCCCAGCGCAGGGCTTCGAGCCGCGCATCGGGAATGAAGGCCCGGATATCCCGGATCAACGCTTCCGTCCGCTCCGACGAGCGATTGCAGAGGAGAATGCTGTGGGGATTGCGGGCCAGAAGCGGCATGATCAGGCCGCGCGCTGCGCCTCCGGCCCCAAGGATCAGAATGCGCGGATGGTTCGCGTCCCAGCCCGGATAGGTCTGATCGAGATGCGCGACGAAGCCGAGGCCATCGGTATTGTCGCCGACCAACGCGCCGTCCTCGAACCAGAAGGTATTGACGGCGCCGGCGATACGCGCGGCCTCGGTTCGCCGGTCGCAGGCCGAAAACGCCTCTTCCTTATGCGGAACCGTGACATTGCCGCCGGAAAACCCGCGCGCCGGCAGGGCCTTCAGGAACGCCCCGACCTGCCCCGGCAGCACATCGGCGCGCTCGTAGGTTCCGGCCAATCCATGCTCGGAAAGCCAGAATGCATGCACAAGCGGCGACCTCGCGTGCTTGACGGGATGGCCGATGATCAGCGCTTGCCGGGGTTTGTGCATAGCAGATTTCCGTTTCGAGCTTGGAGCTTTAAAGCCCAGCCCGGGGCGCCCCGCAAGCGAATTGGCTCGGCACCTAGCGCGCCAGGCACCGGAGATCGCGCAGGCCATGCATCAGCGGCAACAGGGGAAGCCCGAGAATTGTGGCGTGATCGCCTTCGATCGTCTCGAAAAGGTGCAGCCCGAGGGCTTCGAGCTGATACCCGCCGACGGTCTCGCAGGCAGTATCGCCCATCGCATCGAGATAGGCGTCGAGAAACGTTTCCGTAAAATTCCGCATCCTGAGCGAAGCAGAGGTGACGCCTGCCCAGAGGACAGTGCTGCCTTCCCGGAGCACCGCGGCGGAATGAAGCTGGTGCGTTTCACCGCGCAGCCGCATCAACTGGCGCCTGACGTGGTCGCGGTCCCCCGGTTTCATGAAGAGAGCACCATTGTGATCGAGGGTCTGGTCCGCCGCCAGAATGATGCGGCCCGGCATCTTTTGCGCCGCCGCTTCGGCTTTCGCCTGCGCCAGGGCCAGCGCGATGGCCTTTGGCGCATCGCGCTGTTCGAGCAGGGTTGCCGCGATCGAAGCCTCGTCGATCGGCGCTTTGAGGATGTCGAGCGGGATACCGACGGCTTCAAGGAGCGCCCGCCGCGCTGCACTGCCGGAGGCCAGCACCAACGGCTGTTCCTTCAGCCAGAACAAACCCTGCGGCGTCATTGCGCGACCAGCCCCAGGCGATGGGTGCGATAGAGATCGATGATCGCCGCCGCGGTCTCCTCGATCGAGCGGCGGGTGACGTCGATCACTGGCCAATTGTGGCGATCGAAAAGCCGTCGGGCCTGCGCGATTTCCTCCGTGACCGACTGACGGTCGATGTAGGTGGAATCCTTGTCGTCGGCGTTGAGCGCCAACAGCCGGTTCTGCCGGATCTGGACGATGCGTTCGGGGGAGGCAACCAGCCCGATCACCAGAGGTTTAACGAGCTGGTCGATATTCGGCGGCAAAGGCACATGCGGCACGAGCGGGACATTGGCGGTCTTGATGCCGCGATTGGCGAGATAGATGCTGGTGGGGGTCTTCGAGGTTCGGCTGACACCGACCAGAACGACATCGGCCTGATCTAGATTTTCGGTCATCTGGCCGTCATCATGCATCATCGTGAAGTTGAGCGCGTCGATCCGCCGGAAATATTCGGCGTTGAGAACGTGCTGCGCCCCGGCCTTCGGCGTGGTCGCAACCCCAAGATAGGAGGAAAACAGATTATGGACCGGCTCGAGTACGGAAAGGCTCGGGCAGCTCTGCTCCTCGCATCCGGTCCGCAACCGTTCGGCCAGCGACTGATCGACCATCGTGTAGAGCACGATTCCCGGTTCGTTTTCGATCTCGGTGAGGACACGTTCAAGCTGCCGGTCGGTTCGCACCAGCGGGTAGACGTGCTCGATCGGGGAAATTCCCGCGTAGAGCGCGGTTGCCGCCCGGGCAACAGTGATCAGGGTCTCGCCGGTCGAATCCGACACCAGATGCAGGTGGAAAAAATTACGGCCCATGGTTTTTCGTTCCGGCTGATGCCAAGCAGAGTGGGGCGAGGCCGCGTGGTTAGCCGGCCTCCAGGGTTTTCAACCGACTTGTGCACAGGCCGCTTGTCAAGGTTCGGATAGCGGGGAGAACCCGGCTGTTTTTCGATTTTGCGCCGCAAAGGTCTTGCGGGGCTGTGGATAGCCCGCGAATTTTTCCCCATGCGAACCTGCGGGATTGGTGTATTGCGAGATCCGGGAATAATGGGGAGCTGGTGCTTTTCTTATCCTGGAAAGAATGAAAAACCATTATAAAACAATTAGATAAAAACGAATTTTTGAATCGGTTAGCGCTGCGTGGTCTCGCCGGATTTATGTTGGTGCTTGTGGATAAGCAGTGAATTTCGCAATAAGGCTGCCTAAGAGAAATAACAGAGAAAAAGAATCTTCTTTTCTCTTTAAGTCCCGAGGCGTGCAATTCCGTGAAGCCCTTCCTTGAACCCTTTCACTCGGCAGTTCCGCTTCGGCCACCGATCTGGCTCATGCGTCAGGCCGGCCGCTATCTGCCGGAATACCGCGCCTTGCGAACGACTGCGCGGAGCTTTCTTGATTTTTGCTATACGCCCGAGCTGGCGATCGAGGCGACACTCCAGCCGATCCGGCGCTTTGATTTTGATGCCGCGATCATCTTTTCGGATATTCTGGTCATTCCGGATGCGCTCGGACAAGGCGTTCGCTTTGTCGAAGGCGAAGGCCCCCGGCTTGATGCGATCGAGAATCGCGCGGGACTGGCCGCTCTTGCTGGAACGCTCGATCTTGGGAAGCTGGAACCGGTCTACGCCGCCTTGCGCGGGGTAAAAGCTCTGTTGCCCGCCAAGACCACGCTGATCGGCTTCTGCGGCGCTCCCTGGACGCTGGCGACCTATATGATCGGTGGACGTGGTTCGCCGGACCAAGCGGCGGCAAGGTCTTTCGCCTATTGCGACCCTCAGGCGTTTTCGGGGCTGATTGATCGGCTGGTCGACGCCTGCATTCTCCACCTCACCCTTCAGATCGCGGCGGGTGCGGAGGTTGTCCAGATCTTTGACAGTTGGGCCGGTAATCTTCCCGAGGCGGAATTCCGGCTCTGGAGCGAGGCGCCGATCCGCCGTATTATCCACGGTGTCAAAGCGCGGTACCCGGATGTGCCGGTGATCGCCTTTCCGCGCGGGATTGCTGGCGGATTCTCCCGATTCGCAAGCGAAACAAGCGCGGATGCCATCGGGCTGGATACCGCGACGTTTCTGTCGGAAGCACGCCAGGCGATCCCGGCAGGCGTTGTTACGCAAGGCAATCTCGATCCTCTGGTGCTGATCGCGGGGGGAGACCGGCTCGACCGCGCGATCGATTCGATTCTGGAACAAACCCACGGTACCCGGCACGTGTTCAATCTCGGGCATGGGATTCTCCCGCCAACGCCGATCGCGCATGTCGAGAGGCTCATCAAGAAGGTGCGGGGGTGATCGAGCTCTGGATCAAGGCGCTTCACGTCATCGCCGTCATCTCGTGGATGGCGGGGCTGCTCTATTTGCCGCGGCTGTTTGTCTATCATTCCGTCGAGCCGGTCGGCTCGGAGACTTCGGAGCGCTTCAAGATCATGGAGCATCGGTTGCTCCGCTTCATCATGCGGCCGGCGATGATCGTCGCCTGGCTGTCCGGACTGTGGCTGGCCTGGTCGAGTTTCGGGTTTCGCGGTGGCTGGCTCCACACCAAGCTGGCTCTTGTGGTGCTGATGAGCGTTCACCACGCGTTTCAAGCCCGGTGGCTCCGGCATTTTCAGGCCGATGAACGCCGGTATCGGCAGCGCTTCTACCGGTTTCAGAATGAAGTGCCGACGCTTCTGATGATCGCCATTGTCGTCCTTGTGATCGTCAAACCCTTCTGAAGCGATCCGATCCGAATATCCTGGTTTGAATACCCTGGTTTGAACAACGCAGTCTGTTGCGCCCCGACATTGCTGGCCTCACCTCGCGCGCCGGGGGAATTCGCGGTCGCTCCCTTGTGAAGCTTGGGAAAACGCGCTAGAGGCTCGGCGGTGGCTTTCCCCCGATCTGCGGAGGGCTGCTCGTGCGCGCTATCCTGATCGATAGCATCGCCACCGAGACGGGTTGCCCGGCCGGTATTTGCAAGCGTATTCCCTTCTCTTCCGTCCGGGCGCCAGCTCGGCCATACTCGCAAGGTATTCTTTATGCCCGAGATCAAGCTCCACGACCTCAAGCGCAAGTCACCCACCGAATTGCTCAGCTTTGCCGAGACGTTGGAGGTCGAGGGCGCCAGCACCATGCGCAAGCAGGAGCTGATGTTTGCGATCCTGAAGCAGCTTGCCGCGAATGACACCGAAATCATCGGCGAGGGCGTCGTCGAAGTCCTGCAGGATGGGTTTGCGTTCCTGCGCTCGCCGGATGCGAATTATCTCGCCGGCCCGGACGATATCTATATTTCCCCGATGCAGATCCGCCGGTTTTCGTTGCGGACCGGGGATACCGTCGAGGGGCAGATCCGATCACCGCGCGAGGGCGAACGCTATTTCGCGCTGCTCAAGGTCAACACGATCAACTTCGAAGACCCGGAGAGGACCCGTCACAAGGTTCATTTCGATAACCTCACGCCGCTTTATCCCGATGAGCGGCTGAAGCTCGAGCATTCCGATCCCACCCGCAAGGATATGTCGTCGCGGGTGATCGACATCGTTTCGCCGATCGGCAAGGGCCAGCGCGCGCTGATCGTCGCGCCGCCGCGCACCGGCAAGACCGTGCTGCTGCAGAATATCGCGCAGTCGATCACCAGCAACCACCCGGAATGCTACCTCATCGTTCTCCTGATCGATGAGCGCCCGGAAGAGGTGACGGATATGCAGCGCTCGGTGCGCGGCGAGGTGGTGTCCTCGACCTTCGACGAACCGGCAACACGGCATGTTCAGGTCGCCGAGATGGTCATCGAGAAGGCCAAGCGCCTGGTCGAACACGGGCGGGACGTCGTTATTCTGCTCGATTCCATCACCCGCCTTGGTCGAGCCTACAACACGGTCGTGCCATCGTCGGGCAAGGTTCTGACCGGTGGTGTCGATGCCAACGCCCTGCAGCGCCCGAAGCGTTTCTTCGGTGCGGCCCGTAACATCGAGGAAGGCGGCTCGCTGACGATCATCGCGACCGCGCTGATCGATACCGGCAGCCGCATGGACGAGGTGATTTTCGAGGAGTTCAAGGGCACCGGCAATTCGGAAATCGTGCTCGATCGCAAGGTGGCGGACAAGCGGGTGTTCCCGGCGCTGGATATTCTCAAGTCTGGCACGCGCAAGGAGGAGCTCATCACCCCGCGTGACCAGTTGCAGAAAACCTACGTGCTGCGGCGCATTCTCAACCCGATGGGGCCGCAGGATGCGATCGAGTTCCTGCTCGACAAGCTTCGCCAGACCAAACAGAACAGCGAGTTCTTCGAATCGATGAACACCTGATCCTGGCGTGGCCGCCGGGTGACTTGACTTCTGCCGGAGTGACCGATGGCGGGTGACACGATCTATGCGCTGAGCACGGGGTCGGGCGCTTCCGGCATCGCCGTGATCCGCCTTTCCGGCCCGCTCGCAGGTCCTACGTTGGCAGGGCTCTGTGGCAAATTGCCGGTGCCGCGCTACGCGACCTTCGGTTGGATACGCGATCCGGATACCGGCGAGCGAATCGATTCGGGGGTGTTCCTATTTTTCCCCGCGCCACGCAGCTTCACGGGCGAAGATCTCGCGGAGATGCAGGTTCACGGCAGCCTTGCCGTTATTCGTCAAATCCTGTCCTGCCTTTCGAAGCTGGGTGGTCTGCGTGCGGCGGAGGCGGGTGAATTCACGCACCGGGCCTTCATCAACGGGAAGATGGACCTCATCGAAGTCGAGGCCCTCGGCGATCTTCTGGCGGCGGAAACGGCGGCGCAGGCGCGTCTGGCGCGGCATTACCAGAAAACTCTGCGTGCGGCGGCCCAGCGATGGCGGGCTTCGCTGCTGTCGATCCTCAGTCTGACCGAGGCCTATATCGATTTCTCCGACGAGGACGATGTTGGCAAACACATCGATTCGCAGGCGGAACAAGAAATCGCGACCCTGACCCGGGAAATCGAGGATGCATTGGCCGCCCTTGCGACAGGGGAGCGGATTCGACGGGGGTTTCGCATCGCCGTTCTGGGACCGCCGAATGCCGGTAAATCCAGTCTGGTGAACGCACTTGCTGCGCGAGAGGTGGCGATCACCTCGACAATTCCGGGAACGACCCGCGATGCGATTGATGTTCATCTCGATTTGAAGGGGCTGCCGGTCATCCTGACCGATACGGCGGGTCTGCGCGATAGCGCGGATGCTCTGGAGAACGCCGGGATTCTGCGGGCTCAGCAGGCTGCGGAATCAGCGGATCTGGTGCTCTGGCTGACGCCGGCGAGCGAGAAGGCAACGGCGTGTCCCTATCCCGACGCACTGGCGGTTCGATCCAAGATCGATCTGATCGATTCGGATGCGGCACGACAATTCCCGCTGGCAATCTCGGTTGAGACGGGGGCCGGGTTGGCGACACTGATCGACGAGCTTCATGCGCGAGCACATCGATCGCTGCACGTTGGCGCGGAAGCCGTGATTGTCGTACACGAACGGCAGGCAGCGGAGCTCAGAAGCGCTGTTGAGGCGCTTTCTCGGGCCAAGGCGTCTTCTGCCGACGCGCTGGAGCTTCGCGCCGAGGAGCTACGGGCAGCCTGCCGGAATCTCGATCGACTTACCGGCCGAATCGAATATGACGAAATTCTGGGTGCTTTGTTTTCAAGATTCTGCATCGGAAAATAATCGGTGTTTCACGTGAAACATTACCGGAAGGGGAGCCGATCGTATGAGCCGGGGTTTTGATGTCATCGTCGTCGGGGGAGGGCACGCCGGAACGGAAGCCGCCGCCGCCGCCGCGCGACTCGGAGCGCGCGTCGCGCTGGTGACCCATTCCCGTGAAACCATCGGGATCATGTCCTGCAATCCGGCGATTGGCGGGCTCGGAAAAGGCCACCTCGTCCGGGAAATCGACGCGCTCGATGGCATCATGGGCCGTGCGACTGATCGTTCCGGGATTCACTTCAAGGTGCTCAACAGGAGCAAGGGCCCGGCGGTTCGGGGGCCGCGGGCACAGGCGGATCGCAAGCTCTATCGGTTGGCCGTGCAGCAGTTGCTTGCCGAGCAGGGCGACATCGAGATCATCGAAGGTGAAGTCACCGACGTCGAGATCCGACACGGTCAAGTGGCGGGCGTCGTCGTCAATGGCGGCCTTGCGTTGGGCTGTGGCGCTGTTGTGTTGACGACCGGAACCTTTCTTCGTGGCGTTATCCATGTGGGGCAACAACAGGAGCCCGGCGGCCGCATTGGCGAGAAGCCGGCTTCGAAGCTATCGGCCCGGCTATTTGCCATGGGTTTGAACGTCGGTCGCCTGAAGACCGGCACGCCGCCGCGGCTTGATGGCAGGACCATCGACTGGGCGGCTGTGGAATCCCAGGAAGGCGATTCGCCTCCGGAACCATTTTCAACTCTCACGGAGCGGATTGAGACTCCTCAGATTGCTTGCGGCATTACCCGGACCAGCAGCCACACGCATCGGGTCATCCAGGATAATTTGCACCGCTCGGCGATGTATTCGGGGAACATCGAAGGTCGGGGCCCGCGTTACTGCCCCTCGATCGAAGACAAGGTGGTACGGTTTTCTGATCGCGATTCGCATCAGGTCTTTCTGGAGCCGGAAGGGCTCGATGACCCAACGGTCTACCCGAACGGGCTTTCGACATCGCTGCCCAATGATGTGCAGGATGCGATGATTGCTTCGATCGTCGGCTTGGAGAAGACGCGGATTCTTCGATATGGCTACGCCATCGAGTATGATTTTGTTGACCCGCGAGAACTGCATCCGACACTTGAACTCAAGGCTGCCAGAGGACTATTTCTGGCGGGCCAGATCAACGGCACGACCGGCTACGAAGAAGCGGGGGGGCAGGGGCTGGTCGCCGGGCTCAACGCCGCGCTGCGGGCATCCGGAGGCCGTCCTGTCGAGTTCTCACGCGCCGAGTGCTATCTCGGAGTGATGATCGACGATCTGACGCGGCTCGGCGTAACCGAGCCCTATCGGATGTTTACTTCCCGCGCCGAGTTCCGGCTGTCGTTGCGCGCGGATAATGCGGACATGCGGCTGTCGGCGCGGGGTGTCGCGCTGGGGTGTGTTGGCTCCCGGCGCCGCGTGGCCTTTGAGGACAAGCGTGAGACGCTCGATCGGTTCCGGGATCGGTTGCTCTCGATCTCCGTGAGCCCTCAGGAGGCTGCGACTTTCGGGTTCTCCGTCAATGCAGACGGCGTTCGCCGCAACGGGATGGCGTTGCTGTCCTTTGCCGGGACTCGCTTCGTTGATCTCGCACGGATTGACGCGTCCCTGCTGGAATGCCCAGATTGGGCGCGGGAAGCGCTGGAAACGGACGCGCATTATTCGGTGTATCTCGATCGGCAGCATGCGGAGATCGATCGGCTGAAGCGCGATGGCAACGTTATCATTCCCGATGATTTCTCATATGCGTCGCTGATCGGCCTTTCCAACGAGCTGCGCGGCAAGCTGGAATCGATTCGCCCGCGTTCCATTGCCGAGGCCGGCGGCATTGAGGGGATGACGCCCTCGGCGCTGGTCTTGCTGGCGGCGGTACTGCGTCGATATCCGGGGGAGGCGCAGCGTGCGTCGTGATCACCAGACTGGCAGCGTCCGTGATTTTCTGGAGGTCCAGGCCATCCTGGTCGATGAAATGGGTGTTTCACGTGAAACACTCGATCGTCTTTCGGCCTATGTCGCGCTACTGCTCCAATGGCAGGCGCGCATCAATCTGATTTCTCCGGCGACCATCCCCGAAATCTGGTCGCGGCATATCCTTGATTCCGTACAGCTCGCGCGGCTGAAACCATCCGCCCGGCACTGGCTTGATCTTGGGTCCGGTGCCGGGCTGCCCGGTCTGGTTCTCGGATGCCTGATGGCCGAAGAACCAGCTGCGAAAGTTCATCTTGTCGAGAGCAATGGCAAAAAATCGGCGTTTTTGCGCCATGTGGCGACCGCCCTGTCTTTGCCGGTAACGGTTCACGGCACGCGCATCGAAACCGCCCTGCCAATGCTGTCGCAACCGGATGTCATCACCGCCCGCGCTTTGGCGCCGTTGGTCGATTTGCTCGGCTACACCAATCTCCTGTTGAAAAGGGGGGCTATCGGGCTGTTTCCCAAGGGGCGGGAGTTCGATGAGGAATTGACCTTGGCGCAAAGAAGCTGGCATTTCACCTATGTGCTTCATCCAAGCGTGACGGACCCGGAGGCGCGAATCATCGAGGTTTCGATGACTGAGTGACCTGGCTTGAGGCTGAAATCAAGCAAAGGCCGGCATATCGGGTGGCTAGTGCGTTGAAATCGTGAAGGAATGACGTCTGATGCATCCACGGGTCCTGACTGTCGCGAATCAAAAGGGTGGCGTCGGCAAAACCACGACGGCCATCAATCTTGGTACGGCGCTTGCCGCGATCGGGGAAAATGTTCTGCTGATTGACCTCGACCCGCAGGGCAATGCCTCAACCGGTCTCGGTGTGGAAATGCGCGCGCGCAAGCTGTCGGCTTATGATGTGCTGATGGGCGATGTCGGCATCGTCGAGGCGGCGATCGCGACGGATGTTCCCCGTGTTTCCATTGTTCCCGCGACGATGGATCTCCTGGGGTCGGAAATCACGCTGGCGTCGCAGAAGGACCGTACGCATCGGCTCAAGAGCGCGATTACCGCGATGTCCGAACGGCAGGGTGGTTCGCCGTACTCCTATATTCTCATCGACTGCCCGCCCTCGCTCAATCTGTTGACGATCAATGCAATGGCGGCGGCGGATGGCATTCTGGTGCCGCTGCAGTGTGAGTTCTTCGCGCTGGAGGGGCTGAGCCAGCTGCTCAAGACGGTTGAACAGGTCCGGAGCAGCATCAATCCAGATCTTGAAATTCACGGCGTGGTTCTGACGATGTTTGACCCCCGTAATAATCTTGCCAATCAGGTCATTCGCGACGTCCGGCAGTTTCTGGGAGCCAAGGTGTTTGAGACGGTGATTCCGCGGAATGTCCGGGTATCTGAGGCGCCTTCCTACGGCAAACCCGTGCTGCTCTACGATCTCAAGTGCGCCGGTAGCCAGGCCTATCTGAAGCTTGCGTCCGAAGTCATCCAGCGCGAGCGGCTGCTTCAGGCGGCTGAATAACCAAGATAAGCGGAGGGCGCTTCCATGGCCGAAGATAATCCACGTATGCGTCTCGGGCGCGGCCTCGCTGCCCTTCTTGGGGACGTCGGCAATGAGGAAAATGCCGAGGCGCGCAACCGCGCCCAGCGGCGCGTTCCCATCGAATTTCTTCGCGCCAATCCCCAAAACCCCCGGCAGTCGTTTCCGGAAGCCGAACTCGAGGAGCTGACCGCTTCGATTCGCGAGCGTGACATTATTCAGCCGATCATCGTCCGTGGTGTCGTCGGGGTCGCCGACGCCTTCGAGATCATCGCCGGCGAGCGCCGGTGGCGGGCAGCCCAGCGGGCCGGCCTGCACGATGTTCCGGTTGTTATTGTCGAGGCGGATGATCGGCAGGCGCTCGAATTCGCGATCATCGAGAATATCCAGCGCGCGGATCTCAATCCGCTCGATGAGGCGCGCGGCTACGAGAACCTGATTGCGCAGTTCAGCTACACGCAGGCCGATCTCGCAAAGGTCATGGGCAAAAGCCGCAGTCATGTCGCCAATACCATGCGGCTTGGCCGGTTGCCGGAAGGCGTGAAGGAAAAGGTTGCCTCCGGCGCGATTTCCGCCGGTCATGCGCGCGCACTGCTCGCCGTTTCGGATCCGGAACTGGTTTCACGTCGGATTGTTGACCAGGGATTGACGGTCCGGGATGTCGAGCGGATCGCGCAGCGCGAGGCCGAGAGCCCGGATGACGGCGCTAAAAAGGCGCGGAAACCGCCGGAACGGGATGCCGATACTGCCGCGCTCGAAAAGCGCCTGTCGGAAATCCTTGGTCTTGTGGTGTCGGTGGAGCATCGGGGCGAGGCGGGCGGCACGGTGCGGATCCGCTATCGTACGCTGGAGCAGCTGGAGCTGCTCAGCCATAAACTCGCCCAGGGCGGCTCATCGCCGGCGTGACGCCAGCGCGATCGACCACAGCGCCCGCACGGTCACGGTTTCCTCGATCGCGGGGGTCCGGCGGGCTTGATCCTGGGCGCCGGCCAGGGTTTCGATCGCCTTTGCCAGCATCGGCAGGTCCCAGCGCGCGGTTTGGGCGCGGACACGGTCTTGCCGGCGAAAAAAGATACGCTCATTTCGCATGGCGGTATCCAGCGAGCCGCCAGCCTTCGATACAGCAAGCCGCCTCAACAGCATCGCGTGGTTCATGGCCAGGGCGATCAGCCCGGATGGATTGATTCCCTCCCGAAACGACCGCAGCGCGACGTGTTCCAGCTCTTCCAGCTTACCCTCGAAAGCCCGGTCGATCGGTTCGCTTCCGGCCTGATCGGACGAATCGGCGATCAGGGCATCGATATCCGCGACCTCGACCGCGATCTGCCCGCGGCAGTAAAGCAGGAGCTTGTCGATTTCCATTTCGGACAGGGCGTGATCCGAGCCGAGCAGATCGACGAGATAGGCCCGGGCGACGGGCGTCATGGAAAGCCCTGCCGCTTTTGCCTGCGTGTCGATCAGCTCCTGGAGATCCTGTCGTGACGGCGGATAGCAGGTGATGGCGGCCATCGCAGCCCCCTGTTCGAAGGCCGTTCGCAGCGGTGAGGTTTTTGCCAGATCGTCGGCCTGAAAGATCACCGTTGAATCGATCGGCGGCACATCGATCAGAGGGAGCCAGACGCCTTTTTGCAGGCGACCGGCCTGAGAGACGACAATCACCCGCTTGCCGCCGAACATGCTGATGGCATTGGCTTCGTCGAGCAGCCGCGCAGGGTCGGCATTCAGCGTTTCCGCGTCAAAATCCACCCGGTTGAGGGCATCCGCGTCCGGACCGAGGATCGTGGTGACCATGGCGCGCACGCGCGTGCGAACGGCGCCTTCGTCTGGTCCGTGGACGAGAACTAGTGGCACTGAGCGACAGCCCGAAGCGATAAAACGCTGGATATCGCCCGGGCGAACCGCAGTCATGGAGGTCGGCCTAGTTTTCGTCGCCGGGCTCGCTGGCCTTCTCGTCCGGATCCGGGGGCGAGAGCGCCGGCGGGGCGGCGGCACTGGCCGGAGAGTCCTTGGCCAGGGCGGTGGTGATGATGATGCGCAGGCGTTCGGCCAGCGATTTTGCGACACGCTCCTCGGCATCGCGCTCGGCACGCAGGGTCGCGAAGCGCATCTGTGAGCGATCGAACGAGGCCGAGGCAAACGTCTTGCCGGAGGCCTTGATCTTGCCGTCCTGCTTTTGATCGACGAGGACATAGACCGCTTCGATCTGCAACGTCGCGATCTGGGCGCGCCCGGTCGAGGCGTCGATGACGCTGGAGGCCTTGGTTTGCGCCGTTTTGATCTTCAGCAGATAGCGCCCGCCCCTCGTCGGGCTCGCGCCGCCCGTCAGAAGAAAGTCGAGCTCGGACTTCAGCGCATAGCCGAGATAGCCGTCGATCCGGTCGACCGTGACCTGAGCGAGCCGCTCGCTCGCCCTTGAGCCGCCGCCGAGGCTCGGGGCATGGACCGGCTGGATGCAGCCGCCAAGCAGGCCCGCAAGTAGGCCCGCCAAAACAACCAGCGCGGCAGGGCGGGTGTGGTTCGACCGGATCATGCTGGTTCCCTCCGACGGGCCACGGCGGTGCCGGGGCGCGTCCATCTCATCAAGTGACAATATTCACGATCCGCTTCGCTACCACAATCACCTTGCGGATGGCCTTGCCTTCCAGCAGGGCAACGACTTTGGCATCGGCCCGAACAAGCGCCTCGACGGCCTCGACGCCGGCTTCGGCGGGGACGTCGATCTCGCCGCGCTTCTTGCCGTTGATCTGGATCGGCAGCGTGATGGTGGCCTCGACGATCAGCGCCGCATCCGCCTTCGGCCAGGCGGCATTGGCGATCAACCCGGTGCCGCCGAGCTCGGGCCAGCATTCCTCCGCCAGATGCGGCATCATCGGCGCGAAAAGCTGCACCATGATCCGCGTCGCCCCGCGAATCGCCTCATCGCGCGCCGGGCTTGCGGCTTCCGACAGCGCGGCTGAAATGGCATTGGAGAGGTCGTGGACATGCGCGATGCAGCGATTGAATCGCAGCCGCTCCAGATCATCCCCGACCGCGACGATGGCCTTGTGCGCGGCCTTCTTCACGGGATGAACCTGCTCAGCGCTGCCCGGAGAGGGTGCGGAGGTCACGGGGAGCTGCTTGGCCTCGCCGACCAGACGCCAGATCTTCTGGACGAAGCGTGAGGCGCCCTGAACCCCTTCTTCACTCCAGATGACGTCGCGTTCGGGCGGCGAATCCGAGAGCATGAACCATCGCGCGGTATCCGCGCCATAGCTCTCGATGATGTCGTCGGGATCGACGACATTCTTCTTCGATTTCGACATTTTCTCGATCGAGCCGATGATGGCCGGCTTGCCGGTGGCGATCTCGAACGCGCGCCGACCGTTATCGCCGCTCTCGATCTGCACCTCGACCGGGGACAGCCAGGCACCGGCCTCGGAGCGGTAGGTCTCGTGCACCACCATGCCCTGCGTGAACAGCCCCTGAAATGGCTCCTTGAGTGAGGCGTGCCCGGTCATCGTCATCGCGCGGGTGAAAAAGCGCGAATAGAGGAGATGCAGGATCGCGTGCTCGATGCCACCGATATACTGGTCGACCGGCAGCCACTTGGCGATGGCCTCCGGCGTGGTCGGGTTTTCGGCATTGAAGGGGTCGGTGAAACGGGCGAAATACCACGACGAATCCACGAAAGTGTCCATGGTGTCGGTTTCACGACGCGCGGGCTTGCCGCAACCCGGGCAGTTCGTGTGCTTCCAGGTGGGATGGCGATCGAGCGGATTGCCGGGGACGTCAAAGGTCACATCCTCCGGCAGGATGACCGGAAGGGCCGAATTCGGCACCGGAACGATGCCGCAATCATCGCAATGGACGATCGGAATCGGGCAGCCCCAGTAGCGCTGACGCGAAATGCCCCAATCGCGCAGCCGGAAATTGACTTTGCGCTGACCGACGGGGCGGCCGCCCTTTGATTCGGACTCGAAACGCTTGGCCACCGCCTGTTTGGCGGCCTCGACGGTCAGGCCATCGAGAAAACCGGAGTTGAACAGGATGCCATCGCCATCCGTCGGCGGATTCTGGCGTTCGAAGGCCGCATTGGCTTCGAGATCCGATTCGCTTGGCGTACGGATCACCGGCTTGATCGGCAGGCCATAGGCGATCGCGAAATCATAATCGCGTTGGTCATGCGCCGGGCAGCCGAAGATCGCGCCGGTGCCATAATCCATCAGGATGAAGTTGGCGACGTAAACCGGCACTTCCTGCGTGGGATCGAGCGGGTGGACCGCGCGAATGCCGGTGTCGTAGCCCTTCTTTTCGGCGGTATCGACGCTCGCCTGCGAGGTTCCCATCCGGCGGCATTCCTCAAGGAACGTCAGCAGGGCCGGGTCGCGTGCTCCGGCGGCCTTTGCCAGCGGATGATCCGCCGCAACCGCCATAAAGCTCGCGCCGAACAGCGTGTCCGGCCGCGTCGTGTAGATTTCCAGCTCGTCAAAGCCGGCAGGCGCGGTGCCTTCCACCAGCGCCCAGCGCAGGCTCAATCCTTCGGACTTGCCGATCCAGTTCGCCTGCATCAGCCGGACTTTTTCGGGCCAGCGATCAAGGCCGTCGAGCGCGGAGAGGAGTTCCTCGGAGTAATCCGAGATCTTCAGGAACCATTGCGTCAGCTCGCGCTGCTCGACCAGCGCGCCGGAGCGCCAGCCGCGCCCATCGATGACCTGTTCGTTCGCCAGTACGGTGTGGTCGACCGGATCCCAGTTCACCTTGGAGGTCTTGCGCGCCACGAGCCCGGCTTTGAGAAAATCCAGAAACATCCGCTGCTGATGCTTATAGTATTTCGGCTCGCAGGTCGCGAATTCGCGCGACCAGTCGAGGCTGAGGCCCATCGACTTCAGCTGGCCTTTCATGGTCGCGATATTGGCGTAGGTCCAGGTGCCCGGGTGGCTGTTCTTTTCCATCGCGGCGTTTTCGGCCGGCATGCCGAAGGCGTCCCAGCCCATCGGGTGGAGCACGGCATGGCCTTTGGCGCGGCGATACCGGGCTACCACGTCGCCCATCGCGTAGTTGCGGACATGGCCCATGTGGATGCGGCCGGAAGGGTAGGGAAACATCTCGAGGACGTAGTATTTCGGACGTGGATCATCGGTCCTTGTCTCGAAGACTTTTCCCTGATCCCAGGTTTTCTGCCAGCGGGCTTCGGCTTCGCGGAAGTTGTAGCGGCGATTGGAAGGATTCTCGCGCATCGGGTTATCGGGTCTCGGATTATCGGGTGTCGGCACGCTGAACCTGTGCCCGGATTGGGATGGGGCAGGCCGAAGCAATGCCCGGAAATCACCGGGAAGCAACGACGAATTCGATTGGGTATGGACATCATTCCGTCTTTGCGGTCAACGAGGATTCATCGTCACCCCCGGCGCGAACGCGCGCTTGCGCGGTGAAAAGCGGGCGACACGGCGAAAAGCGGGAGATCGGCATGACCGAAGCGACACGTGGTGAACGGAGCGTGGCTGACAATCTCGCCGAAATCCGTGCCGATATCGCCCGGTCGGAGCGTGACTATGGCCGAAGGCCGGGCTCGGTGATGCTGGTGGCGGTTTCCAAGACCAAGCCCGTCGATGACATCATCCCGGCGCTGGAGGCTGGGCAGCGGGTTTTCGGCGAAAATCGCGTTCAGGAAGCGCAAGAGAAATGGCCGGACCTGCGCCAGCGTTATCCGGGCATCGAGTTGCACCTCATTGGTCCGTTGCAGACCAACAAGGTCAGGGAGGCCGTCGCCGTGTTCGATGTCATCGAGACCGTCGACCGCGAATCGCTGGCTGCGGCCCTCGCCAGGGAAATCGGGAAGACCGGCCACGCGCCGCGCCTTTATGTGCAGGTCAATACCGGCGCCGAGCCACAAAAGGCCGGCATTCTCCCGGATGCGGCGGATGCTTTCATCGAGCGCTGCCGAACAACGCACGGGTTGGCGATCGACGGCCTGATGTGCATACCGCCGATCGATGAGCCGCCCTCGGCGCATTTTGCGCTGCTTGGCAAGATCGCACGGCGGAACGGGATTGCTGTGCTCTCGATGGGTATGAGCGCGGATTTTGACGCTGCGATCCAGCTCGGGGCCACGCATGTGCGCATCGGTTCGGCGATATTCGGCGCGCGTCCGCCACTCCGGGCGCAAGGCTGACTCCGGGATCAGCGCACCACGAACCGGGTCCGGGGCGTCAGTTTGGCGAGAACAACGGCCACAAACCGCTTTTCCACCGCAATGCAGCCTGCGGTCGGCCCGCGATTTTCGCGGGTCAGATGGAAGAAGATCGCGCTGCCCTTGCCCTGCTGCCGTGGCCGGCGGTTCCAGTCGAATTCGAGCACGACATCGTAGAGGTTGTCCTGCCGCATCATGTCCTCGTGGCTGGCGGCGTAGGGTTTTTTGACCATCCGGTTGTAGTTTCGGTCCCCTGGCACCTCGCACCAGCCATCGCCAGCGCGGATGGGGCGCAACGGGATGCCGGTCATCGGCGGCAATTGCCGGTCGCGCCGCCAGAAGCCGCGGACGATGCGGAGCGTACCGGCCGGTGTCGCGCCATCGCCCTCCCGCTTGGCGTGGATCACGCCGGATCGCCCGATGCGACAGGGGATCGAGACCATGCCGAACCGGAGCCGCCCGTGGTGCGGGACGCGACCCGACGCGGTGAAGCCCGTCCTGTCGACGAAGGTCGCTGTAATGCTCCTGCGCATCGATTCTTCCCTATCCTGCATCAAGCCGGTCGCACAACTTTGTGAGATCCGGCGTCAAAGTCTTTAAAACCCGGTTCGAGCTTGCCATTTTTGCACGATTCGGCACAACCTGTCGGCTGCCATGGTGCATGCTTTCTGCGCCATGGTGTTCTTCTGCCGGCGGCGGTTCAACGTGTTGAGCGGAACGGAGCGATCCGAGGAGCCTTATGAGTAATATCCGGAAAATTCTGGTTTGCGACGACGATTCCGAGCTGCGCAGCGCGCTCGTCGAGCAGTTGCGGCTCTATGACGAGTTTCAGATCAAGGAGGCGGATACCGCCACGAACGCGGTTCAGATGGCGAAGGGCGACCATTTTGATCTTCTCATCATGGATGTCGGGCTGCCGGATATCGATGGCCGGGAAGCGGTGAAAATCCTGCGTAAGAACGGGTTTCGTTCGCCCGTCATCATGCTGACCGGGCATGACGGCGAGGCCGACACCATTCTGGGGCTTGAAGCCGGCGCGAATGACTACGTCACCAAGCCGTTCCGCTTCGCGGTGCTGCTCGCGCGCATCCGCGCGCATCTTCGCCAGCATGAAGCCAGCGACGACGCGATTTTCACGGTTGGGCCTTACAGCTTCCGGCCGGGCGCGAAGCTGCTGGTCACCGAAAAGGGCACAAAAATCCGGCTGACGGAAAAGGAAACCGCGATCCTGCGGTTCCTGTACCGCGCCGGGCAGCGCGTGATCGGCAGGGATGTGCTGTTACAGGAAGTCTGGGGCTACAACTCCAATGTGACGACGCATACGCTGGAAACCCATATCTATCGCTTGCGCCAAAAGATCGAGGGCGATCCGGGCAAGGCGAAAATTCTCGTGACCGAGAGCGGTGGCTACAAGCTCGTTCCGTAATCGCTGGCGGTGGCGCGGATGCTGATAGCGCCTGGAATACGCGAAGGAGGTCTTTCGACAGGAAAGACCACACCCGAGGCGGTGGAAAGACGGCGGATCAATAGGGGTATCATGAGGCTCGACGACGTCATTGAGATGCTCAAAGCCATCCCGCTGTTCGGATCGGTGGACCCGGAGGCGCTGCGGCTGCTCGCCTTCTCCGGGGTTCGCAAGCAGTTCCGGGCGGGGGACATCCTGTTCCGGCGCGGCGAGCGGGCCGACTCGGGCTATCTCATCGTTTCCGGCGAGGTCGTGCTTGATCCTGCCGATGATGGCTCGCCCTCGCCCTATGTCTTCGGACCGGGCACGCTGATCGGCCAGCTGGCGATGTTCACCCCGCTTGAACGACCGGCAACCGCCATTACCCGGGATCCGGTGGTGGCGCTGGTTTTCTCGCGCGATCTGATGCTCAAGGTGCTCGATGCCCATCCCGAGAGCGCCGCGGTTCTGCGCGATGTTCTCGCCGGGCAGGTGCGCGGTCTTTCCGCCAAGCTGCGCAAGGTGGTCGGCTAAAGCATCCGCCCGCCAAGCGGATACCGGTTGGCGGAAAAAGCGGGTGCAAAATCAAATGGAAGGATCGAATGTCGATCCTTTCAGAAATGTCGATCCTTGCAGATCGGCGTTCGCTCCTTATCACTGGCAACCGGTGGACCAGTTGCCGCTCAATCGATCTCCAGTGTGACCAGCACCGGCACGTGATCCGACGGGCGCTCCCAGCCACGGGTCTCGCGGAAGACCTGCCCGGTTTTCAGCCCCGCGCCCAGCCCCTTTCCGAGCCAGACATGGTCAAGCCGGCGGCCAAGATCGCGCGTTTCCCAATCCGGGGAGCGATAGCTCCACCAGGAATAGACCTTTTCCGGTTCGGGCTTGAGGACCCGCATCGCGTCCACCCAGTCCCCGGCGTTGAGGACTTCGGTCAGGGCCCTGGTCTCCACAGGGGTGTGGCTGACGATATCGAGCAGTTTCTTGTGGCTCCAGACATCATGTTCGAGCGGGGCGATATTGAGGTCACCCACGAGGATCGCGCGCGGCTCGGTCGTGCGGGAGCCTTCCGAGAAACGCCGGAGCTCCTCGACGAACGCGAGCTTATGGGCAAATTTCGGGTTGGCGTCGGGATCCGCGATATCGCCGCCGGCGGGGACATAGAAATTGTGCAGGGTTATGGCCTTTGCGCCCTCGCCGATCCGGGCTGCGATATGCCGCGCATCCGGCTTGCTGCACATTTCGCGCGCGCCGAGGGGGGCAAGCGGCAATCGCGAGAGAATGGCGACGCCATTGTAGCCCTTGATCCCGGCGATGGCGCGGTGCCGATACCCGGCCTTCTCAAACGCGGCATGCGGGAACACGTCATCCGGGCATTTGGTTTCCTGCAGGCACAGCACATCCGGTTGTTGTTCGGCCAGGAAGCGCAAGACCTGATCGAGCCTGAGCCGGACCGAATTGATGTTCCAGGTGGCGACGGACAGCGTATCGGGCATTGCGGAGTTCCAGGACCCGGAAGCGGGCACCGGGTGCTTCTAGAGCAGGTTGCGCAAAAGTGGAAACCGGTTTTGTGTCGCACG
>CAZNAT010000009.1:0-22324 GCA_964571245.1 uncultured Methylobacterium sp.
CAGCCTAAGGGGCAATGCGCATTTGGTAGTCCAGAAACCAGCGCACGAACCGTTGCGCGACATCCGCAATGGATGTTTTCGGTGCAAAACCTGTGAGGCGTTGGAGCCGTGAGATATCGGCGAAGGTCGCTGGAACATCACCGGGCTGGCGGGGCAGATGGCGCTTGATTGCCGCCTTGCCGCAGGCAGCTTCGATCGCCGCAATGAAATCACCGAGCCGTTCGGCGCGATTGTTGCCGATGTTGAGGATGCGGTGCGGGCTCTGCGCGCCTTCGGTCTGCGGCGGAAGCGGAATGAGCTGGAGCATGGCGCCGACGATATCGTCGACATAGGTGAAATCGCGACTCATGCCGGCCTCGTCGAAAACCTCGATCGGACGATCAGCGAGAATCGCATCGGTGAATTTCCACATCGCCATATCCGGGCGACCCCACGGGCCATAGACCGTAAAAAACCGCAGCCCGGTCATCGGAATGGCGAAGAGATGGGCATAGGTCTCGGCCATCAACTCGTTCGCGCGCTTGGTCGCGGCATAAAGCGAGACGGGGTGGTTCACCGGGTCCTCCTCGCTGAACGGCACTTTCGTGTTGGAGCCGTAGACCGAGCTGGACGACGCATAGATGAAGTGCTGGACCGGGTGGTGTCGGGCCGCCTCGATCAAGGACAGGAACCCGTCGATATTCGCCCGCGTATAGTCAAACGGCGCGTCCAGCGAATGGCGGACACCGGCCTGGGCGGCGAGATGCACCACGCAATCGGGGCGGAAATCGGCAAAAAGCCGCATCATGCCGTCGCGGTCCTCGATCGCCCGCTTCTCGAAGGAGAACCCGTTCCGGCCTTTGAGCGTTTCGAGCCGCGCGTGCTTGAGCGCGGGATCATAATAGGCATTGAGGTTGTCGATGCCGAGCACCTCGACGCCGCCATCCAGCAGCAGCCGGGCCATGTGCATGCCGATGAACCCGGCCGCACCTGTCACCAGCACGCGCTTCGGGAGGGACTTGGTCTGGCTGCTCGACATGCTCAGGCTCGCTTCTGCTCATCGCGTGTCTAGCGGCTGGAGGCTGGTGTGCCAAGCCTCCTCCGGGTGGCTGAGGCCCGGCCCCGGTGCCTTCGCGCTGGCATTTTGGAGCCACACTCTTTATGGCAGGCGCGTGAAGGGCTGGCTCTGCTCCAGCGAAATTCGGGATCAACTCATGTCAAAGACCGCTCTGATAACCGGGATCACCGGGCAGGATTGCGCCTATCTCGCGGAATTGCTGCTGGCGAAGGGCTACCGCGTCCATGGCGTCAAGCGCCGGTCCTCGTCGTTCAACACCGGGCGCATCGACCATCTCTATCAGGACCCGCACGAGCGGGACGTGCGGTTTTTACTGCATTACGGCGACATGACCGATGCGACGAACCTGATCCGCATCGTTCAGGAAACCCAGCCGGACGAGATCTACAATCTCGCGGCGCAGAGCCATGTGCAGGTTTCCTTCGAGACGGCGGAATACACCGCCAATGCCGACGCGATCGGCACGCTGCGGCTGCTGGAGGCAATCCGCATTCTCGGGATGGAGAAGAAGACCCGCTTCTATCAGGCATCGACCTCCGAGCTTTACGGCAAGGTGCGCGAAGTGCCGCAGAGCGAGACGACGCCCTTCTACCCGCGCTCGCCTTATGCCGCCGCGAAGATCTACGCCTACTGGATCACGGTGAACTACCGCGAGGCCTATGGCATCCACGCCTCCAACGGCATTCTCTTCAACCACGAAAGCCCCTTGCGCGGCGAAACCTTCGTCACGCGGAAAATCACACGGGCGGTGGCGGCGATCCATCATGGCTTTCAGGAGATGCTGCATCTTGGCAACCTTGATGCCAAACGTGACTGGGGCCATGCGAAGGATTATGTCGAAGGCATGTGGCGGATGCTGCAGCAGCCCGAAGGCGATGACTACGTGCTCGCGACCGGTGAGACGCATTCGGTGCGCGCGTTTGTCGAGCGCGCGTTTGCCGCGGTCGGCGTGACGATCGGCTGGAAGGGGACTGGCGTCGACGAGATCGGGTTTGACATCAAAACCGGCAATCAACGTGTTGCGATTGATTCAAAATATTTCCGGCCGACGGAAGTCGATCTCTTGATCGGGGACCCCAGCAAAGCCTACATGAAATTGGGCTGGAAACACGAAATGGGCTTCGAGGATATCGTTCGCGAGATGGTCGAGGCCGATCTGCATACCGTCGCCGCCGAGCGCCGCGAACGCCAGTCGGGGCGAGGATAAAAAATGAGCAAGCTCTTCGATCTTCAAGGCAAGTCGATCTATGTCGCCGGCCATCGCGGAATGGTTGGCAGTGCGATCATGCGGGCCCTTGGCGCGCGCGGGATGAACCCTCTCGTGGCGACGCGGCAGGAGCTGGATCTCGAGCGCCAGGAGCCTGTCGAGAGATGGTTTGCCGACAATCGGCCTCAGGTGGTGATCATCGCTGCCGCACAGGTTGGCGGGATCCACGCCAACAAGACCTTTCCGCGCGACTTTCTCTATCGCAACATGATGATCGCCGGAAATCTGATCGAAACCGCGCACAAGACCGGTGTCGAGAAGCTGCTCTATCTCGGCTCGTCCTGCATTTACCCGCGCAATGCCCCCCAGCCGATCACCGAAGAAGCTTTGCTCACCGGCACGCTCGAGCCGACCAATGAATGGTATGCCATCGCCAAGATCGCCGGGATGAAGCTCGTGCAAGCCTATCGCCGCCAGTTCGGGACGGATTACATTTCGCTGATGCCGACCAATCTTTACGGGATTGGCGACAATTACCACCCCGAACACAGCCACGTGATTGCTGCGCTGATCCGCCGGATTCATGAAGCAAAGCTCAACAATGCGCCGGATGTGGTGATCTGGGGGACCGGAACGCCGCGGCGCGAGTTCCTGTTCGTCGATGATTTCGCCGAAGGGGCCATCCACGCGATGGAGACCTACTCCGGCGACAATTTCATGAATGTCGGCTCAGGAACAGATATCACGATTGCCGAACTGGCTCGAACCATCGCCGATGTCATCGGCTTCAACGGGGCGCTGGTCTTCGATACATCGAAGCCGGACGGTATGATGCGCAAGCTGCTGGATGTCTCCAAGATGAAAGCATTGGGCTGGCAGGCCACCACTTCCCTGCGGGCCGGCCTTGAGATCGCCTATGCCGATTTTCTTGGCGGCGGCGGGCGTAATCGCTGAACGGGGCTCCGGCGATGATGGCCCGGAGCGTCACAGCAGGGGCTTCGGCGAAAGAACTGCCTGAATAACCCGAAAGCTGATACCTCATCAGCCGTGTTTTTCTGACAATGATTCTTGCCTCTATTCCTGGAACAGCTCGCCAGACCGCCATCGTACCTGGACGTATAGAATGATCCGTCGCCGCACTGCCCAGCGAAGTCCGGTTGCCGATGCCATCGCGATTTCGCGCGGACCTCTGGTGGCGGTGGCGCTGTTTTCCGGCGTGGTCAACATCCTCGGGCTCACCGGCTCGTTCTACATGCTGCAGGTCTACGACCGGGTGCTGGCGAGCCGCAGCGTCGCGACGCTGATCGCGCTTTCGGCGCTGGCGCTGGCGCTGTTCGCGCTGCAGGGCGTGCTGGAAATCATCCGTGGCCAGGTTATGACCCGGGTTGGGGCACGGATCGAGCGCGATCTTCTCCAGCCGGTGCATGATCTCCTGCTGCGCCTGCCGCTCGCCGGGCGCAGCGCCGCCGAAGTCACCCAGCCGGTGCGCGACATGGAATCGGTGCGGGCGTTCATGTCCGGGCAGGCGCCGATCGCGTTTCTCGATCTGCCGTGGATGCCGTTCTACCTCGCGTTCATTTTTCTGCTGCATCCCTGGCTGGGGCTTTTATCGCTCGGAGGGATGCCGGTTCTTGTCGTCCTGACGCTGATGAGCGAGGCGCGGCTGCGCGAGCCATCCCGCGAGGCGACGCTGGCGTCGGCGCGGCGGCAACAGGCGGTCGAGACCAGCCGCCGCAATGTCGAGGTTCTCCGGGCGATGGGGTTTGCCGATCGTGCCGCGGCACGGTTTTTCCGGGCATCGGGCGATCTTTTCAAGGCCAGCCAGCGGATGTCCGATGTCGGGACGACGCTCGGCAGCATCTCCAAAGTGTTTCGCATCATGCTGCAATCGGCGATCCTCGGGCTCGGCGCCTACCTCGTGCTCAAGAACCAGATGAGCGCCGGCGCGATCATCGCGTCGTCGATCCTTTCGGGCCGGGCGATGGCCCCGGTCGAACTGGCGATCGGCAACTGGAAACTGTTCGTCGCGGCGCGGCAGGCGCGGACCCGGCTCGAAGAGCTGGCTAAGCTGGTGGGCGACCCCCAGGAAACGATCGACCTGCCGGTTGCCCGGAGCACCGTCAGCGTCGAGGATATCGTGGTCGGCCCGCCCGGCTCGCGCGTGCCGACGTTGCGGAACGTGCGCTTCCGGCTGAATGCTGGCGACGGGCTGGCGGTGATGGGGCCGAGCGGAGCGGGAAAATCGACGCTCGCGCGCGCGCTGGTCGGGGCCTGGCCGGCGATGGCCGGGGCGGTGCGGCTCGATGGTGCCCCGCTCGATCAATGGCCGCAGGCGATGATCGGCAAGCTGATCGGCTATCTGCCGCAGGATGTCGAACTCTTCGAGGGCACCATCGCCGAGAATATCGCCCGGCTCGACAGCGAAGCCGATGATGCCACGATCGTCGCCGCGGCACAGGCGGCGAATGTCCATGACATGATCCTGCGCCTGCCGCATGGCTATGCGACGATGCTCGGTGAGGGCGGCTACAATCTCTCGGTCGGCCAGCGCCAGCGGGTGGGCCTTGCCCGCGCGCTCTATGGCGACCCTTTCCTCGTCGTGCTCGACGAGCCCAACGCCCATCTCGACCAGGAGGGGGAAATCGCCCTCTCGCGCGCCATCGCGCAGATCCGGGCGCGCAAAGGCGTCATTGTCGCGGTGTCGCATCGGCGCGGGATCATGGAGAGCGTCAACCTCGTCGCGGTGGTTGCCGATGGCGAGATGAAAACCATCGGCCCGCGCGATGAGGTTCTCAAGCGGCTCGCCGAGCAGGCCGAGGGGATGCGCAAACAGGCCGCCCAGACCGCGCAGGGCACCCAGACCGCGCAAGCCTCGCCAGCGCCCGTACATCCGTTTCCGGGGCCTGCGCCGGCGTCCTCAAGGCATGCCGGCCCGGTAGCAGCCGCGTCCGGGATATCCGGGAGCCAGAACCCGGGGACCCAGAAACCGAGCACCCAAATCGCCGGCCCGATGAATACCGGCGCCGTTCTGACCGGCCGAATGAGCGGCACGGGGCCGCGCCCGCCTGCCAAGGCCGCGCCGCCTGTGGCCGATGAACCGGCGGATCCGGCATCGAGGCCAGCGGGGCGCGATCCGAATGGCCCGGCTTCGGGCAGGGGGGTGGGATGAGCAGCATGCCCCCCAACCCTGATCTGCCGCCGATGCCTTCCTTGCGCAGGCTTGTCGCGGCGGGCGGCTTCGCGGTTGTCTTCGGCTTCTTCGGTGTTGTCGTCTGGCTGCTCCTTGCCGAGCTTTCCGGTGCCGTGGTGGCGACCGGGCAGGTGGTCGCGGAAAGCGATGTCAAGAAAGTCCAGCACCAGACCGGCGGGATCGTCGGCGAGATTCTCGTCAAGAACGGTCACCGGGTCGCCGCCGGGGATGTTCTCCTCCGGCTTGATGCGACGATCTCGCGCACCAATCTGGCGCAGGTCGTCTCCCAGCTCACGCAACTGACCGGGCGCCGGGCGCGGCTGGAGGCCGAACGCGACGACCGGGATACCCTGATCCTGCCCACGGATTTCGTGCTGTCGAGCGTTGATGCCGCCCTGGTGATCGAGGGCGAGCAGCGCCTTCTTCAGGAAAGCCGTGCCGTCCGCAGCCAGCAGATCGACCAGCTGCGCGAGCGCATCGGCCAGTTTGACCGCGAGATCGAGGGGCTTTCCGCGCAGATCGCGGCCAAGAAACGCGAAACCACGCTCATTCTGGGCGAGTTGAAAGGCGTTCAGGATCTCTACGACAAGAACCTCGTGCCGATCACCCGGCTCTCCTCGCTGCAGCGTGAAGCGGCCCGGCTCGATGGCGAAAGCGGCGCCCTCACGGCCTCCATCGCCAAGGCGCGCGGGCAGATCGCCGAAACCCATCTCCAGCTGCTCTCCATCGACCAGCGCGCCAAGACCGATGCCATCAAGGAACTGCGTGAGGTCGAGGCCAGCATCGCCCAGCTCGTCGAAAAGCGGATCGCCGCGCAGGATGTTCTCCAGCGGATTGATCTTCGTTCGCCGCAATCGGGCTTCGTGCACGAATTGAACGCTCATACGATCGGCGGGGTGATCGCCCCCGGCGAGACGATCATGCAGATTGTCCCGGACAGCGATAAGCTGACCGTCGAAATCCGCGTCAACCCGAGCGACATCGACCAGATCCGGCTGGGCCAGAAGACCACCCTGCGGCTTTCCGCCCTCAACCAGCGCACAACGCCCGAGCTGAAGGCCAATCTGACCCGTATCGCGGCGGATGCGACGCGCGAGCCGCAGACCGGGCTTACCTATTTCGTCGCCCGGGTCAGTGTTGACGAGGCAGAACTCAGGAAGCTCAAAGGGATCGCGCTTTCGCCGGGCATGCCGGTGGAGGCCTTCGTCGAAACCGATCAGCGCACCGCGCTGAGCTACTTCGCCAAGCCGCTGACCGATGCGTTCCAGCGGGCGTTTCGCGAGGAATAGGCCGGGCGGCCTGAAATCCAGGTAGCAAGGAATGGGTCGTTAGAGCATTTTTTCGTGAATTCACATTCACCTCTCATGCTCTATCTTCTTGTTTTGTTGCATTTTCTTCACGCGAACCGGAATCCACTTCGCTCGAAAATGCTCTAGCCCGGATACGCGTGCCAATTGCCTGCGGGATCGCGCAGGCGAAGCGCGCCGCCGGCAGCGTCGAGGTAGGCTGGCCCGATCGGCACCTTGCCATGCCCGCCCGGCAGATCAAGCACATAGGCCGGGATCGCGTGGCCGGAAAGTTTTCCGCGCAAGGCGGCATAGATGTCCTGGCCCTCGGTGATGGCCAACCGGAAATGGCTGGTGCCCGGCGCGAGATCCGGGTGGTGCAGGTAGGCCGGGGTGATGCGGTTGGCGGCCATTTCGCGGAACAGCGCGGCCAGCGTCTCCGTGTCGGCATTCACGCCCTTGAGCAACACCGTCTGTCCGAGCAGCGCCACGCCGTGGTCCGCCAGCCGGGCGAGTGCCGTGATGGCCTCGGGCGAGAACTCGCGGATGTGGTTGGCGTGAACCGCCACATAGTTCGCCTTGCCGGGAAAACGCAGCGCCCGCACCAGCTCGGGCGTGATCCGCTCCGGGGCGACCACCGGCACACGGCTATGCCAGCGCACGGCCCGCACATGCGGGATTTTAGCCAGCCGCCTGCCGAGCGCCGCGATGCGCCGAGCGGACAGCATCAGCGGGTCGCCGCCGGTGAAAATGACCTCGAAAATCCCGGAGTGCGCGGCGATGTAGGTGAAAGCGGCATCCAGCTCGGCTTCGCTCAGGTTGCCATCTCCTGTGGGGCCGACCATCTCGCGGCGGAAGCAGAAGCGGCAATAGACCGGGCAGGTATGCGTCAGCTTGACCAGCACGCGGTCCGGGTAGCGATGGACGACGCCTTTAACGGGCGAATGCGCGTGATCGCCGATCGGGTCGGCGTGCTCGTCGGGGGTGGTGATGAGTTCGGCGGGTGTGGGGATGAACTGGCGCGCGATCGGATCATCCGGTGTTTCGATCAGCGCCGCCATCGTCGGGCTGATCGCGACGGCGTAACGCGCGGCGACCGGCTCCAGGGCGGGTGCGGCCTCCGGCGCGACAAGCCCGGCGTCCACCAGCTCCGTGATGCGGGTGAGGGGGCGGGCGCGGCTCACGCTTCGCCATCCCCGAAGGCCCAAGGCGTGAAGATCACGTCTTCCACATTCTCCGCCCCCGCCGCGAGCATCGCCAGCCGGTCGAAGCCCAAGGCGATGCCGGAGGCGGGAGGCATGTAACCGAGGGCCGCGAGGAAATCCTCGTCGATCGGGTAGCGCTCGCCGTAGATTCGTTCCTTCTCGGCCATGTCCGCCTCGAAACGGCGGCGCTGCTCGGCTGCATCGGTGAGTTCGCCGAAGGCATTCGCGAGTTCGACGCCGCAGACATAGAGTTCGAAGCGCTCGGCGAAGCGCGGGTCATCCGGGCAGGGGCGAGCGAGCGCGGCTTCGGAAACGGGATAGCGGTCGAGGATTGTGGGGCGGCCAATGCCAAGGTGGGGCTCGATCTTTTCGCAGAGAATACGCGAGAAGATATCACTCCAGGTATCATCCGATGCAACACGAACGCCGATGCGGATGGCTGCCGCCGCAAATCCGTCACGGTTCGCCAGAAGGGGTTCAAGGTCGGTGCCGGCATGGCGTGAAAACGCTTCCCCGAGGCTCAGCCGCTCCGGCTCCGTGAAGGCGTCACAGATGGTATCCCGGAGCCGGAATTCCCGCCGCGCACCCGCTTCCGCCGCCAGTTTTAGGAGATCGGCGCAATCGCCCATCAGCGTCGTGTAATCTTCGCCGCTGCGATACCATTCGAGCATCGTGAATTCGGGTGAATGCAGCCGAGAGGCCTCGCGGGCACGGAACACCGGCGCGAACTGGTAGATACGCTTCTCGCCGGCGGCGAGGAGCTTTTTCATCGCAAATTCCGGCGATGTCTGGAGATAGCCGCGCCGCAGGCTGGCCGCGCCGTCGATCCACTCGGCTTCAAACGCGTGCAGATGCGTCTCGTTGCCGGGCGAGACCTGCACAATGCCGGTCTCGACTTCGAGAAAATCCTGCGCTTCAAAATGCGCGCGGATGGCGCTTTTGAGCCGCGCCCGCGCGAGCAGCCCTGGCCGGCGCGCGCGGTGGCGCTCGGCGGTCCAGAACGGGGCGGCGCGGCGTGATGACAAGGTTTTTCCTCGGATGCGCGGCTCTCCCAGTGCCTCAACAGGCAAATTGGACGAGAGCGCTTGATATTTGAACACTTGGCGTTTTGGCTTTCAGCGGCTATGGGAGCGCCTCTGATTTCATTTCCAGCACGCGCGGGCAAACGTCAACCGCTTCCGGGGCGCGTCAACACCTGAGGAACTATCGTGGTCAAGGTCATCGCCTCTTCCATCCGCAAGGGCAACATCATCGAGCTCGAGAACGGGCTCTACAGCGTGATTTCCGCCGAAAGCTTCTTTCCGGGCAAGGGCACGCCGACCACCCAGATCGATTGCCGCCGCCTCTCGGATGGCGTGAAGACCCAGGTTCGCTACCGCACCACCGAGCAGGTCGAGAAGGCCTTCGTCGAGGACAAGGATTACACCTACCTCTACGCCGACGATGAAGGCTTCACCTTCATGGACAAGGAGAATTTCGAGCAGGTCACGGTGCCGAAGGATGTGATGGGCGAGCAGGCCGCCTACCTTCAGGAAAACATGATGGTTCGCCTCGGGCTCTACAACGGCGTGCCGGTGACGATCATCCTGCCGCAGCGGGTGACGCTCGAAATCGTCGAGACCGAGCCGGTGACCAAGGGCCAGACGGCGTCTTCCTCCTACAAGCCGGCGATCCTCTCGAACGGCGTGCGCATCCTCATTCCGCCGCATGTTTCGGCCGGTGTGCGTGTTGTTGTGAACACGGAAGACGGCTCCTACGTCGAACGCGCCAAGGATTGAGAGCGGTTCATTTTCCGCATTTGGTATTGCGAAAATCGCTACGCTGTGCATTCTGCACGCATACGGAAGTTTGCAAGGTACTAACTTTGCGAAACAAAAGACCCCGCTCGGCGGCCACCGAACGAGGTCTGAAGGCCCTCTTTACGAGAACTCTCTCCATCAGGAGGTTCTTGAGTCCTATCGCACGCTTCTCGAAAAAACAAGGGTGCGAGCGGTTGACTGTTAGAACGGGCAAAAACCAAGCCTGCTCAAAGGGTTACCTTGAGCAGGCTTTTTGATTTGTTCGGCACTTGTTCTTAACGCATCGCCCGCTTGACCACGTCCGCCGTCGGGATGGGCGCCACCGCGCCATAGCCTTCCGTGGACAGCGCCGCCGCCACACCAGCATAGCACCCGGCGGCTTCGATATCATCCCCCGCGACAATCCGCGCGACGAAGGCACCACCGAAGCAATCGCCGGCGCCGGTGGCGTCGATCGGGGTGCACGGATGAGGCGGAATGCGGAAGCGGCGGTGGCTATCGGCCACCAGCGCGCCCTCGCTCCCCAGTTTCAGCGCCACGATCTTCGCGCCCTTGCCCAGAAGGTGATCGACGATGGCGTCCGGTGCGGTCAGGTCCGACAGCGCGACGATATCGTCGTAGCTCGGCAGCAGGATATCCGAGAGGGCGATCACATCGTTCATGATCGCGCGGGCGCGCTCCTTCGACCACAGCTTGAGGCGCAGGTTGGTATCGAACGAGACCAGGGTTTTACCGGTGCGCGCCGCGGCGATGGCGGCGTAGCAGGCGTCGCAGGCCATGTTCGAGATCGCGAGCGAGATCCCGGAGAGATGGAGCACCTTGGCGGCGCCAATCGCGTCGACCGGCACATCCGCCGGGGCATAGAGGCTTGCGGCCGAGCCGGCGCGGGCAAAGGTGAATTCGTGGCCCTTCGGCCCGTGGGTGACGAAATACATGCCCGTCGGCGCGGATCGGTTTTCGAGCACGCGGGAATGGTCGACCCCTTCCTCCTCCCACAACCTGCGCAGCAAGGCGCCGTTGGCATCGGCCCCGAGCGCCGAGAGATAGCCGGTGCTCGCGCCCTGGCGTGCCGCAGCGATAACGAAATTCGAGGTATCGCCACCAAAGCCTTGCAGAAAATTACGCCCGAACCGCTGGCTATCCTGCCCCTTGACCTGATTGAATTCGATCATCGGCTCGCCGAGGGCGAGAATATCAGGGCTCGAACCGGGAGCGGGCTTGATCAGGTTGGGCTTGATCAGGTTGGGCTTGGACTGGTTGGGCTTGGTCATGGGGATGCAAACCGGCTAAGAGGGGTGAAATCGATGCAGCCGGCCTTTCTAGGCACAAATCACGGCCGGCGGAAGTGGTATGGTAGAGGATTCCAGAATGACTGACCCGGTTATCGTCGAAATCACACGGGGAGGCATCGTTGAATCCTTCCATCACGGCGCGATCGCGGTGCTCGATGCCGATGGCAAGGTGGTGTTGTCGCGGGGGGATATCGACCGCCCGATCTTTCCACGCTCGGCGATCAAGGGGTTTCAGGCGCTGCCGCTGATCGAAAGCGGCGCGGCGGACCGGTTCGGGCTCACCGATGCCCAGATCGCGATGGCCTGCGCATCGCACTCGGGCGAGCCGCGCCATGCGGAAACGGCCGCGGCGACGCTGGCCAAGGCGGGGCTCGATGTCCGGTGCCTCGAATGCGGCGCGCATTGGCCGCTGGGCGACAAAGCGGCGCGGGCGCTGGCCGCGACCGGCGCGCAGCCTTCGGCCTTGCATAACAATTGCTCGGGAAAACACGCGGGGTTCATTTGCGTTGCCGTTCAGGAAGGCCATGATCCGAAGGGCTATGTTCAGCCCGATCACCCGCTGATGCGCGAGATCACCGGCACGCTCGGCGCGATGACCGGATATGATCTGTCCAACACCGCGCGCGGGGTCGATGGCTGCTCGATCCCGACGTTCGCGATCCCCTTGCGCAATATCGCGCATGGTTTTGCCCGCTTCGCGACCGGGCAAGGCCTCGGGCCGGAGCGTGCCAAGGCGGCGGCACGGTTGCGCAAGGCGGTTGCCGCCGAGCCGTTCATGGTGGCGGGGACCGATCGCTTCGATACCGTGGTCATGGAAGCCTTGCGCGAACGCGCCTTCATCAAGACCGGGGCCGAGGGCGTCTATTGCGCGGCCTTGCCGGAAGCCGGGCTGGGGATTGCCCTCAAGGTTGAAGACGGAGCCGGGCGCGCGGCGGAAACCGCCATGGCGGCGCTGCTCAAACGCTTCCTGACGCTGACCGAAGCGGAGGCCGCGGTGGTTGGCGCGCGGACCGATTGGCCGATGAAGAACTGGAACGGCATCGAGGTCGGGCGGATGCGGGCGGCCGTCTGAAGGCTATCGCCGGATCCGCGCGCGCGCGATCAGCACCCGCATCACCGCCTTCAGCCCGCGCGCCATGCCCGCCATGCCGGGGCGCGGATCACGCTTGCGGAGGCCTGAGCTTGATGGCAGCGGGATGTGGATAAACACGACCTCAGTGCGGGCCGGCATGGCGGCCAGCATCCGCCAATAGGCGGCATTGCAGACGTAGCGCCCGGTGTCCCGCGAGAGGCGTGCCGGCACCATCGCCTGCCGCAGGGCCGCGACCAGCGGTTTGCCGGGATGGCGACCGAAGCGCGTGGTCTCCGCGCCGGGCTGAAGGCAGGTGCTGGCGGGCCGGGCGCTGGTCGCGTCGCGATGGGTGGCGGAAACGCGGTTCTTCGCCCGCAGTTCGACGCGCAGCGCTTTCGAGCGTGCGGCAACGCCGATCATCACCACGAACGCGGGGGGCGGGTGCCCGGCAGCCTCCTCCGCGATTGCCGCCTCGACGAGGGCGTAGCCGGTGCGGAAGGCGTGATGGCGGATCTCCCAGCCCAGGCGTTGCCATTCGCGTGCGCCGGCGATGCCGCGCGCCAGCGTCTCGCTCGGGTTGACGGGAACGCCGGGAAACGGCCCGAACCCGGTCACCAGCCCTGTGGGGGAAAAACGACACCCTCCATCATTTGGCCGGAATTGATCGCCAAAGGCAGAGGACGCGCCTGTCGGAGTGGGCAGCATTAACGATTCCTTTGCAAAGTCGGCCTAGCTCGGATGAACCCCAGCAGGGCAGCTTTGTTCTTTTGCAGGCCGGGACCCATGGCACACCCCTTTGATCATGAAGCCGCGCTTCAGCGCGAGCAACCCGCATTTTCTTCAGCCGGCACCCGGGCTGTGGCACCGAGCCGCCGCGTGCTGCTTGCCATGCTGGCCGGCCTGCCGCTGGCGGGGTGCATCGGCTCGACCCGGACCTTCAACGCCCGCGCGGGCGCGGAATTGCTCGCCGCCGATCCGACGCTGCACGTCATCTCGATGCGCAAGATCGTCCGTGACGGGACGCGCGCGCCGTTCTTCGACGCCAGCCGTGCCGGCCAGCCGAGCTATGCGCGCGCGCACCTCGAAGCGCCGGATGGCTCGGTGTTCGGGCAGCTCAATGCGCTGGTTTCGAGCGAATTCGCCGTCAAGCGCGTCGAGCCGGTGGCTGGACCGGCGGCGACAACCCTTGCAGAGACCTTGCGCGGGCGCGATTCGCTCATGTTCGTGCACGGCTATAACCAGACCTTCGAGGCCGCAAGCCGCGATGCCACCCAGCTTTCGAGCGGCATTGGTTTCAAGGGCAATACCGCGCTGTTCACCTGGCCTTCGAAAGGCGGGTTGCTCGACTATGGCTATGACCGGGAATCGGCCTTGCTGGCGCGGGACCCGCTGGCGGATGTTCTGACGAGCCTGCTCCAGGATGAATTCGGCGCCCGGTTGCATCTTGTCGCCCATTCGATGGGCACGCTGGTGACACTCGAAGCGCTGCGCAGCTACCGCGACCGCAACGGCGACAAGGGGCTCGAACGCCTGGGCGCGCTGGTGCTCGCCGCGCCGGATGTCGATGCCGATGTGTTCAAGGCGGCGCTCGCCAAGCTTGGTCCCTGGCGCGAGAAGATCACCGTGATCACCGCGACCAATGATCGCGCGCTGGATATTTCACGGCGTCTTGCGGGGGGTGAGCGGGCCGGGGCGCTGCCGCGCGACGCGCTGGAAGGCACCGGGGTTCGCGTGATCGATGCGACCGAATTTGCCTCCGGCCTCATCCGACACGATGTGTTCGTGGCCAATGCCGATGTGCGCGCCGCGATCAAGCGCGCGGTCGATCGGGCGTAAACACCGAAAAACAGCCTCCGAAGAGGCTGTTTTATTGGATGCAGGAATTACCGTAGGCAAGTCGCGTAGAGCGGAAACCTGATTGCCGCAGGCAAGTCGCGTCAGACGAACTGGCTGAGACCGGGGATCGAGCCGACGATGGCGCCCCCCATAGCGATTGCCGCAGGCAAGTCGCGTAGAGTGGAAACCTGATTGCCGCAGGCAAGTCGCGTCAGATGAACTGGCTGAGGCCGGGGATCGAGCCGACGATGGCGCCCATCGTATCCTCGCCGGCCTTTTCCTGGGCGAAGGCGAAAACCTCTTTCGACAGCGTCTGGATCTGGCCCATGCCGATGCCGCTGCTCATCAGCTGTTGGCCGAGCGCCATGACGCCGCCGCCGCCCATCATGCCCATCAACCCGCCCATGAGCCCGCCGCCGCCTTCACCGGCATGCGCCGCCGCGAGTTCCGCCGCGCCGGGCATCGAGCCCATGAGGGCGCCGACTTCGGCTTCCGGCCCGTTCTTCTGGAGAAACCCCAGCATGAGCCCGACGGCCTTTTCGGCCAGTGCCGGATCAATGCCGACATTGGTGACGATGCGATTGATGAGCTCTTCCATGAGGGTTCTCCAGATCTGACGCCCGATCCATCCGGGGCATCCCGCCGCTCCGGTTACGCCAAGCGGGAGAGCGATGCAAGGGAATGTAGTTTACATATGAACATAATTGGGTGACGGCGGTGGCGCGGAGGCCGGTGCCTTGGCGGGCAGGTCCAGAAACCAGGTTTTCCTGTTCACAAGACCGGCTGAAATCGCCAAATTCAGATGAGCGATCACGGGAGTGACGTCTCATCGTTTTACGCCCGCGAAAAACCGGCTATAGCCTGCGGGAACCGGGACAGCGGAGGGTACTATGGCGGCAAATGACGGCACGATCCTGATCGGCAAGAGCGAGACGAAATTCGAGAAACTGACGCTGAAGCTCGCGAACCGCCACGGGCTCGTCACCGGCGCGACCGGCACCGGCAAGACCGTGACGCTGCAGAAGCTCGCCGAAGGGTTTTCCTCGGTCGGGGTTCCGGTGTTCACCGCCGATATCAAGGGCGATCTCTCCGGCATTTCCGCGATGGGCAACGCGCTGCCGCCCTTCGTCAATCGTGCCAAGGATATCGGGGTCGAATACAAGGCCGAGCAGTTTCCGGTCGTGTTCTGGGATCTTTTCGGCGAGATGGGGCACCCGGTGCGCGCGACCGTCGCCGAGATGGGCCCGCTGCTGCTCTCGCGCCTGCTGGAACTCAACGACGTGCAGGAGGGCGTGCTCAACATCCTGTTCCGCTACGCCGACGAGAAGGGCCTCTTGCTGCTCGACCTGAAGGATCTGCGCGCGATGCTGGCGGAACTCGGGTCCAACAAGGAATTGCAGGGGCAATTGCAGGCGGCCTACGGCAATGTCTCGCCGGCCTCGGTGGGGGCGATCCAGCGCCAGCTGCTGGTGCTGGAGAATCAGGGCGGGCAGAACTTCTTCGGCGAGCCGGCGCTCGATATCCACGATTTCATGAAGCTCGACGACGAGGGCCGGGGCCAGATCAACGTGCTCGCCGCCGAAAAGCTGATGAAATCGCCGCGGCTCTACGCGACCTTCCTGCTCTGGATGCTGTCCGAACTCTTCGAGACCCTGCCCGAGGTCGGCGATCCCGAAAAGCCCAAGCTCGTGTTCTTCTTCGACGAGGCGCATCTTCTGTTCGAGAATGCGCCACCGGCCCTGCTCGAGAGCATTGAGCAGGTGGTGCGGCTGATCCGCTCCAAGGGCGTCGGCGTCTATTTCGTCACCCAGAACCCGCTCGATGTGCCCGACAAGGTCGGCGCGCAGCTCGGCAACCGCATCCAGCACGCGCTCAGGGCCTTCACCCCGCGCGAGCAGAAGGCGGTCAAGGCGGCGGCCGAAACCTTCCGCGCCAACCCGAAGTTCTCGACCTCGGCGGTGATCACCAATCTCGGGGTCGGCGAGGCGCTGGTCTCGGTGCTCGAAGGCAAGGGCTCGCCCTCGATCGTCGAGAAGACGCTGATCGCGCCGCCGGGGGCACGCGTTGGCCCGATCACCCCGCAGGAGCGGCAGGCGCTGATACGCGAGAGCGCATTGCGCTCGAAATACACCGAGACCCTGGATCGCGAGAGCGCGTTCGAGAAGCTCGCGGCGCGGGCGGAAGAGGCGGCAAAACCGGCGGAAAGCGGCGGCATCGGCGGCTGGCTGGGCGGCATTCTGGGTGGCGGGGCCGCGACCACCGGGGCGGGCAAGGGCCGGACGACGCCCTCGCTGGCCGAGAAGATCGCGACCTCGGCGGCGCGCTCGGTGGCTTCCTCGGTCGGGCGGCAGATCGGCGGCGCAATCGTGCGCGGTGTTCTCGGCAGTTTGCTGGGGGGGAGACGGTAGGCGGTCCCTTGTCTAACTAGGCCGGGCGAAACAGCAGAAACGTGTTCTGAGAATCTGTCTGGTCGTCATGGCCCCCAAACTGTCATTTCAACGTCGTAGGTCCAGGATTCACCATCGTGAAAAACGATGGCGAATTTCAGCTTGTCCGTTCCTTTGAAACCCGGTTTCGCTACATAGTAAGCGGCAGTCGCAACGGACTTGTTCTTGTTGCAATGGTAGCTTTGGTGATCCTGCTTGAATGCAGATGCGACTACATAGGGCCGGAACGTGACGGTCCCGTTCGCGGGAGGCTTCAGGATTACGAAGCGGATTTCTCCATAGGGTTTGCAGTCTCGATCAATGTTGAACATGTATTCCAATTGAACTTCCTGATCACCAACTGCGCTTTTTTGGAGCTTCTTGTTCTTGTGGTCTTGCGCAATGGCGCCGGCATTGGCCATGAAAGCCAGCGTCAAAGCAAGAAAGGATAATCTGTTCAATTGCTGCATGAACGTGCGCCTATGCTAATGGATATCGGGCCAGATCGTTACTTTTGTCGTGTATCGGCGGGCCTGACCATTGAGATACACAACAAGGAAAGAAAAGCTGTCGCTCCCAAGGAAGCCGGTTCGTGCCGAATAGACAGCCTTGATCCCAGGCGTCCTGATGTCATTGCAGCCAAAATGGCTGTGTCCTTTTTCGAATGCCGGGAAAATCTCAGCCAGCTCGAAAGTCACTGTTCCATTGGCGGGCGGCACCAACTGGAACATCAGAGGCAACCGCGCCGGTTTGCAGCTTTGGTAGATTTCATAGCTATCGATAAGTTTGATCGCTTGGGTTCCAGCGGCATATTTATCCAGCTTGAAGTCTTCCGTTCCCTTAATGGGTGTCCCAAGGGAAAACATTATGGCTGTGATCGAATTCAGGATGACATCGCTCATGCTGGAGCCGCTACCAGACGGTCATTTCGATCTTGGCCCGTGTCGCAGTCCCGTCGAAATAGACGATCGCAAACTCGAAGCTGTCCTTGCCTTTGAAGCCGGGTTTGGCCTGATAATACGCGGCAAGCGCGTCGACACGCCTGTCATTGCAGGCTGATCGGGCATTGTCCTTGTTGAAATTGGGGTAAACCGCTTGAGTGTATTCCTTGATGGTGCCGTGCTGCGGTTTTCGGATGATTGCGATTTTTGTCGATTTGTGCGGCACGCAGTCCCGGTCGATGCTAATTCCGCGCCGGAGCAGGATTTCCTGGTCACCCACGGCAAAAAGCTGCGTTACTTTGATTTCTTGGGCGAGGCTCGGGGTCGCCGCTGAAATTCCAAAAAGTAATGCATAAACCAATCTGAACATGCTCTTGCCCATAACCTGAAAGTAAGGTCATTCAAGCGAGGTTTTCGGACTGAGTCTAGAGCAGTCGTCAGCCGTTGCCGCTTAATTGTCGTTACGCCATTTTCAGGTTCTCCATGCTCTCTCCCTTCCTTTCTGGCTTTCTCATCGGCGGCGGGCTGATCGTCGCGATCGGCGCGCAGAACGCGTTTGTGCTCCGGCAAGGCATTCGCCGCGAGCATGTCTTCGTGCTGGCGCTGATCTGCGCGCTCTCGGATGCGCTGCTGATCGTGCTCGGCGTTGTCGGGCTCGGGGCGCTGATCGAGCGTTTTCCGGCGTTGCTGACGGGAGTGACGCTGTTCGGCATCGCCTTTCTCGTCTGGTACGGCTGGCTTGCCTTCCGGCGGGTGCTGGCGCCTGCGGCGATGGTGGTGGGCGAGGCGGCTGCCGTGCCGCTCGGCAAGGCGGTTATGACCTGCCTGACGCTGACCTTCCTCAACCCGCATGTCTACCTGGATACGGTGATCCTCGTTGGCTCGCTCGCCGCGCCTTACGCCGGTCCCGCCCGGCTGGCCTATACGCTGGGGGCGATCGTGGCGTCCTTCGTGTGGTTCTTCGGCCTCGGCTATGGTGCGCGGGTGCTGACGCCGCTGTTCGCGAAGCCTTTGGCGTGGCGAATTCTCGACGGCATCATTGCATTGGTGATGGTTTCGATTGCAACAAAGCTCGGGCTTTGGCTAATCTCGCGGTAACGCATCAACCTGAACCCATCAACCAGAAGGCTTCCCATGTCCCTCGACAAGACAGATGCTTCCCTCGACAAGACCCTTGCCCGCATCGACGCCGATCTCCCCGCCAGTCTGGAGCGGCTTTTCGCCTTGGTCCGCTTTCCCTCCATCGGTGCCGACAGCGCCTTCGACAAGGATACGCGCGCCTGCGCCGATCATCTGGTGAAGGATCTCGCCTCGATGGGCTTTGAAGCCGCCTCGCGCCCCACCAAGGGGCATCCGGTGGTGATCGGCCATCGCCGCCGGCCGGGCAAGCCGCATGTGCTGTTCTACGGCCATTACGACGTGCAGCCGGTCGACCCGCTGAACCTCTGGGACGCCCCGCCGTTCGAGCCGAAGCTGATCGAGCTTGAGCCGGGCCGCAAGGTGATCACCGGGCGCGGCGCGCAGGATGACAAGGGGCAGGTGATGACCTTCCTCGAAGCTTGCCGCGCGATGATCGCCGAGACCGGGGATCTGCCGATTTCGCTGACGGTGATGATCGAGGGTGAGGAAGAATCGGGTTCCACCAACCTGCCGCCGTTTCTTGAAGCCCATGCGGAAGAGTTGAAAGCCGATATCTGCCTCGTCTGCGATACCGGGATGTGGGACCGGAATACCCCGCAGATTACCTCATCCCTGCGCGGCATGCTCTACGAGGAGCTGGTCGTTCGCGCCGCCGATCGCGATCTGCATTCCGGCTCATTCGGCGGCACGGCGCAGAACCCGATCCATATCCTCGCGCGCGTCGTCGCGGCCATGCACGACGCCAACGGCCGGATCATGGTGCCGAATTTCTACGATGGCGTTCACGAGACCGGCGACAATCGCAAGGCCCAGTGGGAAGCGCTCGGCCTCACCGAAGCCGAGTTCCTTGGCCAGATCGGCCTCAAGTATTCGGCGGGAGAAAAGGGCCGCACCCTGATCGAGCAGATGCAGGCGCGTCCGACTTGCGATTGCAACGGCATCTGGGGCGGATACACCGGCGAGGGCACCAAAACCGTCATTGCCGGCGAGGCGCGGGCGAAAATCTCGTTCCGCCTTGTCCATGACCAGGACCCCGTGGCGATCCAGAAGAGTTTTCGCGAATATGTTTCCGGCATGATCCCGGCCGATTGCTCGGTCGAGTTCATCGGCCACAAGGGCTCCCGCGCGGTGCAGGTGCGCGAGGACAGCCCGGAGCTGAAAAAGGCGACCGCGGCGCTCAAGGCCGAATGGGGCCATGACCCCGTGGTGCTCGGCATGGGCGGTTCGATCCCCATCGTCGGCGATTTCAAGCGCGTGCTCGGGCTCGATGCCCTGCTGGTCGGTTATGGGCTCGACGACGACCGCATCCATTCGCCGAACGAGAAGTATGACCTCCAGAGCTTCCACAAGGGCCAGCGCAGCTGGGCGCGGATCATCGCGGCGCTCGGGGCGTGAGTTCACGATCCTTCGGAAGCTCCAGATAAAGCCAAAGCCCCAAGGGCACCGGGCGATCAGCCCGGGCCCGCCAGGGCAGGATCCTCAGTGGCGCGGCATACCCGCCGATCCCTCGGAACCCGCATAGGACAGGGGCCGTTGGGCAGAAGCCGCACGATGCCGAGCGAATGCGAGGAAAGCCTGAAGGCGATCTTTCGGCACGAGAGCCACGCCGGGAGGCCGGCGGTGCCGGTCCGGGTGTATTTCGAGTTGTTTTGAACGCCGGAGCCGCGGCAGGCTTTCCCGGTCCGGCCCGAGCGAAGTCCCCGCCCGCCCGACCGCCGAGTGGATATCGAACAGGGTGCGTCAGCGTCGAACATGAAAATGCGCGGCATGGCGTTATCCGGATGCATTGTTGCGCTTGAACCGATCGGACAGAATAATTTTCTGCCATGGCGCTCACGATCGGTTGACCTCGTGCCCGCCAGCGGTTCGAATGCCTGAAATATCGGCATTCCTATTCCAACACCTCAGGAGAATTAAATGGCCTGGTCAGAAACCTGGACCTTCGTGAACGGCGATTGGCACGAGGGCAATCCACCCATTCTTGGTCCCCGCAGCCACGGCTTCTGGCAGGCCTCGTCGGTGTTCGACGGTGCGCGCTATTTCGAGAATGTCGCGCCGGATATCGCGCTTCATGCGGCGCGGCTGGCCCGTTCCGCCGAGGCGATTGGCCTCAAATGCCCGGTGAAGCCGGACTACATCGTCGGCCTGCTGCAGGATGGCATCAAGAAATTCGCGCCTGGGACCGCGCTCTACGTCAAGCCGATGGTCTGGGGCGAGGGCGACAAAGGCTCGGCGATCATGCCGGACCCCGATGACAGCCGCTTCCTGCTGTGCCTGTTCGCGGCGCCGATGCCTGTTCCCGGGCCCTCCTCGATCACGCTCTCGCCTTATCGCCGCCCGACGATCGAATGCATGCCGACCGATTCCAAGGCCGGCTGCCTCTACCCCAACAATGCCCGAGCGTTGCGGGAAGCGCGTTCACGCGGCTTCGAGAACGCGCTGGTGCGCGACATGCTCGGCAATATCGCGGAGACGACAACCGCGAATATCTTCATGGCGAAGGATGGCGTGGTCTATACCCCGGTGCCGAACGGCGCGTTTCTCAACGGCATTACCCGCCAGCGGGTGATTTCGCTGCTGCGTGACGCCGGAACGACTGTCGTCGAGAAGAGCCTCACCTACGCCGATTTCGAGCGGGCCGACGAGATTTTCTACTCCGGCAATTATTCCAAGGTGATGCCGATCACCACGATCGACGCGCGCTCGATGCAGCCGGGCCCGTTCTACGCCCGGGCGCGCGAGGCCTATTGGGATTTCGCGCATTCCCGCTAGAGCATTTTTTTCGTGAATTCACATTCACCGCTCATGCTCTATCTTGTTGTTTTTTCGTATTTTCGCTTGCGCGGACCTGCGGTTCTCCATGCGAACCGGAATCCCCCCTGCCTTCGCAGGGGCATGCTTCGCCCCAGGCAGCGCGCGACGAAGGTCTGTGCCAAAAATGGAAAGCATCGCCTTTGTGGCTTTGGGCTCTCTTAAGCGGGGGCGGCTATGGTAGCCTCGTGACATCGGGCTCTTCGCCCCCCGAATGAATTCTCGATGCCACCAAAGGACTCGAGACCCTTTGCAGGAAGGCCGCGGCGAAAACCGCGGCCTTCTTCGTTTCGGTCGTGCCGCTGGCGGTGATCGTTGCCGTCTATACTCCCGCCATGTTTTTGGGCCAGAACTCCGCTATGCCAAAATTACGCTATGCTTGGCCACGAAACAGGATGATTCGAATGATTGGACGTTTTCAGCTCTCGCTCGCTCTGGCTGCCGCTACTACGGTGCTGGCGGGCTTTACCATGTCCTCTTCGCCTGCCTCTGCCTGGAGCCCGCCCTCGGTCGGGCAGGCCTGCCCGGGCGCACGCGGGCCGGGACCGCAGCAGGTTGCGATTGCCGGCAATTATCTCGGCGGTCGCGCGATCCGGGACGGGATTGTCGACCGCAAGTCGTTTCAGGCCTGTTTCCACACGCTGGACCGGTGCGAGATCTGGTTGGCCGACCGGGCGCGGCACTTTCCGCTGGCGCCGGGGATCGCGACCTGCACCCCGGTCGTTGTCCGGTAGCTCCGGACCACTTCTTTTGACGAACCGGTTCGTCGAAAAATGCTCTTAGCGCAGCTTGAGCGGCAGTTTGAACAGCTGAAGCCCCAGGTACATCAGGCAGCCATACATCGTCCCGCCAATCAGCCCGTGGACGATGAGACGCGCCAGCGGCGATACGCCGGCATAGGCCAGCTCCGTCGCGTGGAACACGAGCCCGAGCGTCAGCGTGACCGCCGCGATCAGGGCGAAGGTGGCAAACAGGGCGCGGTTCGGGGTCGATTTGCCCTGTCGCCACGCCAGAACAAACAGAATGGCGAAATTGGCGATGGCCCCGATGGCGGTAGCGATG
>CAZNAT010000009.1:22334-38902 GCA_964571245.1 uncultured Methylobacterium sp.
AGCCCGGCGGCGCCGTGCGATTTCCATAGCGCAAGTTTCAGCACGAGGTTGAGCGCGATGGCACTCAGCGAGGCATAGAGCGGCGTCGTGGTATCGCCGCGCGCGTGAAAGCTCGCGACAACCGAGCGAATGGCGACAATCGCCGGCAGGCCGATCGCATAGGCGGCGAGCACCCCGGCTGCAGCGGCGGTCGCATACGCATCGAACGCGCCGCGCTGGAACAATCCGGCGATGATCGTCTCGGGAATGATGAGAAACGCCATGAAGAACGGTGCCGCCAGCAGCCACGACAAGGTCATGGCCCGGTTCTGCTGGTGGTGGGCCGCATCCGCCCGGCCTTCCGCGATCAGGCGGCTCATTTCGGGGAGCAGCACCGTGCCGGCGGCAATGCCGATCACGCCCACCGGGAGCTGGTAGAGCCGGTCGGCGTAGTAGAGCGACGAAGCCCCCCCCTGCGGCAGGAAGGTGACGATGATGGTATCGGCCAGCATGGCGATCTGAACGCCGGCCGCACCGATGACCGCCGGTCCGAAGGCCTTGAAAAAACGCACGACTTCCTCGTCGAGGCGGGGGATGCGCGGCCAGGCGATCAGCCCGGCGCGCCAGGCGCCCCAGCCGACAAGGCCAGCCTCCAGAAAGCCGGCGATCAGCACGCCCCAGGCGGCGGCATAGGCCAGATTGGCAAACAGCCCGCCCGCCAGCAGCGTCGTGATCATCGCGACATTGAGCAGAACCGGCGCCGCCGCGCCTTCGACAAAGCGCTTTTCAGCATTCAGAACGCCGGACCACAGCACCACCAGCGTGATCAGCGCGAGATAGGGAAAGGTGATGCGGGTCAGGTCGGTCGCCAGCGCCAGCGCATCCGGGCGATCCGCGAACCCCGGCGCCAGCAGGCGGACAAAGCCAGGCGTGAAGGCGAGAACCAGCGCCAGCAATACGAGCTGGCTCAGCCCGATCATGCCGAGAATGCGGCCCTGAAATTGCGCCGAAGCCGCTTCCCCGAGCGACGCCCGGATGCGGGTATAGGCCGGCACGAACGCGGTGTTGAACGCGCCTTCGGCAAAGATCGCGCGAAAATGGTTGGGGAGGCGGAACGCGATGGTGAAGGCATCCATCATCATGCCCGCGCCGAGCAGGCCGGCGAGCAGGATATCGCGGCCAAAACCGGTAATGCGCGAGGCCAGCGTCCAGAGCCCGACCGAGAGAAACGAGCGGATCATGGCGGCCAGCCCGCCGGGGCGGCGTCAGTGGGCGACCGGGGTGCCCGGCTTGCCGGGGGCGATGGACGCGCCCGGCCGTTCCTCGACCAGCGGCAGCGGCATGCGTGTTTCCACCCCTTGTTTGCCACCGGCTTCCCTGCCTCCGATTTCTTCCGCCACGATATAGAGCGGCCGCCGCTTCACTTCGGCGAAAATCCGCCCGACGTATTCGCCGATGATGCCGAGAAACATCAGCTGAATGCCGGAGAAAAACATCACCGACACGATCAGCGACGGGAAACCCGGCACATCGGCCCCGAAAAACACCGTTCGGGCCGCCATGGTGATGGCATAGGTGATGGCAAAGATCGAGATGCCCACCCCGAGATAGGTCGCCAGCTTGAGTGGCAGCGTGGAAAACGACGAGAGGCCGTCAAAAGCAAAGCGCGTGAGTTGGCGGTAGCCCCATTTCGAACTGCCATGCCGCCGTTCGGCGACCTCGAACGGTACCCCGACCGATTTGAAGCCGACCCAGGCGTAAAGCCCTTTTGAAAACCGCGCGCGTTCTCCCAGGCGGCGCAGGGCATCGACGACCTTGCGGTCCATCAGCCGGTAGTCACCGGCCCCGGGGGGGAGCGGCGTCTCGCCGAATTTCTCGAACAGGGTATAAAAATGCTGCGTGAACCAGCGCCGGATCGGGCCATCCGCCGAACGGTCGATCCGCTGACCGTAGACCATGTCGTAGCCCTCGCGCCATTTGGCGACGAAGGCGGCGATGGTCTCGGGCGGGTGCTGGAGATCGGCGTCGATCAGCACCACCGCGCGGCCATGGGCGTGATCGATCCCGGCCGCCAGCGCGATTTCCTTGCCGAAATTGCGGCTGAACGTGACCGCGCGGATGCGGTTGTCCTCAAGTGCTGCGCGCCGGATGCGGGCAAAGGTATCATCCTGCGAGCCATCGTCGATGAAGAGGATCTCGAAGCTCGCGACCGTGCCCTCCAGCACCGGCACCAGCCGCTCGATCAGCGCCTCGATGTTTTCGCCTTCGTTGAAGACCGGAACGATGACCGAGAGCTCGGGGTGGGGGCGGTGCGGCGACATGGTATCGAACTTCAAATCCTTGACAGTGGCGGCCCGAACGGCACGGAGTTTTTTCCGAAAACCCGAGGGGACTTTGCCTGAAACGTGAGGATGCGATAAGCCCCATACGTCCCAGGTTTCACGCATTCCTCGTGTTTTTTACCCTGGCGCCGATGAACGGGAGCGAAATGCGGACCAAGGGCTTTGTTCTCTGCGCGGATGACTACGCCATGACCCCCGCCGTCACGCGCGGGATCTTGCGGCTGCTGGAAACCGGGCGGATCAGCGCCACCGGGGCGATGACCAACCGCCCGGATTGGCGCGATGCGGCGCGGGAGCTGCGCGCCTTCATCGGCAGGACCGATCTTGGCGTGCATCTCAACCTCACCTGCGGCGTGGCCCTGACGGCTGCCGAGGGGGTGGCGCGGGGTGGTACCTTGCCCAGACTTGGCCCGCTCCTCTTGCGCGGAGCCGCGGGGATGCTGCCGCAAGCCGAGCTCGAAATCGAAATCGATGCCCAGCTCACCGCTTTCGAGGATGCCATGGGGGTGATGCCGGATTTCATCGACGGGCATCAGCACGTCCACGCCATGCCCGGCGTTCGCCGTGCGCTGGCCAAGGTGCTGATGCGGCGCTACCCTGAGCAAAAGCCCTATCTGCGCGATGCCGCCGACGGGGTTGCCGCCATCCGGGCGCGGGGCCGCCACCAGCGGAAGGCGCTGGTTGTCGCGAGCCTCGCCCGGCCTTTCGCCGCGCGGATGCGGGCGCTGGGGTTTGCTCTCAACCGGGGCTTTTCCGGTTTTTCCGGTTTTGATCCCGGCGCGGATTATGGCGCGGATTTTTCCAGCTATCTGATCGCCACCGGTCCGGCGCATCTCGTCATGTGCCACCCCGGCGAGGTCGATGACGCGCTGCGCGCGCTCGATCCGGCAACCGACAGCCGCCCGGGGGAAATCGCTTTTTTCCTCTCGGGGCGATTTGCCGAAGCCTGCGATGCGGCGGGCCTGCATCCGGCCCGTTTTACCGATATCCAACCCTGATCAGGCGGCATCATGTCGATTTCCCTTTCTCCCGCCCACCTCTGGCCGATCGCGTTGCTGCTCGCTTCGAACGTGTTCATGACCGTCGCCTGGTACGGGCATCTCAAATTCAAGGGTACGGCGCTGCCGCTGGTGATCGCGGCGAGCTGGGGCATTGCCTTCATCGAGTACTGTCTCGCGGTGCCCGCCAACCGGATGGGGCACGCGGTTTATTCGGCGGCGGAGTTGAAAACCATCCAGGAGGTCATCACGCTCCTGGTCTTCGCAGGGTTTTCGGTGCTGTATCTCGGCGAGAAGCTCGCGCTCAACCACGGCATCGGCTTCGCGCTGATCTGCGCCGGAGCCTGGTTTGTGTTTCAGGGGAAATGACGCTTCAGAGCATCCGCCCGCCAAGTGGGTACCGGTTGGCGGAAGAAGCGGATGCGAAATCAAAAAGATATGGATCAAACTCCGATCCACTCAGATCGGCGTTTGATCTAAAGGCGGCGTGTACGTCGAATGGCGAACCTGCTGCAATGCAACAAAGGATTGCTCCAGATCATGTCCTGCTGCTAGGCTTTGCCCGAGAATGCCCGTCGAGTCCGGCAATCCCCGCCGCCACGAGCCACCCTTGAGGAGACCCGCATGAGCCAGACCCTGGATCGGCCCAAAGAAATCATCGACTACTGCCTGAAGCCGCTCAACCTGCCGAAGGATGATGCCCGGTACGAAGAGGTCTACCGTCGTCTGGAGCATGTCATCCGCACCTATCAGGTGCAGCTCGCGAAGGCCAAGGCGCCGGTAGCCGTGGATTTTTCGCAGATGAAGACCATCACCCTCAACGAGGACGCGCACGGCCAGGATTGAGGCCTATTGCAACGTCACGCCGCGCCGGGAGATCTGGAACCCGGCGCCGTCATCGCGACGGCAGAGGATGCCGGCGTCATTGCTCTCACAGGTGAAGGGCGCCTTGCGCCACACCGTGCCGTAGGTGAGTTTCGGTTCGACGCCGCAGCACGAGGGATCACCGACATTGCGGATGAGTTTTACTGCGCCGCGCGTGGACATGATCACGCGCACATAGGTCGGCTCCGCGCGGTCGCACGAGAGCTCGGCGAGCCCGCCAGCGGGTCGATAGACCGAGGTTCCCGCCGGGCCGGTGTAGGTGCATTCGACATTGCCGGAGGGCATGACGAAGTTTTCCTGCTGGGCGAGGGCAGGGGAGGCCGCAAGCGCCAGCATGAAGACACCTGCTGCAGTCGTTGCTGTTGTGTTCATCAGTATTGTTTCCTTCTGGCGCTCTCCCGCATCGAAGCTGGATCGCTGTTTACTATCAAGCGCATCGCCTTCCAGAATGTGCGCTTGCGTATAGGCTTCGGCTGGGGGATGCTACGACAGTTCAGGCCAAAAGAGGGCATCTTATGAAGGGTATACGCGGAATTGTGCTTCTCGCCGGCTTGGTTGTGAGCAGCGCCGCCTTGGCGCAATCGCCGGCCCGCTGGACCAACAGGACCACGGGCGCGCCCACGACACCAAGCACGATCGTCGGTGGCGACAACGGCGATGGGCGGGTTCTACACATTTGCCGCGCGCAGTATCGCGGCGGCTGGCACCCCGGAAAGGTGCATGCGGACATGTGCCACTTCGGCTGGGGCGGCAAGGAGATCGTCGTCCGGCAGTATCAGGTGCTGACCGGATATGGCGTCTGGCGTCGGCCGTTTGGTGATGTCAGCAAGGCCTACATCGGCGGCGGCTCGGGTGGCGAGAAGTACCGCATCTGCCGCGTGCCGTATCGCGGTGGCGTGCATCCCGGCAAGGTGGTAGCAGGGCGCTGCAACATCGGCTGGGGCGGGCAGGAATTCGTCATCGACGGCTTCGAGGCGCTCTATCCGCGTTAGTAGAAACGCCGGAGTTTCCCCCGGCGTTTCCAGTTTTATGCGATCCGAGGCTCGCTTACTTGATGCCGGCGGCCTCCGCCATTTCCGCGACGTATTCCCAGTTCACCATGTGCTCGAGAAACGCCTTGAGGTAATCCGGGCGGCGGTTGCGATAATCGATGTAGTAGGAATGCTCCCAGACGTCGCAGCCGAGGATCGGTGCCGCGCCGGTCACCAGCGGGCTTTCGCCGTTGGCGGATTTGGCAACAATGATCTTGCCATCCTTGACCGCGAGCCAGGACCAGCCCGAGCCGAACTGCGTGATGCCGGCCTGGATGAAGTCTTCCTTCATCTTCTCGACCGAGCCGAGATCCTCGATGATCTTCTTTTCAAGCTTGCCGGGGATCTTGCCGCCGCCGTTCGGCTTCATCCATTTCCAGAAATGGAGGTGGTTGTAGTGCTGGCCGGCGTTGTTGAAGAGGCCGGCGTTCTTGCCGAACGAGCCCTTGACGATCTCTTCGAGGCTCTTGCCTTCCCACTCCGAACCCTTGAGCAGGTTGTTGCCGTTGTTCACATAAGCGAGATGATGCTTGTCGTGGTGATATTCCAGCGTTTCCCTGGACATATAGGGCTGGAGCGCATCATGGGCGTAGGGCAGGTCGGGCAGGGTGAAGGACATCGGGAAAATCCTCAAACAGGGGAAATCATCAGGCGGCACGGCGTGCCGCACTCCGGATTAATTAGGGTGGGTTGGTGGCCGTGGCAATCACTTGTCCGGTGCTTCAGGCGATATTCATCCGCGATGGCATTAGCCATTTCCATAAAAGCCGCGTAATTTGGTCGGCTTGTGCGCGTATCTTCACGCGGGCAGGGCGGTATCGCCTGCCGGCGGGTTGCGGTTGAAAGGCCTTTCGATGGTATTTGCGATGTTTGTCTTGGCGCTTCTGTTGCTGGGAGCGGGAGGCGCAGGGTTCGTTTTCGCGCTCAATCTCATTCCAACCGAGCTTGGTTTTGCCTATTTTCAAGCCAGTTCAAACGCGCTGGTCGCTGGCGTGATCGTTCTGGCCCTGGCGCTGGCCGCCCGGATGTTCGAGCGCCAGTTCAAGACTTTCCAGCCATACCCGTCTTCGCAACCGGTCCAGGGCGCGCGCGTCGCCCCGCCGGCGCTGGACGGCATGCAGCCGGCCGGGACCCCGGCGGAGATTGGCACCGGCGCGCTGGTGGCTGCCGGTGCGCTCGCGACCGGGGTCGTGGCCGCCGGTACGTTGGCGGGCGGGGCAGGCAGCCAAGCTGACCGTGCCGATGACCCGGAGGGGCCCGGCGCTCCGACCTCGGGGGGGGCAGAGAGCCGCGAGCTTGCGCACGCCGAATTCGTGCCGGACGATTTCGAGCGCGATCTGTTCGGCACCCTCCAGGCCTCGGGACATCCGGATGCCGGAAAGGGGCTCGATGCCCCGCAGGCTTCCCCGCCGCCGGTGACCGTTCCCGCCGACGAGGCGAGCCTTGGGGCGATCGCGGATTTCTCCCCCGCGCCATCCGGCCACCTGCACGGGGAAGTCGAAGCGCTGGTGCCTGTCGGCGATGAGGCCGCGGAGCCGGCGAACGTCTCCGATGTCGAGCCGGAGAGTGCTCCGGCGTCGAATGGGACCGCGGAAACCAGCGCCGAGGCAACGGCGCTGCCGGAGCCTGGCCCGGGGGCAACCGCCGGGTTGATCCATGATGCGGATTTCGCGGCGGTGGCCGATGAAGCCATGCCGCCGCTGGCGCCGCTTGCAACGCTGGAGGCCGTGGGCTCCTACGATTCCGCCGGGACCCGGTTCACGATGTATTCGGATGGATCGGTCGTGGCGGCGGGGCCGGAGGGCGAGCAGCGGTTTCGCTCGCTGGAGGAGCTGCGCGCCTATATCGACACCAGCGCTAAAGCTCCAGCCTGAGCAGCGGGCGGATCGGCGAGCGGCGATCGATCTCGCGAAAGCCGAGCGGGGCCAGCATCGCCGCGATGCCGACAAACCCCTCGCCCCAGACCAGCGGCCGGTCGGGATCGATGGCCGCGACCTCGATGCGCTCGGCGCCCTGCTCGCGGGCATAGGCGATGGCGGCCTCGGCGAGGCGCGTCGTCAGCCGCTGGCCGCGATGGCCACAGCGGGCATAAAAGCAGGTGAGCGCCCAGGTTCGCTCGAGATCGGCGGAAAGCGGGTCGGCGGGCGCCGAGACCTTGGCGATGTTGAAGCGATGGACCGCGCGGCGCGGACTGATCGCCACCCAGCCGATCGGAATCTCGTTTTCGTAGAGCAACAGGCCGGGCGGTGGGCCAGCGTTGACGATCGCTTCAAAGGCCTCGCGCCGCGCCTCCTTCGGCAGGGCCTTGAAATCGACGCCCCTCAGGCGCGGCCACATGCACCAGCAGCCCGCGCAAGCGCCGCGCGTCGGCCCGAAGAGATCGACAAGATCATCCCAGCGATCGGGGGGGAGGGGGTGGACAGCGGAAGTCATGCCCCCGCCTCCGGCTTTGCGGTCATCCCGGTCACCTCCATGGCGAAGGCATAGACCCGGGCGATATCGTCGAGCTGCTCGAAGCGGCCCGAGGCGCCGCCGTGCCCCGCGCCCATGTTGGTATGGAGCAGCACCGGCCCGCCGCCGGTCATCGTCGCCCGCAGCTTGGCGACGAACTTCGCCGGTTCCCAATAGGTGACGCGCGGATCGGAAAGCCCGCCGGTGACCAGCATCGGCGGATAGGGCTTCGCGGCGATGTTGTCGTAGGGCGAATAGGCGCGCATCGCGTCGAAGGCGGTCTTGTCCTCGATCGGGTTGCCCCATTCGACCCATTCGGGCGGGGTGAGGGGCAGGCTGGGGTCGAGGATCGTGTTGAGGCTGTCGACGAAGGGGACTTCCGCGACGATGCCGGCGAATTTCTCCCCGGCCATATTGGCGATAGCGCCCATCAGCATGCCGCCGGCGGACACGCCATTGGCGACGATGCGCCGGGGGGCGGCGTAGTTCTTCTCGACGAGGAAATCCGCCACCGCGATGAAATCCAGGAAGGTGTTGATCTTGTGTTCGCGCTTGCCCTCCTTGTACCAGGCGAAGCCTTTCTCCATGCCGCCGCGGACATGGGCGATGGCGTAGACGAAGCCGCGATCGACAAGGCTGAGCCGCTCGGTTTCAAAATCGGCGTCCATCGCATAGCCATAGGCGCCGTAACCATAGAGCAATGCCGGGGCCGTGCCATCGACCGGCGTGTCTTTCAGGCGCAGGATCGTGACCGGCACCATTACCCCGTCATGCGAGGGGGCAAAGACCCGCTCGACACGATAGCGCGAGGGATCATGCCCTGAAGGCACGTCCTGGACCTTGAGAAGGGTTTCCTTGCCGGTGCGCAGGTTGTGATCGAGCGTGACTTCCGGCTCGGTCGGCGACGAAAACGCGAGGCGCAGGATGTCGCTGTCGTATTCTAGGCCGACCATGCCGGTGATATCGCCGACGCCAGCGCGCGGCGCGAACACCTGTTCATTGCCGCTCGCCCATTCGCGGACGTGGATCAGCGGCCCCTGTTCGCCGAGGCTGGACCAGATCAGCCAATCCTTGAGCACATTGACCGAGAGCAGCATCCGCCCGGGGGTCTCGGGCACCAGCACTTTCGCCTTTGTCATATCGGTCTCGCCGACGGGGAGCGCTATGATCTTGAAGTCGAGGGTGCTGGCCCCGACACCTTCGGCGTGGTTGGTGCGGACGATGAGCTGCCCGTCGTGGTGGTCGATCTCGTATTCGATGCCCTTGACGCGCGGAAACACCGGGACCGGAACCTCGCCGGCGTCATCGAGATCGAGCAGCAGGATTTCGCTGGTCTCATGATCGTGGATCGAGATGAAGCCGTAGCGGTCGTCCTGGGTGATATCGAGCCCGACGAACCAGCCCGAATCCGGCTCGCGGTAGATTTCGACGTCGTCTTTCTGCTTTTCGCCCAGGCGGTGGCGCATGACGCGGTACGGGCGCTGGGAGGCATCAAGCTCGACATAGTAGAAGAAGGCGCTGTTGCGACCCCAGACGACATCCCCGCTCGACCGGGCGATCCGGTCGTGGTCCTTGCCGGTTTCAAGATCGCGCAGGCGCAGGACGTAGCTCTCCGAGCCGGTGGTATCCGCGCCCCACACCATCAGGCGATGGTCGGGCGAAGGCTGGGTCGCGCCCATGTCGAAATAATCGTGTTCGCGCGCCTCCTTGGGGCCGTCGAGCCGGACTTTATCGAGATTGGAACAAATCTTTTTGAGGCAGAACAGCGAATACTGCTGCCGCTTGCGGTAGCGCTCGTAATAGAGCCATTCGCCATCCTTGAGCGGCGGTTCGGCCTCGTCCTCGCGCATCCGGCCGCGCATTTCCGCGATCAGGGTTTTCTGAAGCCCGGCAAGCGGCCGGAGAGCCTCGGCGGTGAAGGCATTTTCCTTGCGCAGGTAGCTGCCGATCTCGGGCGGGACGGTTTTGGGGTCCTCTATCACCCGCTGCCAGTTTCGTGCGCGCAGCCAGGCATAGGAATCGTGAAGGCGCGTTCCATGAACCTTGCGGGATCTGGGCTTGGCCGGTGCGACTGGCGCCGGGCGGGCAAGATGGGCAAAGGCGGGGTTGTCGAACGACATCGGCACTCTTTCGCGGGAAGGCAGGTTGCTTTTCGTCCATCAGCGATACTGCGCAGGCGCCATCCTTGCTACCGGTTTTTGGCTACCGGTTTTTGGCTACCGGTTCTGACCCGTCATCGACCTCCGGGGGATTTCCGCCAAATACACCTCCGGTCCGGTTTGCGTGGAATTCGGATTGACGCAGGAGGAAAGCAGCCGGCGCCATTCAGGCATCCCGCGGATGACTATTTTCCTTGGTGGCAGGTGTGATGTTCTTGCGATGGCATGGGACCCTTACTCTGCGTGCTTTCGAGATAGAAATCTGCAAGCAGATTTGAAACGGATTCTGCGAAAGTGCGTTCGATTCCTCGAAAATTGTGGGGCTGGCAGTAAAAAATACCCTGAAAGAGAAATAAGTTCTTGCAGTTGTCCTATATTCTTGCAGTAAGTATCGCGCTCAAGTGGAAGTTGATTCGTGTTTTCGCTTTTCGCAGGTCCAATCCCGGCGAGGAACGATACAAACGTCAGACATTTCACGCGCTGGTGTTTCGCCAGATTTCAAGAACGTTGCGGGTTGACCGCGCGATTGCACGCTAAAGAGGACTAAGAAAATGGCAGGTACTGTCGAACAGGGTGATTTGATCGAATTGGCAGCTGAAATTGTTTCGGCTTACGTCAGCAACAATTCGGTCCCCGCCGCCGAGCTTCCGGCCTTGATCAATGATGTCTTCACGGCCTTGACGCGGGTGGGCACGCCGGTCGCCGAAGTGATCGTCGAGCCCTTGAAGCCGGCGGTTTCGGTCAAGAAATCGGTCCATACCGACTTCCTCATTTGCCTGGAGGACGGCAAGAAGTTCAAGTCCCTCAAGCGGCACCTGAGGACGCAGTACAACATGTCCCCCGAGCAGTACCGCGAGAAATGGGGCCTGCCGGCCGATTATCCGATGGTCGCTCCGAATTACGCCGCCGCCCGTTCACGTCTTGCAAAAGAGATGGGGCTTGGCCAGCAGCGTCGTCGCACCCCCTAGAGCACTCTCGATCAATTCAAACTCACTCAAAGTGCTCTGCCTTCCGGTCCTGTCGCATTTTCTTGACGCGAACCGGAATCCACTTCGCTCGAAAGTGCACTAAGCTTTCCTTTCCCGTCGAAGGAACGAAAAGGCGCCAAACGGCGCCTTTTTTGTTGTTACCAAAAGGATCGTAATATTTTAAGTAGAATATTTAGTAAATATTCAATGTGTGTATAAAAACGGGGATAAATTTTTAGCAGTAAATCAATATTGCGCATTTCCGCTTGAATAAACCCAGAATGAAACCTTAGTCTATTGATCAAAGACTATAGATTTTGGGGTATCGCTATGGGGTTAAAGGGTGGATATGATGGCGTGATGCGCCTTCCACTAGTTGCGTCACCGGGTACACGCAAACGAAGAGCAGGACGAGGAGCCGGCGAGCATTCAACCGCCATCGCGATCCGGCGGGCAAACTGCGAGAGGTTGAGCGAGGCCTGCGCCGCCGCATGGCGATCGGTCCCGGCGAGCGCCATGCGCGGGGCGACGCGGTGCACATCCCGAATCGCGGCTGCGCGACAGGCGGCGATCTATTTCGCGCACGTGGTTTTTGCTGCCAATCTGACGCGGGCAGGGCGCATTTTCGGCCGGGACCGCACCACCGCGCGCCATGCCTGCTCCCGGATGGAGGACTGGCGTGACGACGGCCGGATTGACCGGGCTTTCGATGCCCTGGAGCCGGCACTCAAGACCTGGATCGAAACCTTCGCCCCGGAGGATGCATGAAGCCGGCGGGTTCCAAATCCAGTCCTTCCGCCACATCCAGCCCTTGCGCCAAATCTGATCGTTGCGCGGCATCGGCGCTCCCGACGTCTTCACCGAGTGCCCTGACCGCGGAATACGCCAAGCTCGGCAAGCGGCTGCTCGCCCGCCTCGCCGAAGCCGGGATGCATGCCGAGCGCCGCAACGACCAGATCGTGCTGTTGCGCGCCGGCAGCAGTGTCAGCCTTGCCAGCGGGATGCCGACGGGCGTGCTCTCCGAGTTGCTGCACTCCGGGAGCGTGATTTGCCAGTCGCGGCACGGGCGGTCGATTTTCACGATCTCGGATGCCGGCCGGGCCCGAATCTTGCGTGACAAGGCCGAGCGCCACACCGCGAGTGAAAGCGAGGTTTTTGCCGCCCAGCATCGACAGATCGAGGTGCGCGAGGTCGAATGCGAGGGCGTCCGGCAGACAGTCCGCGTCAATACCAAAGAGGAGCCGCTGGATGTCTTCCGGCGCGGCCGGCATATCGCGCATCTGGTGGCGCGCGCGGAACTTGAAGCCGGTGAACGGCTCCAGCGCGATCTGGTGCTCGCGCAAGCGGTTCCACAGGTCACCGCCAATTGGTCGCGGCTGGTGGTCGATGGCGCGGGCTATCATCCGGGGCTTAACATGCCGGAGACCATTCTGGAGGCACGGCGAAGGGTGGATGCGGCGATGCGCGCCGTCGGGCCGGATTTTTCCGGCATCCTGATGGATGTGCTGGGGTTTGCGAAGGGGCTGGAAACGCTGGAGCGCGAGCATGCCTTGCCGTTGCGTTCCGGCAAGGTCGTACTCGGCTATGCCTTGCGCCAGCTCGCCCGCCATTATGGATTGAGCAACGCTGCAACCGGGAAGGACATCTCGGTGATCCGGCATTGGGGGGCGGAGGATTTCCGCCCGCGTCTTTCGGCCGGGTAATCCCGAGCGTGACGGCGCGGCTGCAGGTCCGGGCGGCGCGGGCTATCCCTTCGCCGCCTCGGCCTTGATCCGGGCGACCATCGAGGCGAGCCCGTTCGAGCGTTGCGAGGTCAGGTGGTCCTTGAGGCCGATCTCGGCAAAAAACGCCTGCGCGTCCATATTGACGATGTCGTCGACAGATTGATGGTCGAACATCGCGATCACCAGTGCGACGAGGCCCTTGACGATCAGGGCGTCGCTGTCGCCGCGGATTTCCAGCGTCTTGCCGTCGGCGCCACGCTGCATCAGCAGCCAGACTTGGCTGGCGCAGCCCTGAACCCTGTTGGCATCCGTATAGGCCTCCTGCGGCAGGGGCGGCATGGTGCGACCGAGATCGATCAGATAGCGGTATTTGTCATCCCAATCGTCGAGAAACCCGAGGTCATCGCGAATGGCGTTCAGGGCTTTGTTGTCGGACATCGAGCCCCCGGAAATCACGCTGGCCGCAGGAGGGCGGCGGCCTTGTCCAGCCTGAGTGGCGCGATGGCGGCAAAGCGTCAAGTCCCTTTGGCGTCAAGCTCCGTTGACCGTTCCCTTGGCCGCTCCCTTGCGCCCCGGAAGCGCGGCCGGGCGCATCGGCGGCAACGGGAATTCCCCCGCCGCGAAGGGGAGCGGCGCGGCATGGGGCTTGGCATGGGGCTTGGCCTCGACGGGCGTCCGGGCGGGCGGGACGATCGGGGCGGAAACGACACGCTCGGGCGCGCCGAGGCCCGGCACCTGTAATCCCGAGACCTGCTTGAGCAGATGCTGGCAGTGTTCCGGCTTGTCGGTGCAAAGGGCAACCGCCGCCTGCGGGATTTCCTCGCGGAGATCGGAAGCGAGACGCGCGCCATCGCGGGCGGAGTTTTCCGCGCCATGTACCAGATAAAGCGCCAAGAGGGCCGCCGAGATTCGCCAGAGCATGCCGGTTCTCCGTGTTGTGCCGTCTTGATAGCGCGAAGGGGTGAGAGACGGGTTCCGGAATTGGTTCAAATTTTAGCCAAATCCGACACAGCAGCCGATAACCCCCGCTGCCCGAACGGAAGATCGACCCGCCCCTTCGATTTTGGAGAGACCTTGTTCACCATAGGATTGGATTCTGGAACCCCTGGCGCTTCAACACCGAGGAATCGCGGCGTGGGGCTGCTGGTCTTAGGCTCCGCTTAAGGAGGGCCAGCGCATTTTCCGGCTTGGGGTTGGGGTAGAACAGAACGGAAAACCGGGTCTCCATGCGTATCGACTGGACCCAGACATTGATCGGGTCATCCGCGTCATTCAGTGAGCCGTCCGGCGAAGGTGCCGGGCGGGTCGGGCATTGCGCGCCTGCTTCCGGGATGCCGGCCTCGCGCGAAGCCGCCCGCTTTGCCGGCATGTTCGCGTCGATCGCCTTCATCGGGCTTGCGATCATGGCGTTGCCGGCGCGCGGCCTGGCGGCAACCTTGCCGGACGTCATGGCGCTCTCCGGCGTGCTCGTCGCCAACGTGCTCGGCTTTCTCATGCCGAGCCGGTTCGGGGCGACGGGGTGGCGTCTGGCAGCGGCCTGCCTGTTGCTGTCGGTGCCGTTTTCGATCTCGGCCGGTCTTGCGCCGGTTGCGGTCTTCACGCTTGCCATTGTGGCTTTGCTGGATGGGTATCTGATGTTGTTCGCGCGCGCCGACCACCGCCTCGAACGCCGGCTGCTGGTGCTGATGGCGAGCATCGGCGTGAGCAGCGTCATCGGTTCCGGGCTGGTCGGCCCGGGCGGGGCGGCGGTTCTGATCGTTGCGCTGCTGCCGGTCGTGATTGGCGGGCTTTACGGGGCTCGCCCGGCGTCGGAGGTGGTGACCGAGCCCGAAGAACTGGCGGAAATCGCGCGGCTGAAGGCTCTTGTCGGTGCTTTGACGCGGGGCGCCGAGCGCCAGGTCTTTATTACCGATGTCGTGGGAACACTGGATCTGCACGATGAGCCGGAATTCCGCCGCCACCTTGGTGCCCAGATGTTTCCGGAAGGCTCGATCGTATCCGCCGCGCTGATCGCGGATCGGGTGAGTTTGCTCAATGCCCTGTCGCGGGCGGTTCATCGCGGCGAGACGAGCGAAGGGCTCACGATCCGGCTCCGGCGCGAGCCGGCGGGCGCGGGCTACCCTGTGCCGCCACGGTTCGAGACCTTCGATTGCGCGGTGTATCCCATTCCCGGCAGGGTTGGCCGGGTCATCGTCGCGATCAAGGGGATCGGTGAGGCTCCGGCGGCGCTCGAGGTGGTCGGCATGCCCACCGGGCCAATGTCCGGGGTCCCAATGTCCGCAGCGCCGCGCATGCCGGAGGAAGCCCTGCTGGCGCGCGCCTTGCACGACGCCAGCGCGCCGTTCAACGCCGGGCTCGGCTTTCTGGAAATGATCGCCGATCCACGCTTGGCGCCGCGCGATATCGCCACTTACCGCGATTTCGCCGCCGAAGCGCATAAGGCGATTTCGGAAGCCCATCGCAATTCGGTCTTGCTCGGTCGTTGGCTGCGCACGCTCCAGGAATATGACCATGCCGCCCCCCGGACCGTCGAGATCGCGCCGAACCGCCTCGTCAACGACGCCATTCGTTCGATGAACCTGCGCGATGCGGCGGAGCGGGGCGAAATCCGGCTTGTCGATCTCGCCCGGCTGCCGGCCGCGCGCGTTCACCTGGGCGCGGCACGCTTTGCGCTTGAGGCGCTGCTCCGGTTTGCGCATCGGCATGCGCAGAGCGAGATCCGGGTTGAAAGCCGCGGCCAAGATCTGGCGATTTCCTGCCGCTCGACGTCAATCGGGGCTTCGGCCCCCGAATGCGCGGAGGTTGACGCCTTCCAGCTGGCGCTGGAGGCCGCGATTGCCGGGGTCGCACCGATTGTCTTTGGCTCGGAAGAGCCCGGGGAGCGGAATATCCGGTTTGCCGGGGCCTTTGCCGCGACCTTGGCTTGCGACATCGCGGAGCCAGCCCCGGTGGTTGGCCTGGCGATGCCGATCCGGCGGGTTTCGTGAGACAGGGGCCAGGGATGGGGAAATCTGGGGGGATGGGAGAACCGATGCCCGATCGTGAGAAAATGAGCCACCACCGCCCGGCGATCGCGCGGGCTGCCCCGTCTGAACGGCGGCGTGGCATGGTGACGAAGTCGCGCGTGCTCGCCGGGCTCGCCTGTCTCTTTGGCGGCGTGATCATCGTCAATGCCGTAGCGCTCCAGAGCGAGAAACACCCGGCGCCGTTGTTCCGCACCGTGGCCAAGCCGCCCGAAGCCTTTCCGCTGCCGCCGCTGCGCGCGGAGCAGACCGCGGTTCGCACGGGTGCCACCGCGCCAGCCCCGGTCGCGCCGGGCAAACCGGCGTCGCCCGACAAGGCGAAAACCGCTGTGGCGCCGGTCGGCGAAGCCAGCGACGCGCTTCTCGCCGAAATCCAGCGCGAACTGGGCAAGCGCGGCTACTACAAGGGCGAGGCCGATGGCAAACCCGGACCGATGACGACCCAGGCGATCCGCGAATTCCAGTTCGCCAACCGCGTTGCTGTTGACGGCAAGCCCAGCGAAGCCCTGTTGAAGGACGTGATCGCGGCCAAAGTGACGATGAAGGACGAGCTGCTCGACCTCGTCAAACGCACCAGCCAGGACGACAAGACCACCCGCACCATCGCCGATATCCAGCGCGCGCTCAACAAGGCCGGATACGGCCCGCTCACCGAAGATGGCGCGATGGGGCCATCCACCAAGCAGGCTCTCGCCAAGTTCGAGGCCGACAAGAAGCTGCCGCCGCGCGGTGAACCCAGAGGGCCGGTGCTCAAGGTGCTGGCTTCCGCGAGCGGCATCGCCATCACCCAGTGAGCGATACCGCCGGGGACCTCGCGCCATGCGGCTGACCAGCGATTTCTTTGTCTCCGCCTACCTCCGGCGCTGCGGCGTCGAAGGGGTCTTCGCCGGGCTTCGCCGGCGGGGCGGGGCCGAGGCCGGCGCGATCTTCATCCTGATCGACCGCCTCGATGGCACCGGGACACTCTATGGCCCGGCCTCCCAAAGCAGCTACGACGACACGCCATCC
>CAZNAT010000009.1:38912-50167 GCA_964571245.1 uncultured Methylobacterium sp.
CGGGCATTCTCGCGCCTCCACAAGGGCGAAACCCTGACGCGGGAGGAAATCGAGAAACGGCTCGACCGAGAAATCGGGTTTGATCCCGATTGCTGGATCGTCGAGGTCGAGGATCGGGCCGGGCGGCATTTCCTCGAACGGATTGTTTAGCCTGTTTGACGTTGGCGTCATTTCGGCACGCTCGTTAGCAGAGCCTTAACAAATTCCGACCACTTTCGATTTTGACCGCTGATTCGGGTGCTTTTCGAGCATCGGAGGGGGGCGGCAATGGAGAATGGCCATGGGCGAAGTTATCCGCTTAAGGCCTCGTCAAGGGGCCAGACCAGAGCAGTCCGTAACCGCTGAAGCGGGCAAGGGCGGCCGAGGCGATGCAACCAGACCGGACCGATCAGGGAACACGAACGGCGCAACCATTCTGCTGTTTCTCGGTGTCCGCTACGAGCGTCATGATGATCACGGTGCCGGCAGAAAGCCCCCGGTTCGGCGCAACACCCGTCGCAAACGGGCCTAGAGCATTTTTACGATGAAGCGGACACCGGTTCATCGAAAGAAAATGCGACAAAACAAGAAGATGGAGCGGTCGATCTCGTTCAGTCAGATCGGAAACCGCTCTAGCACCCGCGGACGCGGGGTTTCGCGTCCGATGGAAGGCCGGGGCAGCGTATGAACCCCGGCAGAGATCGCCCAGGCGGGCGGTTTTCACCTCTACACGCGTCACACCTGTTTTCGATCTGGCGTCTGGGGAGGATCCGCGATGGCACGTCGTGCTGCACAAAAAGAGCATCGGCAGCAATTCAGCGGCATAGCGGTCGGTGAGCACAAGACCCGCGCCGGCAAATTCTTGCTTGCCACCGCGCTCGCCAGCGTGCTGCTCACGGGCTGTATCCAGACCGCCGGCGATTTTGGCCGCCCGCAGCAGGGTTTCACGCAGGATGTCCTGCTGCCGTTTACCGGGATGGTTTCGGCGCGCGTGCGGGGCGAGCCTTCCTCGTTCTATGCCCTGACCGAAGATGAAAAAGAGCTGCGCAACCGCGCCTGGAATTTTCTGATGCCGGAAACCGATGCGCCGAAGGGAACCTGGCAGCAGGACCATCTGGCCTTCCATCGTATTCTGCCGCAGCGCTCGCCCGATATCACGCTCTATCACCGCACGATCATGGGTGGGCCGCAATTTGGCACCCTGATCGGCGATTCGCCGATCGTGCGCCGCATCGCAAACCCCGCCGGCAGCTTTTCGTCGCTGGTTTCCCGCTACAACCGGGTGCGCGACAGCATCACCGCCGACCACGCCCTGGTGCCGTATTTCAAGCTGACGGCAACCCAGGTGGTGCAGGCCGATCATATCCGGGCGCGCAGCCTCGGCCATATCGCCAATCTGACCGATGAACAGCGCAAGGAAGCGCTGGAGCGGATTTGCGAGAACGCGCTGATCATCGCCCGCGTGAACTGGGCGTTCTTCGACCGGGCCGCCCAATACCGCTATTCGCTGGAGCACCTCTTGGTGGAGGGGCCGGAGCGCGAGGCGATCCCCGCCGAGCGAACCCTGATGGCGTTCGAACAGGATATTGGCCGCTTCACCAAGGATACGCATATGCCGGCGCAGTGCATCCGCGAGGCCGAGATGCCGCCGGTGCTGACGCCGCGGCCGCTGGTGCGCAAAGGTTGACGGGAGCCCTCAACCGTCCTGGGCGGGTTTTCAGCCCCTGGATCAAACGCCGATCTGAAAGGATCAGCGTTTGCTCCGTATCTTTCTGATGTCGCATCCGCTTTTTCCGCCAACCGGTATCCACTTGGCGGGCGGATGCTCTAATTCGGCAGGGTTTCGCCGTTGCACTGGGCTTCGCGCAGCACGGTTTCCGCCCGCTCGCGCGAGCTTGCCCGGTCGACGAACACCTTGAGGATCGCGATCCCTTGCGTCCGCGAAGCCGGAATCCGGACTTCCTCGATCGCCTGATCCTCCTCATCCAGCTTGGCGATGCGCTCAAGCTGGGCGGGCGTCGCCAGGACGACGTCGAGGTTGCCCCCGGTCGCCGCCCGATCAGAGATCGACGCGAAGATGCCATGACGGCGTTCAGCGAACACCACCGCCAGAAACGTCTCGGACAGCGGCACCCGGATCCGCAACGGGCCTTCGGAGAGATCGTAGCGGCAGACGGCGAGGGCAAACGCCGGATCGGCAAACGGAATGTGCAGGACGGCCTTTTCGTCGATGGCCACGAGCGCGTTGACGGGGGCATCCTGCTCCAGCCGGGAAAACACATCCGATGAGGTGAAGCGGGGCAAGGCAAACAGGCTGGCGATATGCGCAAGGCCGGCCACCACCAGAAACAGCAGGAGATACACCAGAATTCTCATGCGGGGCATTCCAGTTTGCGCAAAACCGGCATCTGCCGCGGATCGAGGCGCGTCGCCGTGGCGCTCAACGGCGTTTCATAAAAGCGCAGCACCAGGGCAAAGGTGTCGACCGAGCCGGAGGCGCCTTTGCGCCCCGTCGGGAGCCAGTTTCCCGGCAGAGGGTCCGGTCCGATCTCGATCGTGAAGGCATTGCCCTGCAGGCGGATGATATCGGCCGAGGTGAACCCGGCGCGTTCCGCCAGGTTCGGCAGGTTGCGGCCGGTGCTGTCGGTCAGCGTGAGTGTCCAGTAGCGCGCGGCAGGAAAGGGGCTGGACAGCTGGTAACGGCAGCGTCGGTCGAGGGGGGCACCATCGGCATCGGCGCGGGCGCGCAAGGTATAGCCTTCCCCCGCGGCCAGCGGCAGTTCGCCCTCCGAGAACAGGCGGGCGCGGGTATAAGGATCGATCTCCGGCGAGCCGACGCGCGGGGCGAATTCCCAGCCGTGGAACGTCTGCGTCAGCACGCCGGCCGCGGGACCGACGGCAAGCCAGGTGATGCTGATCCCGGCGGCAGCGCCAAGGACGACGACAAGCAGGATGAGGACAAGACGCATATCAGCCGGGATCGCTCAGGAGCGCTTCGCGGTGCCGGCGGGCGCCGCCGAGATCGGGTCTTCGCTGGCATCCCCGAGAGCCTCGATCTCCTTGAGCAGCGATTTCCCGCGCGGCGAGAGCCGGTAGAAGCGCCCGTTCTGCGGCAGCTTGGCTTCCTCGGCCCCGGCAAGTTCCGCAAGCTTGGGGTCCCGCACCGGCTTGTCGGTATCCGGCAGGCCGATCAGTGGTTTGAGATCGGTGTCGAGATGGGCGAAAGCCATCACCTGCTGGAAGGTCATCGCCGGCAAGGAGCCACCCGTCATGTTGTTGGTGGGGGAGTAATCGTCATTGCCGAACCAGACGGCGGTGGTGAAATTGCCGGAATAGCCGACATACCAGGCATTGCGGTATTCGTCGGTGGTGCCGGTCTTGCCGGCATGGGGCACGCCGGGGAGCGCGGCGCGCCGGCCGGTGCCTTCGGTCGGCACCTTCGACAGCATCAGGTTCAGATCGCGCGCGGCCTGTTCCGGCATCGCCTGGGGGTGACGATCGGGCTGATCCTGGACGCGGTAGATCACGTCGCCCGCGGCATTGAGCACCTCGCGCGCGACATAGGCCTTCGCGCGTTTGCCCCCGTTGGCGAAGGCGTTGAAGCCATTGGCCATATCGACGACCGTGAGTTCCGACGCGCCGATCGGCAGCGGCACGACATCGCGCAGGCTGGTGACAAACCCCAGATCCTTCGTCAGGGCGATGATCTTCTTGCGGCCTTCCGCATGCGCCCGCCCGCTCGTCGAATCCCGCCCGCGCGCGCCGACAAGGCCGGTCAGTTGCACGGGGATGGTGTTGATCGATTTCGCCAGCGCCACCGTGGCCGACATCGAGCCGGCATAGGAGCGGCCATAGTTCGCCGGGCACCAGGTGAACCCCGCGTAAACGCAGGTCGAGCGGTCGGTGACGATGCTCTCGGGTTTGAGCAGGCCGGCCGAGAGCGCCGCCGCATAGACATAGGGCTTGAAGGACGACCCGGGCGGACGCATCGCGACCGAGGCGCGGTTGAACTGGCTCTGGCCATAATCGCGCCCGCCGACCATCGCGCGGAGCCCGCCGTCGAGATCCAGCGTGACGATCGCGTATTGGCGAACGCCGTAGCCGGGTCCGTGCTGGCGGATGATCGTATCCGCCGCCCGCTCGGCGTGGCGCTGGAGCGCCCGATCGATCGGGGTGCGGACGGTGAGAATGCGCTCGGTGCCCAGCTTGCCGGCGGCGGCAAGCTGCTTGATCCCCTCGAAGCCGAAGTCGAGGGCGTAGTCGGCGATGTTCTGCTGGGCGCGCTCGACCGGGGTCGCGGGGTTGCGCAAGGCCGTCGAGATCTGGCCATGGGTGAGAAACCCCGCCTCGACCATGTTCGAGAGCACATCCGCCGCGCGGGCGCGCGCCGCCGGGAGATTGACGGTCGGCGAATATTTCGACGGCGCCTTGAACAAGCCGGCGATCATCGCCGCTTCCGCCAGGGTGAGGTCGCGTACGTCCTTGCCGAAATAGTGCTCGGCGGCGGATTGCACGCCGAAAACGCCATTCCCGAGATAGGCGCGGTCAAGATAGAGCTTCAGGATTTCCGGCTTCTTCAGCCGCGTTTCGAGCCAGAGCGCGAGAAAGGCTTCCTTGATCTTGCGTTCCAGCGAGCGCTCGTTGGACAGGAAGAGGTTCTTGGCCAGTTGCTGGGTGATGGTCGACCCGCCCTGCACGACGCCATTGGCGCGCGCATTCGCCGCCAGCGCGCGGACGAGACCCGAGGGATCGATGCCGAAATGCTCGTAAAAGCGCCGGTCCTCGGTCGCCAGTGCCGCCTTGATCAGATGCTCCGGCAATTCGTCGATCGGGATCGATTCCGAATGCAGAATGCCCCGCCGTCCGATCACCGCACCGGAGGAATCGAGGAAGGTGATCGCCAGATCCTGCTGTTTGAGCCACTGATCCTCGTTCACCGCGCGAAACGCCGGCTTGGCAAGCGCGGTCATCAGCACGCTGCCGATGGCGGCATAGGTCAGCAGCTCGCAGGAGAGGGCGACGGCAATACGGCCCGCATTCGAGGGTTCCAGACTGTCCGAGGCGTTGCGGATGCGCCAGAGCGTTTCCTTGATCCGCTCGATGCCGGCATGCAGCGAGTGTTCAAGCCATGCGTCGAAATCGCGCAAGCGGCGCGTCATCCTCTCGCTGAGGGTGATCTTGCGGAAATCGGCCATTCGACGAGGCTTTTCGTGCATGGGAACCGTTGCGCTTCTACCCCGGGTGGCGATGCAAAGCCAGTAGTTTAAGCTTGGTTTGGCGGGAGCCCCCTTGACGCTGTGGAAGGGGGCATGGAAGGGAGGGCCATGTCCGATCAAGCGCCGCCGTTCTGGAAAACAAAATCTCTCGTCGAGATGACCCCGGCGGAATGGGAAAGCCTGTGCGATGGCTGCGGCCGGTGCTGCCTCATCAAGATGGAAGACGAGGACACCGGCCAGTATTATTTCACCGATGTGGCGTGCCGCTTGTTCGATACGGCAACTTGCCGCTGCGGCGACTATGACAATCGCGATGCCAGCGTGCCCGACTGCGTGCGTCTGACGCCCGAGAATTCCGGCACACTCGGCTGGATGCCGCCAAGCTGCGCGTACCGCCTGCTCGCGGAAGGCAAGACCTTGCCGGAATGGCATCCGCTGGTTTCCGGCGCCGCAGAGACGGTCGAAACCTCCGGCGCCAGCATCCGTGGCAGGGTTCATGCGCTGGAAGACCAGATCCCGTTGGTGGAATTGGTCGCGCGGATCCGGGCCTGGCCGGGGCGCTGGCCGCGCAAGCCAGGCCGGGGCTCGAGGGCTGGAGCAATAGGTAAATAATCCCCGTTATTAACCAGAAATAAAAACCATAGGAATTTTATCTTTGACACCGTTACGGTGATCGGGTATCAGATCCCTACGCTCCAGAAATGTGAGCCAAGGCCAGCCCGCTTCTCAGCAGGGCCGGCGCCCAAAGCAGCATCGAGCCTGACGGCATCGGGATGACTGCTCTCGCTAGTCTTCCGCATTTTCTTTCGATCAACGGGTATCCGCCGGGTCGGGGAATGCTTCAGAGAATCCAACATGCCCATTGTGATCGAGATGCCGCCAGGAATGCGAATTCCGGCGTGCAGCTGGATCATCGAGGCGGTCGGGGTCTGCAAACATGCAGACCCTTTTTTTATGCCGCTTCCAACGCCGATCGGCAGCCCTGCCGGTCGAGTTCTGATCGGGAAGGAGCTCGCGCGCATGACGTCTGGACATCAAGAAGAACTCGCCGAAAACGGCGAGGTCACCGGGGCTGGCGCCGGGCGGAAAGCCAGGAAACCGTCTACCGGCTTTTCCCGCAGGCGCGTTGTCTCGCGGCTTTGGCGGACGGCGGAACGGCAGGTTACCGAAATCGAGGCTCGCCTCGTCGGCGCCAGCGACGATGGCCAGACGCTCGAAAGGGATGCGAAAACGCTGGCGATCATCACCAAGACCATCCGGGAACTCGTCGCCATCGACGCCGAAGCGACCGAACAGGTCCATCGCAACACGTTGAGGGAGCAGAGCCTCGCCAATGGCCCGAAAAACGGTCAACCGGGCGCCTCCGGCGTCGACGAAGCGGAAGAAGACGGCCTCGGCCCGCGCGATATCGCCGGTTTCCGCGAGGAACTTGCGCGCCGACTTGATGACTTGCGTCGCGAACGGGGAGGGAGCGCCTCTGCTTGAACGCCTGAGCCCGCGCGGGCTGCACCTCTTCCTGAAGGACTGGATGCTGTTCGCTCGGCCGGATCAATTGCCGCCCGAGCAGGCTCAGGCCGGCGGCGACTGGAGCACCTGGCTGGTGCTTGGCGGGCGCGGTGCCGGAAAGACGCGCACCGGCGCGGAATGGGTGCGCGGGCTGGCCTTGGGGTTGCCTCCGTTCTCGAACCGTGCCGTCGGCCGGATCGCGATGGTCGCGGAGACGATGCAGGACCTGCGCGAGGTCATGGTCGACGGGATCTCCGGGGTGCTCGCGGTGCATCCCTGGCACGACAGGCCGATCTGGCACGCCTCGCGCCGCCGGCTGGAGTGGTCGAATGGCGCGCTGGCGCAAGGATTTTCGGCAGAAGATCCGGAATCGCTGCGTGGTCCGCAGTTCGAGGCCGCCTGGTGCGACGAGCTCGCCAAGTGGCAATACGCCGACAAGGCCTTCGATATGCTGCAATTCGGGCTGCGGCTCGGGGACAATCCACGACAGGTGATCACCACCACGCCGCGACCGACGGCCTTGCTCAAACGCCTCGCCGGCGATCCGCGCACGGCCCTGAGCCATGCCCCGACCCGGGCCAATGCAGCCAATCTCGCGCCGAACTTTCTGGCGCAGATCGTCTCGCGCTATGCCGGGACCGCGCTCGGCCGGCAGGAACTCGACGGGCTCTTTGTCGACGAGCGACCCGATGCCTTGTTCCGGCGCGATGCCTTGGAGGCGGCGCGGATCGATGCCGCCCCGCCGCTGGCCCGGATTGTGGTCGCGGTCGATCCGCCGGCGGGGGGCAGGCGCGGCGGACGCTGCGGCATTGTCGTTGTTGGGCGCGCCGCGACGGGGCAGGTCTACGTTCTGGAAGACGCCTCGCTGGAGGTCGCACGGCCGGAAGTCTGGGCGGCGAAAGCGATCGACTCCTATCAACGCCATGATGCCGACGCGCTGGTCGCGGAGATCAACCAGGGCGGCGAAATGGTATCGAGCGTGCTGGGGACGATCGATCCGGGGGTGCCGGTAACGACCGTCCGGGCCAGGCGCGGCAAGCATATGCGCGCCGAACCGGTCGCTGCGCTCTACGCCCAGGGCCGGGTGCGGCATGTCGGGGCGTTTCCGGCGCTGGAGGACGAGATGGCGGCCTTCGGCCCCGACGGGCTCGCCAATGGCCGTTCGCCGGACCGGCTCGACGCGCTGGTCTGGGCCATTACCCACCTGGCGCTCGACGGCGAGGCCGGCGCGCCGCGGGTTCGCAAGCTGGAATAGACGCGCTGGAACAGGCCTGCTCCTGCAAGAAGAGCCGCGAGCTCATCAAGAACCCCGAGATGTTCAGGCCGCCACCGGGCGGCTTTTTTGTTGTCAGGCCCGCAAATCCGAGGGCGGAAAACCGCCACTTTTCAACCCGTTCCGGCGTTCCCGACCGGGAACGATCCCATTGTGGAGACACGCATGACACGCTTCTACGAACGTCTGTTTGGCAATGGCAGGAAACCGGACGCCGGGGGCACGGGAAAAGCGATCCGGCACGCGCCGATGGTGGCCTTCCATCAACCGGGGCTCGGGCTGTTCTCGGACCGGCGCGGCGCGGGCCTCGTGCATTCGGGCTATCATCGCAATGCGATCGTCTATCGCTGCGTGCGGCTGATCGCCGAGGCCGCCGCTCATGTCGCCTGGACCGTGCTGGTCAACGGCTCGGAGCGAAAGCTCCACCCGGTCGAAACCCTGCTCGCCCGGCCCAATCCGCGTGAGAGCGGAACCGAGATGCTGGAAGCGCTGTTCGGGCATCTGCTGCTCTCCGGCAATGCCTATTGCGAGATCATTCTGGCGGGCAACAAGCCGACCGAGTTGCATGCGCTGCGGCCAGACCGGGTGAGCCTCGTGCCCGGCCCCGATGGCTGGCCGATGGCCTATGACTATTCGGTGGGAACCCGGCTGGTCCGGTTTCCGATCGAGACCGGCGGGCGTTCGGCGATCTTGCATCTGCGGCTTTTCGATCCATTGGATGATCACTACGGCTTTGCGCCGCTCTGTGCCGCCCAGGTCGCGCTTGACATGCATGATGCCGCCAGCCGCTGGAACAAGGCGCTGCTCGACAATTCAGCCCGGCCATCTGGGGCGCTGGTTTACGGCGTCAAGGACAATGAGAATCTGTCCAACGATCAGTTCGACCGGCTGAAAAGCGAGCTTGAAAGCGCCTTCCAGGGCTCCGGCAACGCTGGAAAGCCGATCCTGCTCGAAGGCGGGCTCGACTGGAAGCCGCTCTCGCTTTCGCCGAAAGACATGGATTTTCTCGAAGCAAGGGCCGGCGCCGCCCGGGAAATCGCGCTCGCCTTTGGTGTGCCGCCGCTGCTGCTTGGCCTTCCCGGCGACAATACCCACGCCAATTACGCCGAGGCGAACCGGGCGTTCTGGCGCTCGACGGTTCTGCCGCTGGTGCAGCGGACGCAGGGCGCGATGTCGCACTGGCTGCAGCCGTATTTTAACGAGGAAATCCGGTTCAGGCCCGATCTTGACGCCATCGAGGCGCTGGCCGGCGAGCGCGAGGCGCTCTGGCGCCGCGTTTCGGCCGCGCCCTTCCTCACCGAGGACGAAAAGCGCGAGGCGCTGGGCTACGGACGGCGGACCGGCGCACTCGGCGAGGGCCCGCAGCCGCCGACACCGGCATGAATGCCATCACCGAATCGATCCTGGCGCGCGGGGACCTCGCGCATCTCGCGCTGTTTCTCTGGGCCAGCGGCGCCTCGGCGCTGCTGGTGCATGTCTTCCGCGAAATGGCCGCCGCCAACCGGCGTTTCGACGCTTTCGTGCGCGAACTCGCGCGCTTCAACAACCGTCACGGAGATCATGAGCCATGAACCGCCTTCGCCCTCTCGCCCCGCCCCAAGAGGCCGGCGGCGAGCCATTCGATGCCGGCTCGTTGCCGGCGTCTTCTTCCCTGTCCGGCGCGAAAGCCGTCTTCCGCCGGTTTTTCGACCTGATCGGGCGCTTTGAGCAGCCGTTGCACCGGGATGTCGCCCGGCCTGCGCCGGAAGTGAAGGCGCGGATCACGCGTCTCGATGACGAAACCCATCGCGGCGTGTGAGGGGGAGCGCCGGGGAGCCCGAGTTTCCGGCACCCAGCGTCCGCAGGCAGCCAATGCTTTCCGCCCGCCCGAACGTGCACACCACCCGAGTTTCCCCAACGGCCAGATCTTCGAAAAAGCGAGGTCTTCCATGAAGTACGGTTTTCTTTCCGACCAGCGTCCCTCCCCGCCGGTCGGGAACGGCGTCCGTGTGTTTGCCCCCTCATCCAAGCATGCGGACGCCACCCTTTTTGCCAGCGCTCCCAACTCGGCCAGCCGGGGAGAATTCGAGGGCTACGCCTCGGTGTTCGGCGTGATGGATCTTGGCCGTGATGTCGTGATGCCCGGTGCGTTCCGGGAGTCGCTCGATCGGCGCGGGCCGAAGGGGGTGAAACTCCTTTGGCAGCACGACCCGGGCCTGCCGGTCGGGATCTGGACCTCGATCGAGGAGGACCAGCGCGGCTTGTTCGTGCGGGGCGCGCTCGATCTCGAGCAATCGAAATCGCGTGAGATTCTCAGCCTGATGCGGCAGGGCGCGCTGGACGGACTTTCGATCGGCTACCGCACCGAACTCGAGCGCAAGGATCCCGAAACCGGGCTTCGCCGGCTCGAACGGATCGATCTGTGGGAGATTTCGCTGGTGACATTTCCGCTGCTGCCGCAGGCCCGCGTGCAATCGGTCAAGTCGCGGCCATCGGCAGCGGAGCTTGCCCGGCCATAGATTTGGCTCGGCAGCAGACTGGCATCGACGGGTACGGCGCACCACGGCGATCTCCCCCCGTCAACGGACGCGTTTTCCCCCTCATCCGGCGGCCTACGCCCGGGTGTCCCCCGCCTGCGGGCGGTTTTTCCCCTGAAAGAGGAACCTCACGATGGATCTTTCCAACGAAGGGCCGTTCGCGCCCGAGACCAAAGTCAACGAGCTCAAGCTGCAGGAACGCAAGGTTATGGAGACTTTCGAGGCCTTCAAGGCTGCGAACGACGAGCGGCTTGTCGAAATCGAACGCAAGCAGCGCGCCGATGTGGTGCTGGAAGAAAAGGTCGACCGTCTCAACCGCGAGCTTGATCTGATGACGACCAAGGCCCAGCGCCCGGCGCTGGGAGCGGTGAACCACAAGGATGCCTTCCTCTCGATCGAGCACAAGGCAGCCTTCGAGTCCTATGCCCGCACCGGCCAGACCGAAGCGCTCCGCATGATCGAATCGAAGGCCGTCAACGGGGCCATCGCCCCGGATGGTGGTTACCTCCTGCCGCCGGATGCGGAAGCGATGATTCTCGCCCGGATGGCGGCAGTCTCGCCGATCCGCGCGATTTCAACGGTGCGTGCGCTGGCCAATTCCGCGCTGAAAAAGGCCGTCTACCCGAATGGCGCCAACGTCGGCTGGGCCAACCAGACCGCGCCGTCCAACACGGTGTCGGCCAACCAGTATTCGGAGCTCACCTTCGCCACCATGGAGCTTTTCGCCCAGCCGGCCGCGACCCAGGCCATGCTCGACGACGCTGC
>CAZNAT010000009.1:50177-66845 GCA_964571245.1 uncultured Methylobacterium sp.
GACACACCAGACCATCACACCACCACCACCACCACCACCACCACGACCACCACCACCATCACCACGACGAGACACACCGTGTCGACGACGCTGCGGTGGATGTCGAATCCTGGATCGCCGACGAGATCGTCTATTCCTTCGCCGAGGCGGAAAGCGCCGCCTTCGTCACCGGCGACGGCACCAACAAGCCGAAGGGGTTTCTCACCTACCCGACCGCCGCCGATGCTTCCTGGAGCTGGGGCAACCTCGGGACGATCGCCACCGGGGTTTCGGCGAATTTTCCGGCCTCTAACCCTTCCGACATCCTGGTCGATTTCACCCATGCCCTGCGCAGTGCCTACCGTCAGCATGCCACCTTCGTCATGAGCCGCAAGACCCAAGGCGCGATCCGCAAGTTCAAGGACACCAACGGCAACTACATCTGGGCACCGCCCGCGACGGTGGGAGCAAAATCGACGCTGATGAATTTCCCGGTCGTCGAGGCCGAGGATATGCCCGATATCGCCGCGAATTCGCTTTCGATCGCCTTCGGTGATTTCCGCCGCGGGTATCTCGTGATCGACCGTGTCGGTATCCGGGCCTTGCGCGACCCTTATTCGGCAAAGCCCTACGTGCTCTTCTACACCACCAAGCGCGTCGGCGGCGGCGTACAGGATTTCGAGGCGATCAAGCTGCTGAAATTCGGCGTCTAGAGCGGTTTCCGATCTGACTTAATCAGATCGACCGCTCTATCTTGTTGTTTTGTCGCATTTTCTTTCGATGAACCGGTGTCCACCCCTGCCTTCGCAGGGGCATGCTTCGCTCGAAAATGCTCTAATCCACCAAGGTGAGGGGGCGGCTTGCGGCCGAAAGGCCGCGGCTGCCCCAGCGCGCCAGAATGCCGTCGATCCATTTGCGTTGCGGGGCGATGCGCACCGCCTGCGCGGTGGTGCCGCAACTCTGGGCATTGCCGAATTTCTCGCGGCCATAGACAACGCCGACAACCATCGTGCCATCGAGAACCGGCCCGCCGGAATCCCCGGTGCACACGGCAAAATCCGCCAGATCGGCATCCGCGCGGTACCCAAGGCGCAGGAAGCGCGGGTAGAGTTTCGGCAGCACGCTGACCCTGGCGCTGCGCAAGGTGCCAGCGCTGGCTTCATCCCGCTCGGCGGCAAGGCCAAACCCGGCAACGCGCCGATTGGCCCCGATCGCGTGGTTGCCATCATCCGCTTCAAGCGACATCGGCTGGAAACGGGCTGGCAATTTGCCTTCGATCCGGACGAGAGCCAGATCGATCGAAACCCGCGAGTTTGGTGAAAATCCGGGGTTGATCGCCTTCGCCGCGACCCGCTGCAACACATGCGAGCCGTCTTCGGGATAGGCGATCACGACCTGCTTGTTGCCGGCGACGCAATGCGCGGCGGTGAGAATGATATCCCGGGCAATGACGGTGCCGGTGCAGGCGCCGTGTTTGTTGCCCTGCCTCGATAGCACCATGACGAGATGCGTCTTCAGGCCGGCGTCCGGCCCGGATGCCTGCCCGCCAAGCGCAAGCGCCGCCCCTGCGCAGGCAAGGGCGCTCGCGAGACAAGCCGAGAACGCGATAAATCGAGAGAATCCTGAGGTCACGGCGCGGACAATCGCATCGGCTCTCTGCGCACGCAAGCGCCAATCCGGCCCAAGCCGCAGCCCGAGGCCCAAACCGAAACCCGAGAATGGAAGTTTGTCATGATCCCTATCCTTGTGGAAGGCCCCAGCGTCGAGCCGGTATCGCTGGTCGATGCCAAGCTCTGGCTGCGTCTGGACGGTTCCGATGACGACGATCTCGTTCTGGCCCTGATCGTGGCCGCGCGACTGATGGTCGAGGCCGAGATCGGCCAGGTGCTGATCGGCCAGCACTGGCGGCTGGTGGCGGACACCTGGCCAAGTGACGATCTCATTCCGGTGCGGTTCGGCCATATCCTGGCGGTGGTCGGCGGGCGGATCTTTGCCGCCAACGGTGTTGCGACGCCGATCGCGGCGAACCGGTTTCTGGTACTTCCCCATACGGATCCCCCCTCGATCCAGCCGCTCGAGCGCCCAAGCCCGGGGCGCGCGCATGCCGGGATCGAGATCGATCTCCGCCTCGGCTACGGCGAGGCGGCGCAGGATGTTCCCGAGACGATCCGGCTGGCGATCCGTCGCCTGGTGACGCTCTGGTACGAAAACCGCGGCGATGCTTCCGATCCGCAGGCGGGTCTTCCGCCGCAGATCCGCGCCTTGCTGCGCCCGTTTCGCCGCATCCGGATCTGACGGGGTCGCCATGACGAGTACCACTCCCACACGGCTGGCGGCGCGACGCCTGCGCATGAGCCTCGAATACCCGGTCGAGACGCCGGACGCGATCGGCGGGGCGGCGATCGCCTTTGCGCCGATCATGACCCTCTGGGCGCGCCTTGAGGCACGTGCCGGGCGGGAAAGAACGGTTGGTGACCGGCCGGAAGGCGTGGCCGAAACCCGGATCACGATCCGCTGGCGGGCCGGGGTCGACACCCGGATGCGGTTCGTGGCCGGCACCCGGGTTTTCGCGATTTCGGCGGTGTTCGACCCGGATGGCCGCAAACGCGACCTTGTGTGCCTGTGTCAGGAGATTTCGCCATGAGCATCCCGGTCCATGCCATCGCCAGCCTCAAGGCGGCGCTGAGGGCGCATCTTCTGGCCAACGCCGATCTTTCGTCGCTGGTCGGGACCGCGATTTTCGATGCGCCCCCGCGAGGCGCGGCACCGCCGTATCTCGTGCTCGGCGATGCCGGCGCCCGTGACAATGGCGGCAGCGGCGGGGAGGGGCTCCGCATCGACCTCGATGTGATCGCGGTCACCAGCGAGCGCGGGACGAAAGCGGCGCTCACCCTGGCCTCGGCGATCGAGAGCGCCCTGCGAACCCCGCTGCCAGCACTGCAGGGCCACCATCTGGTGGGGCTAGAACACCGGCAGACCACGACCCGGCATGATGCCGCGACATCCCTCAGCCGCGCGACGCTTCGGCTGAGCGCATTCACCGAACCCCTCTAACTTCGCGAGAGAACCATGGCAGCTCAACGTGGCAAGGATATTCTTCTCAAGGTCGATGATGGCACCAGCCAGTTCGTGACGATCGCCGGTCTCAGGACGCGCAAATTCGCCCTGAATGCCGAGACCGTCGATATCACCCATTCCGAATCCGCCGGGCGCTGGCGGGAATTGCTCGAAGGCGCCGGGGTCAAGCGCGCCAGCGTCTCCGGCAGCGGCATTTTCAAGGACGCGCCTTCCGACGCTGCCACGCGGCAGTTGTTCTTCGACGGGCTGATCCGCGCCTGGCAGCTGATCGTGCCGGATTTCGGGACGATCGCCGGGCCATTCCAGATCACCAGCCTCGAATACCGCGGCGAGCATTCCGGCGAGGTGAGCTTCGAGCTTGCGCTCGAAAGCGCCGGCGCGCTGACCTTTTCGGCGCTGTGAGGCGCGATGAGCAATCCTCATCGTGGAGAATGCCCTGTGGAGATCGGTGGGCGGCGCTATGCGCTCCGGCTGAGCTTGCAGGCGCTGGCGGAGATCGAAACCGCGCTCGCCGTCAAAGGGCTCGCCGCACTTGGCGAGCGGCTCGGAGCGGGCGGCATCGGGGCCGCGGATCTCGTGCATCTGCTCGGGGCGCTGATCCGGGGCGGCGGCGCGCCGATCGCCGATCATGAACTGGCGCGGATGATCGACGCCCAGGCCCTGCCCGAGATCGTCGCGGCGATCGGCGATGTGTTCGCGCTCAGCTTCGGCGCAGCGCCAGCCGGCCATGGCGGTGAAGCCAACAACGCAGGGCTCGCCAAAACGGACCCTCGCTAGCCGCTGGGCACTTTCCGGTGCCGCGACCGGAGCCGGGTCATCTTCTCCCCTGGGACGAGGTGCTCGCCTTCGGTCTTGGTGTTCTGCGGCTTTCTCCCGATGCCTTCTGGCGGCTTTCCATCCCCGAGCTGCGCGCCGCGATCCGGGGTGTTCGCGGCGACACCGGCCTCGGTGATCCGCTGTCGCCGGCGGCCTTTGCGGCCCTGATGCAGCGGTTTCCCGATGCCTGAGGACGTTTGTTCCGCGAAACCTGCCTTCCGCAACCCCTGAAAGGAGCCTTGCATGGCCGATGATTCTCTCGAAGGCGGGGATGCCGTCCAGGCGCTGACCAGCCAGATGGCCCGGCTTGACCAGATTACCGGCCAGTTCGGCCGTTCGCTGGCGCGCGCGCTTGCCGCCGGGGTCATCCAGGGCAAAAGCTTCGACGACGTCCTCCGATCCCTGGGAGACCGGTTGATCGAGATTTCGCTCAAGGCGGCCTTCAAGCCGCTCGAAACCGGCATCAGCGGGATGCTGAGCGGGCTCATCCGTGGTGCCACCGGGCTGTTGACGGGCGGGATAACCGGCGGTGGCGGGGTGTTCGGCGATCTCTTCGGCGGCGGGAACGCCATGGGCGGATCGGGGGTTTTCGGCGGCGGCAATCCGGGCGCGGGGCTCGCTTCGGGCGTTACCGTCAACATGGCGGTCACCACGCCCGATGCCGAAAGTTTCAAGCGCTCCGAGGCCCAGATCGGCGCCGCGCTGGCACGGGCGGTCACCCGCGGGCAACGCAACCTTTGAGGCGCGGCATGAGAGGCCTCTGACGCAGACGCCAAAAAGGAACCATCATGAGCATTGCGAATTTTCACGAGATCCGGTTTCCGCTCGATATCGCGCTCGGGGCCCGCGGTGGCCCGGAGCGGCGGACCGAGATCGTCACGACCGCTTCGGGCCGCGAGGAACGCAACGCCCGCTGGGCCCACTCGCGCCGCAAATACGACGCGGGCTACGGGGTGAAATCCATCACCAGGCTGGCGGAAGTGATCGCCTTTTTCGAGGAGCGGCGCGGGCGGCTTTACGGCTTCCGGTTCCGCGATCGGCTCGACTGGACCTCGGCGCCGGGCAATGCGACCCCGACGCCGCTCGATCAACGGATCGGCACCGGGGATGGCGTTCGCACCGGTTTTGACCTCGTGAAAAGCTATGGCGATGCCTTTGCACCCTACCTGCGGCCGATCGTCAAGCCGGTCGGCGGCTCGGTCCGGGTCAGCGTCGGCGGCAGCGAGGTGGCCATCGGCTCCGCCTTCACGCTGGATAGCGAGGCGGGTCGTATCACCTTCACGCCGGGAAACATCCCGCCCAGCGATGCGGCGATCCGGGCGGGGTATGTGTTCGATGTGCCGGTGCGTTTCGATACCGATTACCTCGAATTCGACCTCTCCGCCTTTGAGGCCGGGGTCATCCCTGCGATCCCGCTCATCGAAATCCGGAGCTGATGCCATGCGGAACTTTTCTCCTGCGATCGCCGCAGCGCTGGATGCGGGCGCGGCGACCCTGTGCCGCTGCTGGCTGCTGACCCGCAAGGACGGCTTCCAGCTCGGCATCACCGACCACGATTGCGATCTTGCGATCGCCGGAAACGTTTTTGAGGCCAATGGCGGCTTTGAGGCGAGCGCCACCGAGGTTGATTCCGGGCTTGCCACGGGCGGCGGCGAAATCAGCGGTTCGCTGACCAGCGACCGCATCCTGCCCGAGGACATCGAGGCCGGCCTGTATGACGGCGCAACGCTACGCACCTACTGCGTCGACTGGCAAAATCCGTCGCTGGATCTTCTGGTCGATGTCTCGACCATCGGGGAGATCCGCCGGATCGACGGGCGCTTCACCGCGGAGACGCGGGACGGCTTCCATGCCCTCGACCAGGAACGGGGGCGCCTCTATGGCGCGGGGTGCAGCGCGGAGCTGGGCGACGCGCGCTGCGGGGTCGAGCTTTCGGCCGCGCCTTTCAAGGTGTCGGGCGTCATCGCGACAACCGACGGCCGCCAGCAGCTCACCGCGGAGGCGGTCGGGAATGCCATTGCCGGGCTGTTCACGCGCGGCATCGTGACCTTCACCAGCGGGGCGAATGCGGGGCTTAGCGCCATGGTGAAAGACCATCGGCCCAGCGGCGAACTCGTGCTGTGGCAAGGGCTGGTGCAGGAACTCGCCCCCGGGGATGGTTTTGAGGTGACCGCCGGCTGCGACAAGCGGTTCGTGACCTGCCGTGATCGCTTTGCCAATGCGGTCAATTTTCGCGGCTTCCCGTTCATCCCCGCGCCGGACTTCGTGCTGAGCTACGCCCGGCCAGGTGAGGGGCGCCACCGTGGCCGCCCGCTCGTTCGATAACGGCCGCGACAGGGTTTCCGGCAAGGAATCCCTGCAGGATCAGGACTCTCTTCAGGACGAGGACATCCGACATGGACAGGACCAAGACGGCACGCCGGGGCATCCCGCGTGAAGACATCGTCGTGGCCGCACGGGCCTGGATCGGGACGCCGTACCAGCATCAGGCCTCGTTGAAGGGGCTGGGGTGCGATTGCCTCGGGTTGCTGCGCGGCGTGTGGCGAACGCTTTATGGCGCCGAGCCTGCGGCTCTGGAGCCCTATTCCCCCGCCTGGGCCGAACTCGCGGCGGGCGATCCGCTGCTCGACGCGGCCTCGCGGTATCTCGTCGAAAGGCCCGGCCAGGATATCAGACCGGGCGCGGTGCTGGTGTTTCGCTGGCGCGATCACCTCCCGGCCAAGCATTGCGGAATCGCCACCGGTCCGACCCGCTTCATCCATGCGCATGACGGGGCCTCGGTGGCCGAAGTGACGATGGTTCCCGGCTGGCGCCGCCGAATTGTGGGCGTCTTCGATTTCCCCGGAGTGGTGGACTGATGGCGACGATAGCTCTCCAGATCGCCGGCTCCGCGCTTGGCACCTTCCTCGGCGGCCCGTTTGGCGGGGCCATCGGTTCTGCGCTTGGCGGGACACTCGGTTCGATGGTCGATCGCTCCCTCTTGGGTGGGGGCAAGCGGATCATCGAGGGGCCGCGCCTGACCGATCTCACCGGAATTTCCGCCTCGGAGGGGGCACCGATCCCGCGCGCTTACGGCCGGGTGCGGCTCGGCGGGCAGGTGATCTGGGCGACCGAATTCGAAGAGGAGCGCGCCATCGAACGCGGCGGCGCTTCGGGCGGGAAATCGACCGGCGGTGGCGGTGCCGCGCGGACCACCCGCTACAGTTATTTCGCCAATGTCGCGATCGGCCTGTGCGAAGGGCCGATCCATCTGGTTCGCCGGATCTGGGCCGATGGCGAGGAACTCGATCTCGCCAGCCTCTCGATGCGGATCTTTACCGGGACCGAGGATCAGGAGCCCGATCCGCTGATCGTCGCCAAACAGGCCACCGGGGAAGTGCCGGCGTTTCGCGGCCTCGCCTATGTGGTGTTCGAGCGGTTCGCGCTGGCCAGCTACGGCAACCGGCTGCCGCAGTTCAGCTTCGAGGTCGTGCGGGCGGCGCCGGGACTGCCGGAGGCGCTGCGCGCGATCAACATCATCCCCGGATCGACCGAGTTCGGCTATGCGGGGGCGGAAGTGCGGGAGAGTTTCGGGCTGGGGTCCTCGCAGCCGGTCAACCGCGCGCAATGGACGCATGCCACCGATTGGGAAGCCTCGATCGACGCCTTGCTGGCACTCGCCCCCAATCTCGAACGGGCCACGCTGGTCAGCGCCTGGTTCGGCGATGATTTGCGGGCCGCCCAGTGCCGATTCCGGCCGAAGGTGGAGAAAACTGCCAAGACCACCTCCGGGGCGCAGTGGAGCGCCGCAGGACTGAGCCGGGCCAGCGCCGAAGCGGTTTCCCAGACGGCAGGCCGGCCCAATTTTGGCGGCTCGCCATCCGATCAAAGCATCATCGACGCGATCCGGGATCTGAAGGCGCGCGGGCTCAAGGTGGCGCTGCACCCCTTCGTGCTGATGGATATTCCCGCCGCCAACACGAAGCCGGACCCCTGGAGCGGGGCGGCGGCCCAGCCGGCCTTTCCCTGGCGGGGGCGGATTACCTGCGATCCGGCGCCCGGGCGGCCGGGCTCCCCGGATGGCAGCGCGGCGATCAACGCCCAGATCGCCCCGATCGTCGGGACCGCGAGCCCGGCGCATTTCACGCTCTCCGGCGATCAGGTGCTCTACTCCGGGCCGGATGAATGGTCGTTCCGCCGGATGGTGCTGCATCACGCGAAACTCGCGGTGGCCGCGGGCGGTGTCGATACCTTCATTCTGGCCTCGGAACTCGGTGGCCTGACGCATGCCTATGCCGGCAACGGGGTTTTCCCGTTCGTGCAGGCGATGACCGGGCTGATCACCGATCTGCGCGCCGTTCTCGGCCCTTCGTGCGTGATCACCTATGCGGCGGACTGGACCGAATACGGCGCCCATACGCGTCAAGGCGGGCAGGAGGTCCGGTTTCCGCTCGATCCCGTGTGGTCGCATCCTGAAATCGGCGCGATCGGGATCGATTTTTACCCCCCGCTTTCTGACTGGCGGGACGGACTTGATCATCTCGACGCCTCAATCGCGGCCAGCGCGGTCGATGCCGCGTATCTCAGGGACAGGATCGCCTCGGGCGAGGCCCACGACTGGTACTATCCCGATGCCGCCGCCCGCGAGGCGCAACAGCGCCAGCCGATAACCGATGGTGCTTATGGCAAGCCGTGGGTCTTTCGCCCCAAGGATATCCGGAGCTGGTGGTCGAATGCGCATGTCGAGCGTGTAGGCGGGGTGGAACTGGCGACACCGACGGCCTACCAGCCGGCGAGGAAGCCGATCTACCTCACCGAGATCGGCTGCCCGGCGGTCGACAAGGGCGGCAACCAGCCCAATGTCTTCCCCGACCCGAAGTCGATCGAAAACGCGCTGCCTTATTTTTCGTCCGGGGCGCGGGATGATCTCGTCCAGCGGCGGGTGCTCGAGGCTTTCCTCGCGCGTTTCGACCCGGAGGACCCTGCGTTCGAGCCTGCCGACAATCCGCTCTCGCCCCACTATGCCGGCCGGATGGTCGACGCCGGCTTCATCGCGCCCTGGGCCTATGATGCAAGGCCATTTCCCGCCTTCCCGCGCCAGCGCAGCCTGTGGTCGGATGGCGACAACTGGATGCGCGGCCATTGGCTCAATGGACGCCTCGAAACCTTGCCGGCCGAGCGGCTGATCGAGATGATTCATGCCGATTTCGGTTTGCCGCAACCGGTGTTTTCCGAGGCGGACGGGATCGTCGATGGCTATGTCATCGATCGACCGATGAATGCCCGCGCCGTCATCGAACCCATCGTCAGCCTCTTTGGATGGACGGCGCGGACGGAGGGAGAGGCGATTGTCTTTTCGGGGCGACCGAGCTTTGTTTCCGCGACATTCTCCGAGGATGATCTTGTTCCGGCCAAAGATGGCGCGCTCGTTGACATCACCCGGCGGCAGGAGAGCGAATTGCCGCGGCAAATCAGTCTGGGGTTCATCGACAGCGACAGCGACTTTCGCCGGGCGGTGGCGATCGCCCAGACCGGGATCGTCGAAACCCGGCGCGAGCAGACCGAATCGGCGGCAGTCCATATCCCGCGCGGCTTGGCACGGCGGCTTGTCGAGACCCGGCTTCACGACATCTGGTCGGGTCGGGAGACATTCCGGTTCCGGCTGGGGCGTGGCGGGTTTCGGGTGCAGCCGGGCGATCTCGTCGAAGTGCCGACGCCATCCGGGTTGCGTAGCGTGCTGTTGACGCGGATTTCCGACGCACTCCACCGTGAGTGCGAGGCAAGGGCCTACGACCCGCAGTTTTCCCTCCACGGGCCGTCGATCGACGAACTCCCGGCCGAACCCGGGGTGCCCGCGCTGCCGGGCGCCGCGTTTGTCCGGCTGCTGGAGTTGCCGCTTGATCGGGGTGGAGGGCTATTGGCCGCGGCGATCCGGGCGGAGCCGTGGCGTGGCCCCTATTCGGTTCTGGCGGTCGATCGCACGGTCGAAACGATTGCCGCCCTGGCATCCTCCGCTCGGGTCGGCACGACATTGACGGCTTTGCCCTCAGGGCCGCTCTGGCGCTGGGACCATGCGGCCTCGTTCGACATTCTGCTCGAGGGCGGGGCGCTTTCGAGCCTCGGGGATGACGCGGTGCTCGCAGGCGGCAATGCGATGGCGTTGATCGATCCTGCCGGCGAGATCGAGATCGTGTTGGTCCGCAATGCGAGGCTTGTCGGCGAGCGGCGTTATCGGCTCTCGGGGGTGCTGCGCGGCATCGGCACCTCCGAGACCAGCGCGACACGGCTTCTCGCGCCGGGGGCCGAGGTGATCATCCTCGATGACGCCGTCCGCGATCTTGCGATTGGGATCGAGGCTGTGGGGGTGGCGAGGACCTACGCCATCCTGCCGGCGGGGCGCGATTTTGGCGATCCCGCCGGGGTGAGCGTCACCTCGACGCTGACGGGGCGGGCGCTCAAACCGCTCTCGCCAGTGCATCCGCGCGCGCGGCGAGAGGCGGGGGGTGTTCGTTTCAGTTTCATCCGGCGTACGCGGCAAGAAGGCGACACGCTGGATCTCTTCGAAGTGCCGCTGGGCGAGGAGCGAGAGGAATACCGCTTCGAGGTGTTGAACGGAGCGACGCCCGTTCGGGATATCGCGCTCGCAAGCCCGGAGTTCTTCTACCCGCTGGCCAGCGAGCTGGCCGATTTCGGCGCGCAGCAAAGCGCCATCCGGCTCCGTATCCGGCAGGTCAGCATGCGGGTCGGGCCTGGCGATCCACTCACCGGCCTTGTGCCCGTTCTCTGACATCCCCGCCAACCGGAGGCCTGCCATGGCGAGCGAAAGCTTCGAGCCCGCGCTGATCTGCGTTCTCGGACACGAGGGCGGCTATGCCGATCACCCCGATGACCCCGGTGGCGCGACGATGAAGGGAATCACGCGGGCCACGCTCTCCGCCTGGCGCGGGCAAGCGGTGACCAAGGCGGAGGTTCGGGCGCTGACGCGACGCGAGGCCGGCGAGATCTACCGCGCGCGCTACTGGGACGCCGTCCGTGGCGATGAATTGCCTGCCGGTGTCGATCTCGCGGTTTTCGATTTTGCGGTCAATTCCGGTCCGGGACGGGCCGTCAGAGCGCTTCAGAGCGTTCTTGCGGTGCCGGTTGACGGTGTGCCCGGCCCCGAAACGCTGCTGGCCGCTCGGGCGGCGGCGCCCGCGCCCCTCATCGCCGCGCTATGCGCCCATCGGCTCGGCTTTCTGGAGCGCCTGCCAGCTTTCGCTGTTTTCGGCCGCGGCTGGACCCGGCGCGTCCGCGATATCGAGCGGGTGTCGCTCCGACTTCGCGAGCCCGATAACCCCAAGAATTCCATTCTCAAGAATTCCAACTTCAAGAATTCCAACTTCAAGAATTCCAACCTCAAGGAGACCACCTTCATGGATTTTACCAAGACCATCCTTTCAAGCCGCACCATCTGGGCCAACACGATCGGCGTGCTGGCGCTGGTGCTGTCATGGTTCGGGTTTGACACCGGCTCGGTCGACAAGTCGGCGCTGACGGACAACCTGCTTCAGGTCATCGCCGGTGTCAGCTTCGTCGCCTCAAGCGTTTTTCGGGTGCTTGCAACCCGGCGACTGGTGTGAGCGAAACGGTATCGGAACCCAGCGAACTTGGTATATGTGGTGCGAAACCGGAGCGGCGGGCCGGGCATTGACGTGCAATGTCCGATTGATCCCCGTCGTTCCGCCCGCAGGATAGACCGGAGTTTTGCATGCGCCTTCTCGTTGTCGAGGATGATCGGGATCTCAATCGCCAGCTCGTTTCCGCGCTTGAAGACGCCGGATATGCCGTCGACAAGGCTTTCGACGGCGAGGAAGGCCATTTTCTCGGCGATACCGAGCCCTACGATGGGGTGATCCTGGATATGGGGTTGCCGCTGATGGACGGCATCCGGGTTCTGGAGAAATGGCGCCGGGACGGGCGGACGATGCCGGTGCTGATTCTCACCGCGCGCGATCGCTGGAGCGAGAAAGTGCAGGGCTTCGATGCCGGCGCGGACGACTACGTCACCAAGCCGTTTCACATGGAGGAAGTGCTCGCGCGCCTGCGGGCCTTGCTGCGCCGTGCTGCCGGCCATGCCACGAGCGAGCTGCAGTGCGGCCCGGTGTTGCTCGATACCCGTTCAAGCCGGGTGGTGGTCGATGGCAGCGCGGTGCGCCTGACCAGCCACGAATACCGGCTGCTCGCCTATCTCATGCACCACCAGGGGCGGGTGGTTTCCCGGACCGAATTGGTCGAGCATCTCTACGATCAGGATTTTGACCGCGACTCCAATACGATCGAGGTTTTTGTCGGCCGGCTGCGCAAGAAGCTCGGGGTCGAGATCATCCAGACGGTGCGTGGGCTGGGCTATATCGCCGCACCGCCGGAACCGCCTTCAAAGCGCTGATCATCGCCTGATGCGGTCGCTGATGCGCAATCCGATCAATCCGAAATCGCTGGCGGGCCGGCTGTTTCTTTCCGCGATTGTGCTGTCGGTGCTGGTGCTGGTCACGGCCGGCACGATCCTGTCGGCCTTCAACCGCCGGACGGTGGAAGCCGCCTTCGACGAACGCCTCAAGCTCTATCTCAAGGTTCTCGTCGCCGATGTCGCCGCGCTGACCGACGGCGGCAATGTCGAGCCGGGCAATCTCGGCGAACCGCAGTTCCAGATCCCGCTTTCCGGCTGGTACTGGCAGATCGTCCGGGTCGACCGCGAGAGTGGCGCCACCAGTATCCTCCGGACGTCGCGCTCGCTGTTCTCCAACCGGCTGCCGGCCCTGGTTGAACCCGGGCTGCCCTCGGCACGCGGGGATTTTCGCGATGGTTATCTGACCGGACCGGAAGGGCGGCGCATTCGCATCGTGGAGCAGGAGATCGATCTTGGCGAGCAGAACCGGTTCGTGATTTCCGTCGCCGGCAATGCGGAAGAAATCGCCGGGGAAAGCCGCCGTTTTGACCTCACGCTGGTGCTTGTCCTCAGCCTTCTGGCGTCGGCTCTGGCCTTGTCGGCCTTTCTTCAGGTTCGCTATGGCCTGACGCCGCTGCGACGGCTCTCCCAGTCGCTGGCGGAAGTGAGGGCGGGCGAGAAAGACCATGTCGAAGGCGATTTCCCGGTTGAGGTGGCCCCGCTCGCGCAGGAACTCAATCAGGTTCTTGACGTCAACCGCGAGATCGTTGCCCGCGCACGCGGACAGGTTGGCAATCTCGCGCATGCCCTGAAGACCCCCTTGAGCGTGCTCCTCAACGAAGCAGGCAACGATCAGGGGCAACTGGCCGAGAAGGTTCGCGAGCAATCGGCGGTCATGCGCGATCAGGTGCAGTATTATCTCGACCGGGCGCGGGCCGCCGCACGCGCGGCGACGATCGGGAACATCACCGATATCGAACCGGTCATTGCCGCCTTCATCCGGGCGTTCGAAAAAATCTATCGGGATCGGGATATCCGGTTCCGCTCGGAAATCGAAACCAGCCTGAGGTTTCGCGGCGAAAAACAGGATCTCGAAGAGATGATCGGCAACCTCGCCGACAACGCCGGAAAATGGGCGAACAGCCAGGTTGTGATCCGGGTGGAAGGGGCGGAAAGTCCGACGGCAACCCCGATCATTCGCCTGATTGTCGATGACGACGGCCCGGGCCTGCCTGAGGAAGCCCGCAAGGAAGCCACAAAACGCGGCAGGCGGCTCGACGAGACCAAGCCCGGTTCCGGGTTGGGGCTTTCGATCGTGGTAGATCTGGCGGTTCTCTACGGCGGGCAGCTCGTGCTGGAGGATTCACCCCTCGGCGGCGTGCGGGCGCAACTGGTTCTTCCGGCCCTGTAAACTCTTCCCAACCTTGTAAACTCTTGTCGCCGCGCAAACGGGGTTGGCCGATTGATTTGGCACCGATCCGGCAACCTGCTATTCGACCGCGTGATGAACGCCACCTTTCGATCCCGCTCCGTTCGCTCCTGTCGCGAAAGCTATTCTCCTGCCGGTTTGCGCCCGATCAATTTCTGTGGTCGCTGGCCATGGTCTAGGCACAATCCTGCTCCAGTTCTCCGGGTACAATGACATTCTGGATTCTCGCCTTTCTGCTGATCGTGCTGGTCGTGATCACTGTGCTCTGGCCTCTCATCCGGGGTGACAGGCCGGCGGCGCCGCTGGCGCGCGCGGTTCAGTTCTACGAAGATCGAAGGATCGAGCTGGTCCGCCAGCGCGATGCCGGGGAGATTTCGGCCGCCGATTGCGAAGCCGCCCTCGCGGAACAGGCCCGCACCTTGCTGGCGTTGGGCCGGCAGGCAAAGAGCATGGCGGATGCGCGGGCGCCGGCCACGATTCGTCGGCGGAAACTGGCCGCGCTGGCCGCGCTCGTGATGCTGCCGGTGTTGTCGATCGGTCTTTATCTGAAGATCGGCGCGCCCCAGATGCCGGATGCGCCGCTGGTTGCGCGCAAGGCCGCCCCGCAGAATTTCGATATCGCCACGGCGCTGCAGAAAATTGAAGCGCATCTGGCGAAAAACCCGAACGACGGGCGTGGGTACGAGGTTGTTGCGCCGGTCTATCTGAAGGCGGAACGTTTTGGCGATGCCGCGTATGCCTATCGGCGGGTGGTGGAATTGCTCGGCGAGACCGCGCCCCGCCTGGCCGATCTCGGCGAAAGCCTGGTCGCGGAAAAGGACGGGATCGTGACCGCCGAGGCACGGCAGGCCTTCGAACGTGCCGCCAAACTCGACCCGGATTTCGCCAAGCCGAAATTCTATCTCGCGCTGGCCCGCGAGCAGGACGGCGACATCGCCGGCGCTTTCGCCGATCTGCAGGCGCTGGAGGCCAGTTTGCCGGAAGGGCCGTCGCGCATGCGGGTCCGTGCGGAGATCGAACGGTTTGAGGCCGAACGCCGGATGCCGCCGAGGGCCGGGCAGGGCGATGCCGCCGCCGCGCTCGCCGGGTTGCCGCCCGCGGAACGGGATGCCGCGATCCGCGGCATGGTGGAGGCGCTCGACGCCCGGATTGCGGATCAAGGTGGCACGCTCGAGGAATGGCGGCGGCTGGTGCAGGCGCGGCTGGTGCTGGGAGAGCGCGACAAGGCAGAGGAAGCGCTGGCCAAAGCGCGTATCCGGCTGGCGGGAAACGGCGAAGCTCAGGCCGCGCTTGACGCGTTGTCCGCTGCGATCAAAGCCCTGCCCGCGACCAAGCCGCAGTAGGAAAATCTCATGACGCGGAAACAGAAACGGTTGGCGATGATCGGCGGGATCGCGGTGGTGCTGGCGGTTGCGCTCGGGCTCATCCTGACGGCGTTGCGCGACCAGATCGTGTTCTTCCGTTCTCCGACCGAGGTGGTTGAAGGCAAGGTCAAGGCCGGAGATTCGTTCCGGATCGGCGGGCTTGTCGAGACGGGCAGCGTCAAACGCGAGACCGGGCAGGTCGTTCGCTTCGCCGTCACCGATGGCGCCAATACGGTTCGGGTGACCTTCAACGGGTTGCTGCCGGATCTGTTCCGCGAGGGGCAGGGCGTTGTCGCGGAAGGCCGTCTCGATGGCGCCGGCGGATTTCTGGCGACCAATGTCCTCGCCAAGCACGACGAGAACTACATGCCGCGCGAAGTGGCGGATACCTTGAAAAAACAGGGTGTCTGGCGCGATGAGGCGCCGGCGAAGGGGGGCAAGCCGTGATTGTCGAATTCGGGCATTTTGCTCTGGTTCTCGCCTTCTGCGTCGCGATATTCCAATCGGCGGTCCCGGTGTGGGGGGCGCTGAAGCAGGATGGCGTTCTCATGCGCCTTGCGCCACGCGCCGCCATTCTCCAGCTGGCGCTGGTCGCGGTATCCTTTGCCTGCCTGACGCAGGCCTATCTCGTTTCCGATTTCTCGGTGCTCAATGTTTTCCAGAACTCGCACTCGCTCAAACCGCTGATCTACAAATGGAGCGGGGTCTGGGGCAACCACGAAGGCTCGATGCTGCTCTGGGTGCTGATCCTGGCACTGTTCGGGGCGGCGGTTGCCGTTTTTTCGCGCCGTCTGCCGGATGATATCCTGAGCGTGACGCTCGGCGTCCAGGCGATGATCGCCACCGCCTTCATCGCCTTCATGCTGTTCGCCTCGAACCCCTTCGTTCGCATGCCCAATCCGCCCTTCGAGGGACGCGATCTCAACCCCGTGCTTCAGGACCCGGGTCTCGCGATCCACCCACCCCTGCTCTATCTGGGGTATGTCGGGTTCTCGATCGTGTTTTCCTTCGCCGCCGCCGCGCTCATTCTGGGGCGGGTGGATGCGGCCTTCGCGCGGATGGTGCGGCCATGGACGCTGGCTGCCTGGATCGCGCTGACACTCGGGATCGCGATGGGGTCCTACTGGGCCTATTACGAACTCGGCTGGGGCGGGTTCTGGTTCTGGGACCCGGTCGAGAATGCCTCGCTGATGCCTTGGCTGACGGGAACCGCGCTGCTGCATTCCGCGATTGTCATGGAAAAGCGCGAGGCGCTCAAGACCTGGACCATCCTGCTGGCGATCATCACGTTTTCGCTGTCGCTGCTGGGGACATTTCTGGTGCGTTCGGGCGTCTTGACCTCGGTTCACGCCTTCGCGGTTGATCCGGAACGTGGCCTGTTCATCCTGATGATCCTGATTGCTTTCATCGGCGGCAGCTTTGCGCTTTTTGCCCTCCGTGCCGGGGCGATGGCGGGAGGAGGCCTGTTCGCGCCGGTCAGCCGCGAGGGCGCGCTGGTGTTCAACAACCTGTTTTTGTCCGTCTCCGCGCTCGCGGTGTGAATTGGTACGATGTACCCCCTGCTGCTGGAAGTCTTGACTGGCGCCAAGATTTCGGTC
>CAZNAT010000010.1:0-4979 GCA_964571245.1 uncultured Methylobacterium sp.
GTTCGACATGGCTGCGGACGACATCGAGCCCGACGCCGCGCCCCGAGATATTGGTGACCGCCGCGGCGGTCGAGAACCCGGGCTCCATCACGAAACGCAGGATCTGTTCGTCGCTCATCCGGGCGATATCAGCCTCGGTGGCCATGCCGTTGCGGATGGCTTTCGCCTTGACGCGTTCGAGATCGATGCCGCGCCCGTCGTCGGAAACCTCGACGATGATGTATCCACTCTCCTGCGCCGCGCGCAGGTGGATGGTGCCATGGGCGGGCTTGCCGGCGGCGATGCGCTCATCGGGCATTTCAAGGCCGTGATCGGCCGCGTTGCGCACCATGTGCAGCAGCGGGTCCTTGATCATCTCAAGGAGCTGGCGGTCGATTTCGGTTTCCGCGCCATGCGCCACGAGCTCGATCTTCTTGCCGAGTTCCTCGGTGAGATCGCGAACGACGCGGTTAAGCTTGGTCCAGGCGCTGCCGATCGGCTGCATGCGGGTCTGCATCACGCCGTCCTGGAGTTCGGCCGTGATATGGGACAGGCGCTGGAGCGGGCTCTTGAAGTCGCCATCGTCGCGCTGACGGGCGATTTCCAGCAGCTGGTTGCGGGTGAGCACCAGCTCCGACACCATGGTCATCAGGCGGTCGAGCGTGCCGACCGCGACGCGGACGGTCTGCTTGGCGGCCGCATTCTGGTTGTTGTGATCGGCCTCGGGGTGGTCGCCGGCCGAGGCTTCGGCCTTTTTGGGCGCCACGGCCTTCTTCGGCGCTTCGGGCTTGATGTCCGCAACGACCGGGGGCGGCGCGAGATCGACGGCTTCAACCGGCTGGGGTTCGCTGAAGGCCGCCATTTCCGGGCCGGGGGCCTCCCGGAACGCGCGTTCGAGTTCGTCGAGTTCGGCCTCGTTGTCCCGCAAGGGGCGCTCGAGCACCTGCGGGATCAGGGTCCCCTTGGTTTCGGGCTCCATCGCCGCAATGGCCAGCGCGGGAACTTCTCCGTTTGCCAGGGCACGCAGGGCTTCGACCAGATCCTCGTCGTCGCCTTCCGGCTCGACGCCGCTCTGGTCCAGCACCGTAACGATACCCTTGATCCGGTCGATGGTCTTCAGGATCATGGTCACGGCCGGCGCCGTCACCGGCTTGCCGTCGCGGAAGCCGCTGATCACATCCTCGCCGGCATGCGCCAGATGTTCGAGGCGTGGCAGCCCCAGAAATCCGCAGGTTCCCTTGATCGTATGAACCAGACGGAAGATCAGCGCCAGCGTCGCACTGTTATTGGGGTCGCGCTCAAAGCGCACCAGCTCCGCATCGACGATATCGAGATGCTCGGAGGTTTCGACCACGAAATCTTTAAGAAGATCATCCATGCCGTTCGACCTGACTTGTTGCGCGACGTATGCGGCCAATTCGATCAAACGTTGCCCGATAAGGGTTTATGATTGGTTTTTTTTTACTCCTCCCGCAGTGCATTCTTCCAAAAAAATTACCCTAGGTTGCATTTTATGCATTTTGCCGGGCGATGATGGAAACCATCGTGTCATCCACGCTCACTGAAATCGCCATATGGCAGGCCCGGGCGATCTCGCCGGTGTAGAAAACCTGAAAGCCATGGGCATCCACCGCCCCGGTTTCGCTTTTTCCATCCAGAAGATCGAGAATATGCTGGCCTAGGCGGGGTTTGGGGCCCTTGGCGATGACATGGAATTCGGGGTTTTCGGCATCCCCTTCCATGGTCACATCGATCGTACCCCCGATCGGGATCGATGCGAGGGCGACGACGACCAGGTTCATCAGCAGCTTGACGGCGTTTTTCTCGACGAAAAGCCGTGGCGTATTCCAGTTGAGGGAGACCTTCTCGTCCTGCATGAACTGGCTGGTGAGCTGCTGGGCATAGCCCAGATCGACCGAGCTTCCCGCTGAACCCGCGGCGCCAAAGGCGATCCGCGCGAACTGCAACCGTGCCGAGGCCTGGCGTGCGCTCTTGCGAATGAGATCGAGCGCCAGGGCCTCGGTCTCCGGGCTGTCATCCTCGTCGAGCAGTTCGAGCCCGTTGACGATTGCACCGACCGGCCCGACCGCATCATGGCAGACGCGGGAGCACAACAGGGCAGCAAGATCGAGGGCGGTGAGATCGATTGTCTTGAGCTGCTCGGCCATGGTGGTCTCCCCAATCGGTTATCGGCGGTTTGGCGCGGCGCGACCTCGGCCTAAAAGGGAGGCTCGCCGTTTCCCAAGAAGCGGCTTTATTCCGCGCATGAATGGGTGATACATGCGGCGCGCCCGCTCGCCAAGCCACTGGCGGGCTTTCATCTTCGGAAAACAGTCTTATGCTGGCGGCAAGGTGGCGCTTTATGCGGCAGGAGTTGGCCCGGCATGCTTGCAGGAGAGCCCAGAGCAGCGTTCGACATGGCGCTGGCGGATCGTGATTCGATTGCGCGGGTGCTGGCGGAAATCGCCGCCGAAGCGGGGATCGTTCTCGACCGGTGCCAGCGCGAGGGCTGCAACAGCGTGATGAAGCCGGATGGCTCCCCGGTCAGCGACGCGGATCTTGCCTCGCAAACCGTCATTCTGACCCGGTTGGGCGAGGCCTTCCCGCAATGGCCGGCGATCAGCGAAGAGAGCCCCGAGAACCGGCTTTCCGGTGAACCGGAGGCCTTCTTCCTGATCGATCCGCTCGATGGCACCCGTGCTTTTCTGGCGGGAGCGCCGGATTACTGCGTGCTGATCGCGCTGATCTCTGCGGGGGAGCCGATCGCCGGTGCCGTCCATGCCCCTGCCACCGGGCACAGCTGGTGGGCGGGGCACTCGGCCTGGGCGAGCGATGATCGCGCGTTCGCCCAGGTGCGCCCGCTCACCGCGAGGCCCGCGCGCGCCAATGCGCCGATCGCGATCATCAGCAGCCTGCATGCGGGCGAATCGAGCCGGGCGATGTGCGGCAGGCTCGGGATCACCGATATTCGCTGCGAGAACTCGGCGCTCAAATTCGCGCGGCTTGCCGAAGGCGAGGCCGATATCTACCCGCGCAGCGGGCGAACCATGCAATGGGATGTCGCGGCGGGGGACGCGCTCCTGCGGGCGACCGGCGGCGGCATTTTCGACCTTGACGGCCGAAGGCTCCGATATGGCGAGGATGCCTCGGGATGGGCAAACCCGGATTTCATTGCCCTGCGGGTATTGCCGGAGGCAAAAAAGCCCCAGTAGCGGTGCCGGCGCCAGCTCTCATCCGGCTTTGCCGCGGCTACGGTCCGATCCTTCCTGTCTGTCCCCTCGGGCGCTTCAGGGCACCATGTTCCGCTTCACCTGCGGCCAGTGGCGCTCCGCCGTCAGATGGATCTCGGGGTCGCGGATGAAGGCATCGCGCGATTCAGCGTGGCGGAACAAGAACACCCTGTCATGGCCAACCACGAAGAACTCCGGGCTGCCGGAGACCGCAAATCCGGCGGCGATGGCGACCGGGTCATGCCCGCCGAACGCCGGCAAATAGTGCTGGGGGGCGGCCTCGAAGGCGCTCCGGTTGGCGTTCGACGCAAAATACCAGACCTTGCCGGCAAAGAGGATCTGACGTGTCCGGATGCCGGGAACCGCCCGGTTTTCGATGAAATAGGCGACGGGGTCGAACCCGAGCAGCGCCGCCCCCGTTACCGGATCGGAAATGATTTCGTCGCCAAGACGAATGCCCTCCCCAAGACGAATGCCCTCTCCTGGACGGATGCCTTCCCGAAGACGGGCGCCTTCTTCTGGACGGATACCCTGGCCAGCGTGCGTGCCTTGATCAACCGGCACGGCCTGCGCCCCACAGGCCCGCGTTAAGGCGGTGACAACCATAATGGCTGCAACAATGGCTCCGAACGCCCGGTTGATTCGCACAACACGGTTCCCCGCCCGCGCAACCCGTGCGCGTTCGGCCTTGAGAACGCCGTTTTGTCGATGAAATCTTTTCAGCATTGCGAATCGGGTATCGGTCTTTGTCGCGTCAACTCACTCTGATCAAAGAAGTTCGGCCGTTGAAGAGTCAAACCTGTTCTGATTTTACTGTCTTTTCCCGAGCGAGGTGCCCCTGATGTCGAAACTCCAGCTTGCCGACCAGTCTTCCGGGACCTCATCTGCCCGTTTTGCGATGTCGGGGTGCCAGGACAAGCCGAAAACGCGATCCGTGCAGTTTGCCACGACCATTCTGGCGCTGCTGGCCCTGATCATCATGGCAGCATTTCCTTTCCGAGCCGTTGCACAACAGGGGACAAGGCCGGGGAGTGGGTCAACCTTTAGTTCCCGCGAGCTTGTCGGCTCAGGGCATCGCTTTTTCGGAACCATTTCACGCGGCCTGGCACTGACCATCGAAGAGGCCACCCGGCGCTGGGGCGAGCCGAACGGCTATATCCTCGGGCAGGAAGCCTCCGGGGCGTTCGTCGGCGGTCTGCGCTATGGCGAGGGCGTGCTCTATACCCGCAACGCCGGGGACCGGAAGGTGTTCTGGCAGGGGCCGTCCGTCGGGTTTGATTTTGGCGGGGATGGCGCTCGCACGATGATGCTCGTCTACAAGTTGCCGCGCGTCTCCGATATGTACCAGCGCTTCGTCGGCATCGATGGTTCGGCGTATCTCGTTGGCGGGTTCGGCATGACCGCGCTGACCGCGAACGATATCATCGTCGTGCCCATCCGCTCCGGGGTGGGCGCGCGGCTCGGGGTCAACATCGGCTATCTCAAGTTCACCAATCAATCGACCTGGAACCCGTTCTAGGGCGAAAACGCCTCCGTTGATAAGTCTTCGCCCTAAGGGGTGGGAAGCCCTTCGGAGGGATGGAGTCCTCTCTGAAATTCCAAAGATTTTTTGACCGGCGGGTGATTTCGTGCTGAACCAGTTCCGAAGAGGGGACTGAGGCCATGATCGAGCTTGTGCTCGTTTTTCTGCTCGGGATGCTGGTGGCGGGGCTGGTCTGGCTCATGCTGCTGCCGGCCTTCTGGCGTCGCGCGGTCCGGCTGACCACGGAG
>CAZNAT010000010.1:4989-32212 GCA_964571245.1 uncultured Methylobacterium sp.
CTCCAACGAGATTCTGGCGGCGCAGGATCGGTTGCGCGCCGAACACGCCGTCGCGCTCGCGCGGATCGAGCAGCGACTAGCGGGCGCGCAGGCCCTTGCGGCCAAGGCGAAAGCGGAAACCGGCGAACGGCTGAAGGTGGAGACGGGGCTTCTCGAAACGATCGCGGCGGAACAGCGGCGGATTGTCGCCGCGGAGGCCGAGATCGGGGCGCTGAAGGTCGAGATCCAGACGCGGGACCTCCGGATCGGCGAACTCGTCGAAGCCCGCGATCTCGGGCTTTCCACGATTTCTGGCCTCGAGGCGCAGCGCGATGGCCTCGCCAGCCGTCTTGCCCAGACGGTTGATCTGGCCGAAAACCGGCGCGTGGCCCTCGATGAGGCGCTTGGCGCGCTCGAGCGGATGCGCGAGGCGCATGCGCAGGAAACCCAGCGCAATGCCCGGCTGCGCAGCGAGGTGCAGCAGCGGCAAACCGAAGCGCGCGAGGCGGAGCGTCGTCTCGCCGAGCTTGAAAACAATGCCGTTCTCGCCCGGATTCGTGGCGGCGAGGAGACCTACCAGTCCGCGCTGGTGCAGGAGCAGCAGCGCCAGGCCGGTTGAGGCCTGCTTGTTTGGTTCAACCGGCTTTTTCCGTCTATCGGGTTTTGAATGCGGGGCTGGCAAAGCATCCGCTTGCTCGCAAAAATGGCGCTCCCAAGGGGATTCGAACCCCTGTTACCCACGTGAGAGGCGGGTGTCCTAGGCCTCTAGACGATGGGAGCGCTAGCCACGTCAAGGCGTGGCTCATAGGCGAAGGTGGGCCTATAGCGCTTCCATCCTGCAAGATCAAGCGGAGCAGCCGGTGCCTTACCGGTTTCCTTTTCCGCCGCCTCCGCCACCATCGCTCCCCCCGCCTCGGGTAGGGTCAAGGATACCGGGGGTGTTCTCCTGCTGCCGCCGGATTGAGCCCGTGACATCGTTCCCGCAGGGATTTCCTGTATAGCGCTGAGCTCGCCATGCGCTGAAGGGTATACAGGAAAGTGGCGGGACGGCTTGCCGCGCCTTGCGCCGCTCCTGTTGGTATTGCTCCCAATGGCTCTGCTGCGCGAGAGCGGAGCCCATGAAAAGGACTGAAGAAAACCCAACCGCGAGTGCAAACGCGGTTGTCATGGCAGGCAATCGAATGGTCATGGATTCCTCCTTCATGACGCCAGCCCCCATGGCAATCTGCATATGGTGAACGGAAATTACTTTGCGATGTGTCAATTGTCCCGTTCTTGAACTTGCGGGATTCACGTCCAAAAACCTTGCTAAAACCTTGGCTTTTCACGTGGTATGGGGATAGGTCAACGGCTTATGCCGGGCATTCCGGCGACAGGCGGTTCAACCCAAGATGATCGAAGTTTCGCATATGCACATTGACAGCACGGCGCTGGACAGGACGGTCCTGCCGCCGGCCGGGGGCGGACAGCGCCTTGACCGGTTTCTGGCGGATCATGTCCCCGAGCATTCGCGTTCGCGGTTGAAGATGCTGATTCTCGAGGGGCATGTCCGCGTCGACGGGGTAACGAGTGCCGATCCCGCGCATAAGCTCAAAGCCGGCGCCTGCGTGGATTTCTTTCTGCCGCCGCCGCTGCCGGCTTCGCCTGAGGGTGAGGTCATTCCGCTCGAGATCGCCTATGAGGACAATGACCTCATCGTGATCAACAAGCCCGCCGGCATGGTGGTGCACCCCTCAAACGGCCATGACGGGGGAACGCTGGTCAATGCCCTGATCGCGCATTGCGGAGCCAGCCTTTCCGGCATCAATGGCGTCCTCAGGCCGGGCATCGTGCACCGGCTCGACAAGGATACCTCCGGTCTCCTCGTGGTGGCCAAGAACGACCGCGCGCATCGCAAGCTGGCGGACCAGTTCGCGGACCATGGCCGGACCGGTCCACTGGAGCGGCGCTATCTCGCGATTGTCTGGGGGGCGATGCCGCGCCACGCCGGCACCATCGATGCCGGGATCGCGCGCAGCACCACCAACCGCGAGCGGATGATGGTGTCCAAAGCCGAACGCGCCCGGTTCGCGATCACGCATTACGAGGTGCTCGAAACCTTCCGGCATGCGGGCGAGGATGTGGCCAGCCTGATCGCCTGCCGGCTTGAAACCGGGCGCACGCACCAGATCCGGGTTCATCTGTCGCATCTCGGCCATCCGCTGCTGGGGGATGCGCTCTACGGCAGCGGCTTCAGGACGAGGGAGAAATTCCTGTCGGGTGAGGCTCTTGCCGCGCTCAAGGCTCTCAACCGGCAGGCGCTTCACGCCGAAATGCTTGCGTTCGAGCATCCGCGCACCGGCGAGGTGCTCCAATTCGTTGCCGAACCTCCGGCGGATTTCGCGGCGCTCCACGCGGCCCTCGCGAAGGCGTGATCATTGCCGCTATTTCGCCAAAAAGAAGGTGTGGTATAAGCACCAACAGGTCGCAGGGTGTTTCACCGCGACATTGGGCTTGCCGCTCTTGGGGGCCCGAAGGAGGAATATATGTCTAGTTCCGCTATGCCCATGATTTCGGCTGACGGGGGACTGTCCCGTTACATGTCGGAGATCCGCCGCATTCCCATGCTGGTTCCTGGTGAGGAATTCATGCAGGCGAAGCGGTATCAGGAATATGCTGACCCGAAGGCTGCCCACCGCCTCGTCACCTCGCATCTGCGGCTCGTCGCCAAGATCGCGATGGGGTATCGCGGCTATGGCCTGCCGATCGGCGATGTCGTGTCCGAAGGTAATATCGGCCTGATGCAGGCCGTCAAGCGCTTTGATCCCGACAAGGGGTTCCGCCTCGCGACCTACGCGATCTGGTGGATCAAGGCGTCGATCCAGGAATATATCCTACGCTCGTGGAGCCTCGTGAAAATGGGGACGACCGCGAACCAGAAGAAGCTGTTCTTCAACCTGCGCAAGGCCAAGGGCCGGATTTCCGCGCTGGAAGAGGGAGATCTTCGCCCCGAGCAGGTCACGAGCATCGCGACCAAACTGGGGGTCGAGGAGCGCGAGGTGATCGAGATGAACCGTCGCCTTGGCGGCGATTCCTCGCTCAATGTCACCATGCGCGACGACGGCGTTGCCGAGTGGCAGGATCTGCTGGTCGATGATACCGACAATCAGGAGGCCATGCTCGCCCGCAGCGAGGAAACCCAGAACCGCCACGCGGCGCTGGGGCAGGCCCTCGGCGTGCTCAACGAGCGCGAGCGGCGGATTTTCGAAGCCCGGCGGCTGGCAGAGGATCCGGTGACACTCGAGGCCCTCTCGGATGAATTCGGCGTCTCCCGCGAGCGTGTCCGCCAGATCGAGGCGCGCGCCTTCGAGAAGGTGCAGGGGGCGGTGAAGCGCAACCTTGCCGTGATCGAGGCGCATGCGTGATCAGGCAAGGCTGGATCAGGCAAGGCTGGTGAAGCATTTCTGGGGCGCCCGCAGGGCGCCCTTTTTCATGGACCTGCACTATCTTGGCGAGGCAGCAGCATGGCGAAGTTCTTCCCCCGGATCGAGGATCAGCACCGCGATTTTATCCTGAGGCAGAAGATGTTCTTCACCGCTTCGGCAGCGGCAGGAGCCAGGGTCAATCTCTCGCCCAAGGGGCTGGACACCCTCCGCGTGATCGGGCCCAACACCGTTTTCTACCTCGACTACACCGGATCGGGCAACGAGACCGCCGCGCATCTTCTCGCGGATGGCCGGTTGACGTTGATGTTCTGCGCCTTCGAGGGCGCTCCGATGATCCTGCGATTGTTTGGCCATGGGCGGGCGATCCAGCGCGACGAGGCCGAATACCGGGAGCTGCTCGCCGCGCATTTCGGCGGCGAGGCCCCTGCTGGCGCGAGGCAGATGATCCTTCAGACGGTCGATCTCGTGCAGACCGCCTGCGGCTTCGGCGTGCCGCTGATGGACTATCTCGCCGACCGGCCGACCATGCCCCGGCTGATGGAAACCAAGGGCGAGGCGGCGCTCGTCGACTATCGGGCGCTGAAGAACCACCTCAGCCTCGACGGGCTTCCGACTGGCCTTCTTGAGGGTCAGCTGGCCGAATAACCGCTTATTTCCACGCCGCCAGCGCGTCGTTGATCGTTTTCTCGCCGTTCACACCCTTTTCGACGAGGATCGCGCCACGGCGGCCGTTCGCCAGGCGAATTTCGAACACCATCCATTTCTGGCTGCGAAGCAGGTCGAGATTGCGGGCCTGCGCGGCGTCGGTTTTGTCGAGGCCGATCATGAAGATATTGTCCTGAACCGGCACGATCATCCCCGCCAGCACGCTGCCAGCCTGGTTCTCGCGTTCACGCCATTCGACCGCGCTCATTTCCCGGATGTTTTCGATGCCGTTTTTCGGTTCGAAAATCACCATCACCGTATGCGAGGCATTGAGCTCGGCATCTGGGTGCCGGGCAATGGAGAAATCGACGCTCAGCCCGCCAGCCGGAAAATCGATCAGGGCGCGCAAGGTCCGCTGGCCCTTCAGGGCCGGATCGGGCGCAAAGCTCCACAGCGCCCGACCTTCGAACTGGTTCGGGGTCACGCCCTGGATTTCGAGAACCATGAAGGCGCGGCTGACCGTCGGGGCGGCAACACTCGATGCGGTGGTACCGGGGCTCGTGGGTGCGGAAGGCGTGGGCGCCGGCTCCACTACGGGGGGGCGCCGGTCATCGGTTGGTTTGGCCGGGGGCGTCGTGGGTTCCGCCGGTTTTGTGGCAGCATCCGAGCCGGCAAGACGGCCTTCGGTCTTGGATGAATCCGCGCTCGAATCCGGCGCCGTGATCAACGGCGGGGCTTTGAAGCGATCCGGGCCGCCACGCTGGGTCAGCGCCACCAGCCCCATGACCAGCATGGCGACAACCGCGATCCCGGCGAACAGCGCCAGCGGTTTCTTCCGGGTGTCGGTCTCGCGGCGGGCGGGCATGCGCGGCCGGAGCGTGGGCGGAAGGGTTTCCGAATCCGGCGCGGTCCGATCACCCTGTTCGACCGCCGGCGTGTTCTCTGCGGCGGGAGGGCGAGGGGGAATTTCAGGGGGGGTGGGAGGAGAAACGTCCGGGGGAATATGGGGGGGGACGGAATCGTTTGCGGCCACGGAGGGTTCTGCCGCCAGCGCATCCGGGGTATCGGGCTTCGCGTCCGGCGTGTTTTCGTGCGCGTCATGTGTGGGCGCGTCGTTGCGTGCGGGGCTGCTTTCCTGCCCATCGATTTTCGGGTCAGCTGGTGCCGTTTCCGGCTCGCTTGTCGCCAATGGAGCCACCGGAACGGCGGCCTCAACGGCGGAAACGCTCTCGGTCGCGGCAGCGTTCTCCGCCTCGATGCGGGCGATGGCGGCTTCGAGGGTGTCGAGTTCTGTACGGATGGCGGCTTCGTCGAGTGCCGGCTCGAAGCCGCGCAACTGCCGCTCCAGCGCCTCGCGGGCGCGGACAAAAATCGCCTGCCGCTCGGTCGCCGGCTGACCGGTCAACCCCGCGACAGCGCGGCTCAGAAGAGGGTAATAATCCGCCATGATGCGCTAGCTCACCCGGCCCAACGAGCGCGGGCTGATCGAGGGTTTCTTACGGTTATTCGCACGTTTATCACGCAATTCGGCATCCAATCGACTTGAAACACGCCAAGGCGGAAAATTCATCAAAATCGCCCCTGCTGATGCGTTTTCGCCTCAGGTTTCGAACGGGTTTCGAACGAGAATCGTATCATCCCGCTCCGGGCTGGTGGAGAGTAGCGCCACCGGCGCGCCGATCAATTCCTCAATGCGGCGGACATATTTGATCGCTTCGGCCGGCAGTTCGGCCCAGGAGCGCGCACCGGCGGTGGAGCCCGGCCAGCCGGGAATCACCTCATAAACCGGCTCCAGCCGCTTCTGCGCGGATTCGCTGGCCGGGAGATAATCGATGATCTCGCCGTCGAGCCGGTATCCTGTGCAGACGTGGATGTTCTCGAAGGTGTCGAGAACATCCAGCTTGGTGAGCGCGATGCCGTTGATCCCGGAGGTCTTGATCGTCTGGCGCACGAGCACGGCATCGAACCAGCCGCATCGGCGCGGCCGGCCGGTCACGGTGCCGAACTCATGGCCCCTCTCGCCGAGGCGGCGGCCGGTTTCGTCGAGCAGCTCCGAGGGGAAGGGGCCTTCGCCGACGCGCGTCGTATAGGCTTTCACGATCCCGAGGACGAAGTTGATGGCGCCGGGGCCGAGACCCGAGCCGGTCGAGGCCTGGCCCGAAACCGTATTGGACGATGTGACATAGGGGTAGGTGCCGTGGTCGACATCAAGCAGCGCGCCCTGCGCGCCCTCGAACAGGATGCGCTTTCCTTCGCGGCGCGCGCCATCCAGCGTCTCCCAGACGCGGTCCATGTAGGGCAGGACCTTGGGCGCGATGGTCTTCAGCAGCGTGACGAGGGCATCGACATCGAGCTCTTCCAGCCCCATGCCGCGCCGGAGGGCGTTGTGATGCGCGAGCATCCGCTCCACCTTCGGCCGCAGCGCGTCCGGCTCGGCAAGATCGCGCACACGGATCGCGCGGCGTCCGACCTTGTCCTCATAGGCTGGGCCGATGCCGCGCTTGGTGGTGCCGATTTTCGTGCCGCTGTTGGAGCCTTCGCGGAAGGCATCGAGTTCGCGGTGCAGCGGCAGGATGAGGCAGGCATTGTCGGCCAGCTTGAGTTCCTTCGGCGTGATGGTGACGCCCTGGCTCCTTAGCTTCTCGATCTCGTCGATGAGGTGGAAGGGATCGACCACCACGCCATTGCCGATAACCGAAAGCTTGCCGCCGCGCACGATGCCGGAGGGCAGGAGGCTCAGCTTGTAGACGACACCATCGATCACCAGCGTATGGCCGGCGTTGTGCCCGCCTTGATAGCGCACCACGATATCGGCCTGCTCGGAGAGCCAGTCGACGATCTTGCCTTTGCCTTCGTCGCCCCATTGGGCGCCGACTACGACCACATTGGCCATGAAACCTACCCCCGGTTGATTGGGCTCGCGACAACCGAACACGCCGCACGAGCCCGCCGTTAAAGCACCGGGATATCGAAAGGATGCGACAGGGTAAAGCGCTTAGAGCCCTGCTCCGGTTCTAACGTGCTGGTTTTCCTCGGTTGACTGACGATCCCTGGCCAATCAACGGGGAAGCGGCGTCATTCGGGTTTCCCTGGCCTGAGGCCAGCGAATGCGCCAGGCGGTGACGAAGGTTTTCTCTTCCTGCGGCTTCAAGCTCGGCGTCCAGACAATGATACCGCGCCGGTCGTCCGGGGCCTCGATATCGGGTTTGGTCATCTCGGCCATGCGCTCGACGATGATGGCCTGATCCTCGCTGACCGGGACGCGGTCCTCGATCGAGAGCGCGATCGGGAAGCCGTGCAGATTGCGGATGGTGGTCTTGAACTGCGCCTCGTCGGTTTTGGTGGAGCTGAGCAGGCCCGGCTCGCGCGCCTGGCGGCTGATCGGCACGCGGGTGATTTTCACGCGCTCATCCGAACCAAACCCGAGTTTTGCGGTCTCGCCCGGCGCGACCAGCGGCAACCGGCCCCTGCCGATGAAGGCGCCGTCGCGGCTGAGCAGCACCTCGCCGGGCAGCAGCGCCGCTTCCCCGGCCTGGGTAAAGCTCGCTTCGAGGTAGGCGGTGGGATCCAGCACCGGCGCGGCGCGGATTACCAGCTTTGGCTCCGGCTTTTCCGCGCCAAGGCGCACGCTTTTCTCGGCGCCGCCCGAGGCGATGGAAACCTTGCCCGGCACCGCAAATTCACTCTGGTAGGCGCCGGCCTCGATCTGGGCCTGCGCCTCCTCGATGGGGCGCGGCGCCGGGGCGCTCGCCACCTTCTGGCGTGCGGCGGCCTCCATCTCGTCCTTCATGAAACCCGCCGCCATTTCCGCGGACGGGGCAGCGCGCCCGACCGCCATCGGGGCGGGGCGGGGAACGGGTCGCTCGTAAAACGCGATCTTCTCGCCGCGCAGCTCCGGTGCCGCCGTGCCGCGCGTGACCGACAGGGTGGACAGCGTCAATTTCGCCTCGTTCCAGTCCTCGCCGGAGTTCTGGCGGATCATCGCGCGGCGAGTGAGGTCCAGCGTCGGGCTGGCGCCGCGCGTATCGAGCCGCGCGTCGTAGATCGGCCGCCACGCCGCGCCCGAGACGCGATAGGAAATCGTCAGCGACAGTTTCGCCGGGGCTGCCGCCTCGACCGCGAGCGCCGCGGTGCGCCGGAGTTCACGGCTGGCCGGGCGAACAGAGGTTGCCGGGTTTTCCAGCGCCGCGATCTCGGCCTCGATGCGTTCGGCTTCGACCCGGAGCGCGCGGAGTTCCTCGTTTGCGCTTTGCAGACCCTTACCGACCAGCTCCCACGCCCGGGTCCACTGCTCGATCTCGAGTGGCCTGGCGTCCTTGCCCTCACCGCCCCCGGCGAGGCGCTGGATCATCGCCTTGCGGCCTTCGGTGGCGTCGACCCGGTCGACAACCTGATCGCGCTGCGTGCGCAGCGCCTTCAGTTTGCGCTGCGTTTCCGGCTTTTCGGCTTCGGGCACATTGGCCCGCGTCCTGAAATCGATATTGCCGATGACAACCCGGTCGGTGCCGCTGCCTTCGACGCGCAGCGAGGCCGGATCGAGCGAGGCGGGCAGGTCGGAGATCAGGATTTCGTGGTCGCCGGCGGGAATATCGACCACCAGCTGCCGTCGGACGATCGCGGCATCCGGATAGAGCGTGACCTCGCTGATGCGTGAGGCGGCGTCGATCGTCGCGGCCTCGGCGGCGGTGATGGCCAGAAGCGAGACCGTTGCCAAGGTCGAGACCGCCGCGAGCTTGAAGACCGCGCCGGCACGCTTCGCATGGCTGCATTTCACAGGCTGCGGTGCGAGGCCTGGCGTGATTCCGGTCTCCGGCAACATCGTGGTCTTGCGCATCATGGCGGCTTCCCCGTTGGTGTGACGTGGACCCCGCCGATGCACCAAGACCTGAAAGCCTTGATGCCGGGACCCATCAGGCTGAAAAGAGGTGGCAGGCTCGGGCGAAGCTGTGGCGGCTTCGCGGTCGAATTCAGGCAACGCGCGAAAAGGCGCGTGGTTTCACCCGGGCTTCGATGAAATTCCGGAGTTCGGTGACGCGCAGCGTGGGGTCCACCAGTTCCGGCCCCAGCCCGTAGCGCCACGCCACATGCGTGAGGGCGGGTTTTTTCTCGATCGCGCGGAGATCGTTCACATAGTCGGATTTCTGGGCCTCAGTGGCGAAAAACCCCTCGTCCATCAGCGCGCCCATCCGGCGATCGATCAGGAAGGCGAGTTCGGCCAGGGAATATTCCGGGTGGTATTGCACGCCCCAGAAGGTGCCACCGTCGTGGCGGATTTCGAGGGCCTGCACCTCGGAGATGGCGTTGGATGCCAGAAGGGTCGAATCGGGCGGCAGGCTGGACACTTCGTCGAGATGCGAGCACGGCGCATCGAAAGCTGCGGGGCGACCCTGCAGCAGCGGGTGCGCCGCGCCGGCCGGGAGCGGCGTGATCCTTCGTGCGAACCCCATTTCGCGGCCGCGTGGATTTTTGTGGACCGTGCCGCCGGCCGCCACCGCCGCGACCTGCAGCCCCCAGCACGAGCCGAAGAACGGCACGTGGGCGCAGTAGACCGCCCGCGCCACCTCGACCTGCCGCATCGATTCCGGCTCCTGTTTCCACAAGTGCAGGGCCGAGCCGGTGATCACAACCGCGTCATAATCGGCGAACGAGACGCCTCTGGGCAGGCTCGCATCCGCATCGGTCGCATGGAGAATGTCGTACTGGCCCATCCCGGCGATGCCGAGGAGGACATTGCCGTAGCCTTCGGCCGGGGTGACGCCGGCGCCGACGCGATAGCTTTCGCGGGTCTCGCGGGTATTGCCTTCGACGATGAGGAAGCGCACAGACATGATAACCCGCCGATCTCGTGTTGCGACCGGAATCGGATAGCCTTCCTTCGCCCCCGTTTCAATGACTTGCCGGATCATGCTGTCGAATTTCCGTTCTCTCTATTCGAATGCCTACCTGATGCTGGGCCTCACCATGCTGTTCTGGGGCGCGCATGCGGTTGTCGCCCGGTTTTCCGTCGGCCAGATATCGCCGATGATGCTGACGGCCGGCCGCTGGCTGCTGGTCGGGCTATTGCTGTTCACCTTCTGTCGCAAGGAGTTGCGTGCCGCCGTGCCGGTTCTGCGCGCCAACCCGCGCTACATGCTGCTGATGGGTGCGCTCGGCTACACGGTGTTCAACGTGATGATGTACATGGCGGCGCAGTTCACGACGGCGGTGAACATGTCGCTGCTGCAGGGCGCCATCCCGATCTGCGTGCTGATCGGCGCTTTTATCGCCTATCGCATCCCGGTGCGTGGCCTTCAGGTCGTCGGCGTGATCGTCACGATCTTCGGCGTGATCCTCACCGCCACCAACGGCCACCCGGAGCGCCTGCGCGACTTCGTGTTCAATATCGGCGATATCCTGATGATCATCGCCTGCGTTTTCTATGCCGGCTACACCGTGAAGCTGAAGGAGCGGCCCGCCGTTCCCGCGCTGGTGTTTTTTGCGGCGCTGGCGATGGTGGCCGGCGTCATCTCGATCCCGTTCCTGATCGCCGAGATCGCGCTTGGCAAGGCGCAGATGCCGACGCTGAAGGGCTGGGCGGTCCTGGCGTTCGTCGGGGTCGTCCCGAGCTTTCTGGCACAGATCTTCTTCATGCGCGGGGTGGAACTGATCGGGCCCGGGCGGGCCGGGATCTTCGCCAATCTCGTGCCGGTGATCGGCGCCGGGCTTGCGGTGCTTTTTCTAAGCGAGCCCTTTGCCTGGCACCACGGCGCGGCGCTGGTGCTGGTGCTCGGCGGTATCGCGATCGCCGAATGGGCCAAGCGCTGAGTTGGGTCAGGCGCTGCAGCTGCGGCCTTCTGGATGGACCGATAGTTCAAGACAAAGACCGCAGGTTAGGAGCAACGCGACGCCGAGCTTATGCGAGGGCGAGTGCGATGAAGCGCCAAAAAAGGGCGGCCTTGCGAGCCGCCCTGCTGTCATTATACCAAAGGTCATTGAAAATGACTCTTTGGTATTCGTCACCCGATTTTACAACGCCTTGTAGCAGCTTGGAAAATCGGGTCTTCTTCAAGAGACCCATGCGTCAGCATCGGGGGCCCTTGGTATTACCGGTGCTTCCTGCCTCAGAACTTGAGCCGGCGCGCGCGCTTGACGTGCGGGATAGCGTGGATCGCTTCGAGCACGGCGTCGCTGATCGCCTCGTCGACCGAGACGAAGCAGATCGCATCGCCGCCCGGCTTGTCGCGACCGAGGTTGAAGGTCGCGATGTTGATCTTGTTTTCACCCAGCAGCGAGCCGAACTTGCCGATGAAGCCCGGCTTGTCGTCATTGCGGACGTAGAGCATGTGCGGCGCGAATTCCGCATCCATCTGAATGCCGCGGATCTCGGTGATGCGCGGCTTGCCGTCGTGATAGACCGTGCCGGCGACGTTGCGCGTCATGTCCTCGGCGACGACCTCGAGATAGATGCGGCTCTCGTAATCGCCCTCGGCGTTGCGCTTGACCTCGTCGACCGCAATGCCCTTTTCCTTCGCGGTCATCGGCGCATTGACCATGTTGACCTCGGGGAGGAAGGGCCGGAGCGCGCCGGCGATCGCCGCCGCCGTGATCGGGCGGACGTTGAGGTTGGCCACCTCGCCCTCGTACTGGATGCGGATCGATTGGATCGGCGCTTCCGTGAGCTGGCCGAGGAAGGCGCCGAGCTTCTCGCCAAGCGCGACGAAGGGCTTGAGCTTCGGGGCTTCTTCCGCGGAAATCGACGGGAAGTTCACGGCATTGCTGATCGCGCCGGTGAGGAGGTAATCCGACATCTGCTCGGCGACCTGTAGCGCGACGTTCTCCTGCGCCTCGCTGGTGGAGGCACCGAGGTGCGGCGTGCAGATCACGTTTTCCAGGCCAAAGAGCGGATTGGTTTCCGCCGGCTCCACCGAGAACACGTCGAAGGCCGCGCCGGCGACATGGCCTGACTTGATCGCTTCCGCCAGCGCTTCTTCATCGACCAGCCCGCCACGCGCGCAGTTGATGATGCGCACGCCCTTCTTGCACTTGGCGAGCGCCTCGCGGCTGAGGATATTGCGGGTCTGCTCGGTCATCGGCACGTGCAGGGTGATGAAATCGGCGCGGGCGAGCAGCGTATCGAGTTCGACCTTCTCGATGCCGAGTTGGAGCGCGCGGTCGGGCGAGAGGTAGGGGTCGAAAGCGATGACCTTCATGCCGATGCCCACGGCCTTGCGCGCCACGATCGAGCCAATGTTGCCGGCACCGATCAGGCCCAGCGTTTTCGCTTCAAGCTCCACGCCCATGAAGCGGTTCTTCTCCCACTTGCCGGCCTGGGTCGAGACATCCGCCGCCGGAAGCTGGCGGGCAAGCGCGAACATCAGCGCGATCGCGTGTTCGGCGGTGGTGATCGAATTGCCGAAGGGGGTGTTCATCACGATGATGCCCTTGGCGGTGGCGGCGGGAATATCGACGTTGTCAACGCCGATCCCGGCGCGACCGATCACCTTGAGGCGGGGCGCGCTTTCCAGCAGCTTCGCCGTGGCCTTGGAGGCCGAGCGGATCGCGAGCCCGTCATAATCCTTGATGACGGCGGCGAGCTTGTCCTTGTCCTTGCCGAGGCTGGGATCGAAGGTCACGTCGATGCCGCGATCCCGAAAAATCTGGACGGCGGCGGGGGAAAGGGCGTCGGAAATGAGAACGCGGGGTTTGGTCATGGGGTGATCCTCGGGTGTCATTCCCGACCGGCCGCAGGCCGGAGCGGGAATCCAGAATGAAGAATGAGACGAAGGAAGGCTGGATTCCCGTTCGCGCCCATAGTCCGTTCAAAGAACGGACGTTCTTGTGAACGTCCTATGTGGCGCGCCGGGAATGACAGGTTGCGTCAGCCGAGCTTGGCGCGCTCAACCGCAAAAGCGTATTCGATCCAGGGGATCAGCGCTTTCACGTCGCGGGTCTGCACGGTCGCGCCGCACCAGATCCTGAGGCCCGGAGGCGCATCGCGGTAGTGGCCGAGATCGAGGCCCGCGCCCGCTTTCTCCAGCGTCGCGACGACACCCTTGGCGAATTCCGCCTGCTTGTCCGCCGGTAGCGCCACGACCTTCGGATCGGTGAACTTCAGGCAGACCGAGGTGTTCGAGCGCGTCTTGGGTTTGACGGCCAGGAAATCGATCCACGGGGTGTTCTTTACGAAGGTGGCGATGGCGCGGGTGTTGGCATCCGCACGCTTCACCAGCCCATCGAGGCCGCCGACCTTTTTCGCCCAATTCAGCGCGTCGATGTAATCCTCGACGCAGAGCATCGAGGGTGTGTTGATCGTCTCGCCCTGAAAAATGCCCTCGATCAGCTTGCCGCCGGAGGTCAGGCGGAAGATCTTCGGCAGCGGCCAGGCCGGCTTGTAGCTCTCAAGGCGAGCAACCGCGCGCGGGGAGAGGATCAGCATGCCGTGCGCGGCTTCGCCGCCCAGCACCTTCTGCCAGGAGAAGGTGGTGACATCGAGTTTCGCCCAATCAAGGCGTTGCGCGAACGCGGCCGAGGTGGCGTCGCAGATCGTGAGACCCTCGCGGTCCGCCGCGATCCAGTCGGCATCCGGCACGCGCACGCCCGAGGTGGTGCCGTTCCAGGTGAAGACGACGTCGCGCTTTTTCGTGTCGACCTTTTTCAGGTTCGGCAATTCGCCGTAGGGCGCGGTGACGGTGTCGACATCAGCGAGCTTGAGCTGCTTGGTGACGTCGGTGATCCAGCCTTCGCCGAAGCTCTCCCAGGCGATCATGGTGACGGGGCGGGCGCCGAGCAGTGACCACATCGCCATTTCGACCGCGCCGGTATCGGACGCTGGCACGATACCGATGCGATAATCGGCGGGGACCTGAAGAATTTCGCGGGTAAGGTCGATCGCAAGCTTGAGCTTGGCCTTGCCGATCTTCGCGCGGTGCGAACGGCCTAGCGGCGCATCGGATAGGTTCTTGAGGGACCAGCCGGGGCGCTTGGCGCAGGGACCGGAGGAAAAATTCGCAACGCGCGGAAGAATAACCGGCGCTTTGGCGGCGGGAGCCGTTGTCGTCATCTTGGATCTCCATCCTTACAGATGGGCGCCTCCCGTTGGGGGGAGATGTCCCGCCGGTGGAGCTACGCCGGTTTCCCCCGCGCGTCAAGTTAGCCCTATGACGGGTAGTGGGTCAGTTTGAAATTTGGAACAGAGATCATCGCGAGATAATCACATAAACATTTCCTTATACCGGTTGACATGCGCTTTTGGTCAAGTATCCTGCCATAAATGAAAAAGCCTCGCCGAAGCGAGGCAAGTCTTGTTGATTCAGAGTTGATTACCTCTCGATGACGGGCGCGTTGGATGAGCCCTTCACGAGATTGATCCCAGACTGGCAGTCGGCCTTGTTAAAATAGCCTTCACCAGAATCTGCGATCTTGCGATTGTTGGCCGCATACAGCGTCCAACGCCAATACGAAGATTGGTCCTTATACAGTACGAAATACATGGGGTTCTCCATGCAGGTTGAGTTCAAGCGATACCTGTTTGAATATCGCCACGAAAATTCGGAATGGGCTCTTGAGGTTGTAGCGACCTCGCCTGAAGACGCCAGACAACGCCTACAGGCCCTGACGTGGGCTCGCTATCAGGGCGAGATCAGCGCCAAGGTTTCCATGCCGGGCGGCGGCATTGTCTCGCGACTGCTCCGCGCCATCGGGATAGGTAGCTGATTCTTCGACTTTAGTAGTGGTGCGAGAGTAGTGGTGCGAGCTGTTATTCCACAGCTTTCTTGTATGGGCCGCGTTTCGCGGGCTTTACTTCCCCATCCTCGACCAGCTTCACGATATCGCCAATCTCCCAAAGCCGGGCGGTAACACCAGCAGCCATCGCAGGCGTGGTGCGCAGCGTCGTGTGGAGTCGGACGAAGTTGTAATACATCATGTGGAGCGCGACCGCGTAGGCGTGGTTTTCGACCTTCTTTGAGAAGCCATCGGTCAGGCGCGTGAAACGGCGCATGTGCATCCGCATGGTCTTGTTCTGCCGCTCGGCAAAAGACGTGCTGACATGCGCCATGTCGGGAGAGCCTTCGATACGGGTCTTCTTCGCGCCGGTGCATTCGGCAGGGCTGTAGCGCCCCTTGGCGCTCTCCGTTGAAGGGCCATATATCTTGATCAGCATGGCATAGTCGATATCGCCCCCGAACGCGCCTTCAACGGCTTCGAGGTAGGCTTTGTGGCCGTCGCTGGTCAGTTGCACGCGATTGGCAAGGCGGGAGCGTAGATCGTCCATGAACAGGATCGCGCAATCGCTGTCGCGACCGCCGACGAAATAGGACACGATCAGCTTGCTATCGGCATCAATGGCCGTCCAAGTCCATGTGTCGCCAGCACCTTCCGGCGCGGCCTTGGCGGCGGGAACATTCTTTTGCTTGGCGTAGGTGAAAGACCAGATTTCATCGACCTGAATGCGCTTGGCCCTCACGTCCTGCACATTGGCGTCATGGAAGGCCATGCACGCCTTGCCAGCATCAACCAGAAGCTTGATGACCGTGTTCTTGCTCGCACCCGTCACCCGCGTGATCGCGCGGATCGACTGGCCTTCGCAAAGGAGGTGAAGGATTTGAGCGCGGGTGGCGGCGTCAAGCTTGTTCATGAGATCAAACTACCCGATCAGGGCCTTAAGTCAAGCATTTTGATCAAATTGACTTGGGTAATCAATTTTGTATTGCGTTCGATGGCGCGATTGCGTATGTTCCACAGATGAGAATCGTATTTGGCGATAGCGGGCTTGAGGCCATCGAAACAGATGAAGCAGGGAAAACCCGACTACCTGTTGCCGTCATCAAGTCGGCCAGACGCAAGCTTACGACTCTCAGGGCGGCAATTGATGACCGCTCGCTACGAAACTGGAAGAGCCTGCATTACGAAAAACTGAAGGGGGATCGTGAAGGTCAGCGGTCAATTCGATTGAATGATCAATTCAGAATGGTCTTTGAACTCGACGAAGAAGCAGAGCCGCAAACTATCACGATAATAACGATTGAGGACTACCACTGATGCCCAATTCTTCAACACTATTGGTTGACCACCCCGGATCTTTCATTGCGGAAGAGCTTGAGGCGCGTGGATGGGCTCAGGCAGATCTTGCATACATTTTGGGAGTTGATGTCAGCCAGCTTAATCGTCTCATAAAGGGGACGACTGATATAACTCCGGACTCGGCGGTCGCTCTTGGTGACGCATTTGACATGCCCGCTGAGTTTTTCATGAACCTTCAGAAGCTTTACGATCTCCAACACGCACGTAAAGCTGATCCGGGGGTAAAAACTCGCGCTTCTTGGCTATCGGTTTTCCCCGTCAGGGAAATGATTAAACGCGGCTGGATCGAAGATGCTGAGCCGGGCTTGCTTGATCTTCAGATGCTCCGTTTCTTCGATAAGAACCGTGTCGATGATATCCCGTTTGTTGGAAGTGCACCAATCCTAGCGCATGCTGCCAAAAAATCGGCCTATGACGAAACAACACCGATCCAATTTGCTTGGCTACATAGGGTAAAGAAGATTGCTGAGAGCATTGAAGCCCCGCTTTACTCTGAAGGCGCTTTAAGAAGTAGCCTTCAGAATATTCGCGCTCACATGCTTGATAGGGATGATCTGAAACATATCCCAGAACTTTTGAGAAAATCTGGTGTGCGGTTTGTTATTGTTGAAGCGTTGCCCGGGTCAAAAATCGATGGTGTGTGCCTTTGGCTGGATCAGCAGCCTGTTATTGGCATGACCCTACGGTTGGATAGAATGGACAACTTTTGCTTCGTGTTGCGCCACGAGATTGAACACGTACTTCGAGGGGATGGGAAGGACGCGTCGTTCTCGCCAGTTGACGAGTTCAACCCTGACCATGATCAAAATTTCGATATTCCTGAGTGCGAAATAATTGCCAATAGGGCCGCAGCAGAATTCTGTGTGTCTCAGGATTTGCTTAATTCGTTCATTGTCAGAAAAAGCCCATTCATATCCGAGCAAGATGTTCTGGCATTTTCTGCTCGTGTAGAAATAAACCCATCTGTGATCGTTGGACAAATCCAAAACAAAACAAAAAAATACGGATGGCTTAGAAAATATCAAACAAGCATCAAAGAATGCCTACTTGACTGGAAATTTAAAGACGGATGGGGGCATTTTGCTCCTACTAATCTCTAGAGGATGACATGGCTACTTCAGATGAGCAAACGCTTAGATTGTGGGATGAGTGGGCTGCGGAAACAGGTCAGTCATCCGGCAACCCCGATGAATTTATAGATTGGGCGCTGGCAAGGCGCTTGATTGCACCGCGCCCACAAGATGTGAAGCAGGCAATCCGCCGCCAGGTGACGCAAACTCTTCGCGGGGCGAAAAGGTTTGATGAAGACGGCAACTTTACATATCGGGCAAAGCAGTGCGTTACCCTCTTCGAAGGTGGGACGCCTACCAAGCATTATTTCGATACGGATACTGGCGGTACGCCGGGGTTGCGCCAGAAATCTGCTAAACAAAGGCGAGACGGCATTGCTCACAGTGTTTATAGAGCATTCTGTGACGTTGAGCGAATGAACAAAGTTTTTTCGTCAGATCCGCAATTGAATTTCTTTACAGATTTTTCGGATGACGTTGCTGAATTGCGCGCGGCAGAGTCGCTTAGCGACGACGATGATTCCGAAGCAGCTTAACCTTTTTTCCACCGAGCGGCGGCTGCCAAACTTGCGATTTCAGACCGCTGAGCAGGTGTCAGCGCTTTTGCGCGCGCAGCGCCACCAATGTCCCCGCCCTTTTTCGCGCGAACCTGCTTTGGTGTTGGTGCGGGAATATCACCGCTAGCGGCGTCTATAATGAATCGAGCAAGCTGGTTCATATCGGCTGGGCGCTTCGGTGTTTTGCTCATTGTGCAGACCCATCCTTGCGCGGGTCAAATATCAGCCGATACTGAGGGATGCGTGAACTGCTCCACGATTCTAATTCCGCATTGCAAACTCGGCACAGAAAATTGTCTTGGTCGCGGAAAGCGACCTTCACGTCAGTTCGCTCATAAATTGCGCCGCAGTCGCATTTCACTTCTGTCTTCATCCTTCAATCATGCCCGATGCTTCGGGCAATTTGAAGGCCCTATTTCAAACTGACCCACTACCCTATGACGGGGGCTTGGTGCACAGCGCCCATCCGCCGGGCCCAACAAAAACGGCGCGGAGGATGGCCCGCGCCGTTTGGTTGTCGAGGTCGAGACCCTTGAATGGGCTTGGAAGCGCCTGCCGGAAAGACCGGAACTCAGTATTTCCGAACCAGCGGGCCTTCCGAGTAGATCGGGGCGACGTCGGCGAAGAGGTAGCGCAGGCCGACCTTCACATCGTGCGAATCGAGCGACTTCATCCGTACATTCGAGACCGCGCAGGGAACGGTACAGACGATGTTGCCGGAATTGACCGTGCCGTAGTTCGTATAGCGATAGGCGACTTCGGCCTTCCAGTTCGCGGTCAGGTCGTAGGCGGCACCGGCGTGCAGGGCCCAGGCGAATTTCGTCTGGGTCTTGCTGGAGGCGGAGCCCGAACCACCGGCGAAGGCGCCAAACCCGGAATCGACGATGCCGTTGACATTCATCATCGCCAGTCCGGCGCCGAGGCCGACAAACGGGGTCACGCGATGCCAGGTGCCGAGATCGACATAGGCGTTGGCGAGAAAGACGCCGGAGGCCAGGTTGCCGCGAACGATGTTGCCGCCGCCGAAACCGGCCTGCCACTCGACGATGCGAATGCGGGAGGAGGAACGGTATTCCGCGGTGATGTCGCCGCGCAGCCAGGCATTGAGCTGATAGCCCGCGCCGATGCTGACGATGCCGACGTTGCTGAGCGATCGCGAAAGGATCTGGGCGCCGCCGACCGGGATCGGCTGGATATCGAGGGTACGGTAGTTGTAGGCACCAACCCCGATATCGCCGCGCAGGTAAAACCCGCTGCTGGCCTCAATCGCGGCGGGCGGCGCCAGCATTGGCGGGGGCGGCGGCGGGGAGAGCATATCGGCAGCCATGGCGATGCCGGTGCTGCCGGTGGCCAAAAGTACTGCAATTCCTGCCGCACGGAGCGTTTTCAGGCTGCGCATGTGATAATCCCTTCATGCAAATCCGGCGGCAGATACGCGCCGCTTGAATCGAACATGGGGGACATTGACAGAACCTGGTTAAGGCCGACTTAACCTTAAAAATTATCCCTAACACCCTGTAAAAAGGCGAAGCCGGCGAGGCTTTTCGAGCATGACGGCGATCGCGGTATCCTCGCCAGCCGGGCGAACCGCTTTGCCGGGCCGCCCTGATTCGTCAGCTGGGGCAATGCCCGGCCTTGACTCATGGCCCGATCAGATCGAGCGCCGATCTGAAGGGGTCGGCATCCGATCCATGTCTTTTGGATAACGCACCCGCCTCTTCCGCCAACCGGTATCCACTTGGCGGGCGGATGCCCCAGGTGCGGCCTCATGCCGCGCTGGAGATCGCCTCGATGACATCGTCGACGATCTTCTCGACAAGATCGCGGTCATCGCCTTCCGCCATCACGCGGATCACCGGCTCGGTCCCCGACGGCCGGATCACCAGGCGACCGGAGCTGCCGAGATCGGCGCGCAGTTTTTCGATGGCGGCATTGACGGCTTCATCCTTCAGCGGCTGCTTGCCGCGGGTCTGGACGTTCTTGAGGATTTGCGGCAAGGGCTCGAAACGATGGCAGATCTCGCTGACCGGGCGGTTCTCGCGCCGGAACACGGCGAGCACCTGCAGCGCGGCGATCAACCCGTCGCCGGTGGTCGAATAATCCGACAGGATGATGTGCCCGGATTGCTCGCCGCCGAGATTGAAGCCGTGCTCGCGCATGTGCTCAAGCACGTAGCGGTCGCCGACAGCGGTACGCGCCAATGATAGCCCGAGCCCCGATAGATGCCGTTCGAGGCCAAGATTGGACATGATGGTCGCGACAATCCCGGGCTTGGCGAGGCGACCATCCTGATGCCAGCTCGCGGCGATCACGGCCATCAGCTGGTCACCGTCGACGACATGGCCCTTTTCATCGACGATGATGACGCGATCGGCATCGCCATCGAGCGCGATGCCGATATCGGCGCGCATCTCGCGGACCTTGGCCTGGAGCGCATCCGGCGCGGTGGAGCCGACATCGCGGTTGATGTTGAAACCATCGGGCTCATTGCCGATGGAAATGACTTCGGCCCCGAGCTCCCACAGTGCTTCCGGGGCGACGCGGTAGCCCGCGCCATTGGCGCAATCGACGACGATGCGCATGCCATCGAGATCGAGCGCGCGCGGCAGGGAGCGCTTGGCGAATTCGATATAGCGGGCATGGACGCCCTCAAGCCGCTTCGCACGGCCAAGATCGCGCGAACCGGCAAGTTTGATCGCGGTCGTCGGCTCCATCATCCGCTCGATTTCCCGCTCGATTTCGTCCGAGAGCTTGTAGCCGTCCGGTCCGAAAAGCTTGATCCCGTTGTCCTCGTAAGGATTGTGCGAGGCGGAGATCATGACGCCGAGATCGGCGCGCATCGAGCGCGAGAGCATCGCCACCGCCGGCGTCGGCATCGGACCAAGCAGCAGCACATCCATGCCGACGGAGAGGAAGCCGGCGGTCAGCGCGTTTTCGATCATATAGCCGGAAAGTCGGGTATCCTTGCCGATCACGACGCGGTGGCGATGTTCGCCGCGGTGGAACACCAAGCCCGCCGCCTGCCCGACGCGCAACGCGAGCTCCGGCGTGATCTTGCTGTTGGCGCGGCCACGAATGCCGTCCGTGCCGAAATGTTTCCGAGGCATGGTCGCCACCCCTTGTTCTTGTTGATTTGGGTGCCCGATGCGCAAAAGAAATGCAAGCACCAGCCGGGTTTACGAAAAACGAGCCCTTAAGGCCCGCTTCCCGAAGTCAATGGGTCTGGACCCTGGAGATGGAGCCGATCTGATCAAATCAGGTCATCGGCTCCATCTCTTTGCTTCGTCGCATTCTCTTCCCGCGAACCGGAACCCACCCCTGCCTTCGCAGGGGCATGCTTCTCTCGAAAATGCTCTAGCCCAGCGGCTGCGGCTCAAGCCCGCCTTCCGCCTCGGGCGGGCGCGGTTTGCCCGAAGAGGGCACCGCCGAGCCGCGCGGTGCCGCCGGCTCATCCGGGTCTTCGCGCGTCGGGCGCTTGCCGTCCATGAGCGCGCGGAGTTCGTCACCGGTGAGCGTCTCGAACTCCAGCAGCGCTTCGGCGATGGTGATGAACTGCTCGCGGTTTTCGGTGATGATCTGCCGCGCCGAGGTCTCGCCATCGACGATCAGCTTGCGGACTTCCTCGTCGATCAGCTTGGCGGTCTCGTCGGACATGTTGGTCGTCTGGGATACGGAGTGGCCGAGGAACACTTCCTGCTGGTTCGAGGCGTAGCGCACGCGGCCCAACCGCTCGGACATGCCCCATTCCATCACCATCGCGCGGGCCAGGCCGGTTGCCATCTGGATGTCCCCGGAGGCGCCGTTGGTGACCTTCTCGGCGCCGAAGGTCATGATTTCGGCTTCGCGGCCGCCAAACAGCATCGTCAGTCGGGCGATGCTCTTCTCGCGTGACATCGAGTAGCGATCGCTTTCCGGCAGGGTCATGACCATGCCGAGCGCGCGGCCGCGCGGGATGATCGTCGCCTTGTGGATCGGGTCGATGCCGGGCAGCTTGAGGGCGATGATGGCATGGCCCGCTTCGTGATAGGCGGTGTTGCGCTTTTCCTCGACCGACATGGCCATGGATTTGCGCTCGGCCCCCATCATCACCTTGTCCTTGGCGTCCTCGAATTCGAGCATGGTGACGAGGCGGCGATTGCGCCGCGCCGCCAGCAACGCGGCTTCGTTGACGAGGTTCATCAGGTCCGCGCCGGAAAAGCCGGGGGTTCCGCGGGCCAGCACCTTCAGATCCACGTCCGGCGCCATCGGCACCTTGCGGCAATGGACGCGCAGGATGCGTTCGCGGCCGTTGACATCCGGCAGTGGCACCACGATCTGGCGGTCGAAACGGCCAGGGCGCAGCAGCGCGGGGTCGAGCACGTCCGGGCGGTTGGTCGCCGCGATGATGATCACGCCTTCATTGGCTTCAAAACCGTCCATCTCGACCAGAAGCTGGTTCAGCGTCTGCTCGCGCTCGTCGTTGCCGCCGCCAAGGCCGGCACCGCGATGGCGACCGACCGCATCGATCTCGTCGATGAAGATGATGCAGGGCGCGTTCTTCTTGGCTTCCGCGAACATGTCACGGACGCGGGACGCGCCGACGCCGACGAACATTTCCACGAAATCCGAGCCGGAAATCGTGAAGAACGGCACGTTGGCTTCCCCGGCAACCGCGCGGGCGGTCAGGGTCTTACCGGTGCCCGGCGGGCCAACCAGCAGCACGCCGCGTGGAATACGGCCGCCGAGGCGCTGGAATTTCTGGGGATCGCGCAGGAATTCGACAATTTCCTGCAGGTCTTCCTTGGCTTCATCGATGCCCGCGACATCCTCGAAGGTGACGCGGCCATGGGCTTCGGTGAGGAGCTTGGCTTTTGATTTGCCGAACCCCATCGCCTTGCCGGCGCCGTTCTGCATCTGGCGCGACATGAAAATCCACACGCCGAGGAAGAAGATCAGCGGCAACCAGTTCATGATCAGTGACATGTACCAGGGGGTATCGGCGTTCGGCGAGCGGAAGGAAACGTTGATGCTCTTCTCGCGGATGCGCTCCAGCAGCCGGGAGTCGATGGGGGCGTAGGCCTGGAAGTTGCCGGAGCCATCGTTGAACGTGCCTTGGACGTCGCTGCCCGAGATCACGATCTTGTCGATACGCCCTTTCTCAACCGCATCCACGAACGTCGAATACGAGATTTCCTGCCCGGCTGTCCGGCTCGTGGGGCTCTGAAAAACCGAGACCAGCGCCAGAACCAGCAGGAGAATGATGGCCCAGAGGGCGATATTACGAAAATTCGGGTTCATCGGGCGCGCGTCTCACGGGTTTGGGGGCTGCCGGCTGGCGCCAGCGTGAACGCCCCGCATTTCCTATAGTATTTAGGTGTCGCAGGGCCGCTTGCCAAGCGCCGTCCGGCGTTTTCGCACGCGGCCGGTTAACGGGCGCCGCGATCCCCGCTGTTTTTTGTGCCGTTTCTGGCGCGGCGGGGTGGGGCGGTCCGAACTTCGATGAAGCCGCCGCCATGCGCGATCACCGCCCAGGCCAGCGATTGGCGCAGCGGACGCTGATCGCGGATCGCCATGCGCAAATTCTTGAGCAGGCGTTCGAGCTTGGCGAGGGAGATCTGCATCTCCTTGTCGTTTTCGCCACCGATCGCCACCATCGAGCGGCGGAGCATCCTCAGCGCGAGGTCGAAAGGCTCGGTATAGAACAAGTCCGCCTTGAGCCGGATCGCCCCGCCGTCAGGCGCGTGCCGGATGGTGGCGCTGTCGACATTGCGCCGCGCGACGTGATCGAGCGCGTCTTCCGTCCGGCGGGCGCGGGCCGCGAGCGTTCCGAGCCGCTCCGGCGTCAGGCCCTCGCCGGCAAGGATCGGCATCAGCGCGCGCAGGCGGGTACGGGTGAAACGGTGGTCCTCGTTCGAGGGGTCGTTGGAAAACAGCCAGCCGTTCTGCGCGCAGGTCGCGATCAACCGGGATTTGGGGACTTCGAGGAACGGGCGCATATGCCGGACGGCGCCGCGTTCGATATTGGGCCGCATCGCGCCAAGCCCGAGCAGGCCGGTGCCGGAGGCCATCCGCATCAGCACCGTTTCGGCCTGGTCATCGAGCGTATGCGCGGTGACGATATGGCTGGCCTCGATCACGCGGGCATGCCCGATCAGGAGCGCGTAGCGGCCCTTGCGGGCGGCCTCCTGGCTCACGGAACCGGAAGGGCCGTCCTGCCAGAGCAGGGTGCAGTGCGGCAGGCCAACGTCCTTGCAGAACCCGGCGACGAAGCGGGCTTCGGCTTTTGCTTCCTTGCGCAGGCCGTGGTCGACGGTCGCGACCGCCAGCGGCGGGAGATAGGCCCGCGCGGCGGCGGCGAGGCCGAGCACGGCCATCGAATCGGGGCCGCCGGAAACACAGAGCAGAATGCCGGAACATTCGTCGGTTCCAAGCGTGCCGCGAAACAGCGCGAGGGCCTCTTCCGGCGTAAGGGGAAACTGGTCGATCGGATTGGCATCCCCGACGTCTAGCACTGTGCCCGGCCTTTTTCCCGTTCAATCGCCTGTTTGACGCTGGCGGAGGCGTTCGGATATTTCTTGCCGACTTGGGCGAAGGTGCCGCAGGCCTCCTGATTGGCGCCGAGGCCGCGCAGCGAAATGCCGAGCTTGAGCATCGCCTCGGGCGCGCGCGGGGAGGCGGAATACTTGCTGGTCACCGTCAGGAAATGCTCGGCCGCCTCGCGGTAACGGGTCCGGCGCAGGTAGCTCTCGGCCAGCCAGAATGTCGCCTCGGGAACCCGGCGGTCCCTCGGGTAGAGGCGCAGATAGTCGCGGAACGCGCCTTCGGAGAGTTCGTAATCGCCGCGGTCGATCAGCGATTTCGCGAAATCGAAATCGGATTTTGCGTCGCCACGCGCGGCGACATCCGGTGCGGGAACGGGCGGGCGGCGCTGCCCGGTCACATCAAGCGGTGCACCGAGTTCGCCATCCTGAACGAGCTGGCCACCGGGCGGCAGGGCGCCGCCAGGAAGCGGCATGCCGGGCGGGGTCGCGACGCCGGCCGAGCCGAGCGGTCGGGGAGCGCCCGGCGCGGGGCCAGCGGTCGAGGGATCGAAGGCATCGGATCGCCGTTGCGGGGTAACCGGCGTTTGCGGACTGGGAATGGCCCCTGGGCCCGGCCCCGGCGGCCGGACACCGCCGCGATTGCCCTCAAGGTCACGAAAGCGGGAGTCGGCATCGGTCTGGAAGCGCTTGAGCTGGTCTTCCAGCCGTTTGGTCTGGAAGCGCAACTCTTCGACCTGCCCGTTCAGCTTGCGGTTTTCGTTCTCCAGCCGATCCAGCCGGAGTAGAAATTCGGCGGCATCCTGGGCCTGCGCCATGGGCGCAAGCAGCAGCGCGCTCAGAGCGAGTGCGGCGGATACGCGGGAGAGGTAGCGGATCATTCTGACCATGGCTCTTAATCTAGGGCACATCCGGCGGGTGAGAAACCGAAATCTGCCCCTTGTGCGCGGGCGTTACAGGATCGCGCGAGGCGTAAATTCAGCTCCCCGCGCCACCAAGCACGGTGACCGCGCGCCGGTTCTGCGACCAGCACGAAATATCGTTGCACACCGCGACCGGCCGTTCCTTGCCGAAAGAGACGGTGCGGATGCGGTTGGCGCCCACGCCGCGGGCGATCAGGTAATTCTTGGCCGATTCGGCGCGCCGGGCCCCGAGAGCAAAATTGTATTCGCGGGTGCCGCGCTCGTCGGCATGGCCTTCCAGCGTGAAGGAATAGCGCGGATAGCGGCTGAGCCACTGCGCCTGCTTGTCGAGTGTCGCCTGGCCGGCGCTGTTGATTTCGGTGGAATCCGAATCGAAAAACACGCGATCGCCGACGTTCACCACGAAATCCTGGATCGAGCCCGGGGTGCTCGCGCTCCCGGCGGCATCGGCGTTCGGGTCCGGCTTGGTGGAACAGGCTGCGAGCAGGCCCGCGACCAGAATGGCGGCAGCGATACGCGAAACGCGCGGCAACGAAAATCCGGGAACCATCCCAAGTACTCCTGTTTCGGGCGGGGCCCGTGGAGCGCGCAATCGCCGCTCCGTTGACACGTCCTGCATGCCCGTCACGCGAACGGGGAACTCCTGTTCACGCGGGCCTGCGCTGTCTTTCACTTAAGTTTGTCAGGATTAACGAAAGCTTCCGTAAAGCCTAATGCAGCATCAATAGAGCCGCCCGGCATGGCGACTTTGCGGCGGATGGTGAACAGTTTGTTGACACATCACGGCTTTTTTAGGGTTTTCGCCGGAAATGCCGAGGTTTCAGGCTGCGCTCAGCCCGAGCCGCCGATCGCGGTTTCGTAGCCAGTACAGGATCGGGATCGCCGCGAGCACCATCAACGATTTGCCGACAATCTGCCCGGCGAGGAACTTCAGGCTGCCGAACGCCAGCCAGAGAAAAACCACGCTATCGACGGCAAGCCCGGCAAAACTGCTCGCCAGCGCCGCCGTCAACAGGCCGCGCTTCTGCAGCGGCGTGAACACCGCCATATCGACCAGCTCTGAAATCATGAACGCGGCGACTGAGGCCACCACCAGCGCCGGCGGTGCAAACAGCGCCGAGAGCGCGCCGCCGATACCGATGGCCGCCAGCGCCGAGCCGGCACCCAAGCGGCGCTGCACGAGATCGCGCAGCACCAAGGCGATGCCGACCAGCAGCACGCCGCTCGGCGCGGTGAGGCCCGGGGCGACCGGGATGATGCACGGCCCGTTGGGAACGCAGAAGGTGCCGATATTCTGGATCAACCAGTTGGCGGCCGGGACGCAGGCGACGAACAGCGCGAAGTAGAGATAGCCCTCCCGGCGCATCAGGCCAGCAGACGCGGTCGCGGATTTGGATCGGATGTCAGACATGAGTTTTCTCGCTTTGGCCCACCTGTGATTGGTTTGGGCTTTAGGGGATCAGCCACCCCGAGTTTCACTGCTGCCGCAGCGCCATAAACCGCGCGAAACCCTTCGCGCGCAATTCGCAGGCCGGACATTGCCCGCAGCCATAGCCCCAGTCCTGGCGCGTGTCACGCAGGCCGAGATAGCAGCTGTGGCTTTCCTCCAGCACGAGATCGACCAGTTCCTGGCCGCCGAGCGTCTCGGCCAGAGCCCAGGTTTCGGCCTTGTCGATCCACATCAGCGGGGTGTGGAGCACGAAACGGCGCTCCATGCCGAGATTGAGCGCCCCCTGCAGCGCCTTGATGGTGTCGTCGCGGCAATCAGGGTAGCCGGAGTAATCGGTTTCGCAGACGCCGGTGACGATATGCCGGATACCGCGACGGTAGGCGAGCGCGGCGGCAAAGGTGAGAAACACCAGATTGCGGCCGGGAACGAAGGTGTTGGGCAGGCCCTCGCTGCCCATCGCGATCTCGACATCGCGGGTCAGCGCGGTCTGCGAGACCTCGCCGAGGGCGGCAAGATGGATCGTATGGTCCGGGCCGAGCCGCGCTGCCCAGTCGGCGTTTTGGCTGGCCATGCCGTCGCGCAAGGCCGCGCGACAC
>CAZNAT010000010.1:32222-39988 GCA_964571245.1 uncultured Methylobacterium sp.
CTTCGCGCTGGCCATAATCGAAGCCGAGGGTTTCAACCTGCCCGAAGCGCGCCAGCGCCCAGGCGAGGCAGGTCGCGGAATCCTGTCCGCCCGAGAACAGCACGAGGGCGCTGGTATCACGCATGGGGGCTCTTCACTTTCGGGAGCGTCAGCATCGCTGCATGCGATTTGAAGGCCGCAACGCGGATGGCGGCTTCCTCGTTCGAAGGCTCATTTGGCCGAAAGCAGCGGCGACCAGGCGGGGTCCGAGGCGAAAGCCGGCGTCGGGATCTGGACGTCGATACGGCCGTTGACATCGACCATGAACAGCTTCGGTCCGGCCCCGGATTCCCGGAAGAACAGCAGGTAGCGCCCGTTCGGCGCCCAGCTCGGGCCTTCGTTGTGATAGCCCTCGGTGAGGATCCGCTCGCCCGAGCCATCCGGCTTCATCACGCCGATGGCAAAGGTATTGCCCTTCTGGCGGGTGAAGGCGATGAAATCGCCCTTGGGCGACCAGACCGGGGTGGAATAGCGGCCTTCACCAAAGGAAATGCGGCGCGCGCCGGAGCCATCCGCGCCCATCAGGTAGATCTGCTGGCCGCCGCCGCGATCGCTCTCGAACACGATCTGCGCGCCATCGGGCGAAAACGACGGCGAGGTGTCGATCGCGCTGCCGGAGGTGATCGGGCGGAGCGTGCCGGAGGCAATGTCGGCCAGCGCGAGGTTGGTGTTGCCGGCGTTTTCCACGCTCAGCACCAGCTGGGTGCCATTGGGCGAAAACCGCGGCGAGAAGCTGGTGGCATTGCCGCCGATCACCGAGCGGCGCCCCGAGCCGAGATCGAGCACTTGCACGTTGGCGCGGCCGCCGTCTTCCAGCGCCATGAAGGCGACGCGGTCGCCGCGCGGAGAAAACCGCGGCGTCAGCAGCGATTCCGAGCCCGACGAAATCGCCCGGAAATTCGCGCCGTCCTGATCGATAATCGCGAGGCGCTTCTTGCGCTTTTCCTTCGGGCCGGTTTCGTCGACGAAAACGATGCGGGTGTCGAAAAACCCGGTTTCGCCGGTCATGCGCTCGTAAACGGCGTCCGAGGCGAGATGCGCGAGGCGGCGCCAGTTGGCGGGATCGATCGCGTGCTTCTGGCCGACGATCTGCTTGCCGGTTGTCGCGTCCCAGAGGCGGTATTCCACCGCCATGCGTGCGCCATCGCGCACCACGCGGCCGGTGACGATCGCCTGCGCACCGGCCTGTTGCCAGGCGGCAAAGTTCGGCACGGCATCAAAACCAAGGGTACGCTCGGGGTGGCGGGCGGGGTCGATGGGCTCGAAGACGCCGGAGCGCTTCAGGTTGGCCGCGATGATCTGGCTGACCTGCGGCGCTTGCGCATCGCCGCCGAAATCGACAATCGCGATCGGCATCGGCTTGAAGGTCTTCGGGTTGAGATCGATGCAGAGTTCGCCGGCGCGGCAGCCGCTTTGGGCTTGCGCCTCGCCGGCGATGTAGAGCGGTGCGACCAGCGCGGCAACAAGACCCAACGCGAACAACACGGGGCGAAAGAGCTGGAACGGGCGGTTCATGGCGTGGCGCTCATCGTGGGGGTTGACGGCAGGATCTGGCTATCGTGGGTCCAGAGGGGCTTGTTCATTGCATATCCGAGGTATCGATGTTCAGCCGGACATTCCTCCAGTCATCGTAGCTGTCGAGGAAGCGCGCCGGAATTCGGTAGGGCTGGCAGTTGCGCAACGCGCGCATGGCGGCTTCCGAAAAGGGGCGGAAGTTGGCCTCGCCCGACGCATTCGCCAGGCTGACGCCGCCCGCAATCCCGCCTTCGCGCGTTAGGGTGAAGGTGAGTTGCGGCCCGGTCCTGGGAGCGGTGCCGGAATAGGAAATGCACTTGTTCATCTGCTCGGTGAGAATGCCGATCAGTTGCGCGCGGTCCGAGGGCGAGAGCTTCTTGCCGGTGGCCTCGCTGGTTCCCGCCGTCGAGCGGGTTGCAACGGCCGCGCCGGTCGAGCCGGTTGAAGCCGCCGTCTCCTTCGAGGCGAGCAGCCGGTTGCGGATGGCATCGTTGAGCTTTTCGGCTTCCGCCGCTTCCTTCGCCGCCAGTTCCTTTTTAGCTTTGTCCTCGCGCGCCTTCTTCTCGGCCTCGGCCTTCTTCTTCGCGTCGGCCTGTCGCTTTTCCTCGGCGCGTTTTTCCGCTTCCGCCTCGGCCTTCAAGGTTTCTTCCAGCTTGCGTTTATCTTCGGCGGCTTTCGCCTGCGCGTCCTGCTTCAGTTTTTCCTCGAGCTTGCGCTTGGCTTCGGCAGCGAGGGCCTCATCGGCCTTGCGCTGGTCCTCCACCTTCTTCCGGCGCAGCAATTCGGCCTTTTCGTCGATCTCGTCGTCCACCTCTTCCGCCTTGGCCGGCGGGGCGGGTGCAGGCGGCGCCACACGCAGTTCCGGCGGGCGCGTCGGCGGCGTGACCGAGGCAAGCTTCTGCTCCGGTTCGGGCTTGGTTTCCGGCTTGGCCTCCTGCCTGGAGGGGAGCACCGGCGCATCCTTCTTGTCGAGGCCGGGGTCCTTGTCCTCTTTGGTTTCCGCCACGCGGTCGATGCGGCGTTCGGGTTCTTTGGCGATGATTTTGGAGGTTTTGTCGCCCTTCATCATCTCATTGAATTGCTGGTCGGAGATAACATCGACCGCGACCGCCTCGGTCGCCGGCTGGAAGGGCTGTGCGGAATGGAAGGCGTAGACGCTCGCGACGAGGAGCATCGCATGCCCCCCGGCCGATAGCGCCGCCCCCGGCTTTCGCCAGTCGAAGAAGCGCTTCAGAGGTTCACGAAGGTCGATCGCCACGGGGCGTTGCCTCCTATTTCGTTGATGCGGGCGCGTGGATCAGCCCGATTTGCGTGTAGCCCGCCTTCTGCAGCACGCCCATGACTTCCGAGACGCGGCCGTAGTTCACCTGCGCCGCGCCGCGCACGTAGATGCGTTCGTCAAAACCCTTCTTGGCGATCGCGGAAATCTCTGTTGCGAGCGTTTCCAGCCTGATTTCCTTCTCCAGAAGGAAAATCCTGCCCTTGTCATCGATTGTCACAGCCAGCGGTTTCTGCTCGATGTTGAGCTGGTTCGCGCCGGTCTGCGGCAGATCCACCGGCACCCCGGTCGTCAGCAGCGGCGCCGCGACCATGAATATCACGAGCAGCACCAGCATCACGTCGATGAACGGGATCATGTTCATATCCGCCATCGGCGCCGAGCGCTTGCCGCGCCGGCGCTTGCCGCCTCCACCCCCTGCATTGGTGACCATGGCCATCGGCGCTTCTCCTCAGGCGACGTTGCGCGGGCCGGTCTGGCCGGCGCGCTCGTCGATCTGGCGCGAGAGAATGGCGGAGAATTCATCGGCGAAGCTCTCAAGCCGGCCTTGCGTGCGCGAGACGTCCTTGAGGAACTTGTTGTAGAAAATATTGGCGGGGATCGCCGCCACCAGCGCGATGGCGGTGGCGAACAGCGCTTCGGCAATACCCGGCGCGACCACCGCGAGCGAGGTGTTCTTCGACGCGGCGATCGAGCGGAACGTCGTCATGATGCCGAACACCGTGCCGAAGAGGCCGACATACGGCCCGACCGAGGCGATGGTGGCCAGCACCAGCAACTTCGATTCGAGCCGTTCGACCTCGCGCGAAATCGAGACGTCGAGCACTTTGTCGATGCGGGTCTGGAGGCTGGCAAAGCCGCGACCCGAACCTTCGAACGCGCGCCGCCACTCGCCCATCGCGGCGATGAACAGCGCGGCAAAGCCATCGGTCGCCTTCTGGGCGAGGGAGCGATAGAGTTCGTCGAGGCTCTGGCCGGACCAGAACGTATCCTCGAACTGATCCATCCGGGCCTTGATCTGCCGCAGCATGATCGCCTTGTTGATGATGATCGCCCAGGACCAGACCGACGCGCCGGCAAGGCCAAGCATCACCAGCTTGACGATGAAATGCGCGTTGAGAAACAGCGCAATGAGCGAGAGATCGGTATGGGCGTCAGCGGTCGGCATCTCTGGTCCTTCTGGACGGGGGCGTTAAAGGCGCGCCAATTCCCGTGTCTGATCGGCTCTTGATCCGGTTTTGCGACCAAACTGAGGCGCAACGCCCGAACCCTGCCCGCCCCCGAAAGGTCGAACACGGGCTACTTCATCAATCGTCTTTTATGGTTAACCGTTGGTTTACGCGATGCTTACCGCAATGCAGCAAGCTTGTCGCGCATTGTCTGCGGCAGCCGCTGCGGCCGGCCGTTGCTCAGAAAGGCGATGGTCACCTCGGCGGAGGCGAGCACGGCGCCCGCGCGGGTGAGAACCTGCCGCATCGTTATGGCGGCACCGCCGATGTCGAGAACGCGCGTTTCCACCTCGACCATGTCGTCCATCCGCGCCGGGCTTTTGAAATCGAGGGTCATGGCGCGCACCACGAAGGACTGCGGCCCACCCTCGGCCTCGAACAGCGCCCGCTGGTCGATGCCAAGCGCCCGCAGCGCTTCCGTGCGCCCGCGTTCGAAAAAATGCAGATAGCGCGCGTGATAGACGAAGCCGGAAAAATCCGTGTCCTCGTAGTAGATGCGGAGGGGGAGGGGGCTACTCACGCCTCCTCCTCGCCCTCGAACAGCCCGAACTGCGGCGGCTGCCTCGAGGGCGCGGCCATGCCGAGATGGCGGAAGGCGGCGTCGGTAATGAGCCGCCCGCGCGGGGTGCGCTGCAAAAATCCCTGCTGCAAGAGAAACGGCTCGATGATGTCCTCGATCGCATCGCGCGGCTCGGAGAGCGCGGCGGCCATGGTTTCGATCCCCACCGGACCGCCGGAAAACTTTTCGGCGATGGTGAGGAGATAGCGCCGGTCCATCAGATCGAGGCCGATCTTGTCGACATCGAGCATGGTCAGCGCCTTGTCGGCGATGGCGCGGGTAATGCGGTCCGCACCTTCGACGATCGCGACATCGCGCACGCGGCGCAGCAACCGGCCGGCAATACGCGGTGTGCCGCGCGCGCGGCGGGCGATTTCGTTGGCACCATCCGGCCCGATGCCGATGCCGAGCACGCGCGCGCCGCGGGTGACGATGAGTTCGAGTTCCTCCACCGTGTAGAAATTGAGCCGGATCGGGATGCCAAAACGGTCGCGGAGCGGTGTCGTCAGCAGCCCGGCGCGGGTGGTGGCACCGACGAGGGTGAATTTCGGCAGGTCGATCTTGACCGAGCGCGCGGCGGGGCCTTCGCCGATGATCAGATCGAGCTGGTAGTCCTCCATCGCCGGATAGAGAATTTCCTCGACCGCCGGGTTGAGGCGGTGGATTTCGTCGATGAAGAGCACGTCGCGCTCGTCGAGGTTGGTGAGCTGGGCGGCGAGGTCGCCGGCCTTGGCGATCACCGGGCCGGAGGTCGAGCGGAAGTTGACGCCCAACTCGCGCGCGACGATTTGCGCCAGCGTCGTCTTGCCGAGGCCGGGCGGGCCGACGAACAGCACATGGTCGAGCGCCTCGCCGCGTGCCTTCGCGGCCTGAATGAAGACCTTGAGGTTTTCCTGCGCCTGTTGCTGGCCGATGAATTCCCCAAGCGCCAGCGGGCGGATCGTCGAATCCACGTCATCGCCGCGCTTTTCGGGGTTGAGGAGGCCGGGGCGGGTCACAAATCGATCTCCAGCTCGATCGCGTCGCGCATGGGAATGCCATCGACGCCCTTTTCGGGCAGGCCCGGCGTAAAGGCCCGGTAGATGGCGATTGCACCGGGGTAGAAGGCGACGATCCGAAACCCCCGGATCTGGAAATAGCGCAGGGCGGGCGTGTTGTCGTTGGTGGTGACGACCCGCAGTGCCTTCGCGCCTTGCTGTCGGCCGATCTCTGTCAGGGCGGCCATCAGCAACCGGCCGATGCCGGGCTGGGACGAGAAATTGTCGATCGTCAGCCCCAGGAGGGTCGATTTCTGGATGGCATAGGTTACAAGGCCGACCGGCTGGCGCTCGGCGTCATAGGCCACCAGCGCGCTGTATTCGCCGGGTTGCCACGCCCGGCCGAACATCATCAGGGTTTCGCCCCAACGTCGCCGCAGCAGCGCGCGCAGCAGCTCGGTATCGGTCAGCGGTTCGATGGTGATCCCGGTATCCGTCATGGGCAGCTCGGGGTTTGGGGGCTCAGACATGGTCGGGCACACCGGTCACAGGCGGAACTCCAGTTCAAGCGCGTCATGCACCGGAATGCCCATGTAACCGTGGGTGAGCATGCCGGGCATCACCGGGCGGTAGGCATCGACCGCGCCGACATAGAGCGTCGAGAAGCGGAAGCCCTGCTTCTGGTAGAAGATCAGGGCAGGCATATTGTCGTTGGTGACCATCGCACGGATCGCGCGGGCCCCCGATTGCCGGGCGAGGTCCTTGAGACCGGCGAGCAGGGCAGCAGCATAGCCTTTACCATGGTTGAGCGAATGCAGCGCACATAGAATCAGATTCCGGTCCAACCGCTTCCAGCTCGCAAAGGCGAGCAGCCGGTTTTCCCGGTCGAACAGCCCGCTCGCGTCAATTTCGCTGACATCATAGGTGTGCATGCCGATCAGCATGCGCGGCGATCCCCAGGTTTTAGCCATGAAGTCGCTGATTTCCTGCTTGTCCTCGATGGGGCGGAAGGAGAGATCACCGGCAGGTGCGGCGGGGTCGATCATTTGGCCAGCTCCCGCAATCCTTGCCGGATGAGCGCGCCGGTTTCGGCGCTCTCGCCCAAAGCCTGCGCCGCCGCCGCGACCGCCGCCGCCGCCTGCGGCTGGCCGTAGCCGAGGTTGACGAGCGCCGAGATCGCGTCCTTCACCGGCCCCTTGGCGCGGCCCTCGTCCATATCGCCGGCGAGCTTGACGACGGCGGGGTCGAGCGTGCCGAAGGCCGGCGCCTTGTCCTTCAACTCGACGCAGATGCGTTCGGCGAGCTTGGGGCCGACACCGGAGGTGCGGGCGATCGCCGCCTTGTCCTTCATCGCGATGGCATTGGCGAGCTCGGCCGGGCGCAGGGTGGAGAGAATGGCGAGCGCCACCTTCTGCCCGACGCCCTGAACGCCGAGCAGGATGTTGAACCATTGCTGTTCCACGCTGGAGGCAAAGCCGAACAGCCGGATCATGTCCTCGCGGACGATGGTTTCGATGAACAGGGCCGTGGCTTCCCCCGGCTGCGGCAGCGCCTGCAGCGTGCGGGACGAGCAATGCACGAGATAGCCGACGCCCTGCACGTCGAGGATGACGGTATCCTCGCCGTAGCTGTCGATCACGCCCTTCAGTTTGCCGATCATGGATTTAGCTCACCGATCATGGATTTTGCTGGCGCATTCTGCCCACTATCCTCGGCCCCGATTATGCGCATGACAGATGGCGATGGCGAGCGCATCTGCCATGTCATCTGTGCGAAACTCGGCCTTCGGCAGCAGCACCTTTACCATCAGCCGGATCTGCGCCTTTTCGGCATGGCCGGAGCCGACGACGCTTTTCTTGACCTGATTGGGCGCATATTCCGCCACTTTGAGCCCGGCCTGCGCCGGCACCAGCATCGCGATTCCGCGGGCGGCGCCCAGCTTGAGCGTCGCGCGGGCATCCTTGTTGACGAAGGTTTCCTCGACGGCGGCCTCATCGGGGGCGTGATCGGCAATGACGATCCGGAGGCCTTCGTGGATCGCGGCGAGCCGATCCGCCAGATCGGCCTTGGGGGAGGGTTCCACCACGCCGCAGCCGATATAGGATAGCCGCGAGCCCTCGATTTCGATGATCCCCCAGCCGGTGTGGCGGAGCCCGGGGTCGATGCCG
>CAZNAT010000010.1:39998-66195 GCA_964571245.1 uncultured Methylobacterium sp.
ATCGTCATCGATCCGTTCCCGGTCATGAGTACCGCTGTTGCGACCGTACATATACCGGTGGCTGAGACCGGGGTCGATGCCGATGATTCGGACTGCCTTGGTGATTCGGGTTGGCGTGAGCATGCGATATCGGTAGCGGCCCAACGCGGGCCATGCTAGCGGCGGACATGGCCTTTCCCGGAACTTTCCTGCTGCTGCCCGCGCTTTCACCGCATGAATGGTCCGTCGTTGTCCTCGCGGCGGCGCTCGGCGGGCTGACGCGCGGCTTTACCGGTTTCGGCTTTGCGATGATCTTCATGCCGCTGGCCTCGACGGTTCTGGCACCCCAGACCGCGCTGGCGGTGATCTGGATTATCGATGCGCCGTTCGCGCTGGCGCTCGGCGCACGCGCGCTGCCGAAGGCGGACAAGCCGGGGGTCCTCAGCCTGCTGGTGACGGCCTCGCTGATGTTTCCGGTCGGGGTCTATGTCCTCACGAGCCTTGATCCGGTGCCGATCCGCTGGGTGATTTCGGGGCTGATCGTCACGGCGCTTGGCATTCTCATCAGCGGCTGGCGCTATCATGGCAGGCCCGGCCTGCCGCTCACGCTGGGGGTAGGCGGAGTTTCCGGGCTGTTCAGCGGGCTCGCCAGCCTTGGCGGCATGCCGGTGGCCCTGTTCTGGCTGTCGAGCCAGACGCGCAAGCCGATCGAGATCCGGGCGGATATGCAGAGCTACTTCGGTCTGGCGACCTTCGTGTCCGGCGCGGTTCTCGCCTGGAAGGGAATTCTATCCGTCGAGACGCTGGTGCTTGGCGCGTTGATGATGCCGGTTTACGGCGCGATGCTCTACGCGGGCACGCGCGGCTTCCGCATTGCGAGCGAGACAACCTTCCGGCGGATTGCCTATGGCGTGATTTTCACGGCGGCGGTGATCTCGCTGCCGGTGCTGGACGGCTGGCTGCGGTAAATCGCCGAACCGGGACCCACTTCCGCGAAAAAACGCTAGGCGGTGAGCTTGGCCATCACCTCGTCGGACACCTCGAAATTCGAGAAGACGTGCTGCACGTCGTCGTCGTTGTCGAGGTTGTCGATCAGCTTGAGGATGGTCGCCGCCTTTTCCTCGTCGAGCACCACCGTGTTCTGCGGCTTCCAGATCGCCTTGGCCGAAGCCGGCGCGCCGAGGCTGGCTTCAAGGGATTTCGACACCTCGGAAAGATCCGCGAAGGCGCAGAGGATGGTGTGGCCGTTCTCGTCGGAGACGACATCCTCCGCGCCGGCCTCGATCGCCGCTTCCATCACGGTGTCGGCGTCGCCGATGCTGGCCGGGTAGGTGATCTCGCCGACCCGGTCGAACTGGAAGGTGGCCGAGCCGGTGGCGCCAAGTTCGCCGCCCGCCTTGGTGAAAAACGAGCGTACCGCGGCGCTGGTCCGGTTGCGGTTGTCGGTCAGGGCTTCGACGATCAGCATCACGCCGCCGGGGCCGCGGCCCTCGTAGCGGATTTCATCGTAGCTCTCGGCATCGCCGCCGGCGGCCTTCTTGATGGCGCGCTCGATATTGTCCTTCGGCATGTTTTCGGCGCGCGCGGCGAGAACGGCCATCCTGAGACGCGGATTCATTGCCGGGTCGGGCGTGCCCATTTTCGCGGCGACGGTGATTTCGCGCGCGAGTTTCGAGAACATTTTCGAGCGGACGGCGTCCTGCTTGCCCTTGCGGTGCATGATGTTCTTGAATTGGCTATGGCCGGCCATCGGAGCCTCAAAAAAACGGGTGGTTGGGCGTTGAAGTGCCGGGCTTATAGAAAAATCGCCTTGAAAAGGGAAGAGTTTCGAAAAGACAAGAGTTTCGCCGCGCGGGAAACTTCGGATTGTCGAGAGTATTCCCAGCCCCAGCTCTGTTTCCAGCCCCAGAGCTATTCCCAGCCCCAGAGCTATTCCCAGCCCTTGGGCAGGCTTGGTTCCAGCATCGGGCCCAGCCGCACCGCCCAGCAGGCCCTGGCGAGGCCGGTCCGGTCGTCGGTTTCGACCGCAAAGCCGCAGAGCGTTGCTTCGCCGTCGGTCGCCTCGAAACGGCCGGAGGGCGTGGAGTGCAAAAAGCGATGCATCGGCGCGGATTTCTCCACGCCGAGGATGCTGTCGTAATCCCCGCACATGCCGGCATCCGAGAGGTAGGCCGTGCCGCCGGGCAGGATATGGTGGTCCGCTGTCGGGACATGGGTATGCGTGCCGACAACGATCGAGGCGCGGCCATCGACAAAATGCGCCATCGCCTGCTTTTCGCTGGTGGCCTCGGCGTGCATGTCGATCAGCATGGCATCGCAGCCGGAGGCGAGCGGGCAGGCCGCGATCTGGCGCTCGATCTCGACGAAGGGGTCATCGGCAAGCCCCATGTAGACGCGGCCGATGAGATTGACGACCAGCACGCGGGCGCCATTCCGGGCCTCGACCAGCGCGGCGCCGCGGCCTGGTGTTCCCGCCGAGAAATTCGCGGGGCGGATGAGACGGTGCTCGCGCTCGATGAAGACCAGCGCCTCGCGTTGATCCCAGGAATGGTTGCCGAGCGTGATGGCATCGGCACCCGCATCCAGCAATTCGTTGCAGATCGCCTCGGTGATGCCGATCGTGCCGGCGGAATTCTCGCCGTTGATGACGACACAATCGAGGCTCCAGCGGGCGCGCAGATCGGGAAGGTGGCGGGTGACCGCCTCGCGGCCGGGTTTGCCGACCACATCGCCCAGAAACAGAATACGCATGGAGCCTCATTTTTCGAGCAGATCGGCAACCGGATCGTGTCAGGAAAACACGAACTGCCGGAGATCGGGAAGGGGAAAATTCGGGAAGGAAAAAATTGGGGAGGGGAGAGCGCGCGGGTGGGGAAGAGGGCGGTCACGGGAGGGAAAGGTGCGGAGCCACAGAACCGGTGGAGTGTCGATCCCGGGAACCTACATATGTAGGTGGGCGCCGTGTACCCGAACCCACGGGTCCGGATAGGTACAGCTCCCTAAGGATCGTTAAGGCCCCGGGGAATACGTATAACCTGCCGCATCCCGCAGCCCCGCGCCATCAATGTAAGCGTTTCCTTGCGATAAGAGAAGGGGGATGCGGCGATAAGCGGCGCCAGAGCCGAAAAAATGCCGGCGGCGCGGCTCAGCCCTCCCCCGGCGGGGTCGAAAGCACACGGGTGATGCGCTCGATGCGCTGGGTCATGCCGTCGATGGTCTGCGCGATCACGGTATCGCGCTGCATGACGCTTTCGGCGGCCTGACCGCGGGCGCTGCGATCCGCTTCCTGCGCGGCGCGAAGCGCCTCGCCCTTGCGGCGCTCCTCGTGCAATTCATCGCAGACCATCAGCGCGGCCATCACCGTGAGGCGCAGGTCGCCGATCTCGCCAAAATTCTCACGCATCATTTTGATGCGGCCGTCGAGATGCTCGGCAAGGCTTTCGAGATGGCGCTCCTGTCCATCCTCGCAGGCCATGCGGAAATGTTTGCCGTCGATCGTGACCGTTACCTGCGACATCTCGGCCTCCGCGGCTGGAGCGAGGGCGACAATACGCCGGCCAACGGCATCGGGGAGAATATCAGCATTGGGAGAGCCCGCTCCGCACCGCCGCGATCGCCCGGTCAATCCGTGGGGCGAGATCACCGAGGCTGGTTTCTGCTGCCTGGCGCAAGGATTTTTCCTCGTCGAGCAACCGCGCCAGGTGGTGACGATCCTCGCGCATCAGCGAGAGCTCGGTTTCGAGCGTCGCGCGGGCGCGATCCCCGTCCGCATGGCGCAGGGAGGAGGTGTCAAGCCGGTCGAGCGCAACGGCAAGGCGGGCAAGGGCATCTCGGATCGGGTCGCTCAAAATCGTCTATCCATCATAGAGCGGGCTCGCCATCATCCGGCAAGCTCAGGTTGTGAGCCCCACGCCGTGCTCGGGCATGATGGCAAATCAAGTCCTTGGGCGTGAAACCTTATGCAGTGGCTGAGGGCGAGGTCAACCGCCCGGTTCGGTTTCCGGATAATCCGTTGCGTGGCAATTCTAATTCCTGGCAATTCTAACGATCCGCATTGTCCGGCTTCCGATTGAACCTCGGGTCTAGACCCTAAGTCGTCCCACAAATTGCTAAGCGAAACTCGTCGCCAAAAGCGGTAGGACAATGGCAGACTTGAAAAAGGTTTTTCCAATCAAGAAAACTCCGGGGAGGGCGTGATGCTTCAAAGCCGCTATCAAGAGGTTTATGCGGGCTGGAAGGCGGATCCAGAGGCGTTCTGGCGTGCGGCCGCGGCGGAACTGGACTGGATGACGCCGCCGACAACGATCTTCGATGGTGATGCGGGGGTCTACGGGCGCTGGTTTACCGATGGCGTCTGCAACACCAGCGTCAATTGCCTCGATCGCCACGTGCAGGCCGGGCGCGGCGATCAGCCGGCGCTGATCTACGATTCGCCCCTCGCCAACTCGAAACGGGTGCTGACCTATTCCGAACTGTTGCGCGAGGTCGAGCTGCTTGGCCATATCCTCAAGCGCAAGGGCATCGCCAAGGGCGACCGCGTCATCATCTACATGCCGATGGTGCCGGAGGCGGTGGTGGCCATGCTGGCTTGCGCCCGGATCGGCGCCATCCATTCCGTGGTGTTCGGCGGTTTTGCCGCGCATGAACTGGCGACCCGCATCGATGACGCCACACCCAGGGCCATCATTGCGGCGTCCTGCGGCATCGAGCCGGGCAGGGTCGTCCACTACAAGCCGCTGCTCGATCGGGCGATCGACGAGGCCCGGCACAAGCCCGACTTCACCCTCATCCTGCAGCGCCCGCAGGAACTCGCGCCGCTGGTCGCGGGACGGGATCACGACTGGATGACGCTGCGCGACCAGCTCGTCGCGGAAGGGGCGGGGCCGCTCGCGCCCGAGCCGATGCTGGCCACCGATCCGCTCTATGTTCTCTATACCTCCGGCACCACCGGCAAGCCGAAGGGCGTGGTGCGCGACAACGGTGGGCATATGGTCGCGCTGAACTGGACGATGGGCGCGCTCTACGGCATCGAGGCCGGCGACGTCTATTGGGCGGCCTCGGATGTCGGTTGGGTCGTCGGGCATTCCTACATCGTCTACGGGCCGCTGCTCAAAGGCGCGACGAGCGTGGTCTACGAGGGCAAGCCGGTCGGCACCCCCGATCCCGGCGCGTTCTGGCGGGTGATTTCCGAATACAAGATCAAGGTGCTGTTTACCGCGCCCACCGCGTTTCGGGCGATCAAGAAGGAAGATCCCAACGCCGAACACCTCGCGCGCTACGATCTTTCCGGCTTTAAGGCGTTGTTTCTGGCCGGCGAACGCGCCGATCCCGACACCATCAAATGGGCTGAGGCCATTCTCAAGGTGCCGGTGATCGACCATTGGTGGCAGACGGAAACCGGCTGGGCGATCGCGGGCAATCCCCTGGGCCTCGGCATGCTGCCGGTCAAATACGGGTCTCCGACCGTGCCGATGCCGGGCCATGACCTGCTGGTGCTCGATGAAGCCGGAAGGCCGGTCGAGGCGGGAAAAATGGGGACGATCGCGATCAGGCTGCCGTTGCCGCCGGGGTGCCTGCCGACGCTCTGGAATGCCGACGATCGGTTCGCGACCTCGTATCTTCTGGAGTTTCCGGGCTATTACAACACCTCGGACGCCGGTTATCGCGACGCCGACGGCTATCTCTTCATCATGGGCCGCACCGACGACATCATCAATGTCGCCGGCCATCGGCTTTCGACCGGCGGCATGGAAGAAGTGCTCTCCTCCCACCCTTCGGTAGCCGAATGCGCGGTGATCGGCGCCAAGGACAGCCTGAAGGGCGAGGTGCCCATGGGGTTCGTCGTGCTCAAGGTCGGCGCCAACGCCGGGCGGGAAACCATCGCCAGGGAGTGCGTCAAGCTGGTGCGCGACCAGATCGGCCCGGTGGCGGCGTTCAAGACCGCGTTCGTCGTCAACCGGTTGCCCAAGACGCGCTCCGGCAAGATCCTGCGCGGCACGATGAAAAAGATCGCCGATGGCGATGCATGGTCGATGCCGGCCACCATCGACGACCCCGCCGTGCTCGACGAGATCGCTGCCGTGCTGAAGGCCGAATACCGGCCGGGGTAAGATCGCTCCGGCGGAGGGGCGGGCCGGGAGCGGGTGGCGCTCCCCGCGCGGCGGCCTTTTCGGTGCCTCAGGCGGCGGCCTCTTTTTGTGCCTCAGGCGGCAGCCTCCATGGCCGCGCCCACCGCTTCCTCGCCGCCGGGGATGACGAATTCCGCGCTGGTCGAGCCGGGCTGGATCGTCTTGTCCTCGGGTTCCTCGCCGAAATCGTAGTCGGCGTCCTTGGGGTCGCCCCAGGGATTGAGGATCTGGATGGAGAAGGGCGCGAAGAAGCCGACGTTGCGGGTAATCACCGTCAGGTCGTGGCGTTTCGCCGTGGCGGCGATGAGGCTGTCGTGGTATGGTAACTTGAGATGCCGGCGGCTCGCGGAGCTCATGATCTGGCCCCAGATGATGCTGGTTTCATAATCGATTCCGTGCAGGTTCTGGCCGAGTTTGCGGCGGATATCCTGCATCCAGATGCGGACGCGGCGCTGCTTGAACTCCTGCGGCAGCAGAATGACGCCGCTTTCCATGATCGCGAAGGTCACGGTACTCATGTGCACATCCTCGATCCAGAGATCGTCGATGGCACGGCGAACACGCCAGAACGGGCGCGGAAGATGCAACTCACGCAACACACCGGTATCGATCAGATAGGCCACGACGCAACTCCAGATTACAACTTAAAATAGTATCTTATAATAATACTACTTTTTCGTGTATTTCTGGTGCTTGTATCCCACGAAGCATGCCGGCTCGGATAAAAGTCCGAGCCGACGATCGAGGGGGTGCATTTTTCCCCGATTTTCGCGGTGTTCTTAGCCTGCGTCGTCTTCGGCCAGCGGCTTGAGGTCCTTCAGCTTGGCGAAGACATGCGCCGCGTCGAGTTCGACGCGCTTCTTGGGCGCTTCGGCGGCGGTGGTGACATCGGCCGGGATCAGCGTCGCGCCGGTATCCATCACCGGCGCCGGGGCCCGGTCTTTCGAGGCGCGGCTGACCTCGAGATCAAGATCGATCTGGGTGCAGAGGCCGAGGGTCACCGGATCGAGCGGCGCGAGATTGCCGGCGTTCCAGTGCGTGCGCTCCTTGACCGCCTGGATCGTCGATTTGGTCGTGCCGACGAGGCGGATGATTTGCGCATCCTTGAGTTCCGGGTGGTTTTTCAACAGCCACTGGATGGCGTTCGGGCGATCCTGGCGCTTGGAAACCGGCGTATAGCGCGGGCCCTTGGTGCGCTTGAGATCCGGGATGCGGATCTTGGATTCGAGCAGCTTGAGCCGGTAGTTCGGGTCAGCCTCGGCCCGTTCCAGCTCTTCGCGGCTGAGCTGCCCGGCCTGAACGGGGTCAAGACCCTTCATGCCAGCGGCCACATCGCCATCGGCGATGCCTTTGACTTCCAGCGGGTGGAGCGTGCAGAACGCGGCGATCTGATCGAAGGTCAGCGCGGTATTCTCTACGAGCCACACCGCAGTCGCTTTCGCCATAAGAAGCGTTGCCATCGATCGGTTCTCCTGAATGTCGTGTCTTGATTTTATTATCGCTTGGATAGGCACGTCTTGAAATAGGCACTTGCTCGCCGGCGTCGCTTGGCCGGCCGTTCGCGCATCGAAGTCCGGATTCGGGCACAGAGCTCTCGTCCATCGTGTAGATACGGCTTCCCGTTCGCGCCGCCTTCCCCGGGCGGCCCGCAGCGAGAATCTCTCGATGCCAATTTGGGAATGGCCCCTTATACTGTCCAGAATTGGCGCATGCAACATTGGCATGCGCCGCGCGCGACACGAGGGCCGATGATGTTCGATGAGGAAGCCAAACCACACAAAAAGACCGTCCACGAAATTGGTCAGGATCTGTCGCCGCTCGCCATTGCCGAGATCGATGAACGGATCAGCATGCTGCACGCCGAGATCGCGCGATTGAGCGAGGCGCGGGAGAAGAAGCTGAAGACCCAGGCGGCGGCGGATGCGCTCTTCAAACGCTGAGGCTGGCATTGATTTCCAAATCGGCGAGAAAATCAGCGCGTTAGACAAAAATACCATGCATTTGATGAAAATTGTCCGAACTTAACGTTTCGTTAAGCGCCTTGCTTTATACCCGACAAGTGTTCCGGTTCGCCGGATCCCGAGTGGCTCCTGCTACTCTGTTTGACGCCTCCCTGTTGGACTCAATTCAGGATCGCTCCGGCGGTCCTTTTTTTTGCCCTGACGCCGTTTGCCCTCACGGAATGTTAACCTTACCGACGAGAGCGTTAACCTTAACAACAATGCCTTTTAAAAGACACGGCAAGGTGGTGCTACTCTTGCACAGGTCCTTCTCATCCAGTTGCCGTCGTCCCGGCGCGGCACAACACGATGACGGAGGCAGGCATGCAGGATATGACGCGCGACACGTCCATGACGAGCATCGGCAAGAACGAAATCGACGGGCGGCCGGCAGCCGTATCCTTCACCGAGCGCATGCTGGCCTCGGAAGGCTTCATGCTGCTGTTCCGCGAAGGCATGGGCCTGGTGGAAGCGACCGCCGGGTACCTGGATGGCGACGGCCGGGCTGATTCAAAATCGCTCGACCGCACCGCAGCGCTGGCCTATGCCAGCGAGAGCATGCGGCTGACCACCCGATTGATGCAGCTCACCTCCTGGCTTCTGCTGCAGCGCGCGGTCAACGAGGGCGAGCTGACGCGGGATGACGCGGAGCGGGAGCACCGCCGGGTCGTCGTTGGCATCCAGGAAACCTCTGTCGTCAGCGATACCTTCCAGCAGTTGCCGGAAAAGCTGCGCGACCTGATCACGCGTTCGCAAAGCCTTCAGCAGCGCATCCAGCGCATCGATCGGGAGATCAAGGGCGAGACCCAGCAGCCCGCGGTGAATGCGGTTGCCGGCCAGCTTGGCCAGCTCGCGGCGGCGTTCGGCCCGAAATAATCCCGTTTAGGAAATTTGGTCCGGCTTCCTGCTCCGGGAATGGCGGATGGTTTGATCAAAAACACGAAAAGCCCGCGAGGTTCTCGCGGGCTTTTTAATGTTGATCCGGAAGACGCTCGCCGGACCCCCCCAAAGAGAACTTGGGAATCCCCAAAGAGAACTTGCCAGAAAGGCAGCCCGGGAGCAGCGCGGCGGAACCCGCCGTAGCGCGTCCCGCGTCGTGGCGTTACTTCTTGCCGAAGCTGAGGCCGCCGAACTTCGAATTGAACTTCGAGACGCGCCCGCCGCGATCCAGCAGGTGCTGCGAGCCGCCGGTCCAGGCCGGGTGGGTATTCGGGTCGATATCGAGGTTGAGGGTGTCGTTCGCCTTGCCGTAGGTCGAGCGGGTGATGAACTCGGTACCATCGGTCATGACGACCTTGATGAAATGATACTCGGGGTGGATATCCGCCTTCATGGGGAAAACCTTTCGGAAAAAATCCGTCTCGATGACGCTCTCGCGCGCCACACTGACGCCAGAACCTTGTTTGTGAGAGCGCCCCTATACATGAGAGTGCTTGACGGGACAAGCGCTGTCCGGCCAAACGACGGGTGAAGTTTCCGGTTTCGCTTCTTCCGCCCGGAGGAGGGTTGCCGGCGGAAGGTAGCGCAGTTCCATGACGAAAACCAACCACGCCGCGCCGGACCGGAACCAGGGGCAAAAGCCGCGGCCGGATTTTTCATCCCTACTCGTTCTCATCCCGTTTGCGCGGGCCGAGAAGCTCCGGATCGGGATCGCGCTGCTGGCGCTGGTCGCGGCGGCGGTCTTGACGCTGGCCGTGCCGCTTGCGGTGCGCCGCATGGTCGATTTTGGCTTTTCGAGCGAGAATCGCGGGCTGGTCGACGCCTATTTCGGGATGATCGTCATCCTCACCTTCGGCCTCGCGATCACCGCCGGGGTTCGCTACTACTATGTGATGACCATCGGCGAGCGCGTGGTGGCGCGCATTCGTTCGGCGGTGTTCGAGCGCGTGATGGGGCTCGACGGGGCGTTTTTTGATTCGGCGCGCTCGGGTGAGATCGTCTCGCGGCTGACCGCGGATACCACCGAGCTGAAATCGACCTTCGGCGCCAGCGCCTCGATTGCGCTTAGAAACACGATCCTGCTGATCGGCGCGATCACGATGATGGTGATTACCTCGCCGGGACTGTCGGTTCTCGTCTTGCTGGCCATTCCGGCGATCGTGCTGCCGCTGGTCGCGGCCGGGCGCGGCGTGCGCAGGCGCTCGCAATCGGCGCAGGATACGCTGGCTGAAGCCGCGTCCTTTGCCACCGAGCGGATTGGCGCGGTCCGGATCGTGCAAGGCTTCGCTGGCGAGAAGGCTGCGATCGCGCGCTTCTCCGCCGCCGTCGAGGCCGCCTATCAGGCGGCGCGTGCGGCCACGGGCGCGCGGGCCATGCTCACCTCCGTCATCATTTTCATCGCCTTTGCCAGCATTACCTTCGTGCTCTGGACCGGCGCCAAGGCGGTGATCGCCGGCGAGATGAGCGCCGGGCGGTTGTCGCAATTCGTGCTCTATGCGGTGTTTGCGGCAAGTTCGCTTGGCCAGTTGTCGGAAGTGTTCGGGCAGCTCAATCAGGCCGCCGGCGCCGCCCAGCGGCTTGCCGACCTGTTGGCGACCGAACCCCTGGTGAGAGATCCGGATGCTCCCCAGAAGCCGGCCACGCCGGCGCGGGGGGAAATCCGTTTCGAGGGCGTGAGCTTCGCCTACCCGACCGCGCGGGAACGCCGGGTGCTCGGCCCGCTCGATCTCGTGGTCAAGAGCGGCGAGCGGATCGCGGTGGTCGGGCCATCCGGCGCCGGAAAAACCAGCCTGTTCCAGCTTTTGCTGCGGTTCTACGATCCCGGCGCGGGCACCATCCGCATCGACGGCGTGCCGATATCCGCGATGCGGCTCGACGATCTGCGCGGGCTGGTGGCGATCGTGCCGCAGGATCCGGTGATTTTCGCCGAAACCATCGCCGAGAACATCCGGGTTGCCCGACCGGGTGCGGGCGATGCCGAAGTGCGCGAGGCCGCGGAGCAGGCCGCGGTCGCCTCGTTCGCAGATCGCCTGCCGGCGGGGCTCCACACCAGGGTTGGCGAACGCGGCGTCACGCTCTCGGGGGGCGAGCGCCAGCGCATCGCGATTGCCCGCGCGATCCTGCGCGATGCGCCGATCCTGCTGCTCGACGAGGCTACCTCGGCGCTCGATGCCGAAAACGAGCGCGCGGTGCAGGAGGCGCTGGACCGGGCGATGAAAGGCCGCACGGCGCTGGTCATCGCGCATCGCCTCGCGACGATCCGGGACGCCGACCGCATTCTCGTCATGGACCAGGGGCGGATCGTCGAAGAAGGCAACCACGACCAGCTCGCCTCGGCAGGCGGGCTTTATGCGCGGCTTGCCACCCTGCAATTCGGCGCGGCCGAGCCGGCGAACTGAGGGTCGTTGGTATCGGGGCTTCTCTCAGCGCTCGGTGAGTTTGAGCTCAAGCCGACGGTTGCGGGCGAGGGCTTCGGGTGCATCGCCGAAGTCGAGCGGCGCGAATTCGCCGAAGCCGGCGGCGACTAGGCGCTGTGGCGAGACACCCTTCGCATTGAGGTAGCGCACGACCGCGATCGCCCGGGCCGAGGAAAGTTCCCAGTTGTCCTTGAACTGCCCGGCACCCGACAGCGGGCGCTTGTCGGTATGGCCGTCGATACGGACGACCCAGGGGATGTCGGGCGGGATGGTGCGCTCAAGCTCGATCAGCGCCACCGCGAGCTTGTCAAGTTCGTCCTTACCAGCGCCCTCCATCTCGGCGCCGCCGGAGCCGAAGAAAATCTCGCTCTGGAACACGAACCGGTCGCCGACGATGCGAACATCGGGTCGGGAACTCAAGACGGTCCGCAACCGGCCGAAAAATTCGGAGCGGTATTTGTTCAGCTCCTGTACTCGCTGCGCCAGCGCGACATTGAGCCGGCTGCCGAGGTCGGAGATGCGGAGCTGCGCGTCCTTTTCCCGCGTTTCGGTGGCGGAGAGCGCGTTTTCCAGCGCCTGGAGTTGCTGGCGCATCGCCGCGATCTGCTGGTTGAGCAACTCGACCTCGCGTAGCGCGCGCGAGGCTGAATTCCGCTCCTCCTCGACCGTCCGGGCCAGCGCGCCAATCCTGGCCTGATCCTGCCTGGCCTGGTCCATGCCAGAACCGGCGATCAGGTTTTGCAGGCGCTCGCGTTCGGAACGCTCGTTCGCGAGGGTGGCGGAGAGGCTGGCGATGCGCTGTTCGTTGACGTCCTTCGCGTCTTTTTCGAGCGCGAGCAGGTCGGTCAGCGCCGAAATCCGCCGGTTCAACTGCTGGAGAAAGTCGTCCTTGCCGGCAATCTCGCGGCTGATGAAAAACTGGCCGAGCATGAAAACCGCAAGCAGAAAAATGAAGACCAGCAACAGCGTCGAGAGCGCATCGACGAAACCCGGCCAGTAGTCGATCCCGCGATCGCGGCTGCGTGTCCGCCCCAGCGCCATCAGTCGCCCTTCCGCTCATGAGGAGGGAAGGTTTCCTGGCGCGCGGCGGTTTCGCGGGGGGGATTGGCCTCCCTGGTGGCCGACGGTTCCCGGGCCGGTGCAGCTTCCCGTGGTCCGGTTTCTCTGGACAGCTTCTCGAGCAGGCGCTTGAGATCGGCCTGCTGCGCCGCTTGCGCCTCGACCCAGGTGCGGATCATCTGTTGTTCGTTGCGCATATGCTGGACCATCGCCTGAATGCCTTCGGCGAGGCTGGAGAGCGATTGCGAGGCGTTCCGGCCGGTGCCGGCGTCATTGACCGCGCGGGAAATGCCATCGAGCGCCTGCCGGAGGTCGGGGGAAGCGCCCGGGGACATCGGCTGATCCTGAACCGAGGAGGAGAGCCATTCCTCGACCTCGTAGAAGAAACGGCTTTGCGCCTGGCCGGCCTGAAGATCGAGAAAGCCGAGCACCAGCGATCCGGCGAGGCCAAACAAGGACGAGGAAAACGCAATCCCCATGCCGCCGAGCGGCGCGGCGAGGCTGCGCTTCAGCTCGTCAAAAAGCGCGGTGTTTTCGCCGCCGCTGGGGAGCTTCTCGATGACGCCGCCGATCGACGAGACGGTCTCGATCAGGCCCCAGAAGGTGCCAAGCAGGCCCAGAAAAATCAGCAGCCCGGTGAGATACCGCGAGATCTCGCGGCTTTCGTCGAGCCGGCCGCCGATCGAATCGAGCACCGAGCGCAGCGTGATCGTCGAGATGCCGGTGCGGCCGATCTTGTCGCCCAGCAGCGCCGCCATCGGCGCCAGCAGCACCGGATCGGCCGGGAGGGGGCGGGTATCGTCCGGGTCGATGCGGCTGTTGACCCAGCGGATTTCCCGAATCAGCCGCGCCACCTGCGCGAAAGCAAAGACGATCCCGAGGAACAGCACCAGAAAGATCAGCCCGTTCAGCGCCGGGTTGGACCAGAAGGCCGCGAGGATCTGCTTTTGCAGAACGAGCAGCAACAGCCCGGCGAGCACCAGAAACACCACCATCCGGAACAGGAATAGCCCCGGGGAGGTGAGGGTTCGGCTTGTGCGCGACTTCGCCATTCTATCTCCATTGCCCCATTCGTCCCGGCCCGTTCAACCCAGTCAAGACTGTTCGGGCGCGATTGGCAACAAGGTTCAGCGTGCGCCCGGCCTCCGGTTCGCGCTTTGGTTCTGCCTTCGATCAACCCTTGGCCTGCGCGAGCGACCTGACGAGGCCTGCATGCGCCATTTCGTTGCCGGCGACGATGCTGCGGCTCTCGAAAATCCTGGTCGAGCCATCGACGGCGCTGACGAAGCCGCCGGCCTCGCGCACCAGCAGAATACCGGCTGCCGTATCCCATGGCGAGAGGTTGTGCTCCCAGAAGCCGTCGAGTCGCCCGGCGGCGACAAAGGCAAGATCAAGCGCGGCGGCACCGAGGCGGCGAACGCCGGCGCAGCGCGGCATGATTCCGGCGAGTTCCCGGATGAAGAGCCCGTGATCGCCGCGTCCGGCATGCGGGATGCCGCAGCCGATGACCGCATCGGCAAAATCGGCGCGCGGGGAGACGCGCAGGCGAAAATTGTCGCGCCCGGTCGCGCCGGCGACAAAGGCGCCCATGCCCTTTTCCGCCACGAACATCTCTTCCGTCGCCGGATTGTAGACGACAGCAGCGACGATCTCATCCTCACGCTCAAGCCCGATCGAGATCGCGAACTGCGCAATTCCGTGCAGGAAATTCGTGGTGCCATCGAGCGGGTCGATGATGAAGCGATGGGTCTTGTCGGTGCCCTCCACCGCGCCGCCCTCTTCCATCAGGAAGGCGTAGCCCGGCCGGGCTTTCGAAAGCTCTTGGAACAGGATCGCTTCGGCGCGCTTGTCGGCTTCGGTGACGAAATCGCCGGGACCCTTGCGCGAGATCACCAGCGAAGGCAGCTCCGCGAAATCGCGCTTGAGGGACTTGCCGGCCTTGATGGCGGCGGCCGTCATGACATTCATAATCGGAGAGCGAATCATCGAGGCATCCATTTTAAAACAGCGAAAAAGAGTGGCGAATGGGGGCCGGTGGTGCGGCAAAGCCAGCCGAAACGCAAGCCCGCCGCGAACGACAATCGAGTTTTAGTCCGGTTCAGCCCTGCTCGGCCTGGCTGAGAACGCGCGCCTTGGCCAGCCGGCGGGCTTCCGCCACGGTTTCCGCGGGATCGGTGGTTTCGAAGACCCATGGCCCGAGGGCAATGAACTCGGCGCCGGTTCCGGCCAGCGCCGTGACGGCTTCGAGATCTGGTGCATAGGCGACGCAGGGGAGGTTGAAGATCGTCGCCCACCATTCCGCCCGCTCCACGGTCTGGCTGAGCGGGGGCAGGGAACCATCCGGCCGGGGCTCGCCGAACATCACGTAGTCGATATCCATTTCGCCCGCTTCCATCGCATCATGGCGGGCCTTGAGCCCGCCAATTCCGACGATGCGCTCGGGCTTGAGGCTCTCGATCGCCTCGGCCAGGGCCCGGCCGGGCGCGCCGATATGCACGCCGTCGAGCCCGAGTCGTGCCACGAGGCGTGGGTCCGCCGGGCAATCGATCAGCATGGCGGTCCCGGCATCCTGCACGAGGGCACGCAGGGCGCTCGCCGACCCCTTCAGCTCGATGTCGCTGGCGGCGGCGAAACGCGCATGCAGCACGTCGATCGCCCCGGTCGAAAGCACCGGCTCAAGCTTGGCACGGAAGCCGGGAACATCGTCGATCACGGGGGAAATCAGATAGAACTGGGGGATCATGGAGAACTCGACCTGAAGCTCGCGATTTTGTGGCGCTAATCTTGCGGCGCGATCGCTCGGATGCCGTGCGAGAAACGGCCTTATCGCATAGAAACAAAAAAAGGGCGAATGCCACGGCAAAAACCTGCAGCACCCGCCCTCCGGTGACCCCTGGCTGGGTCAGGCGATCTTGGGGTCGAGCGCGCCCTTGGCGTAGAGCTTCGCCATATCGGCGAGCGTGATGACCTTCTTGATCTTCGAAGCCTGCCCGGCGGTGTTGAACTCTTCCAGCCGCTGGCGGCACAGCTTGGTCATCGCCTCCATCGCTGGCTTGAGGTACTTGCGCGGGTCGAACTCGCCGGGGTTTTCGGAGAGGATCTTGCGGATCTGGCCGGTCATCGCCATCCGGTTGTCGGTATCGATGTTGATCTTGCGCACACCGTGCTTGATGCCGCGCTGGATCTCTTCCACCGGCACGCCCCAGGTCGGCTTCATCTTGCCGCCATAGGCGTTGATGATGTCCTGCAACTCCTGCGGCACCGAGGAGGAACCGTGCATCACAAGATGCGTGTTGGGCAGTTTCCGGTGGATCTCCTCGATGACATTCATCGCGAGCACCTTGCCGTCCGGCTTGCGGGTGAATTTATAGGCGCCGTGGCTGGTGCCCATCGCGATCGCGAGCGCATCGACCTTGGTTTCCTTGACGAATTTCACGGCTTCATCGGGGTTGGTGAGGAGTTGGTCATGGGAGAGCTTGCCTTCGGCGCCATGGCCGTCTTCTTTCTCGCCCTCGCCGGTCTCTAAGCTGCCGAGCACGCCAAGCTCGCCCTCGACCGAGATGCCGCCGAGGTGGGACATCTCGGTGACGGCGCGGGTCACGCCGACGTTGTAATCCCAATCGCCGGGGGTCTTGCCGTCGGCTTTCAGGGAACCGTCCATCATCACCGAGGTAAACCCGGCCTGGATCGCGGTCATGCAGGTCGCCGGCTCGTTGCCGTGATCGAGATGCACGCAGACCGGAATATGCGGGTAGATCTCGGTCACCGCGTCCATCATGTGCTTGAGCATGATGTCATTGGCGTAGGAGCGCGCGCCGCGGCTCGCCTGAATGATCACCGGCGCATCGACGGCATTCGCCGCTTCCATGATGCTAAGCGCCTGTTCCATGTTGTTGATGTTGAAGGCGGGCACGCCGTAGCCGTTTTCGGCGGCGTGATCGAGCAGCTGACGCAGGGTGATGCGGGCCATCAGGTGGTTTCTCCCATGAGGTATGCCCGGCGCATCTACCGCAACCGCACGGGATTTTCCAGTGTTACCCGGGATTTCCCAGCAAAATCGCCAGAAGAGGGTGAATGCCGGTGGAGCATCGGGGAGATGTCGAGTTATCCCATAGTTTCTGGCGTTTCCGGTACCCGCCGGGACGGCACCCTCTGGACAAGCGCAGGCAAAGGCGCTGAATGCGCTTATGAAACTGGTGTTTGGTCCGCAGGTGCGGACCATTTTTTTGCGTTGCCGCCTCGTCGGCGGCCAACATCCAACGGGGGGACGAAAATGGCAAAGCCTGTAATCATGAAAAACCCGCAGAACGGCCTGATCAAGAAAGGGCTCTACGGGTTTTCCTGGACCTATCTTTTCTTTGGCTGGTTCGTGCCGTTGATCCGTGGCGAACTCGGCGTCGCGGCGCTGCACCTGTTGTTCTCGATTGTCACTTTCGGCTTGTGGCAGATCATCGTCGCCTTCCTCTACAACAAGCATTACATGTCCCGGTTGATCACCGCCGGCTTCAAGTTCGCGGATCAGCCACAGATCAATGCCGAGGCCGCCGCCGCCGTTGGCGCGGATCTGACGCTGACAAGCATCGCGCCGGTTACCTGACCGGATTGGTGAAAATCACTGTCGGGTTTTTTATTGCCCAATACGTCGGGGACTTCCGGGAGTAGCTTCCCAGACAGGCGTTGGCCGCCTAGCCGGCCAACGCTTTGACCCCCGGCAGTTCCTTGCCTTCCATCCACTCAAGGAAGGCGCCGCCGGCGGTCGAAATATAGGTCATCGCCTCGCTGGAGCGGGCCTGGTTGAGCGCCGCGACCGTATCCCCCCCGCCGGCGACCGAAATCAGCGCGCCGGCAAGCGTGAGCTCTGCCGCCTTGTGCGCGATCGCGACCGTGCCGGTGTCGAAGGGGGGCAATTCGAATGCGCCGACCGGACCATTCCAGACCAGGGTCTTCATTTTTTCGAGCCGTGCCTCGACGGTTGCGACGGTTTTCGGTCCGGCATCAAGGATCATCTCGTCCTCGCGGACATGCATCACATCGTCGATACGGTAGGGTGCGTGAGCCTTGAACGCCTTGGCCATCAGAGCGTCCACCGGCAGGATGATCTCGCAGCCGGCCGCCTTGGCCTTGGCCACGATCTCGCGGGCGGTGGCCGCCAGATCGTGCTCGCACAGGCTCTTGCCGACATTCACCCCGCGTGCGGCGAGAAACGTATTCGCCATGCCGCCGCCGATGACGAGGCAATCGACGCGTGAGACGAGGTTGCCGAGCAGATCAAGTTTGGTCGAGACCTTCGCGCCGCCGACGATCGCCATCACCGGGCGCCTGGGCTTGCCGAGCGCAGCGTCGAGCGCCTTCAGTTCCGCTTCCATGGTGCGGCCAGCGAAAGCGGGCAGCACATGCGCCAGCCCCTCGGTTGTCGCATGGGCGCGGTGCGCGGCGGAAAAGGCGTCGTTGACATAAGCATCGCCAAGTCTGGCGAGGGCCGCGATAAAATCCGGGTTGTTCTTTTCCTCGCCCTTGTGGAAGCGGGTGTTTTCCAGGCAGAGAATGTCGCCGTCCTTCATCGCCGCGACGGCATTTTCAGTGGCGGTGCCAATACAGTTCGCTGCGAAGGCGATCGGCTTGCCCAGACGCTTCGACAATTCCGCTGCTACCGGCTCAAGGCTTTCCGCGGCATTGGCCCGCTCCTCGAAAGTCTCGCCCTTTGGGCGGCCAAAATGCGCCAGCAGGATCACCTTGCCGCCGTGATCCGCGATATCCCTGAGCGTCGGCAGGATACGGTCGAGGCGGGTCGCATCGGTAATGCGGCCATTTTCCATGGGCGCATTTTCATGCACGCGAAGCAGAACGGGACTTCCCCTAGGGGCGAGGTCGTCCATGGTCTTGAAAGCGGTCATTTCACGAGACCGGGAAAGAATTTCAACACGAGAACGACGAGGATGGTGGTGGCCACGGCGGTGATGAAGGCCGTCGCCACCAGCGAGGTGAAGCGCGGCACCCTGTCCACCGTGGCGCGCAACGCGGCGACTTCGGTCGCCAGTTCGACGGCATCGACCGATTTCGCGGCGACTTCGATGCGCTGCGCCGCGCGGTCGAGGCGGTCTTCCGCCCGGCTGAAAACGGCTTCATAGCGCGCGAATTTCTCTTCGATCCGCGCGGTCTTGTCCTCGATCCGCGACAGCTGGTCGAGGGCGGAGCGGGGCGCGGCCTTGGGCGGCGTTGCCGGTTCGGCGGTGGGATCGACGGTGGGTTCGATACGATCAATCATCTTCCGCTCCTTTGCCCCTTCATACGGGTTCTCCCGTCGACCTCAGATCAGCTTGGCCATCGCGACCGCGGTATCCGACATCCGGTTCGAAAAACCCCATTCGTTGTCGTACCAGGTGAGGATCGAGACGAGCGTGCCGCCCATGACCTTGGTCTGGTCCATGTGGAAGATCGACGAATGCGGGTCGTGGTTGAAGTCGATCGAGACGTTCGGCGCGGTGGTATAGCCGAGAATGCCCTTGAGCGGGCCTTCGGTCGCGGCGGCCTTGATCGCGGCGTTGATCTCGTCCTTCGATGTCTCGCGCTTGGCGAGGAACTTCAGATCGACCACCGAGACATTCGGAGTGGGAACACGGATCGCGCCGCCATCGAGCTTGCCGTTGAGTTCGGGCAGCACGAGGCCGACGGCTTTGGCCGCACCGGTCGAGGTCGGGATCATCGACAGCGCGGCGGCACGGCCCCGGTAGAGATCCTTGTGCATGGTGTCGAGCGTCGGCTGATCGCCGGTGTAGGAATGGATCGTCGTCATCATGCCGCGCTCGATGCCGATCAGATCGTTCAGCACTTTCGCGACCGGCGCGAGGCAATTGGTGGTGCAGGAGGCGTTGGAAACGACGAGGTGATCCCGGGTCAGCTTCTGGTGATTGACGCCAAAAACAACCGTGAGATCGGCACCGTCGCAGGGCGCGGAAACCAGCACGCGCTTGGCGCCGGCTTCGAGATGCGCGGCGGCCTTGTCGCGGGAAACGAAGATGCCGGTGCATTCCATGGCGATATCGACGCCGAGCGCCTTATGTGGCAGTTCGCCGGGGTTGCGGATCGCCGTCACCTTGATCGGGCCGGTGCCGACATCGATGGTATCGCCATCGACCTTGACGGTGCCGTTGAACTTGCCATGCACGCTGTCAAAGCGGAAAAGATGCGCGTTGGTCTCGACCGGGCCGAGATCGTTGATCGCGACGACCTGAATGTCGGTGCGTCCCGACTCCACGATCGCGCGCAGCACATTGCGGCCAATCCGCCCGAAACCGTTGATCGCTACCTTCACAGCCATGTCTCTCTCCTTGACCCGCTAAAATGCCGATACCACCTGGTGGCCTGAACGATGGCGCTGAACCTCAGCGCTTCAATTTTATTTTAGCCGCTTCCGCGATCGCTTCGGCGGTGATTCCGAAATATTGGTAAACCTTGCCGGCCGGCCCAGAGGCACCGAAGCCTTCCATGCCGATAAAGGTGCCATCTGCGCCGATAATCGCGTCCCAACCAAGGCGGATGCCGGCCTCGATCGCGATCTTGACCTTGGCGCGGCCGATGATCTTTTTGCGGTAGGCTTCCGGCTGCGCCAGGAACCGGTCCATCGAGGGAACCGAGACGACACGCGCGAGAATGCCCTCGGCCAGCAAGGCCGAACGGGCCTTGACCGCGAGGCTGACCTCCGAACCCGAGGCGAAGATCGTTACTTCCGCGCGACCATCTGCACCGAGAAGCTCGTAGGCGCCGAGTGCGGAAAGGTTCTTGGCGCCGCTATCCTTGCGCAGCTGCGGCAGGTTCTGGCGGGTGAGCGCCAGCACCGAAGGGCCGGATCTGTTCAGAAGCGCGCAATCCCAGGCCTCGGCGGTCTCGGTGAGATCGCAGGGGCGGAAGACATCAACATTGGGGATCGCCCTGAGCGCGGCGACATGCTCGACCGGTTGATGCGTCGGCCCGTCCTCGCCGACACCGATCGAATCATGCGTCATCACGTAGACGACACGCTGGCCCATCAGCGCGGAGAGGCGGATCGAGGGGCGGCAGTAGTCCGAGAACACCAGAAAGGTGCCCGCCGCCGGAATGAGCCCGCCGTGCAGCGCCATGCCGTTCATCGCCGCCGCCATCGCGTGCTCGCGGATGCCGTAATGGATGAAGCGGCCGGAGAAATCGCCGGGCTTGACGATGCCCATATCCTTGGTGCGGGTGTTGTTCGACCCCGTCAGATCCGCCGAGCCCGAGATCAACTCGGGCAGAACCGGCGAGATGTGTTCGAGCGTGATTTCGCCGGCGCGCCGCGTCGCGATCTCCTGCGGCTTGGCGGCCGCCTCGGCTTTGAGCGCCTTCATCGCCTTGGTGTAGGCTTTGGGCAGATCGCCGGAGAGGGCAGCCTCAAACGCCGCCTTGGTTTTTGGCTTGGCCTCAAGCCGCTTGAGCCATTCGGCGCGGGCTTGAGCGCCGCGCTTCGCCGTCGCGCCCCAGAGCGCGCGGATATCCGCCGGGATTTCGAACGGCCCATGCGGCCAGCCGAGCTTTGCCTTCGTCGCCTTGAGTTCATCCGCACCCAGCGGCGAGCCATGCGAGGAGGATTTGCCGGCCTTGTTGGGCGAGCCGTAACCGATGGTGGTGACACAGGCGATCAGGACAGGCTTGTCGGATTTTTTCGCGCGCTCGATCGCGGCGGAAATCGCGGCGGGATCATGCCCGTCAACACGGCTGGCGGCCCATCCCGCGCTTTCGAAGCGTTTCAACTGGTCCGTCGTATCCGAGATCGACAGCGGCCCGTCGATCGAAATGCCATTGTCGTCCCAGAGCACGACGAGCTTGTTGAGCTTCAAATGCCCGGCCAGCGTGATCGCTTCCTGGGAAATGCCTTCCATCAGATCGCCGTCGGAGGCCAGCACATAGGTGTGGTGGTCGACGAGCGTGCCAAAACGATGCGCCAGAAAGCGCTCGGCAAGCGCGAAGCCGACGCTCATGGCGAGGCCCTGACCGAGCGGGCCGGTGGTGGTTTCGACGCCTTCGGTGTGGCCGAATTCCGGGTGGCCCGGCGTTTTCGAGCCAAGCTGGCGGAAGGCCTTGATGTCATCGAGCGAAACGCCCTTCACGCCGATCAGATGCAGCACCGAATAGAGCAGCATCGAGCCATGGCCGGCGGAAAGGATGAAGCGGTCGCGGTCCGGCCATTTCGGGTCGGCGGGATCGAACTTCAGATGATCGCGGAACAGGACCGTCGCGATATCGGCGGCGCCCATCGGCAGGCCCGGGTGTCCGGATTTCGCGGCTTCCACCGCATCCATGGAGAGCGCGCGAATGGCGTTGGCCATCGCGTCGTGCTGCGCGCGATTGAGCATGTCGTTCCTATTCTCAGGAGCCAGGGTCTGTTCGCGCCTTCGTTAACAGGCCGCGCCCTTGAGTCAATCAAATCGAGCCCAGAAATCGGGCAATCTTGTGCTCAAGGCCGGCTTGGGCCAGACTTTGCCGCCGCAATGACCGATGCTGCCGCGGAATGCTACAACAAACGCGGGCACGGCACCTGCGGGCACGGCACCTTGGGGAGGGAACAATGACCGGTAATCCTTACGCGCGCGATCTCGATCGAAGGGTCGCCAACTTCCAGCCGCTGACCCCGCTCACGTTTCTGGAACGCGCGGCAAAGGTATTCCCCGAGCGTCTGGCGGTGATCCATGGCGATGAACGCATCCGCTATCACGACCTCTACGCTCGCAGCCGCCGCATCGCCTCGGCCTTGCAAAAGGCCGGCGTCGCCAAGGGCGATACGGTGGCGGCGCTGCTCCCCAATATCCCGCTGATGCTGGAGCTGCATTATGCCGTGCCGATGACCGGCGGCGTGCTCAACACGATCAATACCCGGCTCGATGCGCCGATGGTCCGCTTCATCCTCGAGCATGGCGAGGCGAAATTCGTCTTCGTCGATACGGAATTTTCCGGGCTGCTCCAGGCGGCGCTCCAGGGCATGACGAACCCGCCGCGCGTTCTGGAATACCGCGATCCCGAGTGGCGCGAGGGCGGCACCCCCGCCGCGCCCGAACGGATTTTTGCTGAATCGGCGGAGAATTTTTGCGAAACCGGCGAGGTGGAAACGGTGTTCTCCCGCCCGGAGGACGAATGGGACGCGATTGCGCTCAACTATACCTCGGGCACGACCGGAAACCCCAAGGGCGTCGTCTATTCGCACCGCTCGGCGTATCTGATGTGTTTTGCCAACAGCCTCGCGACCGATATCGGCAAGCACCCGGTCTACCTCTGGACCCTGCCGATGTTCCACTGCAACGGCTGGTGTTTTCCCTGGACGCTCTCTGCGGTCATTGGCACGCATGTCTGCCTCAGGCATGTCCGCGCCAAGGCGATTTTTGACGCCATTCTGGAGCACGGCGTCACCCATCTATGTGGTGCGCCGATCGTGATGTCGACATTGCTGAACGCGAAGGCCGAGGACAAGTCCGCGTTTTCGCACCGCGTGAAGTTCATCACAGCGGCCGCGCCGCCGCCCGAATCGGTGCTGGCGGCGATGAAAGGCGCGGGTTTTGATGTCGTCCATGTCTACGGCCTCACCGAAACCTACGGCCCGGCGGTCGTGAACGACTGGAAAGAGGAGTGGGACAGTTTGCCCGAAGCCGAGCGGGGCCCGCGCATGGCCCGGCAGGGCGTGAACTACCCCGGCCTTGAGGATCTCGCCGTGCTCGACCCCGAGACGATGCAACCCGTACCCTGGGATGGCCACACCATGGGCGAGGTGATGTTCCGCGGCAATATCGTGATGAAGGGCTACCTCAAGAACCCCAGGGCGAGCTACGAGGCGTTCGAGGGCGGCTGGTTTCATTCCGGCGATCTCGCGGTGATGCATCCCGATGGCTATATCCAGCTCAAGGACCGCTCGAAGGATGTCATCATCTCCGGCGGCGAGAACATTTCCTCGATCGAGGTCGAGGATGTTCTGTTCAAGCATCCGGCGGTGATGCTGGTCGCCGTCGTCGCGCGCGCCGACGAGAAATGGGGCGAGCACCCCTGCGCCTTCATCGAGTTGCGGCCCGGCTCCAGCGCCAGCGAGGCGGAGATCATCGCGTTTGCCCGCCAGCATCTCGCCGCGTTCAAGGCCCCGCGCAGCGTGGTGTTTGGCGAGTTGCCCAAGACCTCTACCGGCAAGGTCCAGAAGTACGTGCTGCGCGAGCGGGCAAAGCGGCTGTGAGCGGCAAAAACCGGCGCGCCGCAAAGCCTCTCCCGCCGCGCCGCTAGCCGGAATTGTGGCCATTGCAATTGTGGCCATTGCACGGGCGGGGTCGATCACCGCTGCGTGAGGATCGCTCACGATGCCGGCCGGTTTCGTGAGCGGGATGACACCCCCTGTTGATTGGTATGTGACGCCCCGGATGCCTAGTTTCTCCTCACCGGACGACGGATGCGGCCCCCGCAAGATGGGTCGCATCCCGCAGGTCCAAACATGGAGAACGACAATGAAGACGATGCTTTTTGGCGGCGCATTGGCCGCAGCGCTTGCCGTGGCCACGATCGTTTCGGCCGGGCCGGATACCTCGCATGCCGGCAAGCCGGTGATGCAGTCGAGCGCGGAAACGGATCACCTGGGCAAGCCGGTGATGAAGGCCAGCGCCGAAACCGATCACCTGGACAAGCCGGTGATGAAGGCCTGAAAAAACGCTGGCTCGCGTGCACGGAAACCAACACGGATCGAGCCAGGCACGGCAATATCCGCCGTGAGGCCAGACACCCGGAACGCGTAGCCGGCTCCTGAATACGCTCAACAACCCATGCGCGCCACCTTCATCCTGGAGGCGGCGCGTATTTTTGTTGCGGAGGGGAGAAACAAACGCGAGCGTATCCGGAAACTAGTGCAGCGATGCGTTTTCAGGGCGGGGGCTGCTTCTGAGCCTGGAAATCTCATCCTTCAGGACGAGCTTTTGTCGCTTCAGGGTCGCGATTTTGACGGTGTCTTTGTTGGGGCATGCCAGTTCGTCGGCAATGCGTTTGTCAAGCATCTGGTGCTTACGCTCCAGTTCGGCGATATGAGCCGTCATCGACATTGGAGAAACCTCCGTTCCTTATGTCGGGGAAGCAAAGTGTGGCACAAACCAGCGGTTCCACAAGAGCAAAAAAACATGGCCCGGCCAAGATTGCGGGGCTGTGGACAACGCCGTTAGCGCGGGGTTAACGGGTTCCGTGCTGCGATGATCCGCGACCTGAGAGGTAAATTCCGGTAGGATTTCCGCTCCATTGCATGGTGATCAGGCGGCGGGGGAAAAGATGCGGGTTCAGGTGTCCGATGAAGAGCGCCAGATGCTGGAAGCGGAGCTGCACCGGCTGAATATCGAGCATCGCGATCTCGATGCGGCGATTGCCGCGCTGGAGCATCTCGGGTCCTTCGATCAGCTCCAGATCCAGCGCCTGAAGAAGCGGAAACTGCAGCTGCGCGATCGGGTTGCCGTGATTTCCGACCGCTTGACGCCGGATATCATCGCCTGATGCCGGGCGGAAGTTCGATCATTCCGCTTGCCTTGGGGCGCAGCTTCGCCTAACTCGCTGACCTTCAATCGAAACGGCCTTGCGGTGAATGTTTTCCGCCGGGGCTTTTCGGTGTGCTGGAGGTCGATCGTGAATCCTTCCATCGCCATCATCATGGGCAGTCAATCCGATTGGCCGACGATGCGGCACGCGGCCGAGGTGCTCGACGCGCTGGGCGTGTCGTTCGAGGCGCGGATCATTTCCGCACACCGCACGCCCGAGCGGCTCTATGCTTTCGCCAAGGGCGCGCGGGCGGCCGGTTTCAAGGTCATCATTGCTGGCGCGGGGGGCGCGGCGCATCTTCCGGGGATGACCGCGTCGATGACGACCCTGCCGGTCCTCGGCGTTCCCGTCGAATCAAAGGCGCTGTCGGGCCAGGATTCGCTGCTTTCGATCGTGCAGATGCCGGGCGGCATTCCCGTGGGCACGCTGGCGATCGGCAAGGCCGGCGCCATGAATGCCGGGCTGCTGGCGGCGTCGATTCTTGCGCTCGGTGACGCCGGCCTGACCCGGCGGCTGGAAGACTGGCGCGCCCGGCAGACCGCCTCGGTCGCGGAAACCCCGCAAGACAGCGTCTGATCCGTCCGATGTCCCGCTCCCGCGTGCGTCTCACCCCCGGTAATACGATCGGCATTCTCGGCGGCGGGCAATTGGCCCGCATGCTGGCGCTGGCTGCGGCCCGGCTCGGGCTCGATTGCCATATCTACGCCCCGGAGGGCGATAATCCGGCCTTCGCGGTTTCGGCCGCGCGAACCCTCGGCGCCTACGACGACGAGGCGGCGCTGACCCGCTTCGCCGCGGCGGTGGATGCCATCACCTACGAGTTTGAAAACGTCCCCGTTGAAACGGTGCGGTTTCTCGAAGGCCTGAAGCCGGTCCGGCCCGGCTCGAAAGCGCTGGCGGTGACGCAGAACCGCCTCGCGGAAAAGCTGCTCGCGCATGATCTTGGCGCGATGACCGCCGACTTCGCCGACGTGAATTCGCTGGACCAGCTCCGCATCCGCGTCGAGGAACTCGGCTTGCCGGCGGTACTCAAAACCAACCGCTTCGGCTACGATGGCAAGGGGCAGGCAAAAATCCTGACGCCGGCGGATATCGAGCCGGCCTATGCGGTCTTGCGCGGGCA
>CAZNAT010000011.1:0-37080 GCA_964571245.1 uncultured Methylobacterium sp.
CAGGAGCCGCAGATGCCCTCGCGGCACGAGCGGCGGAAGGTCAGCGTCGGGTCGATCCTGGTCTTGATCCAGATGATCGCGTCGAGGATCATCGGCCCGCAATCGTCGAGATCGACGAAATAGGTGTCGAGGCGCGGGTTCGATTCCCCGTCCGGATCCCAGCGGTAGATGCGGAACTCGCGCAGGTTGGTCGCCGGTTTGCCATCAGAACCCGCCGGCTTCGGCCAGGCCTTGCCCTCGACGAGGCGGGAGTTTTTGGGAAGCTTGAACTCAGCCATCTTGCGCCCTCAGTAAACCCGCGCTTTCGGCGCGATATAGCTGACCTCGTCGGTCATCGTGTAGGAATGGACCGGGCGATAGTCGATCGATACCGACTTCTTGCCCTCATCGACCCAGGCAAGCGTGTGCTTCATCCAGGCGGTGTCGTCGCGATCCTTGAAATCCTCGCGGGCATGCGCGCCGCGCGATTCCGTGCGGTTGAGCGCGCAATCCATGGTCACCACGGCCTGGGTGATGAGATTGTCGAACTCGAGCGTTTCCAGGAGGTCCGAGTTCCAGACCAGCGAACGGTCGGTCACCTGCACGTCGTCGGCCGCGGCCCAGACCTTGTGGATATTCGCCGATCCCTCCGCCAACGTCTCGCCGGTGCGATAGACCGCGCAGTTGAGCTGCATTTCGCGCTGCATGGCGAGGCGCAACTCGGCGGTCGGCGTGCCGCCCTTGGCGTAGCGGAACTTGTCGAGCCGGCCGATCGCATAATCGGCGGAATTGGCCGGAAGCTCGGGCTGTTTCGCGCCGGGCTTGAGGATTTCAGCGGCCCGCAGGCCGGCCGCGCGGCCGAACACCACGAGATCGATCAGCGAGTTCGAGCCGAGACGGTTGGCGCCATGCACCGAGACGCAGGCCGCCTCGCCGATCGCCATCAGCCCGGGCACCACGACATTGGGATCGCCATTCTTGAGCGTGACGACCTCGCCGTAGAAGTTCGTCTGGATACCGCCCATGTTGTAATGCACGGTCGGGATCACCGGGATCGGCTCGCGGGTGAGATCGACGCCGGCGAAAATCTTCGCGCTTTCCGAAATCCCGGGCAGGCGGGCGTGGAGAATCGCCGGATCGAGATGGTCGAGGTGCAGGAAGATATGGTCCTTGTTCCTGCCGACGCCGCGCCCTTCGCGGATTTCCATCGTCATCGCCCGGGAGACCATGTCGCGCGGGGCCAGATCCTTCACCGAGGGCGCATAGCGCTCCATGAAGCGCTCGCCGGCGGAATTGGTGAGATAGCCGCCTTCGCCGCGCGCGCCTTCGGTGATCAGGCAGCCGGCGCCATAAATCCCGGTGGGGTGGAACTGGACGAACTCCATATCCTGCAACGGCAGGCCGGCGCGCAGCACCATCGCATTGCCATCGCCGGTGCAGGTATGCGCCGAGGTCGCCGAGAAATAGGCACGGCCATAGCCGCCGGTTGCCAGCATCACCATCTGCGCGCGGAAGCGGTGGATCGTGCCATCGTCCATCTTGAGCGCGATCACGCCGACACAGGCGCCTTCGGCGTTCATGATGAGGTCGATGGCGAAATACTCGATGAAGAACTCGGTATTGTTGCGCAGGGCCTGGCCGTAGAGCGTGTGCAGGATGGCGTGGCCGGTGCGATCGGCCGCCGCGCAGGTACGCTGGGCGGGCGGGCCATTGCCGTAATCGGTGGTCATGCCGCCGAACGGGCGCTGGTAGATCTTGCCCTCTTCGGTGCGCGAAAACGGCACGCCCCAATGCTCAAGCTCATACACGGCGGCAGGTGCATTGCGGCAGAGGTATTCGATGCTGTCCTGATCGCCGAGCCAGTCCGACCCCTTCACGGTGTCGTACATGTGCCATTTCCACTCGTCCGGCCCCATGTTGGCCAGCGCGGCGGCCACGCCGCCCTGCGCCGCGACGGTATGCGAGCGGGTGGGGAAAACCTTGGAAATGCAGGCGGTGCGCAACCCGGCCTGACTGCAGCCGACCGTGGCGCGAAGCCCCGCGCCGCCAGCGCCGACGACCACCACATCAAAGGTGTGATCGATGATCGGATACGCCCTGCCGCCAATGGAAACCATGTTCGCCGTTGAAGAAGTGGCCATAATCTTGTCTCCCCGATCAGCCGGCAAAGCCGATCTTCAGAATCGCATAGGCCGAGGCCAACCCGACGAAAACCGCAAAGAACGTATTGAGCATGAGAAGCACGATCTTGGTGCCCTCGGCGTGAACATAATCCTCGATGATCACCTGCATCCCGAGCCGCATGTGGACGCAGGCCGAGGTGACGAAGAGCAGAAGCAGGATCGCCGCCGCCGGATGGCCGACGATCTTCATCGCCCCCGCGTAATCGGCTTTGCCGAGCATCAGCACGATCACGACAAACGCGATCGTCAGCGGCACGTTGGCAACGGCGGTGACGCGGCTTTTCCAGAAATGCCCGGTGCCGGATTTGGCGGCGCCCAGGCCTCGGACACGGGCCATCGGGGTGGCCAGAGAGGTGGTCTTCTCGGTCATGATGGCGCCCTCAACCCAGCAAAAACACGGCCCAGGCCAGCACCGTCAGCGCCAGCGAGCCAAAGAACGTCACCCAGGCAAGCCGCATCCGCGTCTCGCGCTCCATCCCGGCACCGGTATCCCAGATGAAATGCCGGAGACCGCCGCACATATGCTGGAACAGCGCCCAGGTGTAGCCGAACAGCACGAGCTTGCCGAGGACCGAGCCGTAGATCGCCTGAACCGTGGCAAAGGAGGTCTTGCCGGAAGCCAGCGCGACCAGAAACACCACCAGCAGCAGGGTGCCGAAGAATAGCGCCGCCCCGGTGATCCGGTGCAAGATCGACATCACCATCGTGATCGAGGGTTTGTAGATCTGAAGATGCGGGGAAAGCGGGCGCTCTGTCGGGCCGGTCCTTGCCATGATCTCACCTTGTCCAAATCAAAACACCGCGCCCAAAACCGGAGCGGATCAAATCTGTGAATTGGCCGTGCCTACTAGAGTTTCCGCTGCTTCGCAATGCAGCGAAAGCCGCAGGCGGGCGGATCGCCAGGCAAAAACAACCCGGGACAAAAACCCGCGACACCAACGGCCCCCTTGGGGTCCGGCCCCTTTCATTCCCGGAGAAGACCCCATCGATGGGACCGGGCGACTTCAACGCTGGCGGTATAGGCCGATCTTCGCCAAGGATCCCTTAAAGCCGGCGACATTCGTGGCGATGGAACGGGGATAGCACTCGGTGAGCCAAGACGTTTGAGCCAAGAAGACATTTGAACCAAGAAGACGTTTGAACCAATCCCAAACACCTTAAATCGGAAGCCGCCAGGACGTCGCGGTACCCTGCCCGGGGCATCAAGCGCACAACACCAAAAGGCGGGCGCGGATGTCCTCGGGGTTGCCCGAGATCAGGATCGCCTTTTGCCGTGCCGTCGCGCCAGAAACCAGTTTCAACGCCGATTTCCCAACCCCGAGCGTCTTGGCAAGCAGGCGAAGCAGAGCATCATTGGCCGCGCCATTCTCCGGCGCCGACCTCACCCGCGCGAGCAAAACCGATCTGCCGTCCGCCCCCACGAAGATCCCCTCGATCGCATCCCTGCCGCCCTTCGGCGTAAGGCGCAGATGCAGCACCACACCGCCCGCCTGCGCCTGAAACGGCAACGAGGCTCCGGGCATCGCCATCCCCTAGCGTTTCGCGGCCTCGCGGATCTTGGCCCCGGAAAAAGTGAAATCGAGACCATCCTTGGTTTGCGGCAGATGGCATGCGTAGCAGGCGTCGAGCTTGATCGGATTGGGGCTGCCATCCGCCTTGAAGGAGGCATATTCCCAATCGCCGTTATCCTTTTCCGGCGGGAAAAGGTTCGTCTCGCCCCAGCCCTTGCGTTTCTCCATCACCGCCACGGCACGAACCCGGCCGGTCGGCTGCAAACGACCATCCACCGTTTTGACCGGCGCGCCGCCAGCCTCCAACACCACACCGTGGTCTTCCATGATCAGCACCATCCCATCCGGGAAGGGTTCGCCGGGTTTGACCTGCGCCAGCGCATCCTTGTTGACATAGAGATACCGCACGATCTTGCGGTCCACTTTGTCGACCTTGTCATAGAGGTGGAAGGTCCGGGCAAAGTCTTTCGGCAATTCGACCCGCGTCGGCGTGGCATCAGCGGGTGGCGTCTGGGCCCAGGACACGGAGGCTATCGCCATGAAGATCGGAGCAAGACCTGGGCCTTGCCTCCCGGAGGCGCCCGCACCTTTGAGCACTTGACGCAATTTCATGGCATAGCCCTCCGTTTTCACGCGCATCAAGGATACGACGACCAGCCGCGCGCCTTGCCCAATCACGCTCCTGCGTGCGGGCTAAAAACCCCGGCCAAGGACATAATGCACCACGCGCTGGAAGAAATAGAGTCCGATGATCAGAACGATCGGGGAGATATCGACCGGGCCGAAGTTGGGCAGCCGGCGCCGGATCGGGGCCAGAACCGGCTCGGTGGCGCGAAAGAGGAACTCGCCGAGCGCGGAAACAAACGGCTGGCGCGCATTGACGATGTTGAAGCTCACGAGGATGCTGAGCAGCGCCTGGCCGATGATGATCCAGACATAGAGATGAATGAGCGTATCGAAAAGCCAGAGCAGGGGATTCATCGGGGTTTCGTACCTTTCCGGGGCGCAAGCTGGTGCCTGTACTGGCGTTTTTTGTAGCGGATTGCATGTGGGTTCGGCAAGCGGGTGCTCCAAACGGGCCGTGCATGCAAAACTGGCGCTTCAACGGCGAGAAAACCCATTGACTTCGCCCCCTGGATCGGCGAAGGAACCGGCCTCCGGTTTGGGGGCTGTAGCTCAGTTGGGAGAGCGCGTCGTTCGCAATGACGAGGTCAGCGGTTCGATCCCGCTCAGCTCCACCAAATTTTCCCGACACTTATTTGGCGTATCCACCGTTTGGATTTCCTCCGCGATATCCGGAAGATAGCGGGACGGCACGGTCATTCTGGGCTCTACGGATGGCGTTTCCGGCCTCTTTGTACGCTGCACCACGCTCGATTCTCAGCCACTCTTTCGTGAATACCAAATTTTTTCGCCGGATGGCACCTGCTCGGGATGGTTCGACCGTTCCGGATGGGGAGCGTGCAGTATCGCGGCTGAGCACACCGAGGCCGGATCGCTCACGCCACCCGCCCCATATCTGCACTCTATCGGACTTTATTGGTTTTCCCTCAGCCCTGAGCAGTGATCCACAGGCGCTGGTCTTCCCAGTCGAGAGCGAGGTTATCCGCGAAGGCTTGCGGGCGTTGAGGATGTGTTCGATCACATCGGAATATTCAACACCCCCTCCCGGAAGCAGGCACGGAACGGGGTGCTGTCCCCCATCGAGTTCGAACGGCAGTACAAAACCAAAACCGAGGGCGTCTAGAAAACTAGGGCGATTCAAGCGCTGCCTTGGCCTTGAACTCGGCCGAACACTTCCTGTGCGTCTTCATCGTGGATCGTCCTTGTCGTCATGCGATCCACCTTAAACCCCTGTCTCAATTTCTGGGACCAACTCTAGGTGCCTCGATCAGCTCAATCTGACAATCACCACAGGTAGCGCAGCGTGCCCTTGCCAGCATACCCTTGGCTCCTGCCGGAAAATTCGCCCTCGAAGCTGCCACCGAACGAGAAACCGTTGCGCCATTTCATCTCGGCACCGGCGGTGACCAATACGGAATTGGCTCCTCCTCGCGCACCGCGGACCGTGAAGGTCGAGCCGGGAATGGACTGGAAAGCCGCAGTGGCGGACGAATGGCTATCGGTGTCATGCGCCCAGGCCAGCCGGCTCCGCAGGGTGAATTGCCCCTCCGCCAGAACAAAAGACTTGTCGAGGCGGACGCCCAACTCGGTCCGTACATTGGTTTTCGTCTGCGCAACATAGGACAGCGCAAACGCGCCGCCGCCTGAAATCGCCCTTTCCGTATAGGCCGGCGAATGGAAGTTCGTCGCCTGCCCGGCGATGTAAGGGGTGATGCCGAGCCAGGGCGTGGCGAAGCGATAACCCGTCTCCCCACGCACCGCAAAAGTCTGCGGCTGGAATTTTCCTTCCAGCACATCGATACCGGCGATGGTTACGGTGCGCTCCGTCGTCGCGTCCTGCCAACCATAGGCCGCACCCACGGCAACATAGGCCGGACCGAAGGTGTGCCGTGCATGGATGCCAGCCTGGTAGAGATTGGCGCGGCCGCTGCCGAGCCCGCCCGAGGTGCTGAAGTTGACGCTGCCGATTCCGAGCGCAATGCCAATCCGCGTATCCGGTGAAAGCCGATAGTCGGCCCCCATCGCCGTGCCGAAGATACGGCTGGTGCTATCGTGCGAGCCGATCGACGCGTTGCCGGTCGTCGTGTTCGCGCCACGATACCCCGTGGCCCAGGTGCTCCAGCGTGTTGCGAGCCGGTTGGGATACAAGGAAAGCGACATTTCCTGCGGCATCACCGCAGCATGAGCGCGCGCCACCGCACCTGTGGTCAGCGGGGCAAAACCGAGAGGCTGGTTTGCTGTCCCTGACGTCTGTGACCGTCCGGCAGTGCCGCTACGACTGTCGGACGGTTCGAGCAGCGCATTGAGGAACTGGTTCATCGCATAGAATGAGGCCGGCCCCATATTCGCGCCGATTTCGCCGGAGGCTTGCGTGAGACTGCTGTTGAGCTGCGCGCCGGTCATGTTGAGCAATGCATCGAATGCCGCTGGCGGCGTTCCGCCGCTCGCGACCCCCTGGTTGATGCCGCCTGCGACGCTGGTTTGGTTGCGGTTCGCGCCGGCAGGCAGCGCGAGCGTGGCCGGATCGAGCACCAGAAACACGTTATTGGCGTCATAAGTCAGGCGTGGGTTGCGCGTGAGGCTGAAACTGCCGGGGGCCGTCAAGCCGGCAAAAGTCCCGCTTATCCCGCCTGTTGCGTTGAGGATTGTATAGGTCTGGGCTCGGAAACTGCTCATGAGCGGCAGGACCTGCACCGTGGCGCCGGTGAGGGTGGCGATGCCGGTGACATTGGTGCGGTCGGCGCTCGTGGCCGAAACCTCGACCCGGTAGAAGCTGCCGCTGCCGAACGCGAGATTACCGTTGACACTCAGCGTGCCGATCGAGTTGCCCGGTGCGAGCGTGCCGCCGCTCGCGATCGTGGTCGACCCGAGCGTGCCAGTCCCGCCGAGCGTGCCGCCGGAGTTCACGGTTGCGGCGCTGGACGCGATGGATCCATTCACCACCAGCGTGCCGTCATTGACCGTCGTTCCGCCGGTATAGGTGTTGATGCCCGAAAGCGTCAGCGTGCCCATGCCGGTCTTGGTCAACCCTCCAGCGCCGGAGATGTTCTGCGTGATGCCCGCCGAAAACCCGTTGGTGTCGATGGATCCACCGCCGGCATTGAGGGTGACGGCCCGCGTCGCTGCGAGATCGAAAGCGGCGTTGAAGCGCAAGGTGCCACCACCGAAGGCCAACGGCCCTGCTACCGCGCCAAGGCCAGTATCGGACGCGACGGCGATCGTGCCCCCATTGATGGTCGTGCCGCCGGTATAGCTATTGATGCCCGAGAGCGTCAGTGTGCCGGTGCCGGTCTTGACCAGCGAACCGCCCGCGCCGGAGATCACGCCGGAGACCTCGGTCGAGAGGTTGTTGCTGCCGACCGTCAACTCGTTGGCACCGAGATTATAGGTGCCTGCACCTGCGATTGAACCGGCCGTGAGCCTGCGGGCGCCACCTGGCCCGGTCGAGAACGAGAAGTCGACGATGCCGCTGGCATTGTTGGTGATCGCCGCATTGCCACCGTTGCTGGTTTCCCGGAAGCGCAGGATGCCGTTGTTGGTGATGGCCGCGTTGCCGGCCGTGCTGGTGTCTCGGAAACTCATGCTTCGGTTGTTGGTAATGACCGAATTCCCAGCCGTGCTGGCAAGCTGGAAAGACAGGACGCCGCTGTTGTTGGTGATCGCAGCGCTGCCGGCACTGCTGTTGTCGTAGAAAACCACGGCACCGGTGCTGTTGGTGATCGTGGCGCTGCCGGCATTGCTGGTGTCGTAGAAAACCATGAAGCCAGTGCTGCCATTGGCGATGGCCGCGCCGCCCGCCGTGCTGGCGTTGAAGAAGTTCAGGTCCATGTTGTTGGTGATGGTAGCGCCGCCGGCTGTACTGGTATCGCTGAAGTTCAGGGTGCCGCCGGCATTGTTGGTGATGGTGGCGCTGCCGGCCGTGCTGGTTTGGCTGAAGCTCACGGCGCCGCCGGTGTTGTTGGTGATGGTGGCGCTGCCGGCCGTGCTGGAATCAGAGAAATACACGGATCCATTGTTGGTGATGGCAGCGTTGCTGGCATTGCTGGAATTCAAGAACGTCAGGCCACCATTGTTGGTGATCACCGCGTTGGCGGCGGTGGTGTTATCACTGAATTGCACGCCGCCATTGTTGGTAATGCGCGCATCGGCGGCGGTGCTGGTGCCGGCGAAGGACAAGGTGCCGCCGTTGTTGGCGATGGTGGCATCGCCCGCCGTGCTGGCGTCATTGAAATGCAGGTTACTATTATTGGTGATAGAGGCGCTGCCAGCCGTGCTGGTGTTGTTGAAGTGCAGGTTCATATTGTTGGTAATAATCGAACTGCCAGCCGTGCTGGCGTCGTTGAAGCGCAGTATGCCGCCGCTGTTATTGGTGATGGCGGCATTGCCCGCCGTGCTGGTGTTGTCGAAGCTCAGGAAAGAATTATTGGCAATAGTGGCGCTGCCGCCGTTAATGGTGATGCCGGCACCGTTGAATGTAAGTATCCCGCCATTGGCGAAGCTGTAGCTGGAAGCGCCGGAATTGAACGTCCAGCCACCAACGGTGGCAGTACCGACCGTCAGGTTGGTGACCGTGGAAGCGCTGAAGAACGCGGTCCCGGTCGGCACCGTGCCCGGGCTCCAGTTGGTGGCGGTGTTGAAATCGTTTGAACCGGGGGTGGCGAGCCAGGTCGCGTCCTGCGCCACGGCTGGCTGTGCCGCGAAGGTCAGCGCCGTCGTTGCCAGCAAGAGGACATGCAACTGGCGCGCCGCATGGCAACGACTCTACGTGCGCCGGCTCATGGCGCTTCGTACAAATATACTCGAATTCACCGGATATCCCCCCAACCCTATCCGCAACAATTTCGGCGGCAAAGTGCATTGGCGAGGCCGGAGAGTCCAGAAGGGTAGTGGATGATTTTCTGAAATTATTCTGATATCTACCGCCCCCACTCGGGTATAACCTCAAAAAAAGGAATGAAGTCTTGTTGCGGTTCGCCGGTTTTGAACTTGATCACCCCCGAGCCGAGCTGCGCGGGCCCGATGGCGAGACGATCCGGCTCAGGCGGAAAGCCCTCGCCATGCTGTATGTGCTGGCTTCCCGCGCCGGGAGCATTGTCAGCAAGCAGGAGCTGATGAAGACGGCCTGGCCGAATATCCATGTCAGCAAGGACAGCCTGTTTCAATGCATCCGCGAGATCCGCGCCGCGCTGGGCGATGACGAGCGCCGGCTCATCATGGTTGTCTCTGGCCGTGGCTATTTGTTCGAGGCCGAGGTTTCGGGTTCAGCGGTTGGATTTGCAGCGGAAACCAATGACGCGCCGGATGTTCGGGCAGGCTAAGAGGAGGCGCTGGCAGGCCCTGCAGCCGAGCGCCGGCCGAGCCGGCATTGCGCGGGAGCTGGGAGCCCATGGGCCGGCGCCTCCTCACGGACGGTGGGGGTGGCGCGGCAAGGACGACCGAGGAACTCTCACCCAGAGCGCCTTGATGCCCCCCAGAATGATCAGCACGAGGATTCCGGTGCCGAGCGCGAGCGCGAGATCATCCAGATGGAGCGGGCCGAAGCGGAACAAGGCCCGCGCCGCCGGCCAGAACAGGGTCGCCCCAAGCGTCAGGGCCACGATAGGAAGCACGATCGCCAGGGCCCGGTTTGGGCGGCTGAAGGCCTTGATCAGCGAGGCGCCGGACGACCGGTTGGCGAAAATCAGCGCAACAATCGAGACGACGAGCGAAAAGAAGGTCAGGGCACGCACCTCGTCTTCCTGCATTCCCTGATCATGCGCGATCACGAATACCCCGATGACAAGCGCCAGGGCCAGCGTTCCCTGGAAGGCGCTCCAGCCGATCATCGAGGCTGAGAACAGCGGCTCCGCGGGATCACGTGGCGGCCTGTTCATGACATCCGTCTCTTCCGCCTCCGCTTCGAAAGCCAGCGAACAAACGGGGTCGATCACCATTTCAAGGAAGGCGATATGCACGGGGCCGAAGAGGATCGGCAGGCCAAAGACCAGCGGCAGGAGCGCGAGCCCCGCAATCGGGATATGCACCGCCAGAATGAAGCTCATCGCCTTGCGCAGATTGTCGTAGATGCGGCGCCCGAGGCGGACCGTTTTCACGATCGAGCCGAAATCATCATCCAGCAGCACGATCGAAGCGGCTTCGCGCGCGACATCCGTCCCGCGACTGCCCATGGCGATACCGATATGGGCGGCTTTGAGCGATGGGGCATCATTCACGCCGTCGCCGGTCATGGCGACGATCTCGCCATCGACCTTGAGGGCCTCGACGATGCGGAGCTTCTGCTCGGGCATGATTCTGGCGAAAATGCAGGTGGTCCGCATGCGCGCGGCGAGCAGCTCATCCGACATCGCGGCCAGTTCATTTCCGGTCACGACATCGGCGCCGGCGAGCCCTGCCTGCTGCGCGATGGCACGCGCGGTCGTCGGATAGTCACCGGTGATCATCACGACCCGGATCCCGGCGTGGTGGCATTCGCGGACGGCAGCCGGAACACTGCTGCGCAAGGGATCTGCGAGGCCGACAAGACCAAGGAATGTGAAGTCAAAACCGTGCTGCTCGGCCGGCAGCGAACCTTCGGTGCCGGCCGCGCTGGCAACGCCCAGCACACGCAAACCTGCTGCGGCCATGGTGTTTACCGAGGCTGTCACGCGCGCCTGCGCATCCGCGTCGAGGTGGCAGAGCGCGGCAATCGCCTCCGGGGCGCCCTTGGCGGCAACCACCAGGCCGTTCCCATCCGGCCCCGTTTTCCAGACGTGCGACATGGCGAGAAGATCGGGCTTGAGCGGATAGGTATGGAGCAGCGTCCAATCCGCTTGCGGCAGGCGTTCACTCTCCTGGATGTCGCGCTCGACGAGCGCGTGGAAGGCGCGCTCCATCGGATCGAACGGCTTTTGCACCGAGGCGAGGACGCCTTGCAGGAGAAGTCGGGCCACCGGCTCGGGCAGAAGCTGGGTCTCTTCGGGAACAACCGAAAATTTATCGCTATCGGCCGGGTGAAGGGCCGCGATGGTCATCCGGTTCTCGGTCAGGGTTCCGGTTTTGTCGGTGCATAGAACGGTTGCGGACCCCAGTGTCTCGATGGCTGTCGCCCGGCGGGTCAGCACCCGCGCCTGCGAAATGCGCCAGGCCCCCATCGCCATGAAAACCGCCAGAACGACCGGAAATTCCTCGGGAAGCATCGACATCCCCAGCGCGATTCCGGCAAGGATGGCATCAAGCCAGCCGCCCCGGAGAAGACCATAGAGCAGCACCGCGAGAACGCTGACGCCGCCGCCAATCATGGCAAAGAGACCGACGAGCCTGCGGGTCTGGATCTGGAGTTGTGCCGGAACGGCCTCCGTCGCGTTGAGCGAGAGCCCGATCCTGCCGATCTCGCTGCTGGTGCCAGTCGCCATGACTTCCGCCAGCCCCGAACCGCGGACAAGGAGGGTGCCGGAGAAGACAAAAGGAGCATCGTCGCCGCCAGGCCGCGCGTGGTCTGGCTTTGGTGCGCCGAGCCCGGCGGCTTGCTCCGCACGCTTGCGCACGGGCACGGATTCGCCGGTCAGAAGCGATTCGTCCACCTGAAGGTCATGGGCTTCAAGGAGCCATGCATCCGCGGGCACCCGGTCGCCTTCCGAGAGGACGATCAGGTCGCCCCGAACCACCTCGCGTCCCGCGATCCGCTTGCGAACACCATCGCGAACAACCAGCGCACGCGGGCTTGTCAGGTCCCGCAGGGCTTCGAGAACCCGTTCCGTACGCGTTTCCTGCACCACGGTGATCAACACCGACATCGAGGCAAAGACGAGCAGGATCGCCGCTTCCTTCGGATTTCCCAGCGCAAGGTAGACAAGCCCGCCGCCAATCAGCAAGGCGAGCATCGGTTCGCGCAGCACATCAAGAACGATCCGGAACTGGGTCCGGGTGTTGGTCTGTGCAAGCTCATTGAACCCTTCGCGGGCAAGGCGCGCCTTCGCCTCGGCTTCCGCCAGGCCAGACAGGGCAGAGGTCGAGGCGCGGCGTTCGAGCATGGCGTATCTTTTAGGGTCCAGCCGCATTGATTTCGGCGAAGGCAGCTTGGTTGACATGCGCGAGGTTGTGGAGAAATTCCGCAGGAAATCGTCTGACTTTCAAGAGGTTGCGACATCAAGATCGCGCATGTCGACCCACTCCGAAGGACAGGATCTGGAAGGTAAACGGGTGTGTCCGACGCCTCAACCGGGTATCCAAGCCCGCTTTTCGATCTTCTCCAGCCACTTCACCATCCAGATCATGCCGTTTCACCGAAATCAATGGGTCTGAACCCTAGGCGGCCCCCCTGTCACCGCCTTGACACAGCGCATTGTCGACGAGCACAAACGGGTCGCAGCATACCAAAAAGAGGAAGGGTGCCGCACACCCGCATCTGAAACGGCCCCCATTGAGGGATATCAACGAGCACTGCCGGGATCACCGTCATAGTGGCCACCCGGATTGCTTACCTTGCAGGATGTGAAGGCCCATGCGCGTTTCGCCCATCTATGCAGCACTCGTGGCCGCCATCGCTATTGGCGCGGCCCTCTACTGGGTGCGGCCCAAACCCATCGCCCTACCTCCCGGCCTGGCGCAGGCCAACGGCCGCATCGAGGTGGAGCGCGTCGATATCGCCACGAAAATCGCCGGGCGCGTGGCCGAAATCCGGGTCCGCGAGGGGGACTATGTGCAGAAGGGCGCCGTAGTCGTGCGCATGGATGTCGCCGACCTGATGGCGCAACGCGCCGCGGCGCGCGCAGCAGTGCGGCGGGCGGAGGAGGGCATCGGCAAGGCAAAGGCGGAACTCGGCAGCCGGGAGGCGGAGCTGAAGCTGCACGAGATCGAGGTCCGCCGCGCGCTCGAACTGGGGCGCAATATCATCAGTCAGGCCGAGATCGACAAGCGCGTCGCGCAACGCGACGTGGCCCAGGCGGCCGTGGTGGGTGCGAAGGCCGGAATCGCGGACGCGGAAGCCGCCAGGGATGCCGCCGAGGCCCAGACCCACCTGATCCAGGTCAACATCGATGACATGACACTGACGGCGCCGGTCTCGGGGCGCGTCGAATACCGCCTGGTTCAGCCGGGCGAGGTGATCGGCGCGGGGGGGCGGGTGGTCACGCTGCTGGATGTGTCGGATGTGTTCATGACGGTCTTTCTGCCGACATCGGAAGTGGGGCGGGTGGCGCTGGGGTCACAGGCGCGCATCGTACTCGACGCCGCGCCGCAATATGTGATCCCCGCCAGCGTCTCGTTCGTGGCCGGCGAAGCGCAGTTCACGCCCAAATACGTCGAGACGAAAAACGAGCGTGAGCGGCTGATGTACCGCGTGAAGCTGAAAATCGACCCCAAACTGCTCGACGCCTACCGCGACTATGTGAAGGCCGGGTTGACCGGGACCGCCACAGTTCGGACGGCGGAAGACGCGGCCTTCCCGGAAGCCTTGGGCCCTCGTCTGCCGGAACCTCCGCGTGCCAGCGATGGCAAGTGAGTCGCACCTCGTTGAGTCGCGCCCCGTTGAGCCGCATCCCGGCGACATGGCCGTCCGGCTTGCGAGGGTCGGCCATGTCTACGGCGCGACCGCCGCGCTGAGTGACGTGTCGCTGGCCTTTCCATTGGGCTCGGATACCGCGATCATCGGGCCGGATGGCGTGGGAAAGTCGACGTTGCTCGGCCTGATCGCGGGCGCACGGAAAATCCAGTCCGGCAAGATCGAAGTGCTGGGGGGCGACATGGCCTCGGCGGCGCACCGGGCAACGGCGGCGCCCGCCATCGCGTTCATGCCGCAAGGGCTGGGGCGCAATCTCTATCCCTCGCTTTCGGTCGCGGAGAACATCAACTTCTTCGCGAGTCTCTACGCCACGTCCCCCGCCGCGCGGCGGGAACGCCGCCAGCGGCTTCTCGCGGCGACGGGGCTTGATCCTTTCCCGGATAGGCCCGCCGGCAAGCTTTCGGGCGGGATGCGGCAGAAGCTTTCGCTCTGCTGCGCGCTCGTCCACGATCCCGATCTGCTTATCCTCGACGAGCCGACCACCGGCATCGATCCCCTGTCGCGCCGGCAGTTCTGGCAACTGGTCGACAGCATCCGGGCGACGCAGCCCGGCCTCACGCTGATTGTGGCAACAGCCTACATGGAAGAGGCGGAGCGCTTCAGCCGCCTCGTCGTGATGGATAGGGGAAAAGTGCTCGCGGCGGGCACGAAGGCCGAGGTTCTGGCGCTGGCGGGAGCCGCGACGGTTGAAGCCGCTTTCGTGGCGTTGCGCCACGGCAGGGATGGAGCACAGGCACCTCCCGGAGAAACAATCCCCCGCACGCTGTTCGGAGGGCCGCCCGCGATTGTCGCCGAAGGGCTGACGCGGCGGTTCGGCGATTTCACGGCCGTCGACGATGTCAGTTTCACAATCGCGCGCGGCGAGATTTTCGGGTTCCTCGGCTCGAACGGCTGCGGCAAGACCACGACCATGAAGATGCTGACGGGGCTGCTGCCGGCCACCTCCGGCCACGCGACGCTGCTGGGGCGCCCGGTCGATGCCGCCGATCTCGAAACCCGGCGCCGCGTCGGCTACATGTCGCAATCCTTCTCGCTCTACGGCGAACTGACAGTCCGCGGCAATCTGGCGCTGCACGCGAAACTGTTCCGGTTGCCGAGCGCCGATCGCCCGGGCCGTATTGCGGAGACGCTCAAGCGCTTCGATCTCGAAGCCGTGGCGGATGTCTTTCCGGAGACCCTTCCGCTGGGTGTCCGGCAAAGGCTTCAGCTTGCGGTCGCCTGCCTTCACCAACCGGAAGTGCTGATCCTGGATGAGCCCACTTCCGGCGTCGACCCTGAAACCCGCGATGCCTTCTGGCGGCTGTTGTCGGACCTGTCGCACCGCGACGGTGTGACCATTTTTATCTCGACGCACTTCCTGAACGAGGCCGAGCGCTGCGACCGGCTTTCCTTCATGCACGCCGGCAAGGTCCTGGCCGTGGGCACGCCCCGGGAGCTGAGGCAGCAGGAAGCCGCCGAAACGCTGGAGGCGGCGTTCATCGCCTGCCTCGAACGATACACCGAGCCGGCTTTGGCATCGGCACCATCCCCGACCGCTGCCCAGCCACGAGACGAGCGCAAGAGGGGCGGGCTCTCGACCTGGTTCACATGGGTGTGGGCCTTCGCCAAACGCGAGGGCCGCGAGGTCCTGCGCGATCCGATCCGGCTGAGCTTCGCCTTTCTGGCCCCGCTCATCCTGATGATGACCTTCGCGCGCGGCATCTCGTTCGATATCGAGGCGCTGCCGTTCGCGGTGTTCGACCGCGACCGATCGGCCCAGAGCCAGTCTCTGACGCTGCACCTCGCGGGTTCGCGCTATTTCGCCGAGCGGCGACCCGCGCTCTCCGACGTGGATGTCGATCGCAGGCTCCAGTCGGGCGAGGCCGCGCTGGTCGTGGAGATCCCGCCGGGCTTCGGACGCGATCTCCTCAGAGGTCACCAGCCGACGCTCAGCCTGTGGCTGGACGGCGCCAATCCCGGCCGAGCCAATACCGCGCGAGGCTATGCCGAAGGCGTCACGCAGTCCTTCATCGCCTCGGTCATGAGCCACGAGGGCGGCGCGTCCTTCCGGATGCCCGTCAACCTTGAGCCGCGGTTTCTCTATAATCAGGATTTCCGGAGCGTCTTCGCCATGACCCCCGGCGTTATCATGTTCCTGACCATGCTGATCCTGGCGATGATGACGGCGCTCGGCGTTGTGCGCGAGCGGGAGATCGGCTCCATCGTCAATCTTTCGGTATCTCCCGCGACCGCCGGATCCTTCCTCATCGGCAAGTTCCTGCCGTACGTCGGCATCGGCTATCTGACCTTGCTGCTGATGATTGCGCTCGCGGTCTTCGGGCTCGACGTGCCCGTCAAGGGTTCGCTCGCGGCCCTTCTGTTCGGCGGTTTCCTGTATGTGGTGACGGCGGCGGCCTTCGGGATCCTCGTCTCCACGTTCATCCGGACGCAGGTGGCGGCGATCTTCGCTTGCGCGCTGCTGACGATGCTGCCGGCGCTGAATTTCGCGGGGTTTCTGCAGCCTGTTTCGAACCTGTCGCCGGTGGCCCAGGTGATCGGGCTGGGCTTCCCGTCCTCGTGGTTCCAGCAGATCAGCATCGGGGTTTTCGCCAAGGGCCTTCCATTCCAGGCCTTTGGCTGGCCCTTCCTGGCGCTGGCGATCTTCCCGTTGATCTATCTGATGCTTGCCAGCGCGATGCTGGACAAACAGGAGAAATGAACCCGTGTGGCGCTGGATAGCCAACACCGCGGATCTCGGCATGAAGGAGCTGGCCAGCGTCCTGAGGGACCGCGCCATGATGATCTTCATCATCTGGGCCTTCACCGGCGCGATCTATCTCGTCGCCTCCGGGGCCAACATGGAGATGCGCAATGCCAGCGTCGGCTTCGTGGACCACGACAAATCGCAGATCTCGTCCCGTATCCGGGATGCCTTGCAGCTGCCGAGTTTTGCGCCGCCGGTTTCGTTGGAGGCCAACGCCGTCGACATGGCCATGGATGGCGCGCGGTTCACCTTCGTGATCGATGTGCCCCCGCGCTTCGAACAGGATCTGCTCGCCGGGCGGCAGCCCTCGCTCCAGCTTATCGTCGACGCCACCGCCATGACCCAGGCCGGCATCGGAACGGGGTATATCAGCCAGATCCTGTTGCGCGAGGTCGAGCTTTTCCTCGAAACACGCGGGGCTCAAACGATGGCGCCGATCGCCTTCACGGTGCGCTCCTTCTTCAACCCCAACCTTGACGAAACCCGGCATATGACGGTGATGGAGATCATCAACAATGTCTGCCTGCTGTCGATCATCCTTGTCGGGGCGGCCGTGGTGCGGGAACGGGAACATGGCACCATCGAGCACCTACTCGTCATGCCGGTGACGCCGAGCGTCATCGTCTTCGCCAAGATCTGGGCCAACGGCTTGATCGTTCTGGTCGCCGTGTTCCTGTCCCTCACGCTGGTGGCACGCGGCGCGATGGGCATTCCCGTCAACGGCTCGATCGCGGTCTACATGATCGGCGCGGTGGTGTTTCTGTTTTCCGTCATGGCGCTCGGGATCATGCTGGCGACACTGACGCCATCCATGCCGCAGTTCGCCCTGCTGGCGTTTCCGACGATCATCGTGATGGAAGTGCTCTCGGGCGGCATGACGCCGATCGAGAGCATGCCGGCCTATCTACAGATCGCGATGTCGGCGGTGCCGTCAACCCACTACGTCAAGTTCTCGCACGGGGTACTGTTTCGCGATGCGCCGCTGTCCATCGTCTGGCCGGAGCTGGCCTGGATGGCGGGTCTGGGCCTGCTGTATGTGACCATCGCGCTAAGTCGCTTTCGCGCCATGCTGGCCGGTGCGAGTGGCGGCTAGAGAATTTTCCGCGCCTGCGGACGCCGGTTGGTTGAAATAAAATGTGATAAAACAATAAGATAGGGCATGAGATGTGAATGTGAATTCATCGAAATTGCTCTAGAACGTAAAACGCACGATCAGCAGAACGGGTATCCCATGACATGGTCCGACGGCATCTGGGTTTTTCTTGTTCTGTCCTTCTTGCAGCCCCTGCTTCGGCAGCGGTATCTTGAGGTCAAGCGGCAATTCCACATCGCACGGTTCGAGAAAAAGCGCGGATCGCGCGTCATTCTGCTGGTGCACCGGCAGGAAACGATGCGGCTCCTGGGCTTTCCGGTCATGCGCTACATCGATGTCACGGACTCCGAGGATGTGCTCAAGGCGATCCAGTTGACGGACCCGGACGTCCCGCTCGATCTCGTCCTTCATACGCCCGGCGGGCTGGCGCTGGCGGCCCTTCAGATCGCGCGGGCCCTTGGCGACCGGAAAGCGAAGGTGACCGTGTTCGTGCCTTACTACGCCATGTCCGGTGGTACGCTCATTGCGCTGGCGGCGGCTGAAATTGTGCTGTCGCCGCATGCGATCCTCGGCCCGATCGATCCGCAGATCGGCGAGTATCCCGCGGCGTCGTTCCTGAAGGTCATCAGCCAGAAGCCGCCCTCTGAAATCGATGATGAGACATTGATGAAAGCGGATGTCGCCGCCAAGGCCATCGCGCAGATGCGTTCTGCCGTGAAGGCTCTCGTCGCGCCTTATCATGACGCGCAAAAGGCTGAAGACATCGCCTTTCGGCTGACAGACGGACACTGGACACACGACTACCCGATCTTTGCCGACGAGGCCAAGGCGCTCGGCCTGCCGATTTCAACCGCCATGCCGCCGGAGATCGTCGAACTGATGGGCCTCTTCGTCCAGCCGGTCCGGAGCTCGAGCGGCGGCGTCGAATACCTTCCGGGCCGCCGCCAGCGCGACGACACCTAGGGCACCTCCTGCCGGAGACGATTTCCATCAGAACGTCACGACGCTGCGGACACTCTTGCCCTCGTGCATCAGGTCGAACGCGGTGTTGATCTCGTCGAGCGGCATCACGTGGGTGATGAGGCTGTCGATATCGATCTTGCCGTCCATGTACCAGTCGACGATCTTCGGCACATCGGTCCGCCCCCGCGCGCCACCGAAGGCCGAGCCCTTCCAGACGCGCCCGGTGACGAGCTGGAACGGGCGGGTCGAAATCTCGGTGCCCGAGGGCGCGACGCCGATGATGATGCTCTCGCCCCAGCCCCGGTGGCAGCATTCGAGCGCCTGACGCATGGTGTGGACATTGCCGATACATTCGAAGGAAAAATCCGCGCCGCCGCCGGTGAGATCGATGATCGCCTGCACGACCTTGTCTCGGCCGACCTCGTCCGGGTTGACGAAATGCGTCATGCCGAATTTTTTCGCCATCTCGGCCTTGGCGGGATTGAGATCGACGCCGATGATCTTGTCGGCGCCGACCATGCGCGCGCCCTGGATGACGTTGAGGCCGATGCCGCCGAGCCCGAAAACCACGACATTCGCGCCGGGCCAGACCTTGCCGGTATAGATCACCGCGCCAATGCCGGTCGTCACGCCGCAGCCGATGTAGCAGATCTTGTCGAAGGGGGCATCTTCACGCACCTTCGCCAGCGCGATCTCCGGCAGCACCGTAAAATTCGAGAAGGTCGAGCAGCCCATGTAATGGAAGACGTCGCCCTTTTTGCTGCCGACCGCATCGCAGGAGAAGCGCGAGGTGCCATCCGGCATCACGCCCTGGCCTTGCGTCGCGCGGATTGAGGTACAGAGGTTCGAGCGCTGCGAGAGGCAGGTTTTGCAGCTCCTGCACTCCGGTGTGTAGAGCGGGATCACGTGGTCGCCCACCTTCACGGAAGTGACGCCCTTGCCGATCTCGCGGACGATACCCGCGCCCTCGTGCCCGAGGATGGCGGGGAACTTGCCCTCGCTGTCGAGGCCGGAGAGCGTATAGGCATCGGTGTGGCAGACGCCGGTCGCCATGATCTCAACGAGAACCTCACCCGCCTTCGGGCCAGCCAGATCCACGGTTTCAATCGTCAGGGGCTTGCCGGCCTCCCAGGCCACGGCGGCGCGCGTTTTCATGGGTGCTGTTCCTCTTGGTTCCAGGGCCGGGCCAATCGCCTGCCCCTCGATGAAAATCGTTGGCTAGAGCATTTTCCGCCCCAGTGGACACCGGCTGGTCGAAAGAAAATGCGCCAAAGTAACAAGATAGAGTGGTTGACCTCGTTCAATCAGGTCGGATACCGCTCTAAGCCGACCCGTTTTTGACCCGCCAGGCAAGGCCCGCCGATCGAATTCCTGTTCAGAGTGCTTTCAAAAACGCGAGAAGGCCCCGTTTTTCGGCTGGTGCAAGTCCGAGCGGTTTGATTTGGCGTCGAGGCCGGGGTTGGGAACCCTGCCCGCATCGCAGAATTCGAGGCCATTCTCAAGGCTGACCAGACTGCCATCGTATATGCAGGGTTCGGTCCTGTCGCCCGCGGGAATACGTGACCTCCGCCACGCCAATCGAGCGAACGGCATCGGCGATGGATTTGCCCTGCAAGACCAGGACATCGACCTGACGTTTACGCCATCGATTTTTCCGCTCGGGCCGGCTGCTCGTACTGGCGAGATCAGAGATTGCCAGACGCGCAAAGCATGGATAGTCTTCCTGCAAAGAACGGCTTTGGAGCGGCGTAACGGCCGCCAAAACCGTATCAAGCCGAGAAAACTTCGGCAAAATGGGGAGAATGACATGACGCTTATCCGGAAATCGCTTTGGGCTGCCTTGATCACCTCGACCATGATGGTTGGTATGGCGGAGGCCCGGACGTTGAAATGGGCCCGCTCCGGCGATGCGCTGACGATGGACCCGCATGGTCAGAACGAGGGCCCGACAACGGCGCTCGGCAATCATATCTATGAAGCGCTCACCGAGCGTGACCATGCCGGCACGCTTGGCCCGGCGCTCGCCACCTCCTGGCGCGTGCTGCCGAACGACCCGACGATCTGGGAGTTCAAGCTTCGCGCCGGCGTCAAGTTCCATGACGGCACGCCGCTGACTGCCGATGACGTGGTGTTCTCCTATCAGCGCGCAATGCAGCCGACCTCGGATTTCAAGGGCTACCTGACCGCGGTGGACTCCGTCTCGAAGGCGGATGACCTGACTGTTCACATCAAGACCAAGGGCCCTAACCCGCTGCTGGTGAACAATACGTCCAGCATCCTCATCATGAGCAAGGCCTGGGCGGAAAAGAATAATTCCCAGAAGGCGCAGGATTTCAAAAACAAGGAAGAAAACTTCTCGGTGCGCAACGCCAACGGCACCGGCCCCTATGTGCTGGTTTCACGCGAGGCCGATGTGAAGACGGTGCTCAAGCGCAACGATGCCTATTGGGGCAAGGGCGAGGTTCCGCTGGAGGTCAGCGAGATTATCTATACCCCGATCAAGCAGGATGCCACACGCGTCGCGGCGCTGCTCTCGGGCGAGGTCGATTTCGTGCAGGATGTTCCGGTTCAGGATATCGAAAAGCTCAAGACCGGCCAGGGCATCAAGGTCACCAGCGGCGCCGAGAATCGCACGATCTTCTTTGGCATGAACGTCGCCAATGTCGATCTGAAAACCGACAACGTCGAAGGCAAGAACCCGTTCGCCGATAAGCGTGTCCGGCAGGCGATGAACATGGTCATCAATCGCGCGGCCATCCAGCGGGTGGTGATGCGCGGTGAATCGGTGCCAACAGGCGTCATCATGCCGCCTTTCGTCACCGGCTGGACCAAGGAACTCGACGCCGCCCCGGTGGTCGATGTTGCCGCCGCCAAGAAATTGATGGCGGATGCTGGCTACCCCAACGGTTTCACCACCACGCTGAATTGCGTCAATGACCGCTATGTCAACGATGAGGGCATTTGCCAGGCCGCAGTCGGCATGTGGGGCCAGATCGGAATCAAGATCAACCTCGTCAGCCAGTCGAAGTCGATCCACTTCACGCTGATCCAGAAGGATCCGCCGGAGACGAATTTCTACCTCGTCGGCTGGGGCGTTCCGACCTTTGACAGTCACTATATTTTCTCGTTCATGTACAATACGCGCTCCGGTAGCCTCGGCTCATGGAACGCCACCGGCTATTCCAACAAGGAGATCGACGCCAAGATCCTCTCGCTGACCACCGAGACCGATCTTGCCAAGCGCAACGCGACGATCGCCGAGATCTGGAAGACGGTGAAGGACGAAACGATCTATATCCCGATCCATCATCAGGCGCTGAGTTACGCGATGAAGAGCGCCTTCGACATCCCGGTCGATGTGTCGAATTCGCCCAAGCTCAAGAAGGTCTCGGTCAAGGGTTCGTAATGCCGCAAGAGATCCGGGCGTGTCCTTTTTTCGCGCCCGGAAATCCTGCCTGATCTCTTCAGACCGGATCCGCCATGTTTGCTTATTCCATTCGATCCCTCGCGCAGGGCGCTCTCGTCCTCGTGGCGGTGGCGTTCATCGCCTTTTCGATGTTTCGCTTCGTCGGCGACCCCGTCGCCAATATGCTCGGGCAGGAGGCGACGCTTCAGGACCGGCAGGAGCTGACGGAACGCCTGGGTCTCAATGACCCCTGGCCGTTGCAGTTTGGCCGCTTCATCGGCAATGCCGCCAAGGGCGAATTTGGCGTCTCCTACCGGCAAGGGCGGAAGGTTTCCGATCTCATGCGCGAACGCCTGCCGGCCACGGTCGAACTGGCGGTGCTTTCCGCCCTTCTCGCCACGGTCCTGGGGGTGCTGCTCGGGGTCTATGCCGCGATCAACCGGACGGGATTTGTCAGCAACGTCATCATGACGGCCTCGCTGATCGGTGTTTCCCTGCCGACCTTCCTGATCGGCATCGGGTTGATCTACATTTTCGCGGTCGAATTGCGCTGGCTGCCTTCGTTTGGCCGTGGCGAGGTCGTGAAGCTTGGCTGGTGGTCAACCGGGCTTCTGACCGAATCGGGGCGGAAATCGCTGGTTCTGCCGGTGGTGACGCTCGGGTTCTTCCAGTTGACGCTGATCATGCGGCTGGTGCGCGCCGAGATGATGGAAGTGATGCGCACCGAGTTTGTGCGGTTTGCCCGGGCGCGCGGCATTGCCGAGCGCGCGATCGAGCTCAGCCATGCCTTGCGCAATACCCTCGTGCCCGTCGTCACCATCGCCGGTCTACAGCTTGGCGCGGTGATTGCCTTCGCCATTGTCACCGAGACGGTGTTCCAATGGCCCGGCCTTGGGGCGCTGTTCGTCAATGCCGTTCAATTCGCCGATGTACCGGTGATGTCGGCCTATCTGATGTTCGTCGCGGCGGTGTTCGTGATCGTCAACCTCACGGTCGATCTCCTCTATTTCATTCTCGACCCCCGGCTGCGGAGCGGTTCGCGGATCGCGAAAGGGCACTAGGATGCAGCGGATCGAACCTTCGAACGAGACGCCGGAAATCCAGGCGGCGCCGGTTCCGGCCACACGGTTGGAACGGCTGCTCGACAGCGACCTCTATCACGCCTTCAAATCCTCGCCCGTGGCCATCGGCTCGGCGCTGGTCTCGGTCCTGATGATCGGCGCGGCGCTGCTGGCGCCGCTGATCACGCCGCAGGACCCCTTCAATCCGGCCGTGCTAAACCTGATGGACGGGATGACGCCGCCACGGGTGGCGAATGAATTCACCGGCAACAGCTTCGTTTTCGGCACCGACCCGCAGGGGCGGGACATGTATTCGGCCGTGCTCTATGGCACCCGCGTCTCGCTCCTGGTCGGCGCCGCCTCGGTGGTGTTCTCGGCGGGGTTCGGGGTGTTTCTCGGCCTGCTCGCCGGGTACCTTGGCGGCAAGACCGAAAGCTTCATCATGCGCGTCGCGGATGTCCAGCTCTCGTTTCCGGCAATCCTGATCGCGCTGCTCGTCTTCGGGGTCGCCCGAGGAATCATTCCCCCCGCGCAGCAGGAGGAGGCGACGCTGGTTCTCCTGATCATCGCGATCGGGCTTTCGAACTGGGCGCAATACGCGCGGACGGTTCGCGGCTCGACCCTGATCGAGAAGAACAAGGAATACGTTCAGGCCGCGCGCGTGATCGGGCGTTCATCCTTCGTCATCATGGTGCGGCATATCCTGCCGAACGTCATGGGCCCGGTGACCGTGATTGCGACGATCAACCTTGCGCTCGCGATCATTGAGGAGGCCACGCTGTCGTTCCTCGGCGTCGGCATGCCGCCGACCCAGCCTTCGCTCGGCACCCTCATCCGCATCGGCCAGCAATTCCTGTTTTCCGGGGAATGGTGGATCCTGTTCTTCCCGGCGATGACGCTGATCATCCTCGCGCTTGCCATCAATCTGCTCGGCGACTGGCTGCGCGATGCCCTGAACCCGAGGCTGCGCTGATGGCGACCAATGCTTCCGAGCCCGTGCTCTCGGTCCGGGATCTCAGCCTGGAGTTCGTCACCCGGCGCGGCATCCTCAAGGCTCTCGACCGGATTTCCTTCGATATCCGGCGCGGCGAGGTTCTCGGCGTGGTCGGCGAATCCGGCGCGGGGAAATCGCTGACCGGTTCGGCCATCATCGGGCTCGTCGAGAAGCCGGGGCGGATTTCCGGCGGCGAGATCCGGCTCAACGGCGAGCGGATCGACAATCTCGGCCCGGATGCGTTGCGCAAGCTGCGCGGGCGCAAGATCGGCATGATCTTTCAGGACCCGCTGACCTCGCTCAACCCGCTGTTTCGGATCGGGGACCAGCTGGTCGAAACCATCCTGACGCATATGGATATCCCGAAAACCGAGGCCCGGGCTCGGGCGCTGGCGCTCCTGACCGAGGTCGGCATTCCTGCGCCGGAGCAGCGGGTGAACGCCTATCCGCACGAGTTTTCGGGCGGCATGCGCCAGCGCGTCGTGATTTCGCTCGCGCTCGCCGCCGAGCCGGATCTGATCATCGCCGATGAGCCGACCACCGCGCTCGATGTTTCCGTGCAGGCGCAGATCATCACCCTGCTCAAGCGATTGTGCCGAACGCGTGGCACCTCGGTGATGCTGATCACGCATGACATGGGCGTCATCGCCGAGACCGCGGACCGCGTCGCCGTGATGTATGCCGGCCGGATCGCCGAAATCGGCCCGGTGGCGGATATCATCCGTTCGCCGCAGCATCCCTATGCCGCCGGGCTGATGGGGGCGATCCCGGCGCTGAAAAAGAACGTCGGTCGGCTGGCGCAGATCGCCGGCTCGATGCCGCGCCTCAACGCCATCCCCAAAGGCTGCGCCTTTCGCCCGCGCTGCACGCTGGCCTTCGCCCGCTGCGAAACCGAGCAGCCGGTGCTGCTTCCAGCTGGCGCCAGCATGGCGGCCTGCTGGAAACACGCGGCAACAACCGGCGGAGGACGGTCATGAACGCGCCGAAGTCCCACGCCGGGCCCAATGCGGAGGCCGGGGCGCTGGTGTCGGTCACCGATCTGCGTCGGCTTTTCGATGTCTCGAAGCCCTGGCTTGAGCGGGTGCTGGCGCGCGAGCCGCGCCAGCTTCTCAAGGCGGTGGATGGTGTTTCCTTCGAGGTCCGGCGCGGCGAGACCTTCGCGCTGGTGGGGGAATCGGGGTCGGGTAAATCGACCGTCGCCAAGCTGATCGTCGGGCTGATCCCGCCAAGCGACGGGCGGGTGACGTTCACCGGCATTGCCCAGGATGCCCGCCCGGAGCCCGGCAGCGTCCAGATGATCTTTCAGGACCCCTACGCCTCGCTCAACCCGCGCTGGCGGGTGCGGGATATTATCTCCGAGCCGATGGACGCGCTTGGCCGGCCCGCCGAGGCCGCGACGCGGGCGTCGCGGGTCGCCGAATTGCTGACGCTGGTGGGGTTGTCGCCGCTGGATGGCGAGAAATACCCGCACCAGTTTTCCGGTGGCCAGCGCCAGCGGGTCGCGATCGCGCGGGCGCTGTCGTCGGAACCCGCGTTCATCGTCTGCGATGAACCGACCTCGGCGCTCGATGTGTCCGTACAGGCGCAAATCCTCAACCTGATGCAGGAATTGCAGCAGAAACTGGGGCTGACGTTCCTTTTCATCTCGCACAACCTCGCCGTCGTCCGGCACATGGCGCACCGGATCGGCGTGATGTACCTCGGGCGCCTCGTCGAAGTGCAGGAGACGGAAAAGCTGTTCGAAAATCCGCTCCACCCCTACACCCGCCTGTTGATCGACGCGGTGCCGGATCTCGCCGAAATCGGCCGCGACCGGGTGCCGGTGCAGGGCGAGGTTCCCAGCCCGATCAACCCGCCGTCCGGCTGCACCTTCCATCCCCGCTGTCCGCTGGTGATGGATATCTGCCGCCGCGTCAGTCCGGTGTTGAGAGGCGGCGCGGCTTGCCATGCCGTCAATCCGCAGGCGGAGCCACAGCCGCAGACCTGATCACACCAGCCCCCGGTGGCCGCGCCATTCGGCGGCGACTTCGGCGGCAAGCCGTGCCGCCGCCTGCACGATGAGGGTATTCGGCCCCTTGCGCCAGGCCGCCGCGCATAGAAGGTCCGGCAGCTCGGCGGCAACCTCGAGGCAGACCAGCCGGCCGTCCTGGAGTTCCCGCGCCACGATCGCTGGCGGAATGACGGCGACGCCGATGCCATCGAGCGCCATGCGCACGATCGTCGCCAGCGAGGAGGATGCCCGGATCCGCGATTTCGGCAGATCGGGATCGGCAAAGATCTCGCGAATGGCGAGATGCGGCAGCGTGTTTCGGGCGAAGGTCAGGATCGGGTAACGCGCAACCGCCGCCAGATCCGGGCGGGCATCGGCGAATGCCAGCGAACTCGACGCGATGAACGCCAGGGGATAGCGGCAGAGTTCGCAGGTTTGCAGCACGGGGGAGATCACCGGCCCGAGCATCAGCGCGAGGTCGATATCCTGCGAGATCACGCGGGTGAGCAGGTTGTCGGAAATATCGACGTCGATATCGAGGTCGAGCCCGGGATAGGTCCGGGCGATGCGCTCGACCAGCACCGGCAGCCAGGTGTGGACGATGGTTTCATTCACGCCCAGCGACAGGGAGCCGTGCACCGCCGAGGAGCCGGCTAGTTCGGTCAGCATCTCGGCCCGCGCCCGGATCAGGCGTTCGGCGTGGTCGAGCACACGGCGGCCCATCGCCGTCGGCATGACGTTGCGGCTCGCGCGGTGGACTAGCTTGTGGCCGATTTCCCGTTCGAGCGCGGCGATCCGCTGCGAGATCGCGGGCTGGGTGGTGTTCAGCTTTTCGGCCGCGGCACAGAAGCTTTTCAGCGTCACTACCCAGATCAGCGTTTCGAGCGCGCGGAAATCGACCATGGCTCTCTTTCGATAAATTAGATTTATGGAAAGCGAGATAAACTTGTAATTGGACGCAGATCAATCTCTCCGCGTAGCTTGGTCGGATCAGAAGGCACCCGGGCGACAGCTTTACTGTTTTTTGCCGGCCGAATGGGGGTTCTGAGGATCGAGGGAGCGGATGGACAGGGCCGGTGGATATTCCAAATCCGCGCACGGGGTTTTCTGCCCGGGTCACGCCTTCTGCCCAAGCCAAGCCTTCTGTCCAAGCAAAGCCTTCCATCGCGCGGGATGGCTGTGACGATGCCGGCCACGGATACGGGATTTCGGCTGGCGATCGACATTGGCGGGACCTTCACCGACCTTGAGTGCGTCAACCTCGCGACCGGCACGAGCCATAGCTTCAAAGTGGCGACGACGCCGGATGATTTCTCGATCGGGTTCATGAATGCCGTTGCCGGCGCGGCCGAAAGGTTCGGTTTTTCCCTCCCCGATATCCGGCTGGTGATGCACGGCACCACCATCGCCACCAATGCCGTGCTGACCCGCTCGCTGCCGGCAGGAGCCCTGATCACCACCGCCGGCTTCGAGGATGTGCTGGAGATCGGGCGACATGCCCGCAAGGATGTCTACAGCCTGCGCCCCGAGCGCCGGGCCCTGCTGGTACCCCGGCGGCACCGGTTCGGCGTGCTCGAACGGATGGGGGCCAGAGGCGAGGTGGTCCGGCCGCTCGACCGTGCCAGCCTTCACTCGGCCACGCAGGCCTTGGCGGCGAGCGGAGTGGGAGTCGTCGCGGTGAGTTTGCTCAACGCCTATCTCAATCCGGCGCATGAGATCGCCATCCGCGACCATCTCAGGGCCGATTTGCCGGGGGTGCGTGTTTCCTGCTCGCATGAGGTTTCCCCGGAAATCCGCGAATTCGAGCGGACCTCGACGACGGTGCTCAATGCCCTGCTGATGCCGGTGGTGCAGGACTATATCGACCGGCTCAAGGCCCGGATGGCCGAAGCCGGGCTCACAGCGCCGCTCTACCTCGTCCAATCCAACGGCGGGGCCACCACCCCGGAAGCTGCAGCGCTGGCCCCGGTCAAGCTGCTGCTCTCCGGCCCGTCGGGCGGCGTGCTGGCGGCGGAGCGGCTGGCGCATCGGCTTGGCATCGACAGGGTCGTTGGCGTCGACATGGGTGGCACGAGCTATGACATCGCGCTGATCCAGAATGGTCGCCGCGCCGTCGTCGCGCAGGGCGAGGTCGACGGCTTGCCGCTGCGGGTTCCGATGGTCGAAATGCGGACGATCGGCGCCGGCGGCGGCTCGATCGCCTCGGTCGATGCCACCGGTCGGCTCAAGGTCGGTCCGGAAAGCGCCGGCGCGAAGCCGGGGCCGGTCTGCTACCGGCGCGGCGGCACCGAGCCGACCACCACCGATGCCAATGTCATTCTCGGCCGTCTCGGCGCGAAGGGGTTCATGCGCGGCGCGTTTCCGCTCGATGCCGCCGCCGCCCTTGCCGCGCTCAAGCACAAGGTCGCCGATCCGCTCGCGCTGGGCGTCGAGCCGGCGGCGGAGGGCATCCTGAGCGTTGTCACGGCCAAACTCGCCGGAGCGATCAAGCTGTCGCTGTTCGAGCGCGGCCTCGACCCCCGCGATTTCGCGCTGATGTCTTTCGGCGGCGCCGGCGGGCTGCATGCGGTTGAGGTGGCGGATGAACTGGGGATGCGGACGGTCGTGTTCCCGCGCAATCCCTCGACCTTCTCGGCGCATGGGATCGTCCAGTCCGATATCACGCATGATCTCGCCCGCACCAGGATCACGCCGCTAGGCGGCGAGGCCGCGCCGGTCCTCCGGGGGATGATGCGCGAGCTGGCCGCAGAGGGCCGCCGGCTGCTGGCGGCGGACAAGCCGCCGCCCGCGGCGATCAGCCTGCGGTTCAGTGCCGATCTGCGCTATCGCGGCCAGGCCTTCGAACTGATGATGCCGCTCGATGCTTCCGGCCACGAACTCGAACCCGAAGATATTGCCCGTCTGGTTGAGAACTTCCACCGCCAGCATTTCGAGCGCTTCTCCTTCGATGACCGGCAGGAGATCGTCGAATTGGTGACGTTGCGGCTGGCGGGTATCGGCGCGCTCGGCGGCGATGCCGTCGCCGACGGGCATCAGGCCAAAACTCCCGCCGGAATTCTCGCCAAAACCCCTACCGAAACCCGGCCGGTCTATCTCGGTGGGCGCTGGCGCGATGTTCCCATCCTCCAGCAGGAGACGCTGGCGGTTCTGGCCCCCGTGGCCGGGCCGGCGATCATCGAACAGGACTACACCACCTTGCTGTTGACCGAAGGCTGGCGGCTGGAACAGACCGCAAATGGCGATATGGTGGCCCGGAAGCAGGAAAGCCGCGCATGAGCCCGATCAACACGCGCCGGAATGGAGACGACCAGAATCGGCAGGGCAAGGTCGATCCGATCCTGCTCGAAATCATCGCCCATGCCTTCGTCGCGGTGGCCGAGGAAATGTCGATCACGGTGTGGCGCACCAGCCGGTCCACCACCGTGCGCGAATTGCTCGATTACTCCACCGCGGTCTTTGACGGCGAGGGCCACAATGTCGCGCAGGCCGCGCGCATGCCGGTACATCTGAATTCGATGGAGCTTTGCCTTGAGGAGATCATCGCCCATCACCTGCCGCTGGAAGCCTGGCGCGAGGGCGACGTCATCGTCACCAACGATCCCTATTGCGGTGGGCAGCACCTGCCGGATTTCATCGCCTTCCAACCGGTTTTCGTCGAGGGGCGGCGGATCGCGATCACCTGCACGCTGATCCATCACGTCGATGTCGGCGGGGGCGCTGCGGGCGGATACAATGCCCATGCGGTCGAGATCTTTCAGGAAGGCTTCCGGCTGCCGCCGGTGAAAATCATGCGCGCCGGCGAGATGCAGGAGGACCTGCTCCGCACCATCCTGCAGAACGTCCGCGATCCCGATACCTTCCGGGGCGATTTCCTCAGCCAGATCGCGGCGCTGGAAATGGGCGCGCGCGGCATCCGCGCATTGGCGCAGCGCTATGGCATCGACCAGCTGGTCGCGGTCGGCGCAGCCCTGCTCGATCATTCGGAAAATGCGATGCGGGAGGCGATCCGCGCGCTGCCCGACGGGGTCTACAAGGCCGAGGATTTCGTCGATGGCGATGGGCTCGAACCCGGGCAGAAGCGCATCGCGGTGACGCTGACCATCGCGGGGGATCGCATCGAGGTCGATCTGGCGGGAACCGCGCAGCAGGCCAAAGGCCCGATCAACGCCACGATGGCGACAACGAAATCCGCGGTTTACTACGCCACCATCGCCGCCGCCGGAGTATCGGCGCTGGCCAATTCGGGTTGTTACCGGCCGATCTCGGTCACCGCGCCGGAAGGCTCGCTCGTCCATGCGCGGTTTCCGGCACCGGTCTCGATGCGCATGCTGACCGGGCACCGCATCGCGACCGCGGTGCTGAAGGCTTTCGCACTGGCCGTGCCGGATCGCATCCCCGCGTCCTATTATGGCGTTACCTTCAACCACGCGATCAACATCCTGCATGGCGACGGACGCCGGCAGGTCTATTTCGATTATTCGATCGGCGGCTGGGGCGCGCACCCCGAGGTCGATGGCCCCTCGGGCTTCGCCGCCGGCTTCCACAACGGCCAGAACACGCCGATCGAAATGGTCGAGGCGATTTTTCCGCTGCGCTTCACGCGCTATGGTTTCGTGCCGGACTCGGGCGGCGCCGGCAAACACCGCGGCGGGCTCGGGCTGGAGCGCGCCTTCGAGTTTCTGGCGACGCGCGGGCTGTTCAACGGCTCCTTCGATGCCTTTGTCTCGCGTCCCTATGGCCTTGCCGGCGGCCGTCCCGGACACGGCGGCAGCCTGCGCGTCACGCGTGGCGAGATCACCACGAACTTGCCGGCGAAAACCATCGGCCACGAATTGCTATGTGGCGATATTCTCAGCATGATCACCCCCGGCGGCGGCGGTTTCGGGCCTCCGGGCGAGCGCGAGGCGGAGTTGCTGGCAACAGATTTGGCCGATGGGCTGGTCACCAGGGCCGGTCTGGCGGATTATTCCGACGGGAAAGCCTGCTCCGATCTCGGGGCCGGCGAAGGGGGGACATCATGACGGATCTGCAGCAGGAAAAACTTCTGCCGGATGAGCCCTGGCCGCAGCGCATTTCGCGGCTGCTGGCCTGGATGGCCGGGGCGATCATCCTGTTCGGTTGTTCCGGGCTGATCACGATTGATGTCGTGACCCGGTATTTCTTCAAGCGCGGCATGGTGGAGAGCTTCGAGATTTCCGGCTACGCTCTGGCCGCGTGCATCGGCCTCGGCATGGCCTTCACCGTCACCTCCAAGTCCAACATCCGCGTCGATATCCTGCTCGATGCGCTGCCGGACCGGATGCGCGTCGTCTGCGACATCCTCGCGTCGTTCGCGCTGGCGCTGCTGGCGCTGGCACTGGCCTGGTACGCTTTTGGCACGCTGCACCAATCCTGGGCGATGGGCGCAAAATCGATCTCGTCGATGCAGACCCCGATGATCGTGCCGCAGGGCATCTGGTGGGTAGGGCTGTTCTGGTTCGCCTGCATGGCGGTGCTGATCCCGGTGCAGGCCATCGCCCGGCTGCTGGCCCGGGACCGGAGAGGTTTTGACAAGTTGATCGGCAGCCTGCGCGTGGTGGACGAGATCGAGCAGGCCGGTGTTCCGGCTTCCGCAGAAGCGCCCCGGTCATGATCAGCTGGGCGCTCGGGTTACTCATTGGTCTTGTCGCGCTCAGCGTGCCGGTGGCGGCGGCGCTGGGGCTGATGGGCTATGTTCTCTCGGAGAAGTTCGCGTTCTTCCCGATGATCGGCGCCCTCGGTGAACTCGCGTGGAATTCCTCCAACGACTTCATCCTGATCGCCGCGCCGATGTTCATCATGATGGGCGAACTCATGCATCGCTCCGGCATGAGCGAGCGGCTGTTCTCGGCGCTGACGCCGTGGTTCGCGCGGATCCCGGGGCGACTGATCCATACCAACATCGCCGCAAGCGCGATTTTCGCGGCGACTTCCGGGTCGTCCGTGGCGACCGCTGCCACGATCGGCACGGTCGCGATCCCGAACATGGACAAGGGCGGCTACAACCGTCCGCTGTTTCTCGGATCGATCGCGGCGGGGGGCACGCTCGGAATTCTCATTCCACCGTCGATCAACATGATCATCTACGCCGTCCTGACCGATACCTCGGTGGCCGATCTCTACGCGGCAGGGTTCATTCCGGGGTTCATGCTGGCGGGGCTGTTCTCGCTGATGGTGCTGGGCCTCACGATCTGGCGGCCCGAATGGGGCGGACCGAAGCAGGATACCAGCCATCTCTGGGCGCAGCGCCGGGCCGGTCTGAAACATCTCCTCCCACCGCTCGGGTTGTTCCTCATCGTCGTCGGCTCGATCTATGCCGGCATCGCGACACCGACGGAGGCCGCCGCGCTCGGGCTGATGGCCACGCTGGGCCTTGTTGCCGCCAACCGGCAGCTGACGCTGCCCGTGCTGCTGCGGGCCTTCGAAGGCACGGTGCGGACGACCTGCATGGTCATGCTGATCATCATCGCGGCGTTCTTTCTCAATTTCGTCATGGTTTCGATCGGGCTGGTGAAGGCGATCACCGATATCGTGCTCTCGCTGGGCTGGTCTCCGCTCGCCATGCTGGCGGCGATCATCGTGTTCTACCTCGTTCTCGGCTGCTTCATGGAAACCCTGTCGATGATGATCGCCACGACGCCGGTTGTCGTGCCGGTGATCACCGCGCTCGGCTACAGCCCGGTGTGGTGGGGCATTATTTTCGTCATCCTGATGGAGGCGGCGCTGATCACGCCACCGGTCGGGCTCAACCTCTACGTCGTGCAAGCCGTGCGTGGCAGGGGGCAGTTCTCCGACATCTGTCTGGGTGCCTTGCCCTTCGTCCTGATGATGATCATCATGATCGTCATTCTGATCGCGTTTCCGCAACTCGCCCTGTGGCTCCCTACCGTGCTCAACCCGAAGGCGGGCGCGGCCTGACCAATCCAGACTTGCTTAGGAGGCAATCATCATGAAGAAACTCGTTCTGGCCGGCATCGCCGCATTGGGAATGGCCCCCGGGGTGGCCAACGCGCAGACAACAGGCCTGCCGAGCACCACGTTCAACGTGGTCGGCTCGATCGGCAATCTCTCGATGTACACCAGCCGGGAAGTGCCGTTCTGGAACGAGATCGTGCCGCGTGAATCCGCCGGCTCGATCAAGGTCCAGCTGAAGCCCTTCACCGAACTGGGGCTGAAGGGGCCGGAGATCTTCCGCCTGGTGTCGCAGGGCACGATGCAGATGGCGATGACCGTGCTGAACTACAATTCCGGCGAAGTGCCGATGAACGAGGCCGCCGATCTCGTGGGACTGGTCGGCTCGGTCGAGGAACTGCACGGGGTGCTCAAGGGTTTCCGCCCGACCTATGCCAAGTTTCTCGATGAAAAACATGGATTGAAGCTCCTGGGGTTTGGCACCTATCAGGCGCAGGTCGTTTATTGCCGGGACAGTTTCGCCTCGCTCGCCGATATCAAGGGCCGCAAGGTCCGCGCATCCGGCGCCTCGCAGCAGGCCTTCGTCAATCACCTCGGTGGCTCGCCGATCACGCTCGCCTTTGCCGAAGTGCAGCCCGCGCTCGGAGCCGGCGTCATCGATTGCGCCATCACCGGCGCGCTGTCCGGCTATCGCTCGAAATGGCATGAATCGGCGAAGTTCATTTCGCCGATTCCGGTCAATTTCGGCGTCGCGGCCTTCCTGGCGAACAAGAAGTGGTGGGCCTCCCTCGATCCGAAGGTCCAGTCGTTCCTGGAAGCGCAGATGCTGAAGCTGGAGGACTCGATCTTCGATCAGGCCAGGACCGAAACCCAGACCGGCATCAACTGCAATACCGGCACCGCACCCTGCACCGAAGGCCCGGCCGCCGCCATGAAGCTCGTGCCGGTCACCGCCGCCGACGAGACCCTGCGCAAGGACGCGCTGGTCAAGGCGATCCTGCCGGCCTTCGCGCAGCGCTGCGGCGCGGAATGCGTGCAGACCTGGAACGCCGTGATCGGGGAGCCGTTGAAGATCAAGATTGCCCAGTGACTTCTGGCATCGCCCCGGTATCTTCCGTCGTCGCTCCATGACTTCAGGCAGAAAGCCGACCGCATGAACATTCGCCAGCTCACCCCGGCCTATTACCTCAGCGTCCCCTGGAAAAATGGTGGTGGCATCAGCATCACCATCGCCGGGGAACGCCTGCCGGGCACCCCGGAAGGGGATTGGGCCGGGGTTGTCTGGCAACTCGGGCGGACGCGGATTATCGCGCCCGCGCCGTTTTCCGACCTGTCCGGGTTCGAGCGGATGCAGATCGTCGTTGGCGGCAGCGGGCTGGTGCTGGAGACGCCAACCGGCGAAATCGACCTGCGCACGCCGTTTACGCCGGTGCGGTATGATGGCGGCATCGCCATCACCAGCCGGCTGGAGAACGGGCCTGTCGAGGTTGTCAACCTCATCGCCCGGCGCGATCTATGCTCGATTGATCTGGTGATGATTGGCAAGGGTTTTGGCCAAAATCCGGAAATTGCGCTCGCGCCGGCGCATCATGTCGTCTATGCCCCGACGGAAACGGCCCGGATCGTGCTCAATGGCGTCGAGCATCTCCTCGCGGTGAACCATGCCATGGCTTTTGACGGGGCCGCCGAGATCATCAGCCTTGGCGGCGTCGCACTTGTCGCTTCGGTCACAAAGCCGGGAACATTCTGAACATCAGGGCACTTTCAGAGAAATCAAATTCACTGAAAGCGCTCAATTTTTTTGTCTTGTCGCATTTTCGCTTGCGCGGACCTTCGGTTCTTAACGCGAACCGGTTCCCGCATCGTCCGAAAATACTCCAGCGTAGAAAGTATCGGCACCATGAGCGATCACCCAGAGATGAACGGCGCGGAAAGCCTCGTCCGCACGCTCGTCGCCGGCGGCGCGGACGTCTGCTTTTCCAATCCCGGCACCTCCGAGATGCATTTTGTCGCCGCCCTCGATCGGGTCGAGGGCATGGCCTGCGTGCTCTGCCTTTTTGAAGGCGTGGCGACCGGTGCGGCGGATGGCTGGGCCCGGATGACCGGGCGCCCCGGCCTTACCCTGCTGCACCTTGGCCCAGGCCTCGGCAACGGGCTGGCAAACCTGCACAATGCCAAGAAAGCCGGTACGCCGATCGTCAACATCGTCGGCGAGCACACCACCCAGCATCTGGCGTATGATGCGCCGCTGTCGTCGGACACCGAGGGCGTCGCGCGGCCGATGTCGCATTGGGTTCGGACCGGACGCGACAGCCTGGGTATCGCGCAGGATGGCGCCGATGCCATCACCGCCGCCCGAACCGCCTCCGCGGCCGGCCCTGGCCAGATCGCGACACTGATCCTGCCCGCGGATACCGCCTGGGGGCCCGGCTCGGCCCCGGTGACGCCCGCCGAGCCGCCGGCGAGGGCGCCGGTTTCCGAGGTGGCGATCGCCGAGGCGGTGGCCGCGCTTCGGCTTGGCCCGGAGACCTTGCTGTTTCTGGGGGCCGATGCGGTGCGTGCGCCCGCGCTCGAACTCGCCGGGGCGATTGCCGCCAGGACCGGCGCGGCGATCATGGGCCGGACGTCGCTGTCGCGGCTGGAGCGCGGCGCGGGCCGTGTCGCCTTGCCGCGATTGCCCTATCCGATCGACCTTTCGATCGAGACCCTCCGCCCCTATCGCACCATCGTGCTGGTAGGGGCGCCGGATCCGGTGGCGTTTTTCGGCTACCCCGGCAAGCCGAGCCGGCTCGCCGCGCCCGATGCGATGATCGTGGCGCTGGCGGATGGCACGCATGATCTGATGGGCACGCTTGAGCGGCTCGCCGAGGCCGTGGGGGCGCGGGTGGAGAATGCGCCGCGCGCGCCGCTGCTGCGGCCATCGCTGCCGGCGGGGGCGCTGAGCGTTGAAAGCGCGATGACCGCGCTTGCCGCGATGATGCCCGAGGGGGCGGTCATCATTGATGAATCGATCACCAGCGGGCGCTTCACGGCGCCGATCACCGCCCAGGCCGCGCCGCACGACTGGCTGCAGATCACCGGCGGCGCGATCGGCATCGGCCCGCCGCTGGCGCTCGGGGCCAGCGTCGCGGCGCCCGATCGCCAGGTCATCAACCTTCAGGCCGACGGCAGCGCCATGTATACGCTGCAGGCGCTCTGGAGCCAGGCACGGACCCGCTCGAAGGTGCTGACCATCATCTGGGCGAACCGCAGCTACGCGATCCTGACGGGCGAGCTGATGGCGGTGGGGGCGACAAACCCCGGCCGCAAGGCACTCGACATGCTTTCGCTTGAAAACCCGGCCTTGGACTGGGTTTCGCTGGCTAAGGGCATGGGCGTGCCCGCCATCCGGGCGGAGACCTCGGAGGCGTTTTGTGACGCCCTGCGCTCGGGGCTGAACGAGAACGGGCCGTTTCTGATCGAAGTGATGATCTGAGGTCAGCCTCAGAGCATTTTCCGATCAAGTGGATACCGGTTGATCGTAAGAAAATGCGTCAAAACATAGAGCTAGAGCGGATGATCTGACTCGGTCAGATCGAATTCCGCTCTAGAGCATTTTTCCGTGAATTCACATTCACTTCTCATGCTCTAGCAGGCCGGTCTGTTGTTCCCGGCCCGCCCGACCTCCGGCGTTCACGACGAGGCGCTCTGCTTGCCTGCGGCGGGTGAACCCAGGGCGCGCAGCCGGGCGACGGTTCGGTTCATCCGGTGCCGGACAAAATTCTCGAACAACCACCGTTTCCAGCCGGCGAGGTTGGTGCCGTGCTTGGCATAGAAACCATCGGGGTCGTCGAACAGCCCGAGATCCGCGTTGATGCCGGTGCGCTGGATGTAGGTGCTCTCGCCCTGCCATTCGACTGGCGGGGAGGCAAGGCAGCTCGTTCCGACGCCGTAACCACAAAGGCTCTCGTGGGTACTGCCGAAAAGCCGTTGAATGGCCAAGAGATAGGCTTTGTCGAGAATAAACCCCTCCAAATTGATCCAGCGGCCCTGCCACTCGATCTCCACCCAGGAATGGAGGATATC
>CAZNAT010000011.1:37090-63001 GCA_964571245.1 uncultured Methylobacterium sp.
ATCGCGCGGGGCGAGGGCATAGAAGATCCCGGTCACCACCCCCTTCTGCAGCGCCTTGTGGATGGTGAACCCGTGCAGGCGACAGGGGATACCGCCGGCGCGCAGCAAGGCCATGAGCAGCGTCGCCTTGGTGTTGCACTGCCCAAATCCATCCTCCAGGACCTCGGAAGCCTTCAGATTATCCGAGCGGTTGTATCCGAAAGCGATCTCATCGCGCACGAAGGTGTAGATCGCGCCGATGCGGTCGTAGGGTGGGAGATGGGCCCAGCCCTTGCGGGCCATCAACCCCTCGATCGAGGGCGCCTGGAAATCGAGCAGCGCGGTCGGTTTCAGACGCTCGGGCAGCATGGCGTTTGGCTCTTCCGTCAAGAGGATCGGCTTCATCGGAGGATCTTCGGCTCAATGGTGATGGCCGGCGAGCGCGCCATGGTCCTTGCCGGTCCGGTATTCCGCCAGGGCTTGCCGCAAGATCAGGAACGACGAGTTGAGAAACAGCCCCGCCATGATCGCGGCCACCGCAAGATCCGGCCAGGCCGAGGCCGTGCTCCACACGCCGACCGCCGCCGCCATGACGATGACATTGCCGATGGCGTCATTGCGCGAGCAGAGCCAGACCGAGCGCACGTTGGCGTCGCCATCCTTGTAGCGCATGAGCAGCAGAACGCTCGCCAGGTTGGCGGCAAGCGCCAGGAAGCCGATTCCGCCCATGATTTCCGCGCGCGGCAATCCGAGCACCATCACCTGATACGCGGTGGAGCCGAGCACCCAGAGACCCATGAGGCTGAGCGAGACCCCCTTGAACAGGGCGGCGGTGGCGCGGACCTTCAAGCCGGACCCGATCACGGCCAGGCTGAGACCGTAGGTCAGCGTATCCCCGAGAAAGTCGAGCGCATCGGCCTGAAGCGCCTGCGAGCGCGCGATCTGCCCGGCCACGATCTCGGTGATGAACATCGCGGCGTTGATGGCGATGACGATCCAGAGGATGCGCGTGTAGCGCCGGTCCATCCCATCAAAAACCGGGTTCCCGTGGCAGCCGCAGGCCTCGCCCGAAGCCGTGCCGGCGCTCTGCGCAGGATGGCGCAGGCCCTCCTGATGAGCATGATGCTCGTGATGACCGTGCCCCTCCCGGGAGGGTCGGGGTGCGGAGGTTTGCGCCACACCCATCTTGGGGCCGTCACACGCGTCGCTCATGTCGATATCCTTTCCCATAACCCGGGAGAGGGTCTACATCCTCTAGTGACTAGAGAAGCAAGAGGGGTCCGCATGAAAAAAATCGCAATCGGGGTTCTCTCGCGCCAGAGCGGGGTAAAGGTGCCGACGATCCGCTTTTACGAGCAAATCGGCTTACTTCCGGAGCCACCGCGCACGCAGAGCAATCGCCGAACCTATGGCGGCGAAGACGTGAAGCGGCTCCAGTTCATCCGCCACGCACGCCAACTGGGGTTCGATCTCGGCGATATCCGCGCGCTGCTGGCGATGACCCGCGAGCCGCAAGCCTCATGCGACGCCGCCGACAGCATTGCCCGCCGTCATATTGCCGAGATCGATCGCCGGATAACGCATCTGGCGGCCCTGCGAAACGAACTTCAGCGCATGGTGGAGGCCTGCGGCCATGGCCAGGTCTGCGATTGCCAGGTCATCGAAGCGCTGGCGGATCACCAGCACTGCCTGAGCGATCACGATCCCCCTGCCGTGTTCCAGACCTGAATAGGTCCAGACCTGAATGAGTCTTCGCCCTAGTCCTCCGCGGACATCGCCATCAGGCTGGTATTGCCGCCCGCGGCCGTGGTGTCGATGCAGACGTGGCGCTCGACGACGAGCTTCTGCGCCTCCTCCGGCAAGGTCATCAGCGGGATGATCGCGCCATCGCGCCGGGAGAGCGCGACCCGGATCGCGCGAAGCGTGTCGCCTCCGCCGAAATAGGCGACGGCCTCGAAGCCATCCATGCTTTCAAGCATTTCGAAGGAGAAAGGCCCGTCGATCGTTCGGGTGAGGTTGCCGGCTTCGCGCGCCAGCGCGGCCTGCTGTTGCCTGTCCTCGGCGCTGGGCCCGAGGCAGAGCACGGTTCCGCGCGGGTGCAGGGACAGGATGTTGCTCTCCCCCGTTGGCCCCGGCATCATCTGGCTGCCGCGAAGCGATGAAGCGCCGGCGCGCGGCATCTGGAACTGCGGCAGATAGTGCGGGCCGCCGGCCTTCGGACCGGTGCCGGAGAGCCCCTCGCCGCCGAAGGGCTGGCTGCCGACGACCGCGCCGATCTGGTTGCGGTTGATATAGAGATTGCCCGCCTTGACGGCCTCCGAGACCGCCTTCACCCGCGAGGAGAGGCGGGTATGCAGGCCAAAGGTCAGGCCGTAGCCGGAGGCATTGATCGCGGCGATGACCGCGTCGAGCCCGCCGGAGGCGAAGGTCGCGACATGCAGGACCGGTCCGAAAATTTCCTCCCCGAGATCGTCGATGCCCGAAACCCGGATCACGCTCGGGGCAACGAAGCTGCCTCCCCCGGGTTTGGCGAGCTGCTTGACGCATTGGCCGCGCGCGCCGAACACCGCGACATGCGCCTCGATCTTGTCGCGGGCGGGGGCGTCGATCACCGGGCCGATATCGGTGGCAAGATCCCAGGGATCCCCGAGGGTCAGCTCATCCATCGCGCCCTGGAGCATGGTCAGGATCGGTTCGGCGACATCGTCCTGGAGGTAGAGGATGCGCAGCGCCGAGCAGCGCTGGCCCGCGCTCTGGAACGCCGAGGCGACGATATCGCGGACGGCCTGTTCGGGCAGGGCGGTGGAATCGACGATCATCGCATTAAGGCCGCCGGTTTCGGCGATCAGCGGCGCATCCGGCGCCATGGCCCCGGCCATCGCCCGGTCGATCCGGCGCGCGGTTGGCAGGGAGCCGGTGAAACATACCCCGGCAAGCCGTGGATCGCCCGACAGCGCGGCGCCGACACTGGCGCCTTCGCCGGGCAGGAACTGGAGCGCGGCCAACGGCACCCCCGCCGCGTGCATCAGTTCCACCGCGCGGAACGCAATCAGCGGCGTCTGGGCGGCGGGTTTTGCCAGCACCGCGTTCCCGGCCGCCAGGGCGGCGGCGCTCTGGCCGGCGAAGATCGCCAGCGGGAAATTCCACGGCGAGATGCAGGCGATGATGCCGCGCGGCGCCGCATCTGGCCGGGCCTCGGCCTCCGCAGCGTAGTAGCGCAGGAAATCGACGGCCTCACGCACTTCGCCGACGGCATCGGCCAGGGTTTTTCCGGCCTCGCGCGCCAGGAGAGCAAAGAGTTCCGGCCTGTTATCCTCGAAGAGATCCGCCGCGCGGCGCAACGCCGCTGCCCGCGCTTTCACCGGGCATGTCTTCCAGGCATCAAACCCCCGCCTGGCCGCCACGATGGCGGTCTCGATATCCGCCGGCGAGGCATGGGCGACGGTACCGACCACCTCCCCGGATCGTGCCGGATTGACGAGCGGAAGCGGCGTTTCCGGCGTAATCGTGCCGGCCACCAGCGGGGTCGCCGCCCATTGCGTCGTGCGGAACCGCTCGCGATCGCGGAAAAGCGCTTCGAGGACGAGGGGATCGGTGATGTCCATTCCGGCGGAATTGCCGCGTGAGGCCCCGAAAATCCCTGCCGGGCGGGCGATCAGCGGGTTGGGGATAGCCTCGCCCAGGGCAAGGATCCTGCCGATCGGGTCTTCGGCGACTTTTGCCGCCGGAATGTGCTCATCGGCGATCTGATAGACGAACGAGCCATTGGCGCCATTTTCCAGCAGCCGCCGCACGAGATAGGCCAGCAATTCACGGTGCGGGCCAACCGGGGCATAGATGCGGCAGCGGGTCTTTTCGCTGGCGTGCAACACCGCATGCAGGGTTTCGCCCATGCCATGCAGGCGCTGGAATTCGAAGTCGGCGGGGCTTCGCCCGGCCTCGCGTGCCAGATGCAGGATCGCGCACGCGGTATGGGCGTTATGCGTCGCGAATTGCGGGTAGATGCTGCGTTTGGAAAACAGCTTCCGGGCGGCGGCGATATAGGACACATCCGTCGAAGGCTTGCGGGTGAAAACCGGGTAATCCGGGAGCCCGAGAACCTGCGCGCGCTTGATTTCCGCATCCCAATACGCGCCCTTGACGAGCCGTACCGTGATCTTCCGGCCAAGACCGGTGGCGAGCGCGTCGAGCCAGTCGATGACCGGCAGTGCGCGCTTGCCATAGGCCTGAACGACAACACCGAAGCCATCCCAGCCGGCAAGCGCCGGGTCGGCCAGCACGGCGGCGATGATATCGAGCGACAGATCGAGCCGGTCGGCTTCCTCCGCGTCGATGTTGAAGGTCATGTTGGCGGCGGCGGCGGCGCGCGCCAGAACGCGGGTCCGCTCGACCAGCTCCTTCAGAACCCGGTCGCGCTTGGCGAATTCATAGCGCGGATGCAGCGCCGAAAGCTTGACGGAGATGCCGGGATTGTCGTGCATTCCGGCCGAATGGCATTGGGCCGCCAGCTCCGCGATGGCCTTGGCGTAAGCCTCCATGTAGCGCTCGGCATCCTCCCCGGTGCGGGCGGCCTCGCCGAGCATGTCGTAGGAGAAGCGATAACCGTCCTTTTCCAGCGGGCGGGCGTGGGTCACGGCCTCGTCGATCGTCCGGCCGAACACGAACTGGCTCCCCAGCATCCGCATCGCCTGGCTGACGGCCACGCGGATCACCGGCTCGCCGAGCCGCTTGACGACCCCGTGCAGCACCGACATCGGCCCGACCTGGTGATCACCCAGCACATCCGCAGTCAGGTTGAGCGCCCAGGTCGAGAAATTGACGAAGGAGGATTTCGAGGCGCCGAAATGGGCGCTCCAATCGGAGTTGGCGACCTTGTCCTGGATCAGGGCGTCGACGGTCTCGCTATCCGGCACCCGAAGCAAGGCCTCGGCAAGGCTCATCAGGGCGAGGCCTTCCTCGGTCGCAAGGCCGTATTCGGCGAGAAAGCTCTCCATCAAGCCCTGCCGCGCGTTCTTGCGGACGGTTTCGACCAGGGCTTCCGCATGGCGCGAGATCGCCTGCCGGGCCGCCAAATCCAGCCCGGTTTCCTCGATCAGCCGGCGAACCAGTGTCGTCTCGTCAACGGCGGTGTTGTCGCGAACGCGCGCCCGTTCACTGTCGAGCTTCGGCATGGGTGGCTCCCGGAAAGATTTGCGGATGGAACGAACAATGCCATATCTTTGGATGTCTTATCGCCCAATCTGGCTTGGAATTTTATGCGAATGACGGTTTAATTGAGCCATTGATAGGCGAATGAACTATGAAAACAGCGAAAAACAACTCGTTAGACCAGGTCGATGGACGAATCATCGCCGAGCTGTGCCGCGAAGGCCGCGTCAGCGTCGCCGAATTGTCGCGCCGGGTGAACCTGTCGAAAACCGCCTGTCAGGCGCGGATCCGCCGTTTGGAGCGGACCGGGCATATCCTAGGTTATCGCGCCATCGTCGATCCCAAGCGGTTTGGCCGGCCGCATGTCGCCTTCGTCGAGGTCAAATTGTCGGATACGCGCGGTGCCGCGCTGGCCGCGTTCAATGCCGCTGTCCGTGCGCTGCCCGAGGTCGAGCAATGCCATATGATCGCGTCCTCGTTCGATTATCTGCTGAAGGTCCGGACCAAGGATATCGCCGACTATCGGGCGGTTCTCGGGGAGAAGATTTCCTCGCTGCCGCATGTCGCGCAAACCAGCACCCATGTTTCGATGGAAGCGGTGAAGGACGATCTCGATTAGGGTCGAGGCCCCAGGTGAAGGATGAGGGGGGATAAGAATGGGTGGTCTTGTCTTTGCCGTGTTGGCGATGGGCCTTGGCGCGACGGCGCTGCTCGATCTCTGGGCGCTGGCGCTCAACCGGGTTTTCGGGTTTGGCGTGCCAAACTGGGCGCTGGTCGGACGCTGGTTTGGCCATCTGCCTCGAGGCCGCTTCGTCCATGACGATATCGGCAAGGCAGCGCCGTTGCGCCATGAGCGCGCGATCGGCTGGCTCATGCATTACGCGACCGGCGTGCTCTTTGCCGCCATCACCGTGCTGATCGGCGGCGCGGGCTGGGTCGCCGCGCCCACATGGCCTGTTCCAGTTGGCGTGGGGGTGGTGACCGTGGGGTGCGGCTGGTTCATCCTTCAGCCCGGGATGGGCGCGGGAATTGCCGCCTCGAAAAGGCCCGGGGCGGGGCGGATTCGCGTGCTCAACCTCCTCGGCCACACCGTCTTTGGCCTGGGGATGTGGGGCGTCGCGCTGCTGATACGATAATCTTCAGCCCAGCCCCCGGTCAGCTCTCCAGCGGTTTTCGCGATGATATGAAGGCCACCAGGGTCGCGAGCACGCCGGCCACGACCATCAGCAGGAGGCTCGCGGCATTGAGCGCCGGGGTCGCGCCCTCGCGCATCTGGCCGTACATATAGATCGGCAGCGGGGCGTCCGATCCGACGAGGATGAGCGTCGTGTTGAAGTTCTCGAACGACATCAGCAGCGCCACGAGCCCGGCACCGATGAGCGCCGGCTTGAGGAACGGCAAGGTGATCGTCCGGAACACCCGCGTGCGGCTCGCCCCGAGATCGAAGGCGGCCTCTTCAAGGGTACGGTCGAATTTCTTCAGCCGCGCCGCGATGATCAGGGTGCTGATCGTCAGGATGAAGGAAAGCTGCCCGAGGATCACAAGAAACAGGCCGGGCCGCAGAAAATCGAGATCCATGTTGAGCCAGTTCTCCAGCCCATTGGCGATGCGCGAGGAAAACGCGAGGATCGAGATGCCGAGAATGACGCCGGGAATGACCAGGGGCCACAGCATCATCATCGACAGCAGCGTCTTGCCCGGAAAATGCCGCCGCTCGAGCACAAATGCGTTCGCGGTGCCCAGAACGACCGCCAGCACGGTGACCGGCACGGCGATCTTCAGGCTGTTGACGAGGGCTGTCAGCATCGCGGGGTCCCGCAGGATGCCGGGCTTGCCGAACAGGCTTCCGGTGCCGGTGAACCACTCGATCGTGAACCCCTTCCAGGGCGGGGCGGGGTAGAGGCTGGCATTGAAGGCAAACAGCGCCACCACCACCAGCGGCGCGAATAAGAACAGGTAGAAGCACGCGACATAGAGCCGGAAGGAAAGGCTGGCTTTCTGCATCTCAGCTCCTCCGCAAGGTTTCGCTGAACCCCTGCCCGGTCAGGCGCAGCCCCAGCCAGACAATCAGCGTCGACAGCAAGAGCAGCATGAAGCCGAAGGCCGAGCCCTGTGGCCAGTTGAAGCGGGTGATGAACTGCGAATAGATCTGCTCGGTGAACCACTGCCCGTTCTTGCCGCCCAGCACGACCGGGGTCAGAAAATTCCCGACCGTCAGCATGAACACCACGATCGAACCGGCAACGATCCCCGGCATCGCGTGCGGGATGACGATGCGGCGAAGCACGGTAAAACTTGTGCCGCCGAGATCGTACCCCGCCTCGATCTGCGAGGTTTCCAGGCTTTCGAGCGCATTGGTCAGCGGGACGATCATGAACAGCATCCCGCCGTAGACGAGACCCAGGATGACCGCGCCATCGTTGTAGAGAAGTTCGACCGGCTGCGCGGCGAGCCCGATGCGCTGCGCCAGGAAGGAGACGACGCCGGTTTCCCGCAGCAACATCATCCAGCCCAGCGTGCGGACGAGCTCGGAGGCCCAGAACGGGATCAGGCACATCAGGAACAGCACCGGCTTTGAGCGCCGTGACGCGAATTTGGCGATGTAGAGCGCCACCGGGAACGAGATCACCAGCGTGATCAGCGTCACCAGGATCGACATCACTGCGGTGCGGGCGAAGGTGCGCCAATAGACCGGCTCGGTCAGGAATTCGAGGTAGTTGCCAACCCCTAAAGCATAGACGCGCGGCGCGATCCGCTGCGAAAACGACAGGATCGCGATCTCGACATGCGGCAGGATAACCAGCAGGCCGAGCCAGAGCACCGCCGGCGCCAGCAGCAGAAACAGCCACAACCGATCGGCAAAATGGCCTTTGGCGAGCGCGCGGGACGGGGAAGCCATCGTCCCCACCTTACGCGGGAAACAGCTTGAGCGCTTCGGCGGCAAAGCCGAAAGCAATTGGGGTGCCCGGTTCGATCCCTGCCAGAGGGCCTGCCTGCGGCAGCGTCGCGCGGAACATCGGGAAGCCCGCGGCCTTGATCACCAGCGTTGACGCCGCGCCATCGAAAAGAACGGTCGCGACCGTGCCGGGGAACTGGTTGGGTAGGGCCGGCAGCGCCGCGGCCGAGGGGGCCAGCGCGATGGCCTCCGGGCGGAGGTAGGCCTTGAGGCCCTTCTCGCCTTCGCCAACCCCGACAAGGCTGGCGCCGGTGGTGAGCGTGATCGCCCGCCCCACCCCGGCCTGCCCGGCCACCTGGCCGCTCCAGACATTGGCATCGCCGACGAACCCCGCGACAAAGCTGCTGGCGGGGTTGTGATAGAGCGCACGCGGCGTGCCGACCTGCTCGAAACGCCCGTTGTTCATCACCGCGACGCGGTCCGACATCACCAGCGCTTCGGACTGGTCATGCGTGATGTAGACGAAGGTGGTGTTGAAGGCGGCCTGCAGCTGCTTGAGTTCCAGCTTCATCTGCTCGCGCAGCTTGAGATCGAGCGCGCCAAGCGGCTCATCGAGCAAGACGAGCGTCGGCTCCAGCACGAGGCAGCGGGCGATGGCGACGCGCTGACGCTGGCCGCCGGAAAGCTGGGTGACGGCGCGCGGTCCAAACCCCGCCAGACCGACGCGTTCGAGAATACGCTCGACCCGCTCGGTGGCCGATGCCCTGGAAACGCCGGCGCAATCGAGGCCATAGGCGATGTTCTCGCCCACATTCATCATCGGGAACAGCGCCAGGCTCTGGAACACCATGTTCACCGGCCGCCGGTTGGCCGGCACATCGAGAACCGATTGTCCGCGGATCAGGATATCGCCGGAATTGGGGGCCTCGAACCCCGCGATCATCCGCATCAGCGTGGTTTTTCCGCAGCCGGAAGGTCCGAGAATCGAGAAAAACTCGCCCGGCGCGACGTCGAACGTCACATCGTTGACGGCAACATGCGTGCCGAACCGCTTGATGACGGAGGAAAGACCGAGATCGGCAACAGCAGCCATCGAATTCTCACAAAAAATGCTCCGCAGGCGAACCTGCGGAGCAAGACGCATCAATTCGCGGATTTGACCTTGTCGAGGATTTTGCCCTCGATGGCTTCAATCCCGGCGGGTACGGCGGGGTACCACTTGATGTTGTCGATCGCCGCCGGCGGGAAGCTCTCGGCGAACTGGTCCTTCAGCTTGCCGGCCGCGAGCTTGTCAGCCCCTTGCGAGGCCGAGAAATTACCGGCGGAGGCCGCAACCTTCGCCGCGATATCCGGGCGCATGTTGAAGTTGATCCACTTGTAGGCGGCTTCGTCGTTACGGCCCTTCGCCGGCAGGGCGAAGGTATCCACCCAGCCCAGCGCGCCCGATTTCGGCGCGATGAACTTGATCTCGGCCATCTCGCCGTTGAGTTTCCAGCCACCGGTATCCCAGGCCATGGCGGCCGTGACCTCGCCGGCGCGCAGGCCGGCCAGAAGCGCGTCCTTGCCGTCCCAGAAGAACTTGAGGTTCGCCTTGCATTCGGTGAGCTTGGCGCCGACCTTTTCCATCATCTCGCCATAGGCCTTTTCATTGCCATAGGCGGCGAAGGGGTCCATGCCCATCGAGAAAGCAAAGGCGATCAGCGTCGGGCGCTTGGCGCGCAGGCTGGCCTTGCCCTTCACTTCCGGGCCGCAAAGATCGAGATAATCCTTGACGCCCGGCGCGGTCTTGGCATTCACGATCAAGCCATCGGTACCCCAGATGTGCGGCAAGCCATAGACCTTGCCGCCGGCGGTGGTGTTCTTCTTGGTGGCTTCGAGCATTGAGCCGATGAACAGCTTAGTGTCGATCTTGGACATATCGATCGGCTTGTAGATGCCGAATTCGGCCTGCGGGCCGGTAATGCGATCCTGGCTCGGCTGGGCGAGATCAAATCCGGCCCCTTGCGTCGCGCGGAGTTTGGAAATCATCTCTTCGTTGTTGGACAGGGTGATCTCGACCTCGATCCCGGTCTCTTTGGTGAAGGCATCGACGATTTCCTTGGGCGCGTAATCGGCCCAGGTCAGAAGCCGGAGCTTTTCGGCCGCCTGCGCACCACCGGCGGCCAGCAAGGCAGCGATCGCGACGGTGCGAATGAGAAATGATCGTTTGTTCATGGTTTTTGATCTCCCTTTCGAAAAAAGATGGCCGTGTTTGATGTCGAAGGCGTTGGGCACACGAGAGTCGATCAAGTTGTCACGCGTCCGTCCGCGAACGGGCGGCATCGTGCCTCCAATCTCGTGAGTTGTCTAACAAGAATATTCCGGGCCCATCCGCCTGCTTCGAGACGACGACCAGCCGGCAGGTCGCATAGCCATGTGACAGCGCCATGTCATTTCAATGGACGATGCGCGGTTCGAACGGCACATCGAGCGAAAACGCGGGGATAGCGACCTTGAAGCGCCGGCCATCGGCCGCGACCATCTCATAGGACCCGACCATGATGCCATGCCCCGAGGTCAGCGGGCAGCCGGAGGTATAGCGGAACACCTCGCCCGGCTTGAGGACGGGCTGCTCGCCAATGACGCCCAGGCCGTGCACGTGCTGCACCTTGCCGCCGCCATCGGTAATCTCCCAGTGTCGGGCGCGAAGCTGGATCGTCTGGGTGGAAAGGTTGCGGATCTCGACCGAATAGAGCCAGAAAAACTCGTTCAACTCGGGCTTTGACCGGTCCGGCGCGTATTCAGGCTCAACCAGAACTTCGATACCATCGGTAATCGCACGATACATGAGCACGGCCTGTTTTTTGTTTTCTCCCGGGGCATCAGCATGCCTTTCGACCACCCCGGCGTCAATTCTGTCGCAGGAAACCGTCAGGTATCGGTGGTGCCCAACAATATCTGGGGAATGGCCGGGCTCACGCGCGCCGCGTGTTGCCACGATTTGCCGCCTCCTGTAGCGATCAGGGGCGCAATTGAAGGGCATTCCGGTGAGCGAGACCATGACAGGCATCTTTTCGGACGCGATGATCGAAAAGCTGGTGCGGGATGGCGCGATCACCACCCCGCTGCCGCTTGCCGAGGGGCAAGTTCAGCCGGCGAGCCTCGATCTCCGGCTCGGCCGCCGCTGCTGGCGGATGCGCGCCAGCTTCCTGCCCGGGCAGGCCGGCCGCGTGGCGCAGCGGATCGCCGCCTATTCGCTGCATGAAATCGATCTTTCCGCCGGCGCGGTGCTGGAGACCGGGTGCGTCTATATCGCGGAGATCCTGGAAGGAATAGCGCTTCCGGGCGAGATCTCCGCCACGGCCAACCCCAAAAGTTCCACCGGCCGGCTGGATGTGTTCACGCGTGTGATCACCGACGGGGCTTCGGCCTTCGATACCATCGCGCCGGGCTATTCCGGACCGGTGTTCGCCGAAATTTCGCCGCGCACCTTTCCGGTTCTGGTGCGGACCGGTAGCCGGCTCTCGCAGATCCGGTTTCGCTCAGGCGCGGCGCGGATCAATGATGAGGCGCTCAAGGCGCTGCACCAGCGCGCGCGGCTGGTTGACCGCGATGAGGCCCTCATCCAGGACGGGGTGGTCCTATCGGTCGATCTCGCCGGATTTTCCCGCGATGGCAGCAAGGCTGGCACGGGGGGCGGGAATGCGCTGGTGGGCTATCGCGGCAAGCGTCACACCGGGCTCGTCGATGTCGACCGGGTCGGGGCTTACGCGGTCGCGGAATACTGGGAGCCGATCTATCTCGCAGCGCGGCGCGAACTGGTGCTGGACCCGAACGAATTTTACATCCTCGCGTCCAAGGAGGCGGTGCATGTGCCGCCCGATCACGCCGCCGAGATGGTGCCCTTCGATCCGATGATGGGGGAGTTCCGGGTTCACTACGCCGGGTTCTTCGATCCCGGGTTCGGCCATGCCGGCGCGGGGGGCGCCGGCGCGCGCGCGGTGCTGGAGGTTCGCTCGCGCGATGTGCCGTTCATTGTCGAGGACGGGCAGGTCGTTGGCCGGCTGATCTATGAGCGCATGGCCGCGCTGCCGCAGCGGCTCTACGGTGCCGGACTGTCGTCGAACTATCAGGCGCAGGGCCTCAAGCTCTCGAAGCATTTTATCGGCTAGAGCATCCGCCCACCAGGGGGATACCGGTTGGCGGAGAAAGCGGATGCGACATTAAAAGAAGATATGGATCGAACGTCGATTATTTCAACTCGGCGTTCGATCTGGGGTTCCGCCCCCGAAAAGCTGAGCGCTACGCGGCACCGTCCAACAGCTGCCCGACCCAGATGCCGCGCTCCACGTTTGCCTTGATGATGGCGGTGATCGCTTCCCCGGCAAAGCGCGCGAGGCGCGGAACGGAGCGATCCCCGGGATAGGACAGCACCAGGCGGCGCGTCGGCACGGGATCGATGAGCGGAGCCCCCGTGAGCCGTCCGGCGACGATATCCTCGTGGATGGGGGCGAGCGGCAGGATCGTCCAGCCATGCCCGTGGCGGACGAGGTCCTTCAGGGCAGCATAGGAATCGGCCTCGACGACGACATCGAGCGTAATCCCCGCCTCGCTCGCGCAGTGCTCGACGATGGTTCGCAATCCGTGGCGGGTGCTCGGGAGCAGAAGCCGCCGGCCATCGAGTTCCCGGAACGGAAACGCCCGCGCGATTGAAAAACCGGCGCCCGGCGGGCCGATCAGAAAGAGGTTTTCGAGCAGCAGCGGCTGGGATCGCAGCGATCGGGCCGGTCGGGGATCGTAGAGGACGGCAACATCAATCTCGCCCCGGTGCAGCCAGTCGAGGAGATAGCCCGTATAGGCGCTCACAAGGCGAAGCGAGGCCTGCGGATGGGCCTTGCCGAAGGCCGCGACCAGCGGAACCGAGATGATGTCGGCGACGGTCGGCGGCAGGCCGATCGAAACCTGTCCCTTCAGGGACGTATCGTGATCCGAGGCGCTCGCGCGAAGCTCGTCCAGTTCCGCCATGACGCGGCTCGCGTGCCTGAGCACATCGCGGCCCTGTTCGGTCAGCACCATCCCGCGCCCGTGGCGCACGAATAGCGCGATACCCAGTTCCGCCTCCAGCATGCGGACCTGGCGGCTGAGGGCGGGCTGGGCGATGTTCATCCGCTCGGCGGCCTTGCTGAGGCTGCCGAGTTCGGCGACGTTGAGGAGGGTGCGGAGCTGTGAAATTTCCATCGAGCGATACAATACAGGAATAGCTGCTCACAAAAAAGGATCGAAGATATACCAAGAAAACAGGGTTATTCTGCCCCGTTCATCAATCTCGGAGTTGGGCAATGACCGGTTTGGACGCACGCGAAGACGCGGCAGCGCAGAGGGCGGCAGGGGGCGACCCCGCATGGCCGCTGGAGGTTTATCGCCGCCTGAAAGCCGCCGATGTCCGCCAGATGGCCTATGTGCCGGATGCCGGACACACCCGGCTGATCAACCTGTTCCTCGCCGACCCCGAGGTTGCCGCCAACGTCCTGACGACCGAGGAGGAGGGGGTTGCGATCGCGGCCGGCGCGTGGCTTGGCGGGCAGCGCTCGGTTCTGCTGATGCAATCGAGCGGCGTCGGCAACTGCATCAACATGCTGTCGCTGCCGGTGATCGGGCGGTTCCCGTTGCTGATGCTGGTGACGATGCGGGGCGAATGGGCGGAGTTCAACCCCTGGCAGGTGCCGATGGGCCGGGGCACGCAGGCCGCGCTTGAGGCCGTCGGGATCCGCGTCATGCGGGCCGATACGGCGGAAGATCTCGTTGAAACCGTCGAAGCCGCCGCAGCGCTCGCCTATGAGGCCGACCAGCAGATTGCTGTCCTGATCGGGCAACGGCTGCTTGGCAAGAAGAAATGGTGATGCCGATGACCGGTTTTAAACCCAACCCTGCGGGGGCCCTGCCGCGGCGCGAGGTCGTCGCCAGATTGCTGGAGGGGCGGGATGGCACCCTCGTGGTCACCGGCCTCGGCTCGGCCACCTACGATGTGCACGCGGCCGGCGATCACGACGACAACTACTACCTCTGGGGGGCCATGGGCGGGGCGGCGCTGGTCGGTCTCGGGCTGGCGCAGGCGCAGCCGGACAAGCGCGTTCTTGTCATCACCGGCGACGGCGAGCAGCTGATGGCGTTTGGCGCGCTGGCGACGATTTCGGTGGCAAAACCGCGCAATCTTGCCATCGTGGTGATCGACAATCAGCATTTCGGGGAAACCGGGATGCAGCGGAGCCATACCGGCGGCGGGATTGATCTTGCGGCGGTCGCCAAGGCCTGCGGCTTCGCCCGGACGGCGACGCTGGCCGGCATGGCGGAGGTCGAAGCGTTGCGCGAAACCCTTCAGGCCCCGGCCGAGGGCCCGCGATTGTTCGTCATCAAGGTCGCCGCCGATAACCCGCCCCGATCCCTGCCATCGCGGGACGCGGTCTACATCAAGAACCGCTTTCGCGCCCGGCTCGGCTTTTCGGCGCGCTGATGCCGCCGCAAGAGGCTGGACGATTTTCCATCTGATTTGCCCGGAGGAGCGACGATGAAACTGGCAGGCAAGGTTGCGATCATTACGGGGGGCGCGCAGGGCATCGGGCGCGCTACCGCCGAGCGGTACCTGGAGGAGGGCGCGAGGGTCGTCATCGCCGATATCGCCAGCGAGTCTCTGGCGAAAACCGCCGCCGCGATCAGCCAGCCGGACCGGCTGTTGACCGTCGTCACCGATGTAACCCGGCGGGCGGATGTCGAGGCCCTGGTGGGGGCGGCGGTCGGGCGGTTCGGCACGCTCGATATCTTCGTCAACAACGCCGGTATCGCCAAGACCCAGCCCTTCATGGAGATCACCGACGCGGATTTCGATGCAGTGATCTCCGTCAATCTCAGGGGCGCGTTCTTTGGCGTGCAGGCCGCGGCGCGGCAGATGATCGCCCAGGGCCATGGCGGGGTGATCATCAACATGTCCTCGATCAACGCCCTGCTCGCCAACCCGAACCTTGCGACCTACGCCATGTCCAAGGGCGGGATGAACCAGCTGACGACGACCGCCGCGCTGGCGCTGGCGCCGCACAAGATTCGTGTCGTCGGCATTGGCCCCGGGACGATCCTGACCGAGATGGTCGCCCAGGCGATCATGACCTCGGATGCCGCGCGGCACGCCATCCTCTCGCGGACGCCGATGGGGCGGTGCGGCGAGCCCGGCGAGATCGCCTCCGTCGCGGCGTTTCTGGCCAGCGACGACGCCTCCTACATGACCGGCCAGACGATTTATCCCGACGGCGGACGATTGGTGCTGAACTATACCGTTCCCGTGGCCGATCAATAGCCGGAGTCGACGATGAACCCGGTTTTCAGCCGAATCCACCATGTCTGCATCGTCGTGCACGACATCCGCAAGACCGAGGCCTATTATACCTCGATCGGCATCGGGCCGTGGCAGGATTACCCGCCCCTGAGCAATGTGATCGAGTTGGAGGTCCCGGATCGCGAGGCCTTCTTGCAAGCGATCTACCGCTATGTTGATATCTCGAACCTGCAGATCCAGCTGTGCCAGCCAAGCCTGCGGGATTGTCCGCAACGGCGGTTTCTGGAGACGCATGGCGAGGGTGTCTACCATCTCGGCTTCGAGGTGCCGGAGATCAACGCGGGCGAGGCACAGGCCAGGCAGGGCGGAATGACGGTCACGATGAAGGGCAGGCGGGCCGACGGCGGCGGGTTCACCTATTTCGACACCGCCGAGCACGCGGGCGGGGTCGTGCTGGAGATCCGCGCCTCCGGCCCGACCAAGGAAACATGAGCATGCCGCCACGCGCGATCGACCTGAACTCGGATCTCGGCGAGGGCTATGGCCCCTGGCGCATGGGCGAGGATGCCAAGGTTCTGGCGGTGGTGACCAGCGCCAATATCGCCTGTGGCGGACATGCGGGCGATCCCGAGACGATGTTCGAAACCCTGCGTTTGGCGGCAGAGCGGGGTGTCGTTGTTGGCGCCCACCCGGGATACGCCGATCGGGAAGGCTTCGGGCGCCGCGTGATCCCGTGCACGCCTGGGGAAATCGAACGTTTTGTCGCCGCGCAGATCGGCGCGCTCATGGGTGCCGCCGCGTTGGCGGGAACCCGGGTTCGCTACGTCAAACCGCATGGCGCGCTCGGCAATCTTGCCGCCGATGACCGTGCGGTGGCCGATGCCATCGCCCGCGCGGTCAGGGCCATCTCCCGCGATCTTGCCGTTCTCGCGATTTCCGGCACCGAGCTTGAGGGCGCCGGGCGGGGATGTGGCCTTGAGGTGTTCAGCGAGGTCTTCGCGGACCGCGCCTATCTTGCGACCGGTCGGCTTGTTCCCCGCAGCCGGCCGGGCGCGATGATCGAAAACGCGCAGGCGGCGGCGACGCGGCTGGTTGATTTTCTTGACACCGGGCGGATGCCGACCATCGAGGGGGGCGCCATCCCGCTGCGGGCGCATTCGATCTGCGTGCATGGCGACAGCGCGGGAGCCATCGCCATGGCGATGACGGTCCGCGAACGGCTGGAAGCGGCGGGCTATACGCTCAGGCCTTTCATGGTGCCGGCTTGACGACATCCGAGGCACCGGCCTTTCCACGCTATCGGGCGGTCGCGGACCATGCGGTGCTGGTCGAATTTGGCGAGACGATTTCGCGCGCGGTGCACGACCGCGTCCGGCATCTCGATGCCGCGCTCGCGCAGAGCCCGTTCGACGGGTTCACGGAGGCGGTTCCGGCCTATGCGAGCGTGCTGGTCGGGTTCGATCCCGATGTCACCGACCATGCCCGGGTTGAGGCGGCGGTGGCCGGCCTGATCGGCCAGAAGGCCCGGAAGCCGCCGAAGGGGGCGAGGCGGGAGGTTCTTGTCTGCTACGACGATGAGTTCGCCCCGGATCTGCCGGAGGTCGCGGCCCGGACGGGGCTGACGCCGGAAGCGGTGATCGCCGCGCATCTGGCCGGGGACTACAGCGTGTTCATGTATGGTTTTGCGCCGGGCTACGCCTATCTCGCCGGGGTTCCCGAGGCGATCCAGCTGCCGCGAAAGCCCGGCGCGGTCCGGGATATCCCGGCGGGCGCCGTGATCATCGCCGGCCCGCAGTGCCTGGTCACCACCCTGATCATGCCGACCGGCTGGTGGATCATCGGACGCTCGCCCACCCGGATTCTGAGCGAGAACGCGGACCGGGCTTTTCTGTTCGAAATCGGGGATGATGTTACCTTCCGGCGCATCGATCGCGCGACCTTCGAGACCGAGGCGGGGCGCGGGTAGACCATGGCCGATGCTGTCTTCACCGTTGTCGAGGTCGGCCCGCACGTCAGCTTTCAGGATGTGGGGCGTCCGGGGTTGATGCGGTTCGGCGTGCCCGCTTCCGGCCCGATGGATCGGGGGGCGTTCGCCATTGCCAATGCGGCGCTCGGGAACACCGGTGCCATGCAAGCCATCGAAATCTCGATGGGGGGGCTGGTGCTCGAATGCCTCGAAGGCAGCGTCACCCTGGCGATCGCCGGCGGCGGTTTCCAGGTCACCCTGGACCAGGCCGCACTGGGGTCCTGGCAGGTCATGACGATCCATGCCGGCTCGCGCCTGGCCATCAAGGCGGGCCCCTGGGGCAGCTGGACCTATCTTGCCTTCGCCGGGGCGCTATGCGCCAAGCGCTGGCTGGGCAGCATCTCGACGCATGGCCCCTCGGGCGGGGGTGGCGGCCGGCTGACACTCGGCCAGCGGCTGGTGATCGAGAACGCCGGCATTCGCGGAGATCGCGAGGGCATCATCACCTGCCCGGTCTCGGCCCGGCCGCGCCACGCCGTGAAGGTGGTGCTCGGCCCGCAGGACCGGTTTTTTGCGCCGGAGACCATCGAAACCCTGCTGTCGCAGCCGTTCATGCTGACGACGGCCTATGACCGGATGGGCGTACGGTTGGCCGGGCCAACCCTGCGCCCGAGCGCGCCGCTCGATATGCCGTCCGAGGCCATCGTGCGCGGTTCGGTCCAGGTTTCGGGTGATGGTGTCGCGACGGTGCTGCTGGCCGATCACCAGACGACCGGCGGATACCCCAAGATCGCAACGATCATCTCGGACCATCTCGATGGCTTCGTCCAGCTTCGCGCGCGCAATCAGGTGACGTTTTCCAGCATCACGCCAGAAGCCGCGATCGAAGCCGCGCGAACCCGGCACCGCCTCGACGAGCAGTTCATGGCACGCCTCAGCCGTGGCGCCAAATCCCGATAGTGGGTTTGCCCTAACGACCGGCGGGCTTTTCCGCGGCCTCCAGCCGTGCCCTGATTTCCTTGAGCTCGGCGAGGACCAGCTTCATCTCCGCGGGGTCATGCATCAGCTGCTTCGAGCCCGCCGATTTCTCGTCGTCGAGCGCGGTGACGACAACACCGATAAAGAGATTGAGCATCATGAAGGCCGAGAGCAGGATGAAGACGATGAAAAACACCACGGCATAGGGGTGCTTTTCCATCAGCGGCTTGACGATGCCGTTCGACCAGTCGTCGAAGGTCATCACCTGAAACAGGGTATAGGCGGTCATGCCGAGCGAGCCGAATTGCTCCGGCGCATCCGCCCCGAACAGCTTTGTGCCCATGACCGCGAACACATAGTAGATCAGCATCATCAACAGCATGATCGAGCCCATGCCGGGGAAGGCGCCGATCAGCCCGGCGACCACGCGCTTGAGCGAGGGCAGCGCGGTGATGAGCCGCAACACCCGCAGCACCCGCAGGGCGCGCAGCACGGATAGCGAGCCGGTGGCGGGCAGCAGGGCAATGCCAATGACAAAGGCATCGAACAGGCTCCAGGGGTCGCGCAGGAAAGCCGCGCGCCGGACGACAATGCGGATGGAAAGCTCGATGACAAAGATCGTCAGCAAGATCGTGTCGATCCGGTGCAGCCAGTCACCGTATTGCGCCATGACACTCGGGCTGGTCTCGAGCCCCAGCGTGACCGCGTTGAGGATGATCAACCCGAGAATGAAGCGCTCGGTGATTGCGCTCGCCTCAATACGCCGCAGCCATTCCATTGCCCGTCTCCCCTGATCAATGGACGGGACGCTAACGGAAAACTGGCGATCCCGGGAGGTTCGCCATTGGCCGGGGCGGTGTTTTCCACGAATTTCGTGGCGACGTGTCGGGGAGCGGGTTTGTTGAAGGCGAACCCGGGCTGTCTGGTCGGTTTTCTGCGAGAAGCCGGTTCGCGTTGGCGGCCCGATGGCGATTCCGCCCGCGCAATGGTTCGAAAAATCTTGCAACGGGCCGAAAAATTGGGCTTATGTCGCGGGCGTTACGCGGGTGTAGTTCAATGGTAGAACGGCAGCTTCCCAAGCTGCATACGAGGGTTCGATTCCCTTCACCCGCTCCAGATTTCCGACCACGCCCGTTGTCGAACCCTCGTTCGAGGCCGTTCCCCGGACGCACGCTTTGCGCAGTCCTTGCAGGATCGTCCGGAGGGGAACCGCAGGGAGATATCCGGGTTCGATTCCCTTCACCCGCTCCAACCCGCGCTGGTCTTACGTCTGAGCTATTCGATCGGGACCGCGTTCAGCAGATGCCGCGCCATGAAGAGATCCTGAAGCGACAGACCTGAACTGTCGAAGATGGTGATGTCTTCCGGGGAGCTGCGACCCGGGTGACGCTCCGAGAGAACCTCGCCGATCGCCACCACCGGAAGGCCTGGCGCGGCGTGCTGGAATTCCCCGATCCGCCGCGATTGTTCCACCAGATCACAAAACAGCCGTGCCCGGGCGAAGAGTTCCGGTGGAAGCTCCTGCTTGCCGGTGGCATCCGAGCCCATGCTGGCGATATGCGTGCCCGGGCGAACCCATTCCGCCGCAAACAGCGGCGCGCGCGATGACGTCGCGGTCACGAGAATATCGGCTGCCTTGCATGCGGCTTCGGCGGTTTCGGCGGAAGCATCGAAACCCTCGGCCCGGAGTTCCCGTGCAAAGGCTTCCGCCTTTGCCGCGTTGCGCGCCACGATCAGGATGGTACGGATCGGGCGGATACGTGCGAGCGCGGCGCATTCGTAGCGCGCCTGATATCCGGCACCAAAAACGGCGAGCGTCGAGGCGTTCGCCCGGGCCAGACGGTCTGCGGCGACGGCATCGGCGGCTCCCGTGCGATAGGCGTTGACCTTGCCCGCTTCGATCACGGTTCCGATCCGGCCGCTTTCCTGGTCGATCAGAAGGATGGTGGAGTTGTGTCGCGGCAGACCTTTTGCCGGGTTGTCCGGCCAGAAGGACCCGATTTTGAGGCCGGCGATATCCGCCCCTGCCGCGGACTTGATCGTAAAACGGTTGAGCGGGTCCGAGCCATGCCCGAGCACGACGGGAAAACTGACCGAGGCAGGATCAACGGCAGCCAGCAAGGCCTCGCGCATCGCGGCATAGGCCATTTCATGGGTGATTACCGCGCTCGATTGCTCTTCGGAAATGAACCGCATCGTTGCTCTCCCTACCAGCCGCGGATGCGCGGCCAGCGCGCGAGCGAACCGCCGTTTTCCGGGATGACGATGTATTCATCGAACTGCGCTCCCGTGGCGCAGGCGTGGTTGGGCAGGATGCGCAGTCTCGTGCCGATCGGGAATTCGGGCAGCGGGCCACCGGACCGGGCGGCAATGATGCCATGCTCCTGATTGGCCTGTTTGACGATGACATCCGGCAGGATCCTCCCCGCGATATCGCAGACCATGCCGTAACCCTGATCGATGGCCTGCGCTTGCGTGCCACGATCACGCGACATCGCCATCCAGCCCGCATCGACAATGACCCAGCCACGTTCCTTCTGATGGCCGATCACGGTGGTGAGCACGGACAGCGCAATGTCTTCCGGCGTGCAGACATGGATGCCGGCCATCACCAGATCAAAAAACACGAAGACGCCGGCGCGCACTTCGGTGACCCCGGTCAGATCCCGCGCGAAATGCGCCGTCGGGGTCGAGCCGACGCTGACCACCGGACAGGCAAGGCCGGCAGAGCGGAGCGTTTCCGCGGCCTGAACGGCGGCAGCGCACTCCAGTTCGGCGAAATCGGCGAGGGCTTGCGTGTTTCTGGCGCTGTAGCTTTCGCCGGCATGGGTGATGACGCCGCGAAGATGCGCGCCGCCCTCGTTCAGTATCCGGCCGATCGCCACGATCTCGGGGGCGTCGGGATGCAGGCCGGAACGATGGCCGTCGCAATCGATCTCGACCAGGACCGGGATGGCATCGCCCGCCACGCGGGCTGCTGCGGCAACCGCCTCGGCCTGAACAACCGTATCGAGGATGATGCTGAGATCGCACCCGCTCGCGCGCAGCGCCAGCACGCGTGGCAGCTTGTCGGGCGCGATCCCGACCGCGTAGAGAATATCCCTTACCCCGGCCGCAGCGAAAACCTCGGCTTCGCGCAAGGTGGAGACCGTCGCCGGTCCGTTGCCCTCCTCGAGCAGTTGGCGGGCCACCTCCACCGATTTCGCGGTTTTCAGATGCGGTCTCAGCGCCACATCCAGCGGCTGCAGATGCGCCCGCAATCGCGCGATATTGCGCCGCATGATCCCCTCATCCAGGACAAGGGCGGGGGTCGGCACATCGGAAAGCGGACAACGGTCGGTCATGGCAAGGTCTCCGGTTCAAACCCGGCCGGCGCGATACGGCCGCGCATGATCGCGCGGGATCCGGGCCGCAGCAGCCGCGCCCGGGTGACCACCCCGTCAGGAGACCAGGTGCGACGCACCACCTCAAGACAGGGCTCGCCCTCGCCAAGTGCCAGCAGCCGTTGCTCCTCCGGCGTGGCCAAAATTGCGCGCACGGTTTCGTCGCCCTGCCGGAACGGGCGTGACACGAGGAGGAGCGAAAACAGCGACCGCTTCTCAAGGTCGACGGCGATCGCATTCGGCAGGATCGACGGATTGATCAACCGGTCCTCAAGCTCCAGCGGGGTGCCGTTTTCAAGGTGCAGGACGATGGCGTGGAACAGGGCCTGTCCGGCAGCAACAGCAAAATCGGCCGCCTCCATCGCGTTCGCCGGGCGGAGCTCCTGGCGGATCACGCGGGCGGAGTGCCGGGCGTGCCGGGATTCGATCTCTTCGATGATATCGAGGTGTGCGTATTGGCTGACATAGGGGCGGGGCTCGGCCACGAAGGTCCCAAGCCCCTTGTGCCGACGCAGCAACCCGCGCGTGGTGAGTTCGCGCAACGCATTGTGCACGGTCATCCGGCTGGCCTGGAACTGCGCGACCAAGGCGCTTTCCGCGGGCACCCGCGCACCGGGAGCCCAGACGCCGCGCTCGATCTGTTCGACGATATGGCTGGCGATCCGCTCACGCAATGCGGAAGGCGGGCGCGTCTCGACCATCAGCCGACCAGGATTTGGGCGTAAGCATCGGGATCGACGTTGGCGCCCGAGATCACGACTACCAGCGCGCCGTTGCCCTTTGGCGCCCGACCTTGCAAGGCTGCCGCCAGCGCGACCGCGCCACCCGGTTCGACCACCAGCTTCAGCGTGTCGAAGGCATACCGCATGGCGGCACGCACGTCATCGTCGGACACGGAAAAGCCGCTGGCCAGAAGGGCCTTGTTGATGGGGAAAGTGAGTTCGCCGGGCGTCGGCGCCAGCAGTGCGTCACAGATCGACCGCGCGCCCGCGGCAACCTGTTCGCGCTTGCCGCTGGCGAGCGAGCGCGCGGTATCGTCGAAGGCTTGCGGCTCCACGGAATGGACGGCGATCTCGGGGGCTTGCGACCGGATGGCCGTCGCGATGCCCGCGACGAGCCCGCCGCCGCCGCAACACACCAGCACGCGGTCGATCCGGGCGCCGGCTGCCCGCGATTGTTCGAGGATTTCCAACCCGATCGTTCCCTGCCCGGCCATCACATGGGGATCGTCGTAGGATGGCACCAGCACCGCACCGCGCTTCGTCGCGAGCGCCGTGGCGATGTCCTCGCGCGATTGTGTCAGGCGATCATAGAGCACGATTTCGGCCCCGAACGCGCGCGTGTTGGCCATCTTGATGGCCGGCGCGTCGGTGGGCATGACGATCGTGGCGGGCATGCCGAGGCGCTGGGCGGCGGCGGCAACGCCCTGGGCGTGATTGCCGGAGGACCAGGCGACGACGCCGGCCGGTTTCAGGGCATCCGGGATGCGGGACAACCGGTTGTAGGCACCGCGAAACTTGAACGACCCGGTGTGCTGCGCGCCCTCGAATTTGATCAGGGTCCGCATGCCGGTGATCTCGTTCAGAGGCGCGGACTCGAGCAGCGGCGTGCGGATCGCGACACCCCGGATTTGTTCGGCGGCGGATTCGACGTCTGCGAGCGAGATGGCGAGCGGGCTATGCACGGGAACCTCCGATGAAACATCTCGAGGTTATATAGGCATATACCCATAGCCTGTCTATACAGGTCTGCATGAGCCAAAAACGGCAGGTGCCGGCACAAACCGGCGCCTGCCGCGTTTCATGGCAAAGGGCAAAAGGCGATCAGCTGCGCTTGTTCTGCCGGTTGGCGATGAGATCATCGACCACCGAGGGGTCAGCGAGGGTCGAGGTATCGCCGAGCGCGGAGAAATCGTCTTCGGCGATCTTCCGGAGGATGCGGCGCATGATCTTGCCCGAGCGGGTCTTCGGCAGGCCCGGCGCGAACTGGATCTTGTCCGGCGTCGCGATCGGCCCGATTTCGTTGCGAACCGTAACGACCAGCGCTTTCCGGAGATCCTCCGACGGTTGGGTGCCGTTCATCAGCGTGACATAGGCGTAAATGCCCTGGCCCTTGATGTCGTGGGGGTAACCGACAACGGCGGCCTCCGACACCGATTCATGCGCCACCAGCGCGCTCTCGACCTCCGCCGTGCCCATGCGGTGGCCGGAGACGTTGATGACATCGTCGACACGGCCGGTAATCCAGTAGTAACCGTCGGCATCGCGGCGGCAGCCGTCACCGGTGAAGTATTTTCCGGGATAGGTGGAGAAATAGGTTTCCTTGAACCGTTTGTGGTCGCCATAGACCGTGCGCATCTGCCCCGGCCAGCTGTCGGCGATGCAGAGGTTGCCCTCGCAGGCGCCTTCCAGCACCTTGCCCTCGGCATCGACGATCTCGGGTTTCACGCCAAAGAACGGGCGGGTTGCCGAGCCCGGCTTCAGTTTGGTCGCGCCCGGCAGCGGCGTGATGAGAATGCCGCCGGTTTCCGTCTGCCACCAGGTATCGACGATCGGGCAGCGCCCGTCGCCAACCACGTTGTAATACCATTCCCAGGCTTCCGGATTGATCGGCTCACCCACCGACCCGAGAAGGCGCAGCGACTTGCGCGAGGTCTTCTTCACCGGTTCCTCGCCCGCGCCCATCAGCGAGCGGATCGCGGTCGGGGCGGTGTAGAAGATGTTGACCTGATGTTTGTCGATGACTTCCCAGAACCGGCCGATCGTCGGATAGTTCGGCACGCCCTCGAACATCAGAGTCGTCGCGCCGTTGGCGAGCGGGCCGTAGACGATATAGCTATGACCGGTGACCCAACCGACATCCGCCGTGCACCAGTAGATATCGCCGTCATGGTAGTCGAAGACGTATTGGTGCGTCATCGCGGCATAGACGAGGTAGCCGCCGGTGGTGTGGAGAACGCCTTTCGGCTTGCCGGTGGAGCCGGAGGTATAGAGCAGGAACAACGGGTCCTCCGCGTTCATCGGCTCGGGCGCGCATTCGTCGGCCACCTTCGCCGCTTCGTGGTGGTACCAGAGATCGCGGCCCTCCTCCATGTGGACATTGCCGCCGGTGTGCCGGACCACGATCACGGTTTTCAGGCCCGGATGCACCTTGTTGGCGGCGATATCGACGTTCTTCTTCAGCGGGACGGTCTTGCCGCCGCGCAGGCCTTCATCGGCGGTGATGACGATCCTGGAATCGCAATCCTCGATCCGGCCCGCGATCGCGTCGGGCGAAAAGCCGCCGAAGACGATCGAATGCACAGCGCCGATGCGGGTGCAAGCGAGCATGGCATAGGCCGCCTCGGGGATCATCGGCAGATAGATGGTGACGCGATCACCGCGCTTGACACCGTTGGCCTTGAGCACGTTGGCCATGCGGCAGGTTTCGCGGTGCAGTTCGCGGTAGGTGATCTTGCGGGAGTCCTTGGGGTCGTCGCCTTCCCAGATGATCGCGATCTGGTCGGCGCGCGTGGCCAAGTGGCGGTCGATGCAGTTGACGGAGACGTTCAGTTCGCCATCCTCGAACCATTTGATCGAGACCTCACCCGGCCCGAACGAGGTATTCTTGGCCTTCGTATAGGGCTTGATCCAGTCGAGACGCTTGCCTTCCTCGCGCCAGAAGGCTTCGGGGTTGCCCACCGAAGCGGCGTATTTGGCGAGATACTTCGCATCATCCAGATGGGCATGGGTCTGCCACGCGGCGGGAACATCATAAATCTTCTCGGACATCGCTCTCTCCCATCCTGGACTGTCATACCCTTGACGGGATGACCGCGCCTTGTCGCAGCAAGACCCTGCCGCGTTTCGGAAGCTTTGTAGCCGATCCCGCCGCTTGACGGAAGATTGCCATCTCTTGGCAATTTGGAGGGTGCCAAAGGTCGAAGGCCCGTTTCAGCCCTACCCCACCCCGCCGATCACCCCGCCCAGGATGATGAGCACGCCGAGCCAATGCCCGGCATCAATGGCGGTCAGGCGCAGCGAGCGCATCGCATAGGCGTTGTTGACGATCATCGGCGCCGCGACGAAGCCGAGCCAGAGCGTGATGCCGATGGAGGCACCCTTGATGAGGCTCGGCGGCGAGAAATGCAGCATCAGGCCTGAAAGCACGATCGCCATCAGGAGTTCCGCCACGAACGAGAGGATGAACGGCGTCGGGTCCATCTTGCCGCCAGCCTCGATTTTCGCCCGCTCCTCCGGGCAAAAGTCGACAGCATCCA
>CAZNAT010000012.1:0-18875 GCA_964571245.1 uncultured Methylobacterium sp.
CCGCCGCGCTCTCGGCGGCGATCTCCGCGGCGATGTTGAGGATGCTCACCCCGGCAATCGCGGCGAGGAACGGATCATCCTCGACGGCAAGACACGCGGCCAGGATCGCGCCCAGCAGGCAGCCGGTGGCGGTCATCTGCCCCAGCATCGGATGGCCGTTCGACAGGCTGACCTCACGCGCCCCAAGCCGGATATGATCGTGGGCCCCGGTGACCAGCGTGACCGATCCCGGCGGGATATCGCGCGCGAAGGCTTCGGCTTCGCTGGCATTGAGTTTCACGATGGCCGGGTTCGCGCTGAGGAGGCCCCGCGCCAGCGCCATCCGCCTCGGGCTGCGATCGGCGAAGACCGGATCGACGACGAAACGCCGGCCATGGGTTGCAGAGAGCCGGGCGGCGGCGGGAAGAGCCTCGAAGCGATCGGCGTCGAGCATGCCGAGGTTGAGCAGCACGGCACTCGCGGAGAGCACGAAGTCTTCGATTTCTTCAAGGTTGACGGTCAGCGAGGGGATGGCACCAAGTGCCAGCAGGCCGTTGGCGGTGAGCGATTGCGCGACCGGGCTGGTGATGGCGTGGATGCGGGGGCGCGATCCGCGCAGCGCGCCGAGCGTCGCGCCGATGCTCGCCACCAGCCGACTGCGGTGGGCGGGGGCGTCATTTGCCGTCTCGAGAAGCGTGGCCATGCGCTAAGCTTTCCTCCGCCGGAACAACCCGGATCAGGTACCATGGGTTGGCATCGCGCCTCTCAGCCCTCGCGGGCACCCCAAGCTTGTCGATTGGACCTAAGGCGCAGCGCGCCGTTTGGCAAGCGGGGGAAGAAGACAAGCGGGGGAAGAATACCTGCCGCGAATGGCTACAATGCGCGCTGCGCAGAGGCTTCACCCTGTCGAGCGCGGTCGATACCCAGCGCCCGCTCCCGCAGGATGACGAAGATCCCGGCGCTGGAGACGATGGCGGCGCCGATCAGCACCAGGGTATCCGGCATGTCGCCGAACAGGAAATAGCCCCAGAGCAGGGCAAAGATCATCCCGGTGTAGTCAAAGGGGGCGATCATCGAGGCCGGGGCGCGGCGGTAGCTTTCGGTGAGGAAAATCTGTCCGAACCCGCCCATGATGCCGGTCAGGACCAGAAACAGCGCCTGCTTGGCATCCGGCAGGGCCCAGGCCCATTTCGGATCGAAGGCCCCGCCGAGAACCGAAATCATCCCGAAAGTGGTCGTCATCAGCGAAAAATAGGTCACGATGGCGGCGGTCGATTCGGTGGCGGTCAACCGCCGGACCTCGATCATCGCGAAAGCCGCGCAGATCGCGCCGCAGAGCGAGAACAGCGCCCCCCGCGCCGCGGCGTCGCCGCCGGCAGCCGAAAGGGCATCGGCGGAGAGGTGCGGCCAGAGCATCACGATGACACCGCAGAAGCCGATCAGCACCGCGCTCCAGCGATAAAGCCGTACGACTTCGCCGAGCAGCAGCGCCGCCAGCATGACGCTGAACAGCGGCGCGGCGAAGGAAATCGCGGTGGCGTCCGGCAGCGGCAGGGTGGTGAGGCCGGCAAAGCCGCAGAACATGCCGAGCGAACCGACCAGCCCGCGCTTGATGTGGCCGGCGCGATTGGTGGTCGCGAAGGCGGTCGGCAGTTTTCCGACCATCGCCATCCAGACAAAAACCGGAATCAGCGCAAAAAACGAACGGCAGAAAACCACCTGCCCAACCGGGAACCCGTTCTGCGGCCCCGGGATCGAGCCGACGATCTTCACCATCGCGCCCATGCAGGAAAACGACAGCGCCGAGGCGATCTTGAACAGAATGCCGACAAATGGCCTGGAAAGGCCATGCTCTTCATCCGGTGCGGTGGTTTGGAGTGGTTGCGGCTCGGGCACGGGCATCAACAGGGTTCTGATTGGGAAGCGGAACGCGAGCCGCGAAAAGGCCAGCATAGGCGCTTCATGCCCCACAGCAATCCGAAATTCGGCGAGGTGCGCGAAAAGCCGGGTTGCGCGTCAGGAACCCCAGGGGCTGGCCCCTAGCGGAAGGCGCGTAGCTTTTCCTCGGTGGAAAGCCCGTCATAGACCGTTTCCGGTATGGTGCCCGATGCTGCCTTTTTCGGGCCGGGTTTGGCCGCGGTTGTTTTCGCGGCCGCCGGGCTGGCTTCGGGCAGAGCGGAGACAGCCGGCGCCTCGATCACCGGTGCGGCGGCGGCATCAAGGTTCGCCGCGCGAAGCGCTTCGGCGTCGAGTTCCATCTCCATCAGATCCGCGCCGATCATGGTCGGCTCGGAAGAGGCGGCCGGAACGAAGAAATCGAAGGTATCGTCGATTTCCGCCTGGTTGGCGTCGCTCATCCAGATATCGGAGGTGCGCGGCGCCACGATCGGTTCGCCGTACTCGTCGATCATCTGCTCTTCGGCGTGGAAATCCTCGGCAAGGCCGACGGTTTCGAGAATGGCTTTCAGGCGTTCATCGAGGAAACGCAGGGTTCCCACCACCTTGCGGATCCGCTGCGCGGTGAGATCCTGGAAGCCGCAGGCGGTGTAGATGTTGGTGGCGCAGGTATCGAGCATGTCGCTCTCCTCCTCGCTGCCCGAGCGTTCACGCATCGTCCAGGCGTATTCCTGCACCTTTTCGGCTGCCGAAAGAATGCTGGATGTCGCCTGCTCGGTCGTCCCGACAACCGCGTCGAGTTCGTCGGAAGCGGAGAAGAACTGCGTTCCGGTGCGGCCATCGGGCTGGATGGCGCGGATTTCGCGCTCGGTGCGGGCGATGGCGCGCGCCATTTCGACGATGTCGATCTGCAGCCGGTCGTAGGGAAGTGCCGAACTGGCGCGCGGAGCGGCAGGGGCAGCAATGTTTTTCTGCAGTTTCTCGATCGCGGCAAGAACGGTCTCGGTTTCCGCGTGCCGGTGCCGCCGGGCGAATTCGCTGAGGAACCAGCGACCGCGGCTGGTTTCCATGACCGCCGCTTCAATCTGTTCGTAAGCGTGTTCGTCATCGGGCGGCTTGACGATCATCGACGACATGCAGGGACCCTCGGATGGCCATTCTAGGTTGCATAAAGCTAGACCCTGCCGGAAATGGGTTAACAGTTTGTTATAGCTGCCGAAGCCGTGGCGCGTACCGGGCATAATTTTCGAATTTTTTCACCACCGGCCTGCTCGCCATCGCCGGGTTGGGGTGATGGCATCCGGCCTGATCGCCGGAGCCGTGGAGTTATGCCTTGACTGATGTGCTGCTTGATCGGACAGATGGCCCCACGGGCCGGCGCTCCCTTATGAGCAAGCTCGGAGCAGCGATTGCGACGAAGAAACGATGGCAACACCAAGGGTTTCATGGTCAACGGCGGCAACCGGCCCGATGCGCCTGGCGCTTTCGGGGTCGTGGAACGCTGACCATGCTTCGGAACTGGAAGTCCTGCTTGAGGAAATCGCCGGCGAACGCCGGGCGACGGCGCCGGGGCGGGGCTTGGTGCTGGAATGCAGCGCGATCGTCGGCCTGGATACGCTGGGGGCTTATCTGATCCACAAGCTCCGGGCGCAGCTTTCGCAAGGGGCGCCGGAGGTTGGCGTTGAAGGGCTCACCAGCGCGCAGGAATCGCTTCTGGGCGAGGTCGCGGTCACCCCCGCCAAGATCAGCGACAGCGAGCCCGCCGGGGCCTACCATATGCTGGCGGATGTCGGCGAGGCGGTTGTCACCTCGGGGCGGGATCTGGCCGATGGCGTCGCCTTTTTTGGCGCCGTGGTGGCGGCCCTCGGGCGCTTGCTCATCGGGCGGGCGCGGGTGCGCTTGCCTTCGGTGGTGACCCAGCTCGAGCGTGTGGCCCTGCGCGGCGTGCCGATCATCGTGTTGATCTCGTTTCTGGTCGGCGCGATCATCGCCCAGCAATCGATTTTCCAGCTGCGGACCTTCGGCACGGTGCATTTTGTCGCCGATCTCCTGGGTATTCTGGTGCTGCGCGAATTGGCGGTGCTGCTGACCGCCATCATGATCGCCGGACGCTCGGGGTCGTCGTTCACGGCGGAACTCGGCTCGATGAAGATGCGCGAGGAGGTCGATGCCCTCCAGACCATGGGGCTTGATCCGCTGGAGGTGCTGGTGCTGCCGCGCATCCTCGCGCTGGTCATCGGCCTGCCGCTGCTCACCTTTCTCGCGTCGATGGCGGGGATTGCCGGCGGCGCGGTGGTGGCGTTTTTCTACGGCGGGGTCAGCTCGGAGGTGTTCTTCAGCCGGCTTCAGGGCGCGATCGGGTTCAACACCTTCATGGTCGGCATGATCAAGGCACCGTTCATGGCGCTGGTGATCGGCATCATCGCCTGCATCGAGGGGTTTGCCGTGCGCGGCAGCGCGGAATCGCTGGGCGCGCATACGACAGCCTCGGTGGTCAAATCGATCTTCGTGGTCATTGTGGTCGATGGTTTGTTCGCGATGTTCTTCGCGGCGATCGACTATTGAGGGCACCATGAGCATCCGCGTCTCTCTTCCTGAGGATGAAGCGCCTGGCCATGAGAATGCCCAGGGGGATGGCCCCGGGCGCACGATCATCTCGGTGCGCGATCTGGCGGTCGGTTTCGGCCAGCGGCTGATCATGGACGGGCTCGATCTCGACGTCCGGCGCGGCGAAATCCTCGGGGTCGTCGGCGCATCCGGCACCGGCAAATCGGTCCTGTTGCGCACGATTATCGGCCTCATCCGGCAGAAGCGCGGGATGGTCCGGGTGTTCGGGCATGATATGCATAGTCTTAGCGCGCAACGCCGCCGGCTGATCGAGCGGCGCTGGGGGGTTCTGTTCCAGCATGGCGCGCTGTTCTCCTCGCTCACCGTCAAGCAGAATATCCAGTTTCCGATGCGCGAATACCTCAAGCTGTCCGAAGCGCTGCTCGACGAGATGGCGATGGTGAAGCTTCGTCTGGTTGGCCTCAAGCCCGAGGCGGCGGAGCGTTTTCCTTCCGAACTTTCGGGCGGCATGATCAAGCGCGTGGCGCTGGCCCGCGCGCTGGCGCTCGACCCGGAGATCGTCTTTCTCGACGAGCCGACCTCCGGGCTCGACCCGATCGGTGCCGCCGATTTTGACGAATTGATCGCAACGCTCCAGAAGACCCTGGGCCTCACCGTGTTCATGGTGACGCATGATCTCGATAGTCTGGCGGGGATCTGTGACCGGATCGCCGCGCTCGGCGATGGCAAGGTGCTGTGCGAAGGCACGCTGGACGAGTTGAAGGCGCACCCTCACCCCTGGCTTCAGGCCTATTTCAACGGACCGCGCGCGCGGGCGAGCCATATTCACACCCCCTCGAAGGCGCACCGATAAGAGACACTGCCCGACCATCGTTGTCCCGCGGGTCGTTTTTTGATTGTATTTTTGGCCGGTTCGCTGTTTCGGTTGGGGGCGAACACCGAGCTTGCGGAACAGCCTTTCCAGTTCCAGCGTCAACGGGGAGCCGAATGGAAAACCGAGCGAACTATGCTCTTGTCGGATTGTTCACCCTGGCCGTTCTCGCCGGGGCTTTCGGCTTTGTCTACTGGTTCAAGCGCGCCGGGGAAAACGGCGATCGCCGTGCCTACCGCATCGTGTTCGTCGGCTCGGTGTCCGGACTGTCGAAGGGCTCCGTCGTGCGCTTCAACGGCCTTCGGGTCGGAGAGGTCACCGCCATCGAGATCATGCCGTCTGATCCCGGAAAGGTGATGGCGACGGTGGAGATCGACCGGCTGACGCCGATGAAAGCCGATACCAAGGCCCGGCTGGAATATCAGGGATTGACGGGCGTTGCCTCGGTTCAGCTCACCGGCGGGGCCAGTGACACGCCCGATCTCGCGAACCCGGATCCCAAGAGCAAGGCGCCACCGATCATGTTCGCCGATCGCTCCGACTACCAGGATATCCTCGAAACCGTGCAGCGTCTTTCCGGCAAGGTCGATTCCTTCCTCACCCGCGCCGATAATCTGATGCTCCAGAGCGAAGGCTCGATCCTCTCGACCGTGAAAAACGTCGAGGCTTTTTCCAAGGCGCTGGCGGATAATTCCTCCGGCGTTTCCTCGTTCCTCGCCAATGTCGGGGAGATGAGCCAGAAAGTCAGCTCGCTCTCGAACCGGCTGGAACGGTTCACGGATTCAGCCGAAGCGCTGGTCAAGGCGGTCGATACCGTGGCGGTCAACAAGGCCGTGAACAATATCGCCAGCTTCGCCGAGGCGCTCGGCGACAACAAGCAAAGCGTCACCTCCCTTTTGAGCGATTCCGCGCAGCTTGCGAAAAGCCTGAACCTGAGCGTCTCCAGGCTCGATACCGCGCTCGATGAAATCACCCGTGTCGCCCGGGCGCTCGACGCCGACAAGATCAACCAGACCCTCGAAGGGGCGCAGAAATTCGCCGATGTGCTTGGGCGCAATTCGCAAAGCCTCGACGAGACCTTCAAGGAAATCGCCCGCATCACCGAGCGGGTCAGCCAATCCGCCGGCCGTCTCGACAATGTCATGGCCGGTGCCGAGAAGTTTTTCGGTGGCGGGCAGGATGGGCAGTTCGCGGGCCTGACGAGTGAAATCGCCGAGGCGGCGAAATCGATCCGGGGGCTGGCCAGCAATCTCGACAAGCGCACGGCGGAAATTACCGCGGGTATCAACCGCTTTACCGGGCCCGGGCTGCGCGATATCGAAGCGCTGGCGGCGGAATCCCGCAAGGCGGTCGGCGATCTCTCTCGGGCCGTCCGGTCGCTGGAACGGAACCCGCAGCAATTGCTCTTTGGCGGGCAATCCAATATTCCAGAATACCGCCGGTAATCGGGTCGGCGGGTTTGTTCGAGAAAAAAGCGTACGGTATGCGGGGCGGGTTGCAGCGGATCGAAGTCGGCGGGGCAGGGTGGCGCGCGCGCGCGCCGTGGGCTGCTGCCGTTACCGCGGCGCTGTTGGTTGCCGGCTGTTCCTCCGGCGCCCCGCCCGCGACCTTCGACCTTACCGCGCCGCGTGACGGGATTGCTGCCGGGCGCGGGCGTGGCCTGTTGGTCGTGGCCGAACCGCAGGCCTTGCAGGCGATCGATTCCAACCGCATCCTGATCGTCACCAGCGCGGGCGGCATCGCCTATCTGCCGGATGCGCAGTGGTCGGACCGGCTGCCGAAACTGCTGCAGGTGCGGTTGATCCAGACCTTCGAGAACGGCAAGCGGATCCAGGCGGTTGGCCGCCCCGGGGACAGGCTGATCCCCGTCGCGCAGCTCAACTCGGAAATCCGCACCTTCGGCATCGACGAGCGCAGCGGTGAGGCGGTGGTCGAGGTTTCGGTCAAGATCGTCAATGACCGGTCGGGACGGATCCTCGCCGGCCAGGTGTTCACCAGCCGCGTGCCTTCCGGGGGTGCGGCGAGCGGTCCGGCGGCCATCGCCGCGCTGGATCTGGCGACGCAGAGCCTGCTGCGGGATGTCGTCCGCTGGGTTTCCGCGCGGATCTGAGCGCAATCTCGCGCCTTGCCGCCCGCCCGGCCAGAGCGAAGCCGCACCAAAGGGTTGTGCTTTGAACCCGAATCAATCTGTGAGCCGCCGCGACAAGGCTTGGCCCGGAGCACAGCCCGTGAGGGCCCCAAAGGTCCGACGCTTTACTCAACAACAACCTATAGTTGTAATATATTGTTGAATCATTTTCTGAGCCCGGCCGTCGCTGGCCGTTTTGGGGCATTTCAGTCCCGTCCGGGGCACAAAAAAGGCGGCTGAAAAGCCGCCCTCTTGGGATGCCTTCCGCAGTTGCCCGCGCCTCAGTCGAACCGGCCGGCGGCATGGGCAAGCATGGTATAAACCTTGCCGGTCTCCGAGGTGAGGTAGGTCCGGGCGACCATCGAATCCCGGTCATCCCCCGCCACTTCGCTCAACAGGCGCTCGAATTGCTCGATATAGGCGTCCACCGTCTTGTGGAACTCCGCGTCCCGGCGGTACCGGCGGCGGATATCGTCATAGGCTTCCTGCCCCTGCAGCGTGTAGAGCCGCCGCGTGAAGACGTTGCGTTCGCCCTTGCGATAGCGCTCCCACAAATCGACCGCCGCTTCGTGGTCGATCATCCGGGCGATATCGACCGACAGCGAATCAAGCGATTCGATGCGGCTGGCCGAACCCTGATCGGGCCGTTGGCGCGACGGCTGCGCCATCGGCGCCTCGTCTTCCGAGGCCCGTTCCAGGAGGCCGCTGAGCCAGCTGGCGCCGGGCCGCTGGCCGGTGGTGGGGCCGGAACCGGCCGGGCGCGGGTTGCGCGTTTCGAGGCGCGGCGCGGGCGGGGCTTCCGGCGCCGGACGGTAGGCCGATGCTGCGGCCCGCGAAGTCTCGGGTTCGGCGCGGCGGGGCGGCTGCGGCGATAGCGAGATGCCGGGTTCTGCAACATCGAGTGAGGGGCCGGAGCGGGTGACGATCTCGCTCAGTTCATTGAGCGCGCGCATCTGGTCGGCGACGACGCGCTTGAGGTTGGCGCTGGCTTCCTTCGCTTCGCGGGGGATTTCAAGCCCGCCGGTCTGGAGCGCCTGCCGGGTTGATTCCAATTCGCGCAGCACATCCTGCGACGCCTGCCGGAATTGCGCGGCGGTGGCGGCAAAGCCATCCAGCGTGCGCTGGAACAGGCTCGACATTTCCGAATTCGACTGCTCGTAGGCCGAGCGGAGGCTGGCGGCGGTCCGCTCGCGCTCCTTGCCGCTTTCCAGCCGGACGCGCTCGAACTGCGTCCCGATGGCGGCGGCGGCGTTCTCGGCGGTTTCATGCACGAGCATGCTGGTCTCGCGCGCCTTGGTCTGGGCGGTTTCGAGCTGTTCGTCCACCAGGGCGGTGAAGGAGCGCAGCATCGAATCGATATCCTCGACGCGTGATTGCAGGCTGGTGGTCAGGGATTCGAAGGCATTCTGGCGATCGCTCAGCAGGCGGTTGACCTGGGTCTGCGTCGAGCTGAGCTGGCTGGTGAGGGCCTGAAGCGCGGTGGTGCGCTCCTCCAGGCTGCGCGAGATGTTTTCGGAGTGGTCGAGCACATCCCCCGAGGCCGCGCGAATGGCCTCCACCTTCGCGGTGAGAACATCCGAGCCTTCGCGGGAGGCGGAGAGGATGGCGGCCAGCGTCGATTCAAGCCCGCGAACGCGCTCGGACATCCGGCCCTCGACCTCGCCGAGGTCCCGGGTTGCGGAGCCGACGATGGTGTTGAGCAGCTGGTTGGCGTCGCTCAGGCGGCCGAGCAGGGCGGTCACTTCGGTGCGGAGCTTGTCGTTGGCTTCGGTGATGCCGCCCAGTGACGAGGCCGAGCCGGATTCGATGGCCGTGTTCAGTTCGGATAGCGAAGTCGTGACCCGGTTGGCCAATTCGGCCGTGGCCGCTTCAAGGCTGCGGACAAGGCCGTCGCCACGGGTCTCCATCGTCTTGAGGAAGCCTTCGCCCTTCTGTTCGAAGATCTGGGCGATCTCTTCGGCCTTGCCGGAGAGCCCGGTGGTCAACGCCTCGGCACGCAACATCAGCTCCCCGCCGACTTCGCGGCTGAGGCTGGCGAGGCTGCGCTCGACCTCGCCGGAGCGCAGCAGGATCGCATCCGCGCTCTGTCCCAGGCTGGCGCTGATACGGGCAGCGGCGCTGTCCGTGCGGGTCTCGATTTCGGCCAGATGCGCCGCGAGCGGGTTCACCACCTGGTTCGAGAAGGTGTCGACCCGGGTTTCGAGCGCGCCGAGCAGCTGCGAGCCGCTATCGCCGACGATGCGCGAGAACTCGAGCGTGCGTAGGGCCAGCGTATCGCCGAGCACCTTGGCGCGGGAGTCGAGGCCGCTTTCGATCCGGTTGAGCAGGCTTTCGAGTGTGGCCGTCACCTCGCTGGTGCGAGCCTGGAGCGTTTCGGTCAGGGAAGCCGAGCGATTGACGACGGTGGCTTCGAGCGAATCGGCCTTGCCGACGAAAACCCGTTCGAAACTCTCGAACTTTTCGCTGAGCCCGGCGGTCCGCTCGGTCACGGTCTCGGAGAGCCGCATCGCGTTGCCGGCGAGGGCTTCGTTGACCTTGGTGCCATGCGAGGTGATGGCCTGAACGACTTCGCGCCCCGAGAGCGCGAGCTTTTCGGTGGCCGATGCCGCCTGCCGCATCAGCGCGGTGCCGAGTTCCTCGATCTCCACCTTGAGGCCGGAACTGGCGTCGCGGGTGCGTTCGGAAATCAGGTTGCCAAGGCTTTCGCCGGCGATGCCGAAGGCTTCGTTGGCCTGGCTGATGCGCGCGCCAACCAGATCGGCCAGCGAAATCCCGCGCTCGACCAGGCTCGATTCAAAGGTCGCGATCTGCGACTTGAGCGTGTCGTCGATCGAGGCCAGCGTGCCTTCAAGGTTGCCGGTGAGGGCTTTGCCGTGGCTCTCGAACAGCCCGCTCAGGCGTGCCGTGCCGCCGTCAAGGTGGCTCTCGACGAGATTGGCCTTCTCCTGCAGCGTCTCGCCGAGAATATCGGTGGCGCCGGACAGGCTGCGGGCCATGCCATCGGCGTGCATCGTCAGGATATCGGCAAGGCGGGTGGTGCCGGTGTCGAGGTTGGTTTCGATCAGGCCGGAATTCTCGCGCAGGCTGGTTTCGAGCGTGCCGGCGCTCTCGATGATCTTGCTCGCGAGTTCCTCGCCGCGCAGGGCGATTTCCTCGGCGATGCGGGTGCCCTTTTCCTCGATCATCTGGCTGGCTTCGAGCCCACGGCTTTCCATCGCTTCGATGAGATTGCCGGAGGCCACGCGCATGGCGTCGTTGATCTCGACCGCGCGCGCGCCGACGGTTTCGATGATCGAGCGGCCGTTCTCGGAGAAGGCGGTGTTGACGATCGAGGCGGTTTCATCAAACTCGGTCTTGATCGCCATTCCGGCTTCACGGAAGCTTGCCGTGGAGGTCTCGAGGGTCTCGGCGATGACGCGCGCCGAATCGGTCGCGATATCCTGGAAGCGGGTCGTCGCGGCGTCCGAGGACTGCGCCAGCACGGCGACGATCTCGGAGCTGGTGGTTTGCAGCGCGGCGGTTGTTTCTTCGGCGGCATTGCGCAGGGTGACGATGGCGTCGTCGCTGATCGCGCGGAAGGATTCCGCCGAGGTGGCGGTGGCCTCGCGGATCGCGCGGGTCGAGTTGTCGGTGACGCCTTCGAGCGACTGGATGGTAATGGCGCTGGCGTCGTGGAACTGGCCAACCAGCGTCGTGCTCGCCTGCCGGAGGGCTTCGGTCGTTTGCTGGCTGAGGGTTTCGATCGCCTGCGACGTCGTCTGGGCGTGTTCGCCCAGCGTGGAGGTGAACAAGGTCGACGTCTGGCCGATTTCGGCGACGATGCCGGCACCGGTCCGGCTGATCTCGGCGACGAGGTCACCGCGCGCGGTGACCAGGGTTTCCGCGGTCTCGCGGGTGACGCTGGTGAGCTGTTCGGACATGGCGCGGGCGCGCTCGCCGATGAGGTCGGCGAAATGCGCGGCGCTGCGATCCAGCGTCGAGACGAGTTCGTCCTGCTTGCCGCCGATCATGAAGCTGACGCGACCGCTGGCGTCCTCGATCGCCGTGGAAATCGAGGTGCCGGCCTTGGTGATATCGACCGTGAACCCCTGATGCGCGGCTTCGATCGTGGTGCGGATCCGGTCCGCGGTCGCCATGATGGCCTCGCGTTCGGCCGACAGCTCGTTGACCAGCGTGCGCATCTTGTATTCGTTGTCGGCGTAGGAGCGCTCAAGCGCGGTCACCTCGCCATGGACGAGGCTCTCCAGCTCGCTGGCGCGCGACACCGCGCGCTCGATGCCGTCGCCGATCGAGGAGACTTCGCGCCGCACGGCCTGGCCGAGGGTGAAGACGGTTTCGGTGCCGGCCACTTCCGGTTCGGCGAGGCGGGCCGCGACTTCCGCCATCACCCGGGCGGATACCTTGAGTTCGCGCGAACGGCGCTGAAGCGCCGCCATCGAGAAGAAGAACAGCACCGGCACGACGACGCCGAGCGCCGCCAGGACCAGCGTGGCCTCGATCCCCGAGCGCAAGGCGCCGTCGGCGGTGAGCAGATACCCGTCCGGACGCGACAGGAGGAAGCCGGCGCTCGCGAGCCAGACCAGGGAAAGCAGGCTCGCGAAAACCAGCGGGCCCTTTGGCGCGGCGCGGGAAAGCGGTTCGAGCAGTTCGGCAACGCTGGCGCGCTGGTCGTCATTGGCCGGCAGCACCGTCGCGCTGCGCGGAAGACGCGGCGGCGGGGCGACCAGTTCGGGCGAATCGGCGAAGGGGTCCGGTGCGGGCTTTTCCGAAGCGGCGCGGCGCGTTTTGGTTGCGGCAAGATCGGGCGCCTTCGAGGGCGCGGCGCCGGTGTTCTCACCGCCCTTGCCCGGGGGCGTGGCGCTCGGTTCGGGTTGGCTCTCGGTCAAATTCTTGTTCTGTGACGATTTGAAGATATCGAGATCATCGACGCGCGGCAGGCGCGGGGCCTCGGTGGCGGCCGCCGTATCGGAGGACAAGGCCGGTGCATCGCCAAGCGGGGGCTCCGCCGCCTTTGTCGCGGCATGCGCCGGGGCGCTCATGCCCAGCGCTTCCTCAAGCGCCGACAGAGCCGCCTCGGAAGGATCCTTGTTCTTCTTTTGCGTGGCCATACGCGTCACCCTCAACAGCGCCCCTGAGTGCCCGGAGATCACCTCACGGAAACAGGGCGCGACTTTGCCCGCCTGAAACGGGCAGTCCACCGAATTCAATTACAGTTTACCGTTTCGCAACGCCAACGAAAACAGAAACCGTTAACGATCTGCAATCGTCGTTAACGCGCTGGCGACCTTGTTGGCAGGCATTTGCACGCGGGGCGTGCAAGATCGGCTGGCTTTCGCGGCATCTTAACCGCTTCGGCCGCAGCCTTCGTGCTCACGGAGGGATCTCGACCTCCGCCAATGGGGGAAAACCATGTTCATGCACGATACCATCCGGCCAGAAGGGGCGCCGCCATCGTTCGAGCGACCGATCGATCTCGTTCACCTCGCGCGCCAGACCCTCGGGGACCGGGCGCTGGAGCGGGAAGTCCTGGATCTTTTTGTCGTCCAGGCGCGCTCGGTCGTGGACCAGCTTGCCGCCGCGTCCGATCAGCGCCGCCGGATGGAGCTGGCGCACACCCTGAAGGGCTCCTCGCGCTCGGTCGGCGCCTGGCGGGTGGCGGCCCATGCCGAGGCCTGCGAAACCATGATTGCCGCCTCCGAACCAAGCTGGCGTTCGGCCCTTGACGCGCTGAACGGCTCGATCCGCGAGGCGATCGGCGCGATCGGCGAGCTTCGCCGCGCCGCCTGAGCCCCGGCTTATTTGCCGGACGAAGATCGCAAAACCGGTTTCCACTTGTAAAACCGGTTTCCACTTGGGGGCATCTTGTTCTATGTCCCGGATCGAACGTCTCATCCGGAGCAGGGCATGGCCAAGATCACCTTCATCGAACACGATGGCACCGCACGCGAGGTCGTGGCCGAAAACGGCTCGACCGTGATGGAGGCCGCGATCCGCAATTCCGTGCCGGGGATCGAGGCGGAATGCGGCGGCGCCTGCGCCTGCGCGACCTGCCATGTCTATGTCGACGAGGCCTGGACCGCGGCAGTCGGCCCGGCGTCGCCGATGGAAGAGGACATGCTGGATTTCGCGTTCGATATCCGGCCGAACTCCCGGCTTTCCTGCCAGATCAAGCTGTCCGACGCGCTCGACGGGCTGGTGGTGCGTACCCCGGCAAGACAGGCTTGATCCAGACAGGCTTGAACGGGGTCATGACATAAGCGTGACTTGGTGTTGAGCGTGGTTTCGCGCCATTCCCGGACAGCTCCAGTTCCGGGAAACCCATGCAGACGCTCGTTCTATCCTATCTCGCCGGCGCATTGACGACGCTCAACCCCTGCGTCCTGCCGATGCTCCCCTTCGTGCTGGCGGCGGACGCCAACGCCAGCGCCATCGTGGCGTCGCGACCGCGCTGCGCGAGGGCAAATGGGGGCCGCTGGCGCTGATGGCCGGGATGAGCGTCACCTTCACGGTGCTCGGCACGCTCGTCGCCTCGGTCGGCCCGGCGATCGGCCTCAGCCAGGATACGATCCGGATCGCCGGGGCCATCATCATGATCGCGATCGGGCTGGCGATGCTGGTTCCGCAAGGCCAGACGGCGTTCGCAATCGGGCTTGGGCCGCTGGCGGACAAGGCATCGGGCGCGCTCGACCGGCTTTCGCTGGCCGGCAACACCGGCCAGTTCGTCACCGGCCTGCTGCTGGGCGCAATCTGGAGCCCCTGCGCCGGCCCGAGCCTGTTTGCCGCCATCGGCCTTGCCGCGCAGACCGGAACCGTGTTGCAGGCCGCCATCGCCATGGCGTTCTTCTCGTTCGGCGCGGCGAGCGTGATGCTGGTGCTGGCTTACGGCACCCGCGAGGCCCTGGGGCGGCGCAAGGCGGCGCTGATGGCATTCTCCACCTCGGGGCGCGGAAAACTGACCTTTGCGATCCTGTTTCTGGCGATGGGGGCGATGATCCTCACCGGTTTTGACAAGAGCATCGAGGCCGCCATTGTCCGGGCGATGCCGGATTGGCTGGTCGATTTCACCACGCGGATCTAGAGCGGTTTCCGATCTGACTGAACGAGATCGACCGCTCTATCTTCTTGTTTTGTCGTATTTTCTTTCGATGAACCGGTGTCCACTTCATCGAAATGAATAGGTCCAGACCCTAGCGATCCGCTTTCCTATTCAGAACAATGTCCCTCGCATAAGCTCGGACGCGCCGTCGCGCTTGCGAGGGCCATGGGGGAAACCCCATGACCTTCGGGGGTCATTCGGCCGGGCTGGGCGCGGGGGTTCCGCCGGGGCTGCGGCCGGAAAATACCGTTTCATTGCCCGGCCCGGGATCATGCGGCACCAGAAACGACAGCAGAAGCGAGGTTGTGGCAATGCCCGCGCCGAGCAGAAAGACGAAGCTGGGGTCCTTGAGCCATAAAAGCCCGAAGGTCACGGGGATCACGACCGCGGCGATATGGTTGATGGTGAATGCGCAGGCGGCGGTGGGGGCCATATCTGCGGGATCGCCGATCTTCTGCATATAGGTGCGCTGGGCGATGACGAGGATCGAGAATACGCCGTCGATCACGAAGAAGCTCGCCGCCAGCCAGCCCGAGGTCGCGAAGGCATAGCCGAGAAACACCACGATCAACGTGATGTTCTCGAAGGCGATCGTGCGCCGTTCGCCCCAATGTCCGACGAGCGCGCCGAGGCGCGGGGCGGCAAAGGTGTTGAGCGCCGCCGTCACCAGCATGAGCACGGCGATCTCCGGGACCCGGAACCCGAATTTCTCGACCAGCAGGAAGCCGGCGAAGGCGGTGAAAATCTGCCGCCGGGCGCCGTTCATGAAGGTTAGGACGTAATAGAGCCAGTAGCGTCGGCGCAGCACGATGGTTTTGCGCTGCGGCACCGCGCCGTCGAATTTCTTGAAGAACGCAAACCCGGCCATCGCCATCACGATGCATGCGAGCCCGATCAGGCCGAACAGCGTTTCGTACTGCCGGAACCCGAACCACCACAACAGGGCGAGCGCGCCATAGACCAGAAACTGCGCCGTCGCTGCCGCACCGCTGACCCGGCCCAGCAGGCGCGGCGCCTGCGCTTTGGGGAACAGCTGCAGCGAAAGCGACTGGTTGACCGTCTCGAAGTAGTGGAAACCGACCGACATGATGAAGGTGGTGATCAAAAGCCCGGTCAGGGTTGGATAATAGCCGGTGATGGCGATGCCGCCGCCCAGGATCAGCAGCGAGAGATACGCCACCGTCTGCTCGCGCATCACCAGAAACCAGAAGATCGCGGTGAACGCGAGAAACCCGGGAATTTCCCGAATGGTCTGCGAGAGCCCGATTTCCGCGCCGGTGAAGCCCGCCGCTTCCTTGGCAAAATTGTTGAACAGCGTCTGCCAGCCGGCGAACCCCAGCGTGTTGACGAAGGCGAGCGCCATCAGAAAGATTACCGGCTCGCTGCGCGCGCGCTTCAGCCAGGCTACGACCGGCGCGTCATCTGAAGAAGTAGGGAGCATCGGGAACCCGTTTTTCGCGCCAAGGCCTATCCCGTGTCGCGTCCAAGCCTATCCCTTCCGCCGATGGGCGCGGGGCGTCAATCGGAATTTGCACCGGGGACGGACCTTGGGTCGGAATTTGACCCCGATGCCCATTCTGTATTTTCTGCTCTTGATCCGAGGCCAGTCAATTGATCTGAGGCCAATCAATTGATCTGAGGCAAGGAAGCGGAACCGGAGACGGTCTAGGGGTGTTACCATAAAATGCCGTGGTGCTGCGGCGATGGAGCGGAGAGGACAGATCATGTTCAGGAAATTGCTGGTTCCCGTCGATCTCAGCGATATGGCGCTGACGACCGCGGCGCTCGACAAGGCCAAGGGGCTGGCAGCGAGCTGGGGCGCGGAGCTGCGGCTGGTCTATGTCATGCCGATCGTGCCCTCGACCTATCTCGAATACGTCCCGGCGGATTTTGAATCCGGCGAAAAGGCCAGGGTGGTCAAGGAACTCGTCGATATCGCCTCCGGGCTCGGCCTGCCGGCCGACAAGGTTTCAACCGCGACGCGCTCGGGCGGGGTTTATCACGAGGTTCTCGCCGAAGCGGAGGAATGCAAGGCCGACCTGATCGTCTGCGGTTCGCATTGGCCGACGCTGGCGACCTATCTGATCGGCTCGCATGCGACCAATATCGTGCGCCACGCGACCTGCTCGGTGCTGGTGGTGCGCTAGAGGATTTTCGAGCGAAGCATGCCCCTGCGCAGGCAGGGGTGGCTCCCGGTTTGCGTCAGCAACCGAAGGTCCGCGCCAGCGAAAATGCGCCAAAACAACAAGATGGAGCGGGAATTCTGATTCAACCAGGTTGGATCCCGCTCAGGCCTGAAATAAGCGCCCGGACGACATGCGCCGGCCGGGCCCTAGACCGGAAGCTGCGGCAGCACGGCCTCGGGCACCGCGTCCGGCCGGAAGACGCGCGGGGTGTTGCGGGTCAGGAACTCGTGCAGCCAGAATGCGAGATAGGCCCCCAGCCCCAGGCAGGCGAGCGCCACAACCGGGCTCGAATGCAGCCCTGCCATGATCGCCGCGCCGCCCAGCGCCGCGACGAAGGCATAGCCGACGATCTGCATCAGGCGGTAGCGCCAGGGCGCAAGCCCGGCGAGGAGTTCGAGCTTCGGGTTGGCGGCGGCGGCCAGCCGGACCAGTTCGAGAACGAAGGCGCGATAGCCGGCGCTGTTATGCTCGACGTCGATCAGCGATTTCCAGGAAATATTGTCGAACTTCACGCTTTTGCCGTCTTCGGCGCGGACCTCGCAGACGAAGGCCTTGCGCGCGGTGTTGCGCGGCTTGAACGTCAGGCGGATGCGCTCCAGCCGTGCCAGCGTGTAGGTTTGCTTCGAGCGGCCGCGTTCGGCCACCAGCTCCCGATCCGACAGGGCCAGTTCGAGGTCGTTGGAGAACGGCTTCGCACGATGGGCGTAGCGGTGTGCGGGGTTGGCGTTATCCATGGGAATTGGGCTCGCGGTTGTGGGCATGCGGGCCGGTTCCATTGCATGTTTGGCCGCCCCGCGTCAAAGAAGGCGGGGATCCCGGGCCTTTACCCGGAGGGGGCGGGCGATGACGCGGCATCTCTTTCTTTTGCGGCATGGGAAATCCGCCTGGCCGGAGGGCGTGGCCGATCATGAGCGGCTGCTGGCGCCGAGAGGCGAGATCGCGGTGCCGCTTGTCGCCCGGCAGCTCGGCAACCTCGCGCCCAGGCTCGACCTCGTGCTGGTTTCCGGCGCGCGCCGCACCCGGGAAACGTTTCAGGCCCTGGCGGGGGTCATCCCCGGTCTTGCTCCCGTGACCGAGCCGAGGATCTATGACGCGCAGCCGGGAACCCTGCTGTCCTTGGTGCAGGACCTGCCTGATCGTGCCAAAACGGTCCTGATGGTCGGGCACAATCCGGGCTTTCACGCGCTGGCGCTGTTTCTCGCGTCGGAACAATCGAGCGAGCGGGATGGCCTGCGCCGGCTGGAGCGTAAATTGCCGACCGCCGGACTGATCCATCTCGAATGGGCGGGCCGCTGGGACGAGGCCGATCAGGGCGTGGCACGGCTGGTTCATTTCATCACGCCTGCCATGCTTGGCGGCATCGACGAGGATTGATGGCGCAAGGCATGGTCTTCTGCAGCTTGATCGTGCAGGGCTTGCAACCAGACGCAGGGATCGCCATTCCTTGACGGCGGGGATCGGACGGCGGGGATCGCCTTCCCGGGCGGACAAAATGCCTGCGAACACGAATTCTGACGAACAAGCGTTCTGGCGGACAAGAGATCAAGAGTATGTCGCAGAAATCCTCGGTGCCCGCGGGTACGCTCTGGCAGGAGATGGCGTCGGGCACCGCCAATCTCGGGGCCTATCTGGCGCGTCTGGGGGATCCCACCATCCGGCTTGGCGTGACCGGGCTTTCGCGCGCCGGCAAGACCGTTTTTATTACCGGCATGGTGCATGCGCTGGTTTCCGGCGGCAGGATGGCGGGGTTCCGCGCGATGGGCGAGGGGCGAATCGCTTCGGCGCGCATCGTCCAGCATCCGGATGACGCCCTGCCGCGCTTTGGCTACGAGGATCACCTCGCGACGCTGACCGCGCCGGATCGCGCCTGGCCGAATTCCACCCGGCAGATCTCGGCGCTGAGCCTTGAAATCGACTACCAGAGCCGCCGGCGTTACCTCGGCGGGCTGCGTGGGCCGGGAGGTATGCTGGGCGGGGGGCTTTCGAAACTCGCGCTCGATATCGTCGATTACCCCGGCGAATGGCTGCTCGATCTGCCGCTGCTGGCGAAAAGCTACGCCGAATTCTCCGCCGAAACGCTGGCAAAAGCCGAGATCGGCAAACGCCGCGGGCCGTTCGAACCGTTTCTGGCGGCGCTGGCCGATGTCGATC
>CAZNAT010000012.1:18885-25131 GCA_964571245.1 uncultured Methylobacterium sp.
GCCCGAAATCCGGCGTCTTGCCGAGATTTTCACGGCCTCGCTCCGCGCCTGCCGGGCCGAGGGACGGGAGCTTTCGGCGCTGCCGCCAGGGCGGTTCCTGATGCCCGGCGATCTCGAGGGCGCGCCGGCGCTGACCTTTGCGCCGCTCCGGCTGGGGGCTTCCGGCGCGCTGCCGGCGGGCTCGCTCGGGGCGCTGATGGCGCGGCGCTATGAAGCCTACAAGGCCAAGGTGGTCCGGCCGTTCTTTGCCGATCATTTTTCGCGGATCGACCGGCAGATCGTGCTCGTCGACGTGCTCGGCGCGCTCAATGGCGGGCCGGAGGCGCTGGCCGACCTTGAGGAAGCGCTGACGGCGGTGCTTTCGGCGTTCCATGTCGGCAGTAATTCGCTGCTCTCGAGCCTGTTTTCGCCGAAGGTGAGCCGCATTCTCTTCGCCGCGACCAAGGCGGACCACCTGCATCACACCAATCACGACCGGCTGGAAGCCATCCTGCGGGTACTGGTGCGCCGGGCGCATCACCGGGCGCAAGCGGCGGGGGTGCCGAGCGAGAGCCTGGCGCTGGCGGCGATCCGGGCGACGCGCGAGGTGATGGCCCGCGAGAAGGGCGTCGAGCTCGCCTGTGTCGCCGGGGTGCCGTTGGCCGGTGAGGTACTCGACGGCCGGCGCTTCGACGGCGAGGCCGAGGCGGCGATTTTCCCCGGCGATCTGCCGGAGAATGTCGAAACGCTGTTTTCCGGCGCCAGCGTCGATCTTCGTTTTCTCCGCTTCCGCCCGCCGGGCCCCTCCATGCGCAAAACCGAGACTGGCAAAAGCGAGGCTGGCCTTCCGCACATCCGGCTGGACCGGGCGCTTGAGTTCCTGCTCGGGGATGCACTGACATGAAGGATCACGAGAAGCATCCACGCGCGATCCCGCTTGAGGGGCTCGAGAAGCCCGGCCCCCGGAAACCCGCGCCCGATACGCCTGCACCCTTGCGCGCGCCGCGCGCTTTCGATCTCACCGGCGGAACAGAAGCATCCGGCCGGCGCGCCAAGGTCGAGATCACCGAAGCCCTCGAACCGGAGGTCGATGCCATCGCCGCGCCAGCGCCCCTGCCGCGCCAGCCGGGGTTTTTCTCGTTTTCCTCACTGGTCTGGACGGCGTTCTGGCTGCTGACGGCGATTTACCTCGGCGATGCCGCCTGGGGGTTCCTTCTCTCGCTGGAGGCGAAATCCCCCTGGATCGCCCAGGCCGCCCTCGGGTTGGCGGGGGTCGTCGCATTCGGCCTGCTGGTGTTTCTGGGGCGGGAATTCCTGGCGATTTTCCGCATGCGCAAGGTGGCCTCCTTGCGCGAACGGGCCGCAGCATGGCTGGCGGCGCCGGACAAGGGCGGAGCGCGCGAACTCGTCGCCGATCTCCGCGGATTTTATGCCCGCGACCCGACCTCTGCCGCCGGCCGGGCCGAAGTCGATCTGGCGCTCGGCGAGCTGCACGATCCCAAGACCCTGCTCGTGATCACCGAGCGGGCGCTGCTCAAGCCGAAGGACGATGCGGCCCGTCGCGCGATCGCCACCGCCTCGCAACGCGTTTCGGTGGTCACCGCGCTCTCGCCAAGGGCGATTGTCGACCTGTTGTTTGTCCTCGCCCAGAGCGTCCGGCTGATCCGGGAGCTTTCCGGGATTTACGGCGGCCGGGCGAGCGGTTTCGGGTTGTTGCGGCTGGCGGCGCGGGTCGCGTCCCATCTGGCGGTCACGGGCGGCATGGCGGTGGCGGACTCGGTTTTCAGCCAGATCATCGGCGCCGGGCTCGCGGCGAGGCTCTCCGCCAAACTCGGCGAGGGCGTGCTGAACGGGGTGCTGACGGCCCGGGTAGGAATTGCCGCCCTCGACCTGTGTCGTCCGCTTCCGTTCATTGAATGCGAACCCATTATACTATCTAGAGTTGTATCAAATACATTGATACCAGATAAAGTTGCGGAAAATCCTGCCGGCTGAACCAGGAAAAAGGTCGAAACTTCCAGCAACCACAGCGTGTGCTACAGTCTAACACGCTGAAAATACTGAATTTCAACTTATGGCACGCCCCTTGCCAACCTTGTCCGTCAGGCAGGGGACTTTCAGGTTGTGCGTATTGGCCCCCGCCACCAGGTTTTTTCAGACGTGATCGGGGTTCAGTTCCATGGGTATCTTCGGTGCAATGACGACGGCGATTTCAGGCCTCCAGGCCCAGAGCTTCGCCCTTGAGAATATCTCCGGCAACATCGCGAATTCGCGGACGACGGGCTTCAAGCGCGTCGACACCTCCTTCGCCGATCTCGTGCCGGACATGCCACCGCGCCGCGAGCTCTCGGGCTCGGTGGGCGCTTTCAGCCGCAACACGACGACCGTTCAGGGCGATGTGCAGGCCAGCCAGATCGGCACCAACATGGCGATCTCGGGCGATGGCTTCTTCATGGTGAAGGAGCGCACCGGCATTTCCGCCGGGCAGCCGGTTTTCGGCGGCTCCAACATGTATAGCCGGCGCGGCGATTTCGAGGTCGACCGCAACGGCTATCTCGTCAACGGCACCGGCAACTACCTGATGGGCTACCCGGTCAACCCGACCAGCGGCACGATCAGCGGTGCGTTGCAGTTTGTCCAGATCCCGTCGAACAACCTGCCGGCCCGCGCCACCACCATGGTGGAATACGAGGCCAACCTGCCGAAGTATCCCAAGACAGCCCAGGCCGATCCCTTGGTGCCGGGCAGCGAACTCCTGACCGGCGCGCTCTATACCGGCGCGACCGTCAATGCGGCGGACAGCGCCATCTTCCAGGCCAGAACCATCGAAGGCCAAAACGTCACGGTGTATGACGCCGCCGGCTCGCCCATCAACGTGCTGATGCGCTGGGGCAAGACCACCAACGCCGCGCCGGAAACCTGGAGCCTCTACTACCAGTCGGACAGCACCGCCGTCGGCGCGACGCCAATGTGGACGCGGGTGTCGAACACGATCCAGTTCAACGCCTCCGGGCAGATGACGGCCCCGGCCGCCGGCTTCATCAACACGCCGTTCACGGTCAACGGCGTCACCTCCGGCGCGATCGATCTGACGTTCAGCGCGACCGGCCTCACCCAGTTCGCGAATTCGCAGGGCGTCATGACGCCGAACCGCATCACGCAGGACGGCTATCCCACCGGCTCGCTGGAAGGGATCAACGTCGCCGAAGGCGGCCGGGTGATGGGCAGCTATTCCAATGGCCAGACCGTGGAACTCGCCCGGGTGGCCACCGCCACCTTCGCCGCCGGCAACCTTCTGAAGCGGAACGATGGCGGCACCTTTGAGGAGACGCTGGAATCCGGCCAGCCGCTGGTTTCTTCGGGCGGTTCCGGTGTTGTCGGCGCCAGCCTTGAAAACTCGAACTCGGATATCGCCGACGAATTCTCGAAGATGATCGTCACCCAGCAGGCCTATTCGGCCAACACCCGTGTCGTCACCACGGCGCAGTCGATGCTCCAGGACGTCATCAACATCATCCGCTAACCGGAGGTTTCCGCCTCGGCGGAATGAACCCATGAAAACGAGTGCCGCAGCGTATCGCGAGGAAACCCGGGGGGGAAATCTCCTTTCCCCCGGGCTCCGTGCGTTTGTTGCGTTGCCCGGAAAAACTTGGTTGCCCGGAAAAACTTGCCGGTCTCCCGGCAAGCACCGCCGCCTCGTCCGGGCGTCAAGATGGTTTTACAACTTTAAGTTGTTGAAAAACCATAGACACAACCTTGGCATGAAATATGCGGGAAAAGCCTCACGGTCGACGGGCGGTGCATGGCGCATCGAACGGGCGGCCAGCTTTGTCCTGCTGCCAGTCGAGGGTGTGTCCATGGGTATTTTTGGTGCGATGACGACGGCGGTCTCCGGGCTTACGGCCCAGAGTTTCGCCCTTGAGAACATTTCCGGCAACATTGCCAACAGCCGCACGACCGGCTTCAAGCGCGTCGATACGACGTTCTCGACGCTTGTCCCTGATTTGCCGTCGAAGCGCGAGGTCGCCGGTTCGGTGGGGGCGTTCAGCCGCGGCACGACGACCGTGCAGGGCGATTTTCTGACCAGTCAGATCGGCACGCATATCGCGATTTCCGGCGAAGGGTTTTTCGCCGTCAAGCAGCGCAGCGCCTTTGTCGACGGCTCCCCGATTTTCTCCGGCGCGAATGTCTATACCCGGCGCGGCGATTTCGAGCTTTCGAACAACGGCTATCTCGTCAACGGGTCCGGCTTCTATCTGCAAGGCTATCCGGTCGATCCGAACACCGGCTCGGCGACGGGCTCGGCGCTGCAAATCCTCAAGATCAGCAACGATAACCTGCCGGCGCGGGCAACCCAGCAGCTCGAATACCGCGGCAACCTGCCAAGCTACCCGCAAACCAAGATTTCCGACATCGCCATCCCCGGCACCGAGCTCCTGAGCGGTGCGGCCTATACCGGCGCGACCGTCGCGGCGACCGATGAAACCGGCTTCATCGACCGGACGATCTCCGGCCAGTCGCTGACGGTCTACAACGGCATCGGCACGCCGATCGACGTCCAGATGCGCTGGGGCAAGACCTCCAACACGGTCGGTTCCGAAACCTGGAGCCTGTATTACCTCTCCGACAGCACCGCCACCGGGGCCGCGCCGAAATGGACGCGGGTCAGCAACGCCCTGACGTTTGATGCCAACGGCCGGATGACCTCGCCCGCATCGGGCATCCTGAGCCAGCCCTTTACGGTCAATGGCGCATCCAGCGGCATCGTCGACATGAACTTCGGCCTGACCGGGCTGACGCAGTTTTCCGATACCAACGGCAGCGTCAACATCAACACCTTCAATCAGGATGGCTATCCCTCGGGGACACGGACCGGTGTCGAGATCGGCGAGGGCGGGCGGCTGATGGGAATTTATTCCAATGGTCAGACCGTCGGCCTCGCGCAGATCCCGGTGGCGCAATTCCCGGCCGATGCGCTGCTCAAGCGCAAGGACGGCGGTGCCTTCGAGGAGACCCTCGAGTCCGGCCAGCCGATCTTCTCGGATGCCGGCCGCAACGTGATCGGCGGCACGCTCGAAGGCTCGAACGCCGATATCGCCGATGAATTTTCGAAGATGATCGTCACGCAGCAGGCCTATTCGGCCAACACGCGGATCATCACCACAGCGCAGCAGATGCTTCAGGACGTGATGAACATCGTCAGATGACGAGCTTCCGTTCCGGCATGTCCGGCGCGGTCGATGGAGGATAAGATGGGTTTGCTTTCCAGTCTGCACAACGCCGTTTCCGGCCTGACGATCAATCAGGCGCAGATGGGACTGATCTCGCGGAACATCGCCAACGCTGGCACGGTCGGCTACACCCGGCGCGTGCTGTCGACCCAGGAAACCAGCGCCACCGGCATCACCGCCGGCGCGGTGCGCGAGGTTTCGGTCAACCGTATCCTGGATCGGCTGCTGCAGAAGCAGATGCGGACCGAGGCGGGCGGTGCCGGCTATTCCGCGGTTCAGGCGGATTATCTCAACCGCATCGACACGCTGTTCGGGAAGCCGGGATCGGAAGCCGGGATCAATACGGCTTTCACCAAGTTCTCGACCGCGATCCAGCAACTGGCGGCAGATCCCGCGTCGCCAACGACACGGCAGAATGCCCTTGCCAAGGCGCAGAGCTTGGCCTCGACCCTGAGCAGCCTCAGCGAGAACGTCCAGCTGATGCGCGGCGAGCTCGAGGCGCGAATTTCCGATCAGGCGCAGGAGGTCAACGGGCTTCTCGACGGCATCGGCCGTACGACCGAGAAGCTGAATCAAATCAACGACTCGTCGACCCGTCAGGGCTTGCTGGACGAGCGCGACAAATACATCGACCAGCTCTCGAACTATTTTGACTTGCGCACCTTCGATAACGGCGCTGGCAACTTCAATATCTACACCACCAGTGGCGGCCCGCTGTTCATCGAGGGGCGGAACCTCAAATTGCAGTTTGACGAGCGCTTCGCGGTTTCGGCCAACAGCCTCTACAACGCCAATGCGGCCACGAGCGGGCTTGGCCACCTGATGATTTCCGATCCGATCGGCGGTTCGGTCGATCTCAACCGCAACGGTTTGCTCAAATCCGGCAGCCTGGCGGCCTTGTTCGATCTTCGCGACAATGTGCTGGTGGAAACCCAGGCGCAACTCGATGAATTCGCCGCCGCGCTGACGACCTCGCTCGGCGACCGGACCGTGGCGGGTACCGCCGCGACCGTCGGTCTCCAGACCGGGTTTGACC
>CAZNAT010000012.1:25141-26640 GCA_964571245.1 uncultured Methylobacterium sp.
CGGCATCGACGAGCGGTTCCTCGTCGTGAACGGCGACGTGCTGACCGACCTCGATCTGAACGCGCTCCAGAGTGGCAACGTCATCAGTCTGGAATACACGGTTCTGCCGGCGGGCACGAAGCAGAAGGTTTCCCTGATCGCGGTCAACGATCCCGCGGCGTTGCCCCTCCCGGGCGGGGCCACGGCGGACCCCAACGATCTCGAATTCGGTATCGATTTCTCCGGCGGCATGCCGGCGGCGATCGCGGCGATCGGCGCGGCCCTGGGCGCGCCGTTTACGGTCAATGATCTGGGCGGCGGCGTCGTTCAGGTTCTCGATGATGGCGCCGGCAACACGCGCAATATCAATTCGCTGTCGGCGCGTGCGACGGTGACCTCCCTGACCAATCAGGGGACCGCGCTGCCGTTCTTCGTCGATGGCAACTCCGGTTCGCAGCTCTACACCGGGTCTTTCGACTCCGGCTCGCAGAAACGCGGTTTCTCCAGCGGAATCCGGGTCAATCCGGCGCTGCTTGCCGACCCGAGCCGCCTCGTGGTGTTCCAGACCATCCCGACCACCACGGCAACCGGCGATACCACGCGGCCCAGCTTCCTGCGCGACCAGATCCAGTCCTGGGAAACGGACTATACCCCGGCGATCTCGCTGACCGGATCGACCACCGTCTATCGCGGGACCGCCGGGCAATTCCTGGACCGGGTCGTTGCAACCCAGTCCCAGGCCGCCAGCAACGCGAAATCTCTCGCCGAGGGCCAGGATGTCGTGCTCTCGACCCTGCGCGAGCGTGCCGCCGAAATCTCCGGGGTCGACAAGGACAAGGAGCTCGCGGATCTCGTCGAGATCCAGAACATCTATGCCGCCAATGCCCGAATTGTTTCCGCCGTGCGCGACATGTTCGACGCGCTTTTGAGGATTTAAGCCATGACCTTGCTCAGTTCACTCTACCCGTTCGCCGGCGGAACGATCCGTTCGATGCAAAACACCCGGGTCCAGGTCTCGATGCGCCAACAGCTCGATGACTTCAGGATGCAGCTCGCCAGCAACAGCCGCTCCCAGACCTACGGCGGTCTGGGCGACCAGCGCGTCAGCTCGCTCACCTTCCGCAATCAGGACGGGGTTGCCGACGGCTATTCGGCCGTCATCGGCCTCACCGACATCCGGTTGCAGGTGATGACGCAGAGCACGAACGAACTCAGGACGCTCACCGAGAACGCGCGCTCCGCAATGCTGCGGGCCCGTGGCACCGGCGGTTACCCGGAGATCACCGCGGCGGTGAAGCAGGTCAAGGCGCAGTTCGAGCAGGTTGTGACCTCGCTCAACAGCCAGCACGAGGGGCTGTACCTCTATTCCGGCCGCACCCGCGACGTGAGGCCGGTCGTCGATGCCGACACGATGATGCTGGGCGATGGCACCAATGCGGGCCTGCGTCAGCTTGTCGATGAACGCCGTCTGGCCGATCTGGGTGTCACCAGCCTTGGCCGGATGACGACCAGCCTTGTCG
>CAZNAT010000012.1:26650-57461 GCA_964571245.1 uncultured Methylobacterium sp.
TGTCGGCTCGACGGCAACCCTCTCCGAAGATGCCGTCGGCAATCCGTTCGGCATCAAGCTGGTGCCCGGTTCGGCCGGCGGCGGCATGTCCAATGTGACCGTGACCGGCCCGGCGGGCGCGCCCCTGGCGATCGATTTTGCCTTTACCGGCCAGCCGCTGACCGGCGAGCGGCTTTCCTTCACCGTCCGGCTGCCGGATGGCAAGACCATGAACCTCGGGTTTGCCGTCGATACCGCCGGCGCGGCGGACGACACGGTGTTTTCGACCGGGGTGACCACCGCCGCCACCGCTGCCAATCTTCAGGCGGCGATTACCTCGCGCCTCACGTCGATCGGGCAGGGCGAACTGCGGGCAGCCTCCGGTCTTGCCGCCGCCCAGCAGTTCTTTTCCGGTTCGAATACGGTTGAGCCGCCGCGTGTCCAGCCGCCGTTTGCGACATCCACCACCTATGCCGCTCCCGGCACCCGGCCGACCGTGATCTGGTACAAGGGCGACGATGACATCGCCGTCGCGGCGCGCGACACCCAGCGCGCGGAAGTCGACACCGGCACCTCGGTGGGGTTTGGTGCGCGTGCGAACGAGGTCGCGGTTCGTGACTCGCTCGTCGCGCTCGGGATGTTCCTCGCCGATGACTATCCGCCGGGGATCGCCTCGACGCAGGACCGCTTCGACGCGGCGGCGGCGCGCGCGATCCAGGTCTTCAGCTCGACCGGCGGCCCGAACGCCATCCTGGAAATGAACGGGGATTTCGGCCGCGGCACGGCGCAGGTCCGCGAGGCCAAGACCCGGCATCAGGATCGTAAACTGTTCCTGGGCAACCTGCTGTCGGCCATCGAGAGCGTCAACAAGGAGGAAGTGGCGACCTCGCTGACGACGCTCCAGACCCAGCTTGAGGCCAGCTATATCGTGACGGCTCGGCTGTCGAAACTTTCGCTGACCAATTACATCTAGAGCATCCGCCCGCCAAGTGGGTACCGGCTGGCGGAAGAAGCGGATACAAAAGCAAATAGACAGTGACCAAACGCCGATCCATTCAGACCGGCGTTTGGTGCAGAGCATTTTTCCGTGAACTCACATCCGCCCCCCGTGCTCTATCTTCTTGTTTTGTCGAATTTTTACTTGCGCGGGTCTTCGGTTGTTGACGCGAGCCGGAATCCACCCCTGCCTTCTGCCCGGTTGAGCGTTTCGACACACCCGTTCGCCATCAAAATCATGCCGTTTCGCCGAAATGAATAGGTCCAGACCCTAGCAGGGCGCCCTCAGGGGCGCCTTTTTTGTGGCCCTGCGTGTCGCCGTTCGCCGTTGCAGTGGGGGCTTAAACTACAAAAAACGACGCCGGGCGGGGCGTCGTTCTGGATGGGCGATCGGAGGAAATCCGCGCCAGGCTGCGTGCGAGAGGTCAGTACCGTTGTGAAATAGCCTGCCGCGGCTGCGGCACGGGCGTCGGCTGAACCTCCGGCTCGGAAGCCGCCGGCGGATTCGGCGCAGCGCTCGCCTGCCCGCCTTCCCTGCCCATCAACCCGGCAGCGATATGCTGGTTGATTTCGATCAGCAGATCCAGTTTGGCCGGGTCCGGCTCGAACAGGATCCGCATGCACTGGTTGATGACGAAGCGACCGAGCCCGACGATGTTCCGCCGGGTTTCCGGCGGGAGCGGGCAATCCGGTTCGGTCGCGGCGGACAGGAAGATCGACCAGACTTGGCGGTTATGCGAAAGAGGATCATCGATGTTGGCGACACTGGGGTCCCAGTTGTCTTTCAGAAACTGAAGCTTGCTCGCTGCCTTGAGCAGCGCGCGTGCTTCCAACTCACGCTGACTGAGCGCTAGCGATTGTGTCTTCGCGTAGGCTTGAATTCCGGGCTGCATGCTCGAACAAAGTCCTCTCGTACGCCAGAAGCTGTTTTGCTTCCTTGAGTGCTTTATACAGGTCACCGTTTAATATATGATTGTGTATTGCAAGAAGGATATGTGTCGAACTTGGAACAGCTTCATGGAATTCGGCGACAAACTGATTGTAGAGCGCGATATTTTCGGAAATTTTTCCATCAATATACATCAATTGTATTGTAAAATAGATCAATTTTGCCGGCGTGTCGGCCGATTTTTGGCTCAAAATGTCCTTTTCCCGGAGGATCGGGGCATGTCCCTCGATAATAAGGCTCGTTCGTTGGTTGCCGTTGCGGACGACAGCAGTGCCAATGATGATGCGCTCGTTCGGCTTCATCTCAACTTTCAGGGCCACGTTCGGCTTCCTTCTTTGGTGGGAGGATAGTCAGAGGGGGTAAACATCTCGTTTCGATCCGATTTTCAAATTGTCACTGACTCGCGATGAAAATACAATCTGTGGTAGAAATATTAACAATCCGTTTACCATGATTGCGTTCTATTCACCATAATGGGTGCCAGCGCAGGAGTGGGAAATGAAGTGGGTCGAGGCCATACCGGCCAGCAACAAAAGCTGCGGCAGCTGTTCCTTGTGCTGCAAGCTCTTCGATATCGATTGGCTGGACAAGCCCAAGCCGGCGGGAAAATGGTGCCATCATTGTCTGCCGGGGCGGGGCTGCACAATCTGGGAAACGATCCCGGATCGCTGCGCGAGCTACTATTGCGTCTGGCGTCTCGATCCTGAGCTTGCGCCGGAATGGCGACCGGATGTCGCCCGTTTCATTCTCACCCACGCCCATCAGGACGCGCCGCTGGCGGTGCTGGTGGACCCGGGCTTCCCCGATGCGCATCGGCGTGAACCCTACCGAAGCGAGTTGGCGAAAACCGCGCGCGGCATTCTTGAGGGCAGGGGGTCCACGATCGTGGTCTTCCGCGGCAAGCAGCGCTCTCTGTTGTTTCCTGACTGCGAAATTCCGATCCCGGAGGGGGTGGAACTGCACGAAATCCGCATCGAGCGGCGCGAATTCTCGACCGGGCCGCAATGGCGTCCGAATTTCGCTGGCGTAGGGAGCGCGGCCTGAGCCAGCCGCGGGATGAGGCCGGCGCATCCGGCCGCGATGCTTTCAGGCTCCGATGCGCTTTCCGCCTCAGCCGACGCGCTTGAGGAAGCCGTTGGCGGCAACGGTGACCATCAGCTTGCCTTCGATGGATTTGTCGATCACGAATTCGGGGTGGGTCTTGAGGTATTGCCGCAAGGCGGTCATCGGATTGTCGCCCGGCGACCACGGCCGGTCCGGGAACAGATCGGCGGGCATATCCTCGACGAAACTGTCGAAAACGACGCAATAGCTGCCCTTCGAGACCATCGGCGCGTAGGCTTCGAGCTCGGCGAGGACATGGTCGTGGGTGTGCATGGAATCGAGGAAAACCAGCACCTTCTGGTGGCCCTTGGCGGCTTCCCTGACGCGTGAGATCGTCTCTGGCGCGATGCTGGAGCCTTCGATCAGGCGGAGCATCGGCGCCAGCGGATGGCTTTGCAGCGCGGCGAGGTTATGCGGGCGGATGTCGATATCGATACCGATCACCTTGCGGCGGCCATTGCGCGGATCGAGGCTGGTGCCTTTTTCCATGGCCTCGCAGTAGTCCAGCATGGCCAGCAGGCTGGCGCTGAGAATGAGCGAGCCGCCATGGGCAATGCCGGTCTCGATGACGAGATCGGGTTTGACCTGCCAGATCAGCTCCTGCACCGCCCACATGTCCTGCGGGTACTGGATGATCGGCCGGCCGAGCCAATCGAAGTTATAGACGTATTTCTTGCGCATCGACGCCTCGAGAAACGCCTGCGACAACTTGCGGAAATCGGCGTCCTTGTCATAGGCGGCGAGCCTGTCGAGGCGCTCCTGCGCGAAGTGCTGTACCGGATCCATGGGGCGCTCCATTCTGTTATTCTGGATGGTCATTGAGGGAGAAATCGGTGTGAATGCCGCCGAAGACCGCTTTGAGCACGTCGCGCGGCACAAAGCCGAATTCCTTGGCAAGCCGGCCGATATCGATGGCGGGAAAATCGATGCGCGGCGCATTCGGGATGACCTCGACCGTGCAGCCGGTGCGCGCCGATAGCCAATAGGTCCATTCGCGGTGGCTGATCTTGCGCCCGCTCGCCAGATTGTAGAGCCGCTGGCGCCCCGTCGCGGCGATGCGCGGCAGCATGGCGATGACATCGTCGATATGGATGTAGTCCTTGGCCGATTCCAGCGCCGTGCGCAGCATGATCGTGCCACGCTCGGCCTCGCGCATCAGCGTGGGGACAAAATTCTCCGAGCCGGCGTCCTCGCCGCCGATGACATTCGATATCCGCACCGCCCGCGCGTTGCTGCGCCCGGAATGCATGCAGAGGCTTTCCCCCATCAGCTTCGACAGGTTGTAGAGATCGGAGGGATTGTTCGGGTCGACCCGCAGGGCGGCATCTTCGTGCCCGGCGGTGCCATTGCCGTAAACCCGCGTCGACGACAGATAGGTGAGGCTGAGGAAATGCCCGTGCGCCAGGATATCCCGGAGGACGCAGATATGCGCATCGACGGTTTCGAACGGTTTCGACCGGAAATCGGCGGTGATGCCGATCGCGTAGATCACATGCCCGAGCGGGCGGGTGAAAATCCCGGCATCCCCGCGGGCGGGGGTAAAAACCTCGTGCCCCTCGGCGCGAAGCTGCGTCACCAGACGGCTGCCGATCGTCCCGGTGGCACCCAGAACCGTAAAAGCGCTCATGTGCGTTTTCCGATGCGCCGGAGCGGCGTGCCGGCATAGACGTGGTAGGCGTCGAGTTCGCCCTTGACCACCGAGCCGGCGCCGACCACGCAGCCCTGGCGCAGCACCGCGCCATCGAGCAGCACGCAATTGGCCCCGATCCACACGTCATCCTCGATGACGATGCCGCCCTTGCCGGGCAGGAACCCCTGCTGGCGGATCAGCCGGGAGGCGTCGGCGTAGGCGTGGTTGACCGGCGCGAAGGTGCAATTGGCGGCGATCGCCACGGAATTGCCGATGCGGATGCCCTGGCCGGTGTAGAGCACACAGCCTGAGTTGATGTAGACGTATTCCCCCACCACGAGATCACCCGCTCCGCCGACCGGCTTGATCTTGACGAAGCTGTCGACCATCGAATGCGCACCGATCTCGATCCGCGTGCCGCGCGTCGAATCCTCGATATCCGCCAGCGGCGAAATCCGCGCAGTGGGGTGGATGACGATCACAGGACCTCCAGTTTCGGCACCGCGACGACGAATTTTCCGCCCCAGGCCCGGATCGCGCCGAGCTGGCCGATCACCTCGTTCTTGAGGTTCCAGGGCAGGATCAGCACAAGATCCGGCTTGTGGGCGAGAAGATGCGCCTCATCGACGATCGGGATCCGGCTCCCGGGCATGAACTTGTTCTGCTTGGCCGGGTTCTTGTCGACGACATAAGGCAGGAGATCCGGCCGGATACCGGCAAAATTCATCAGGGTATTGCCCTTGGCCGCCGCTCCGTAAGCCCCGACCTTCAGGTTCTTGCGCTTGGCATCGATCAGGAAGGCGAGGATATCGTCCTTCACCGTTTCGGCCGCCGCCTGGAACCCGGCGTAAAAGGCCGGGGTTTTCATGCCGCGCCGGGCCTCTTCGGCCAGCATCGCTGCGACAGCCGGGGAAACCGCATGCCCGCCGGTGTCGCTGCGCTGGGCGTAAACCCGCAGTGAACCGCCATGCGTCGGGAGTTCCTCGACGTCGAAGACGCTCAGGCCATTCCCGGCGAAGATCCGCTCCACGGCGGTCAGCGAGAGATAGGAATAATGTTCGTGATAGGCGGTGTCGAACTGGTTGAACTCGACCATCCGCATCAGGTGCGGGAATTCGAAGGTCGAAACCCCCGAGGGCTTCAACAGCCGCGCGAAACCACCGGTGAAGTCATTGATATCCGGCACATGCGCCAGCACGTTGTTGGCGGCGGTGAGATCGGCCTGCCGGCCCTCGCGCGCCAGCTTTTCGCCGAGCGCGACGCCGAAAAATGCCTCGACGATCTCGATGCCCTTGGCGCGGGCCGCTTCGGCGGTGCTCGCGGTAGGCTCAATGCCGTAGCAGGGGATGCCACCGGCTTTCACGTATTGCAGGAGGTAGCCGTCATTGGCGGCGACCTCGACCACCATGGAACGCCCATCCAGCCCGAAGCGCCGCGTCATCGCCGCGACATAGGCCTCCGAATGCTTCAGCCACGACGACGAAAACGAGGAGAAATAGGCATAATCGTCGCTGAACAGCGCCTCGCGTCCGGCGTGGTCCTCGGTCTGCACCAGCCAGCAGCTGTCACAGACCAGCACCTTCAGGGGATACCAGGTCTCCGGCGCGTTAAGGCCCGCAGCCCCCAGATACGCGTTGGAGGGCGGCGCGCTGCCAAGATCGAGAAAATTCAGGTGCAGCGGGGTCCCGCAGTGGCGGCATTTCACGAAAAGGCTCCTTCAGGGCGTCGGCGGTCACGCGGCCGATTCGTAGGCGGCAATCTCCGATTCGCATAGGGCGCGCGCATCCGCACCTGCGGCCTCGGCGCGGTACCAGTCGATCGTGCGTTGCACGCTGGTGGTGATCGTCCAGCGCGGGGTGAGCCCGAGCACGGTGCGGGCCTTGGCGGTTTCGAGCGCCAGCCAGCCGGCCTCGTGCGGGCCTTGCGTGCCATCGCCATACGTGACCTTGCCAGCCCCGAACGCCGCACGGGCGATCTCGATGACATCGCGGACGCTCGCGGCCTCGTGGGTATGCGGGCCGATGTTATAGCCCCCGGCCAGCGTCGGGTCATGCCAGAGGGCTTCGGCCAGAACCATGTAGCCGTGCAGCGGTTCCAGCACGTGCTGCCACGGGCGGATCGCCTGCGGACGGCGGATTTCCAGTGTCTTTCCGGCCTGCCAGGCGCGGATCGCATCCGGGATCAACCGGTCCTCGGACCAGTCGCCGCCGCCGATCACGTTGCCGGCGCGGGCGCTCGCCACGCCGGTGCCTTGCGCCGCAAGGAAGGCGTCGCGGTAGCTGGCGATGACGATCTCGCTGGCGCCTTTGCTGGCGCTATAGGGATCGTGGCCGCCAAGCGCGTCATCCTCGCGGTAAGGGTAAGGGGTCTCGCGGTTGTGGTAGACCTTGTCGGTCGTGATCATTACCGCGACCCGCAGGCCATCCTGCCCACGCATCGCGTCGAGCAGATGCGCGGTGCCCAGAACATTGGTCGCAAACGTGGCGACCGGCTCACGATAGCTCGCCCGCACCAGAGGCTGGGCGGCAAGGTGGAACACAATCTCCGGCTTTGCGGCATGAACAAGCCGGGTGAGCGCGGCCTGATCGCGGATATCGCAGAAATGGCTGTGCGTCGTGGCCGCCACGCTGGCGAGACCGAAGAGGTTCGGGCTGGTGTTCGGCGGCAGGGAAATGCCGGTCACCTCGGCCCCGAGCCGGCTCAGCCAGAGCGCCAGCCAGCCGCCCTTGAAGCCGCTATGCCCGGTCAGCAGGACCCGTTTGCCGGCCCAGAAGCGGCTGGTGTGCGTGGGGGCCATGGCGCCGGCTTACCAGTTCTTCCAGGGGGCCTTGCCGGAGGCCCAGAGGTCCTCGAGCAGGTTCTTTTCCCGCAAGGTATCCATCGGTTGCCAGAACCCCTGGTGTTCGAAGGCGCGAAGCTCGTCGCTGGCGGCGAGCCTGGCCATCGGTTGCTGCTCCCAGCTGGTGGCATCGTCGTCGATCAGGTCGAGGACCTGCGGCGAGAGCACGAAAAAGCCGCCGTTGATCCAGCCGCCTTCCCCGCGCGGCTTTTCAACGAAACCCTTCACGGTTGTGCCTTCCAGCGCCAGCGAGCCGAAACGGCCGGGCGGCAGGACGGCGGTCACGGTCGCCTTGCGGCCATGCGCCTTGTGGAAGGCGATCGACGCGGTGATATCGATGCTCGAAACACCGTCGCCATAGGTGAAGCAGAAGGTGTCCTCGTCGCGGATGTATTTCGCCACGCGCTTGAGGCGGCCGCCGGTCATCGTCTCCTCGCCGGTATCGACGAGCGTCACGCGCCAGGGTTCGGCCTGCTCGCGATGGACTTCCATGCGGTTCTTGGTCATGTCGAAGGTCACGTCCGACATGTGCAGGAAGTAGTTCTGGAAATATTCCTTGATGATATAGCCTTTGTAGCCGCAGCAGATGATGAATTCATTCACGCCATGGGCCGAGTACATCTTCAGGATATGCCAGAGGATCGGCTTGCCGCCGATCTCGATCATCGGTTTGGGCTTGAGGTGGGTTTCCTCCGAGATCCGCGTGCCAAGGCCGCCGGCAAGGATGACCGCTTTCATGACTTGTCTTCCTCGAAACGTCTGATCATCTCGACATAGGCGTCTTCCAGACCCTTGGTGCGGGCCTTGAAGTCCAGGAACGGGCTGTTTTCGACCCGTTCCCGCAGGCTCGCGCGCATCGCGGCCAGCGCGGGGAGGTCCGAGGCAAAGCTGACGGCTTTTTCGATGAATTCCTCTTCGGTATCGACGACCCAGTCTTCGAGGCCCATCGGCTTGAGCACCATCTCGCTGAGCCGTCCCACCGATGGCCGATCGCGCTTGGAAATGACGGGAACGCCCATCCACAGTGCTTCGAAGGTGGTGGTGCCGGCGTTGTGCGGCCAGCAGTCGAGCGCGATATCCATTTGGTGATAGCCATCCCAGTGCGGGAAGGAACTGACCAGCTCGATCTGTTCGTCGGCGTATCCGAGCGCTATCAGGCGCGCGCGAACGCGATCGCAGGTCTCCGGATCGCCAAATGGCTTCTGATCGAGACGGAGCTTGCTGCCTGGCACGCGATCGAGAATCTGCTTCCAGACACGCAGCAGCCGGTTGTTGAATCGGATGATGCGCGACATGGAGCCGAAGGTGACGTAGCCCTTTGACAATGCCGGAAGTGCTGCGACGTCCGGAGATCGTCCGATCGGCGCGTCATAGGCGTAGACCGGAGAGGGGATGCGGATAATTTTTTCCGAGAAGAGATGCTCGCACCCTTCCGGCGTGAAGTTGTTGTCGCCGATGAAGTAGTCGATCTCGCTCATTCCGGTCGTGTAACCGTAGCCCAGATAGGTGGCCTGTACCGGTGCGGGACGCCATGCCATCATTCGAAGACGATTTCCGGTCGTGTGACCGGAAAGATCGATCAGCACGTCGATCTGGTCGGCCCGGACGCGTTCTGCCAGTTCCTCATCAGCCAAGTCGATCGCATCGACCCAGTGATCGAACTGCTTCTTGACCCGTTGGGTCACCTCGTCCTGCAGGCTGACACTCGCATAGGCGAAAAGTTCGAACTTGTTGCGGTCGTGGTTGCGGAAAATCGGCTCCATGAAGAACATCACGACATGCGCGAAGAAGTCGGCGGACACGTAGCCGATGCGTAGTTTTCGGCCTTCGATTCCAGGGTGATCCTTGTGAGCGTAGCGCATCTTGGCGCGGAGCGTCAGACCGAACTTCCGATATTCCTCGAATACGGCTTCCGCGGTCATGCGATCATCGTAGTTGAGCGCGAACAGAAGTGTCCCGCTCAGTTCGTTATTCTCTGGCTGGACCTTGAGCGAGTCTTTGTAGATCGCCATCGCCTCCTCGAACTCACCAAGGATGATCAGCATATTGGCGATAGAGCTGATATAGTCGAATTTCTGGCTTAGTTTATAGGCGAGCTCGGCGTAGTGGAGTGCCTTCACATACTGCCGGTTTTCCATATAGGCCATGCTCAGGCACATCATGAGCTCGTCGTTCCGTGGCTCACGCTGCGCAAGGAGCTCGAGTTCCTTGATGGACTCGTCGACATAAACCTTCTGCATACGGAAGCAGTTGGCGAGGTTCATGCGGGCCATAGCACTGCGCGGGTCGATTCCGAGCGCGTAGCGGAAAGTTGATTCCGCTTTTTTCAGCTGCCCGCGACGGGCATAGCTGGCGCCCAGATTGATCAGCGCATCTACATAGTCTGGCTGGATCGCGAGGGCCTGGAGTGCGATATCATGGGCGTCGTCAGGGCGTTGCTGCGAAAGCCGCAGGTTTGCGAGCGTTGCCATGGCGGTGACATTGCGAGGATTTGCGCGCAGCGCGCGCTGGAGGAGCTGTTCGGCCGCTTCGGTCTGGCCCTGCCGCCGGACGATGGCACCGAGATTTCCGAGTACATCCGAATGCGTCGGGTATTGGCGGAGCAGCTTCTGGTAGGCGGCCTTCGCGCCGTTAAGATCGTTGTCGAGCTGCATCTTGACGGCACTCTCGAACAATTTCTGCGCTTTCATCCGCAAGCTCCTGCATTGCTTGCCCCAATCATCCGCCTTCTGGCGGGATGGACAATTGCGAACGCCGGCACCGGCGCATGGCGACCGGCTGCGGCGTCTTAAGGAGAGCTAAAGGAAGATGCTTAAGAGAGTGTAAAGGGGGTGGTCGGACACGGTTGGCAAAAAAAAGCGGCGGGTTTCCCCGCCGCTTCCATTTTCAGTGTGTGAAGGCCGATCAGCCGAGCAGGCGGAGCAGCGACTGCGCGTTCTGAGTGCCGGCCGAGAAGGCCTGAACCGCGAACTGCTGCTGGGTCTGCAGCGCCGTCAGCTTCGCCGATTCCTCGGCCACATCCGCCGCGACGAGGTCATCGCCGAGCGTCTTCATGTCCGTCGCGAACTCGCGGTTGAGGTCGTAACGCTCCTTGATGAAGGAGGAGTAGGTGCCGAAGCCCGAGGAGATCGCGTCGATCGTGAGCTGGGCCGTCTGCGCCTGGCCGAGCGAGGTCTGGATCGTCGTGGTGTTGTTCCAGCCCGTGCCCACCGCAACGAGGTTGAGGTTGCCGGTGACCGAGGTGTTCACACCCTGGATCGAGATCGGGTTGGCCGCGAACTCGTTCAGGATGACGGACATGCCTTCGCCCTTCAGCAGGTTTCGGCCGGCCTGGACAACGTTGTTGTTGATGATGTTGGAGATTTCCGTCTTGTAGGACTCGTACTGGTTGCCGAGTTCAAGGCGGCGGTCGTTGTTGGTGCCGGTGGAAACCGGGTTGCCGGTGACCACCGGTGAAGCGCCGGCGGTGGCGTTGAAGCGGGCCGGGCCGTTGATGTTGTTGAACGAGCCGTCGCCGCCGACGATCGTCATCACGCCGCCGTCGGTCCGGCGCAGTTGCAGGAAACCACCGGTGACGAATTCCGCGACGACGCCGGCGTTCATGCCGTTGATGCCGGACACGACCGAGTCAGCGTTGGTGGCGGCCGGGCTCGACCAGGTGCGGGCGACGCCGTCCGAACCGAGGAACGAGATCGACGAACCGGAGGAGACACCCGAGTTGGCGACCGCGCCGATCGAGCGAACCGCGCCGCCGGCACCGAAGCTCAGGCCATAAGCCTTCGCGGCGGAGTGAGTCGGCGAGGAGGCCGAGCCGGCGACGAAAGCCGAAGCGGCGTAGGCACCCTGGTAGGGGGAGGTAAGGCCGACGAGGTCGTCCACCACTTCCTGCGAAGACGAGCCGTCAATCTTGAAACCGGTCTTGCCGTTCTGCGAACGGAGCGTCATCGTCGAGGTGGCGGTGTCGAACTTGAGTTCCACGCCGATATTGGCGGCGGAGAGCGCGTTGGCGACCATACCCCAGTTCGCCGTGCCGGCGGCGCCGACGGTGAAGGTGAAGTTCTTGCCGTCATCCGCCGTGATCGAGAGGCGATGGTTGACAGCGACACCGCCCAGAGCAGTGGTTTCCTGGATCGCGAAAGTTCCGGCGGAGATCGTGCTCGAGGAGCCGGCATTGTAGGCCTGGGTGGCCATGTCGACCATCTGGCCGAGCAGCTTGCGGACCTGGCGAAGGGCCGTATCGGTCGACTCGAGCGTCTTGAGGGCGGTCGAGATGTTGTTGTTGACGGCGTTGATGTTCTTCGAACGGCTCAGCATCGTCTGCGACATCGTGTAGCGGGTCGCGTCATCGGCGGCGCCGAAAATGCTCCGGCCAGTGGCAACGCGCTTCTGGGAAACCTGAAACAGCTCGTTGGTCGTACGGAGAATGGAGACGTTGGCCGCAGTGGCGGCATTGAAAACGACGGACATGGTTTTGCACCTTCTGTTGCAAAGTGGCGGCCATCCTGGCCTGGTAGTGCGAAAGCACAGCAATGCGTGCCTTCGATGCGTGGAAGGTGCGTCATAGGTTTCTAAACGAGAGTTAAATTGGCAGGGCGAGGCCGCCTGCGCTTGAATTGTAGTTAATGACTAACTTCTTGGTAACTTTAATGATGGGTTAAAATAAAAAAAGGGCGGCATCGCCAGATGCCGCCTGAAGAATCACGTTCGATTAAAATGCAATTCTAACCGAGAAGCCGGAGCAGGGACTGATCGGATTGATTGCCGAGTGTCAGCGCTTGCACCGCGAAGTCCTGACGGGTTTTGAGCGCGATAAGCCGCGCGCTCTCCTCGGAAGCATCGGCGGCGACGACCTCATCCCCCTGCGTCTTCAGCTCACCCTGGTAGGCCCGGTTCAGATCAAAGCGCGACTTGATGTAGGTGTTGAACGTGGCGAATTGCGCCTGAAGCGCGCGCAATTTGACGACCGCCTGGCGGGCCTGGACCGCGGAGTTCTGGATGTTCAGTTCGGTCGTCCAGGTCGCGCCCTGTTGCGACATCGTCAGCGTTCCTGCCGCCGTAACCGCGACACCGGAAATCTTCACCGGATTGCCGGCGAATTCGTCGAGGATGACGTTGACGTTCTGGCCCTGCAGCAGGTTGCGGCCGTTCGGGACTGGGTTGTTGGCGACCAGGAGGTCAAGGCTGAGAATAATCGCGTCGTATTGCTGGCCATAAGACAAGCGAAGCGCATTGTCGGTGGAGAGCGGCGCCGCATAGCCGAGCGATGCCCCGTTCAGACCCAGCACGCCGGCCGGCGCGAAGGCTCCAGCGCCGGAAATGATCTTCATATTGCCGCCATTCATGTTGCGCAGGCGGAACTGGAGCGGACCACCGGCACCGCCGGTCTGGTTGACGAGCTCGGCCTTGATGCCGGCGCCCATCGCGGTAATGTCGGTAATCACCTGGGTGAGCGTGGTCGCAACGCCGTAGCTCACAGACCGGAAGCCGCCGTTGCCGTCTTCGAAAGTCATGGTGGATCCCGCCGGAATGACGGTTGCGCCGGTGACGCCGCCGCCTGCCGAACCGGTGATGCGGCCACCAAAGGTGACGGCAAAACCGGATTCTCCCGGGGCGGGCGCGGCGACGCCATTGGCAAAGAGATTGGCGGGGACGAACGCCTGGCCGCTCGGCGAGAGCATGCCGGTCAGATCGTCCATCACGTTTCTATCGGATACATCGTCGAAGGTGAAGTCTTCCTCGTTGTTGAGGGCGCTGAACCGGAGGTTGGTTTGCCCGGCAACGGTTGAGGGGACAAATTTCGCGATCACGCCGATATTCGCCGAATTGAGGGCATTGGCGACCTCGCCCCAGGTGGTGGTCACGGAGTTGAAGACATAGGTGAAGTTCTTGCCGCTGTCGGAGGTGATCGAAAATTTCGAGCCGATCACGGCGCCGACGACCGGCGAGGTCGCGTTGAGATCCGCGGTGGGCAAGGTGCTCAGGCTGCCGGCGCCGCCCTCGTTCTGCGCCTTGGAGACCAGCGAAAGCGCCGATTCGACCAAGCCAAGCATGGTATTGAGCGTTTTGTCGGTCGTCTCAAGCGTCGAAAGGCCGAGCGCGATGTTGTTGTTGATATCGGAAAGCTGCTTGCTGCGCCCCAGAAGGGTTTCGCTGGACTTGTAGCGCGTGGTGTCGTCGGCGGAGGTGAAGATGCTCTTGCCGGAGGCGACGCGTCGCTGCGTAATTCCGAAAAGCTCGTTCGCGCGCTGCAGAATGGAAATATTCGTGCGGGCGGATTCGTTCATCAGGATCGACATGCATCACCTTCTGTGCAGCAAACTGGCCCCGGTCGATCCGTCGGCTTTCTGGCCGGAACGGAGCGACGTTTTTTCTGGGTTGTGCGGGAGAGGATGGCGGCAAGCGGCTAAGGCTTGGTTAAATTCGGTAACCTTAACAAAAAAGAATTTGTTATGGTTAACAGGGTGTTGAAAAATATGGTTAACCTGCGTTAACAAACAAAAAACGGCGATGGTTCTCGCCGTTTACTTCTGTTTTTGCCCGGTCAGGCCGCTTCCCCGGTCAGGACTGGGATTCGGAAGTCGACTTCACGTAGGCGCGCAGCTTGAGCAGCGATTCGTACGGGTACTGCGTGATGGTCTCGCGCGTCTCGGGATCGATCGTCTTGTAGACGAGGTCGCCGGTTTCGCGGTCGGTCTCGATCAAGCTTTCAGTCGGCTTGGGGGTGCCGCCATTCCTCTCGTCCCGCATCCGATCGCGCTGCCAGCGGCTTTGCTCGGCGCCGGCCTGCGCGGCGACGGCGACCGGTGTGGGTAGGTCGGTACGCACTGCCGCGCGCACCGGAGCCGTATCGAGACGGGCGGGTGCGAGGGGCATATGAGGCACCGCAGTCGTAAGGCGGGTATCCATGTGGCACTTCTCGCTTTCGGCAGACATCCACGTTCTGCCAATGCCCAATCTAAGGGGTGCCGTCTTTACTTTTCGTTCAGAAAAATGGTTGAGAGGAACTGAATTTTTTCACAAAAATTAGAGTCACGTTAACCCGTTCTGGTGCAGCCACCCGCTGCCGGGTGCCGAGGTCCGGCTGAAAAATGATTCGCGGCGGCTTCCGCGACGTGTTCCCGCCGGCCGTCTTCCCCGAGGTGTTTCCCAGGGAACAGCGCCGCGATCGGGAAGGGTGTTTTCTCCTCTCAAGCCCGGCGCAGTGCTCGGGCAAGAACATGGGAAACACCGACAATGGCCACTCCGATCCTCGTCAACACCAGCAAGTCCGTTCTTTCCTCGATCCCCCGCCTCGAACTGCCGCAGACCGAGGCCATGGAACGTTTCGCCGAGGCCGGCAGCGAGCTGTCGCAGGACAACGCCCGCGCCGGCTATATGAACCTTGGTGCCGGCAGCAGCTTTGGCTTCGATGGCGATGCCAGCGCCAACCAGTACATCAACGGCCAGGCCGGCAATGATTTCATCGTGACCTTCGACGAGATATTCAGCAACTTCGGCGCGGTAACCGCGCATATTTCGGGCGATGACACCGTCTACGCCGGTTCGGGCGATGACACCGTGCATACCGGCGCCGGCGACGACACGATCTACGGCGGCTCGGGCAACGACAGGATCACCGCCGGGGATGACGACGATTTTCTCTCGGGCGGTTCGGGCAATGACACTCTGAAGGGCGGCAACGGGGTCGATGAGCTCCAGGGCGGTACCGGCAACGACACGCTTTATGGCGGTGCTGGCATCGACATTCTCTTTGGCGGCGCCGACGACGACATCCTCTTCGGTGATGGCGACGGCGCTTCGGCCAGCAATCAGGGACGGGACACGCTGAACGGTGGCTATGGCAACGATATCCTGATCGGCGGCGGCAAGGCCGACAGCCTGACAGGCGGTGCCGGCGCCGACACCTTCCGCTTTCAGGCGGCCTCCGATCTCGGCCTTGGCCACACCGATATCATCCAGGATTTCAGCCGGGCCCAGCTCGACCGGATCGACCTGAGCGGCATTGATGCCAACACCACGCTCGCCGGAAATCAGGCCTTCCGGCTGGTCGATGGCCCCTCCGGCGAGGCGGGCACGATGTGGTTGGGCGAGTTTTTCGAGGCCTATACCACGTCCTTCGGCGAGCATGTCAGCGCCCGCCAGAAAGTTTACATGAACATCGACGGCGGCCCGGACCCGCTCAATCCTGGCCTGGCCGATATCGATCTGATCGTTGAATTCAACGATCCCCTGATCACCGGGCTTCAGCAGCAGGATTTCTTCTTCTGAGTGGTTGGATCACCGGGCGAAAAACAAAAAAAGGGACGCCCCAGCCGGGGCGTCCCTTTGATGTCACGCGAACCGGTGCCCACCCCTGCCTTCGCAGGGGCATGCTTCGCTCGAAAATGCCCTAGCTGACCTTGGAGATCGCCAGCGGCGCGGTGCCCGGCTTGCGACCCACGCCGCCACCGCGAAAATAGGTCTTCGGGCTGGCGTTCATGCCGACGGCATCGGCGAGTTCACGCAGCAAGCCTTCCGAAACGGTGCGGGCGGTGGCGACAACCGCCATGTTCAGCGCCATTTTAGACGAGAACGCCTCGTGCCGGTCGCGCAGGTGGTCGAGCTCTTCGGGCTGGAACCGACCAATCGCGATCGCGTTGGTCTTCAGCGATTCCAGGCAGCGGGTATAGATTTGCGCCGCCCCGTTCTTGTCCATCGCCATGCCGAGCGCTTCGCGCACCTTGCCGGTCTTGAACAGGCGGGTCTCTTCCTCGATCAGCGGTTCGAGGTGGTTCAGGGCCTCCAGCGCGGAGGTAACCAGAGCCTGAGCCTCTTCGGCATTGGTAACCCGGAGGCGGGCATCGGGACGATCAGTGATTTTACTGGCAGCGATTTTACTTGGGGACCGCATGGGCAGACGACTCCTGATTACGCAACATTTCACGGTAGATTTGCGGCGCGAGGCCGATGCCGCCCTTGGCGGAGATCGATTTGCCGTATTCCTGCAGCAACATCCCGCGCCATGAGTCCTGGCCGGTGGCCTCGGTGCCCATCTGGCCTTCGCCCTTGATGCCCTCGAACATCGTGCTGATCATGGTCTGGAAGAAGTTGGCCTCGAGGCCCTGCGCGGTTTCCCAGGCCTTCTTGTTGACCGGAAGGTTCTTCGACAGCTTGCCGCTGGCCTGCGCCTGGCGGATATCGAGGGCGTAGTTCGGATTGGATGCGATGTCGTTGGCCATTACATCACCTCGATATCGGCCTGGAGGGCACCGGAGGCCTTGATCGCCTGAAGGATCGAGATCAGGTCGCGCGGGCCGACCCCGAGGGCGTTGAGGCCATCGACCAGCTCGCGGAGGGAGACGCTGTCCTTGACGATCGCGAGCTTCTTCTTTTCGTCGGTATCGACCTTGATCCCGGTGCGCGGCACCACCACGGTCTGACCGCGGGAGAACGGCTCGGGCTGGCTGACTTCGGGCTGCTCGGTGATGGTCACGGTCAGGTTGCCCTGCGCCACCGCGACCTGGCTGACCTTGACGTCCTTGCCCATGACGATGATCCCGGAGCGCTCGTCGACGACGACGCGGGCGCGCTGGTCGGGCTCGACGCGGAGCTGCTCGACCTCGGTGAGGAGGCGGATCATGTTGCCTTGAAAATTCTTCGGCACCTGCACCGAAACGGTGGAGGGATCGGTCGGCTCGGCGCTGTCGGCACCGAGGAAATCGTTGATCGCGGCGGCGATGCGGCGCGCGGTCGTCAGATCGGGGTTGCGCAGCGAAAGCCGGAGGTTCTGCAGGTTGTTGAGCCGGAAATCGACCTCGCGTTCGATCAGCGCGCCATTGGCGATCCGACCGACGGTCGGTACACCGCGCGTCACCTTGGCGGCTTCGCCTTCGGCGGCAAAGCCGGAAATCGCCAGGCTGCCTTGCGCCACGGCGTAGACTTCGCCATCGGCGCCGAGCAGCGGCGTCGCCAGCAGCGTCGCGCCCTGCAGCGATTTTGAATCGCACATCGCCGAAACCGTGACATCAAGCCGGGTGCCCTGGGTCGCGAAGGCCTGGAGGTTCGCGGTCACCATCACCGCGGCCATATTGGCGGTGCGCATGTTGGCGCCGCGGGTGTTGACGCCGAGCCGCTCCATCATCGCGGTCAGCGACTGTTTGGTCATCGGGCAGTTGTTGAGGGTGTCGCCGGTGCCGTTGAGGCCGGTCACCAGCCCGTAGCCCACGAGCTGGTTCTCGCGCACGCCTTCGATGGCGGCAAGATCCTTGATCCGCGACAGCGCCGAAGCCTCCTGCGCCCCGAACAGGTTCATGCTCAAGGCGCCAAGGCCGAGCGCGAGCGCAATATCCCGCAGATGGCTCCTTGTGGGAAGAAAACGTGCCTTCGTGCTCATGATATCGCTGCTCCTGCGGCCGTCTTCGGCGGTCTGATCGAAAAAAGAGGTGAACGTACGCGAGACAGGAGCCGTTCAGGCCTAAGCCTAGCGAACCGCGTGCCAAGCCCGGCAATCGGACAAGACTCTGAAAACAAAACAGTAATTATCAGGCGTTGCCGCAGGGGTCGGTTTGGCTGCCGGGCAAAAATCGCCGACCCGGCAAAAATCTCCTGGTATGGTTACCGCTGCTTAACTCCTCTGAGCGAACATGGCGGAAGTTAAGACGATGGCACGGCGTCTGGCCGAGGGCACAAGCCCTTGCCGGCGCGCCATCCGCACAACGGGATCGCCAGAAGAACTCATGATGCGCATTGTTGATCAGAAGACGGTGAATTCGGTGAACGGCACGCGTGGCGGCCGGAGTGCGGGCGCCGCGGGGGGCACACGCTTCACGCTCGATGCCGGCACCACTGCGGCCAAGCTCGAAAGCCACGCCCCCATCTCCATCCTGGGCGGTCTCGAAGCCCTGATCGCGATCCAGTCCGAGGATACCTCGCGGGAGCGCAAACGCCGGAGTGTCCGGCGCGGGCAGGGCATGCTCGATGTGCTGGACGAACTGAAACTCGCCTTGCTCGGCGGCCATCTGCCGGCGGATCTGCAGCGCCGCCTGAGCGCGACCCTGCGCGAGGCCGGGGAAAGCGGCGATCCGCAGCTCGACGGTATTCTCGATGCGATCGAGCTGCGGGCGGAAGTCGAGCTCGCCAAGCTCAAGCAGGCCCAGCGCCGCGACGGCTGAAGCGCCGAGCATCGGTCTGAATTTCTTCGCAATTTAACGCGGATTCCCGGGGGTCGTTGCGCGCGGCCCGATGCTGCATTGCGGTAGTTAGGGCTTTCACACGATTTTTGCGCAGCCGTGATTGTCTCGTCATACGCGGAGCGCTATACCCCCGCCAGATTGTGCGACGCGAGGTCCTTGAGGCTCGGGCTGTGGTGCCAGGGTCTGGCTGGGGGCTCCGGGGTCTTGGGTTCGGGCTTCCGGGGTTTGCTTGGGGCCTTGCGACTTTGCGAAGAGGCGAGGCGATGTCGGTGATGGATGTGACGAAGCAAACGGTTTCGCTCGAACGGGGCTATCGGCCGCATGAAGGCGAGACGTTCATGAGCGAGCGGCAGCGGGAGTATTTCCGCCGCAAGCTGCGCGACTGGAAGGACGAAATCATCCGCGATTCCGAATTGACGCTGACGGCGATGCAGAGCGACACCGATTCGCATCCCGATCTCGTCGACAGGGCCTCCTCGGAAGGCGACCGCGCGATCGAGCTGCGGGCGCGCGACCGGCAGCGCAAGTTGATCGCCAAGATCGATGCAGCGCTCGCCCGGATCGAGGATGGTACCTACGGCTATTGCGAGGAAACCGGCGAGCCGATCTCGCTCGCCCGCCTCGACGCCCGGCCGATCGCGACCCTCTCGATCGAGGCACAGGAGCGGCACGAGCGCCGCGAGAAGATTTACCGCGACGATTGAGTTCAAGGCACAGATCCCGGATTACCCGGGATCCCCGACCCGAAAACAGGCGACGATCAAGGGGCTCAGGCCCCCTTTTTGTTGCGCTCGGCTGCGCCCGCGCCCGGTCATGCACCGTGAAAATCCCGCAGATGGCTTCCATCGGCGGGCGGATTGTCTACCTTCGAACTGGCAAGCGGCCGGGCAAAGGCGGGTTTTGATGCAGAAGCGGGGGGTGGGTTGGCTGGGCCGTGTCGGATGGCCCGGCTTTGGCAGAGCGCCGGGGCAAGGCGGCTGGCGCGGGTTTGGCCTGCCGCGCCTCGTCGGCCTGATGGTGCTCGGCGCGCTGACCGTGCTCAAATACGGCGACCCGGCGCCGCTGGAGCGGCTGCGGCTCGGCCTGTTCGATCGCTACATGGTGGAAAAGCCGCGCCTCGCCGCGGAGGCGCCGGTCGTCATTCTCGATATCGACGAGCGCGCGCTGGCCAAGATCGGTCAATGGCCGTGGTCACGCGCGGTGATGGCGGAGATCGTGACGCGCGCCGGGCAGGCCGGGGCGGCGGCGATCGCGTTCGATATCGTGTTTCCCGAGCCGGATCGCTTGTCCCCGCCGCGTCTGGCGGAAACCCTGCCGGGGTTGACGGCGGAGATGGCCGCGAGCCTGAAGCGCCAGCCGGATACGGACGCGGCCTTTGCCGAGGTGATCGCGCGCGGACGGGTGGTGCTTGGCCGTTCCGGTCTTCCTCACGCCACGCCCGCCGGCGAGGGGGCCGATCCGCATATGCCGATCGCGATGATCGGCGGCGAAGCGCTCGATCTGCTCCCTTCCTATCCCGGGGTGTTGCGCAATATCCCGCTGCTGGAAAAGGCGGCGGCCGGTGTCGGGATGTTTTCGATCCTTCCCGAGCCCGATGGCATCATTCGCCGCGTGCCGTTGGCCTTCGGGATCGATGGCGTCGTGCGGCCCGCCCTGGCGGTGGAATTGCTCCGGGTCGCAACCGGCGGGGATGCCCTGGCGATCAAGCGGGATTCAGCCGGGGTCTCCGGGTTGGTCGTCGGCGGCCATTTCATCCCGACCGAGCGCGACGGGCGGTTCTGGGTGCATTACGCGCGCCACGATCTCGCGCGCTTCGTCTCCGTCGCCGATCTGCTGGATGGCTCGGTGGCCCCGGACAGGCTCAACGGCAAGCTGGTGCTGGTCGGCTCATCGGCGATCGGCTTGCAGGATATCCGTGCGACCCCGGTCGATGGCGCGATGCCGGGGGTCGAAATCCACGCCCAGTTGCTCGAAACCATCCTTACCGGCACCACGCTCACCCGGCCGCATTTCGCGCTGGGGGCGGAAATCATCGCCGGCGCGCTGCTCGGTCTGGTCATGATCGTGCTGGTGCCCCGGCTCGGCACCATCCCGGTGTTCGCTCTCGGCGCGGCGCTGGCTTTTCTCACCTGGCGCGCGGGGTGGTATCTCTTCGATACGCGCGGACTTCTGTTCGATGTGGTCTATCCGCTGGTGGCGGGGCTTTCGGTCTATCTCACGCTGGTGTTTGCCAATTACTGGCGCGAGGAGCGGCAGCGGCGCGAGATCCGTTCGGCCTTCCAGCACTATCTGGCGCCAAGCCTGGTCGAGCGGCTCGCAAAGGAGCCCGAACTGCTCCGGCTTGGCGGAGAAACCCGTGACCTCACGGTCCTGTTCTCGGATGTGCGCGGTTTCACGCCGGTGGCGGAAAGCTATCGCAGCGACCCGCAGGCGCTGACGACGCTGATGAACCGGCTGTTGTCGCCGCTCTCGAACGCCATTACCGAACATGGTGGCACGATCGACAAATACATGGGCGACGCGGTGATGGCGTTCTGGAACGCGCCGCTCGACGAGCCGGATCACGCGGCGAAAGCCGCGCTCGCCGCCCTCGACATGCGCCGCCGCCTCGCCGCCTTCGACGCCGAGCGGGCCGCGGAAGCCAGGGCCGAGGGGCGGGAGCATCTGCCGTTCGAAATCGGCATCGGCATCAACTCCGGCCCCTGCGTCGTCGGCAACATGGGGTCGGAGTTCCGTTTCGATTACACGGCGCTTGGCGACGCCGTGAACCTTGCCTCGCGCTTCGAGGGCCTGACAGCGCAGTATGGCGTGCCGATCATCGTTGGGGAGGAAACCGCGCGGTTGCTGGGGAACCGGTTCGTGTTCACCGAGCTTGGCGAGGTGCAGGTCAAGGGCAAGCAGCAGCTCACCCGGATTTTCGCCCTTGAAGGGATCGCCGGCCAAACCCTTTCCGGGTGAAGACGGCTTTTCCGGTTCAAGGTCTCTTGCCTGGGGGAGGCGCTTGCTCCGATCCCGAAGTCGTTCTCAGCGCGGCGCATACCCGGCGACGGTTCTGGCCGCGCCGTCCCGGAACAGGCTTTCCAGCGCGGCGGTTACCGGGACGAAAAAGCGTGGGTCGGCGGGCAGATCCGTTCCGAAAATCTCGGGGATCGCCATCAGCGCCGGGGCCAGGCGGGTCGCGACCGGCCCGGCCTCGGCGGCGATGGATGTGAGCCGCTCCGCCATCGGGTCGCGCAGATCGATGGCCGCGCCCTTCTCGTCGGTGCCGGAGACATAGCGCATCCAGCCGGCGATCCCGAGCGCCAGCCGGCCGATCGGCGCGCCCTTCGCCAGCCGGTCGCGGGCGGTGCCGAGCAGGCGCTGCGGCAGTTTTTGCGAGCCATCCATCGCGATTTGCCAGGTGCGATGGCGCAGCGCCGGGTTCCGGAAGCGTTCGATCAGCGCGCGGGCGTAACCCGCCAGATCGGTTCCGGCAGGCATCGCCAGCGTCGGCGTGATGTCCTCCGCCATCATCTCGCGGATCAGCGTCGCAAAGGCCGGATCGGTCATGGTTTCGGCGACGGTCTCGAAGCCGGCGAGATAGCCGAGATAGGCGAGGGTCGAGTGCGAGCCGTTGAGCAGGCGCAGCTTCATGTGTTCGAACGGCGTGACATCCGCGACGAGTTCGACCCCGGCGGCGGCAAGGTCGGGCCGCCCCAGCGAAAACCGGTCTTCGACCACCCATTGCCAGAACGGCTCGGTGACAACCGGCCAGCGGTCCTCGACGCCGAGCGCCGCCGAAATCCGCGCGCGATCCTCGTCGGTGGTCGCCGGCACGATGCGATCCACCATGCTCGCCGGGCACAGCACGCGATCGCCCACCCAGCGGCCGAACTCCGGGGATAGAAGCGTCGAAAACCGGTCGATCACGCGTTTGACGGTGCGGCCGTTCGCCGGGAGATTGTCGCAGCATAACACCGTGAACGGCGCAAGGCCGGCCGCGCGGCGCAGCACCAGCGCCCGGGCGAGGTAGCCGATCGCCGAGCGTGGCGCCTCGGGGTGGGCAAGATCATGGCGGATATCCGGATGCGCCTCGTTGAGTTCGCCCGTGGCCGGGTCATGGCAATAGCCCTTCTCGGTCACGGTCAGCGAGACGATGCGGGTCGTTGGCGCGGCCATGCGGGCGAGCAGCGCGCCCGGATTTTCCGGCGCGACATGGCTCTCGCGGAGCGCGCCGATGACGCGAAGATCCTCGCCCGCCGCCGAGCGGGTCGAAAGCGTGTAGAGAGTGTCTTGCGGTTCGAGTGCATCGCGCGTTTCGGCCGAGCGCAGGCTGGCTCCGGCGATCGCCCAGCCGGTGTCGCCGCGTTCGAGGCAATCCTCGAGGATCACCGCCTGATGCGCCCGGTGAAACGCCCCGACACCCAGATGCACGATGCCGATGTCGCCCGCCGCGCGGTCATAACGCGGGCGCCTGACCGACGATGGCAGGCTGGCGAGCGCGGCGGTGGAAAGACGCATCGTCGAGATCTCCGGAAAAACAACTCTCGCGCGGGCATGACAGGCGCGGGGAGGCCTGTCCAGCACTTGTATGGTAGCTCCAAGATTGACATGCGGCCGGAAGCTGGTCAATCTTGGTCTATTGGTCTGACCAATCTCGACTCCGTCACCGGGAGGCTCCGTGCCGCTTGAGGCCATCGAACCGCGCAGGCTCTACCGGCAGGTCGCCGACCAGCTGCGGGCCTATCTTGATTCCGGTGCCATCGCCGTTGGCGGGCGGATGCCGACCGAGCGCGAGCTGGCCGACCGGCTCAATGTCTCGCGGCCGACGATCCGCGAGGCGCTGATCGCGCTGGAAGTCGAGGGCCGCATCCGCATCCGGGTCGGTTCAGGCATCTATGTCAGCGAGCCGCCGGTGATGCCGGGCGGGGCGCGTCCGAGCCTGGCGCCGCCCGAGCACGAGGGGCCGTTCGAGGTGCTGCGGGCACGTTCCTTTATCGAGGGCGCGATCATGGCCGAGGCCGCCGGGCGCATCCAGCAGCGCCATCTCGATAGCCTCGATGAGCTTCTCGTCAAAATGGAGCATACCGTTCACCCCAGTGACGAGGCGGCGGTGCTGGACCGCGCCTTCCACACCACCATCGCCGGTATTCTGGGCAATGCGGTGATCGAGCGCTGCGTGCGCGATCTCTTCGATCAGCGGATGAGCCCGTATTTCGGCCGGCTCGCGGCGTATTTCGAGGATGCGGAAAGCTGGAACCAGGCGCTGCAGGAACACCGGGCGATCCGCAACGCGCTGGCGGCGCGCGATTCAGCGCTGGCCCGCGATGCCCTGCGCCGGCACCTCGAGTGCTCGCAGGAACGCTTCTCCCGCAGTTTTGGCGAGGGCGACGCCGAAGCGGAGGACCGCGATGCCGCCGCGCTGCCGGTCGTGCGGCTGGTGGCCGACATTTCGTCCACGCGCGGCCCGCCCCTGGGCCTGATCGGGTTGAGTGACTGAACCAAAAAGCGACCACCAAAAAGCGACCACCAAGAAACCACCACCAAGAAACCACCCCAAAAAACCAGGAGGAAACGATGAAGAAAATGCTCAAATCCACCGTGCTGGCCGGCCTCGGCCTCAGCCTCGGTCTCAGCCTCGGCCTTGCCTTCGCGGTTGGCGCCGCCAGCGCGCAGACCAAGCTCAAATGGGCGCATGTCTACGAAACATCCGAGGCGTTCCATATCGAGTCGGTCTGGGCCGCGCAGGAATTCGCCAAGCGCACCAACAACAAGTACCAGACCGAGGTTTTCCCGGCCTCGCAGCTTGGCAAGGAAACCGACATCAACCAGGGGCTTTCGCTGGGGTCGGTGGATGTCATCATCTCCGGGTCGAGCTTTGCCGCGCGCTCGTTTCCGCCGCTGGGCGTGACCTACTACCCGTTCACCTTCCGCAGCCCCGAGCATCTGCTCGCCTATACCAAGAGCGATATCTACCGGGAGCTGAACAAGGGCTACGAGGAAAAGACCGGCCATGTGATCACCGCGACGACCTATTACGGCACGCGCCACACCACCTCGAACCGGGCTTTCAAGGCCTGCGCCGAGATGAAGGGCCTGAAAATCCGCGTGCCCGATGTGCCGGCCTACCTCGCCATGCCGCGTTCCTGCGGCGCCAACACCACGCCGATTGCCTTCGCGGAGGTCTATCTCGCCCTCCAGAACGGCACGGTCGAGGCGCAGGAAAACCCGCTGACCACCATCGAGGCCAAGAAGTTCTATGAGGTGCAGAAGCACATCGTGCTCACCGGCCATATCGTCGACCACATCAACACGGTCGTCGCCAAGGGCACCTGGGCGAAATTCTCGGATGACGAGAAGAAGATCTTCACCGAGGTCAGCCAGGAGGCCGCCGCGCGCGCCACCGCGCGGATCAAGGCCGACGAGGCCAAGCTCGTCCAGTTCTTCAAGGACAAGGGCCTGAGCGTCACCGAGATCGACCGCGCCGACTACCTCGCGGCGGTGCAGAAGAACACGACCTTCGAGCAGTTCGGCTATCGCAAGGCCGATTGGGACAAGATCCAGGCGGTCCAGTAAGCCCGTCCGGTTTCTCCGATTTGGGGCGCATCCCGTTTCTGGCGGGATGCGCCGTCTGCCCGCTGCCTGAAGGACGTTCAACCGTGGCCAACCCTGCCTCTCCGGAAATCCACACGCCGATTTCCACCGAAGAAATCGCCCGCACGTTTGATGAGGAAATCGCCCCGGCGGATATTTCCGGCCATGGTCCGGAGGATTGGGTCACGCTGGTCATCTTCTGGCTGATGTGCGGCTGCGTCTTCCTGCAATTCTTCACGCGCTACGTGCTCAACAACAGCTTCGGCTGGACCGAGGAAATCGCGATTTTCTGCCTTGTCGCGGTGGTGTTTCTCGGTTCGGCGATGTGCGTGCGGCTGTCGCGGCACATCCACGTCGATTTTCTCTATCGCTATCTCTCGCCAAGGGCTGGCCGCTGGCTGGCAACGCTGGTCGATGGCATCCGCATCGCGCTGTTTTCCTATCTGGCGCTGCTCGTCTGGCGCTATTCCACGATCATTTCGGACGAGCGGATGACGACGATCGATTTTCCGAAAATGCCGTTTTTCATGCTGGTGTTCGCGGCCTTCGTGCTGATGGCCCTGCGCAGCGCCCAGGTCGCCTGGGCGAATATCCGCCGCGGCTATTCCGTGCTGGAGCGGCCCGGGGCTTTCGACGGTTCGGAAGCAGAGGCCGCCCTCGAAGCGGCCAAGTCAGCCTGAGCCATGATTGTCCTGCTCGGAGCTTTTCTGCTGCTGATGGTGCTCGGCGTGCCGGTCGCGGTGTCCATGGCGAGTGCGTCGCTTCTGTATCTGGCGGCTTACGGCGGCGCACCGGATGTGATCGTCGCCCAGCGCATGATCGCGGGGGTCGAGAGCTTCCCGCTGCTGGCGGTGCCGTTCTTCATCCTCGCCGGCAATCTGATGAATATCGCCGGGGTGACCGGGCGGATCTATGCCTTCGCGGTGGCGCTGGTCGGCTGGATGCGCGGCGGACTGGCGCAGGTCAACATCATTGGTTCGGTGATTTTTTCCGGGATGTCCGGGACCGCGATCGCGGATGCGGCCGGCATCGGCACCATCGAGATCAAGGCGATGAAGGACCACGGCTATCCCATCGAGGTCGCGGTCGGGGTGACGGCGGCCTCGGCGACGCTGGGGCCGATCATCCCGCCGAGCCTGCCGTTCGTCATCTACGGCATGATGGCGAATGTCTCGATCGGGTCCTTGTTTCTGGCCGGCGTCATCCCCGGCGTGCTGATGACGCTGCTGATGATGATTACCGTCGCGGTCTTCGCAAGGATCAAGGGCTGGGGTTCGGATGCGCCGTTCGAGCTGCGCAAGATCAGCATGGCGATGCTGGAAATCATTGTCGTTTTCTCCTTCCCGGCGGCCGTCTACCTCATGGAGAAACTCGGCATTGCCCAGAACGCCGCGATCTTCATGGCGCTCGGCGTGGTGCTGTTGCTCGACTACCTCTTCAAGTTCTCGGCGGTGATGGCGCTGATGACGCCGGTGATCCTGATCGGCGGCATGACGCTCGGCTGGTTCACGCCCACCGAGGCGGCGGTGGCGGCGGTGATGTGGTCGCTGTTCCTCGGCCTCGTGCGCTATCGCTCGATGACGATGAAGGCCCTGGCCAAAGCCACCTTCGATACCATCGAGACCACGGCCTCGGTGTTGTTCATCGTCACGGCGGCGTCGATTTTCGCCTGGCTGCTGACGGTCTCGCAGGCGGCGCAGGCGCTCTCGGATCTCATCCTCGGGATCACCCAGAACAAATGGGTGTTCCTCATTCTCGTGAACCTGTTGATGCTGTTCGTCGGCTGTTTCCTCGATACCATCGCCGCGATCACCATTCTGGTGCCGATCCTGCTGCCGATCGTGCTCAAACTCGGCATCGACCCCGTGCAGTTCGGGTTGATCATGACGTTGAACCTGATGATCGGGCTCCTGCATCCGCCGCTCGGCATGGTGCTGTTCGTTTTAAGCCGCGTCGCCAAACTCTCGGTCGAGCGGACGACGATGGCGATCCTGCCGTGGCTGATCCCGCTGTTCGTGGCGCTGCTGCTGATCACCTTCGTGCCGGAGATCTCGCTGTGGTTGCCGCGTTATATCGGAGTGATGCGGTGAGTTCCGATCCGGCAAAACCGGGCACAGCGGCCACATCAACCACGAGACCCCGGCGCCACACGCTCAAGGAAGGCTGGCGCTGGTATGGCCCGGACGACCCCGTGTCGCTCGATGATATCCGTCAGGCGGGGGCGAGCGACGTCGTCTCCGCGCTGCACCAGATTCCCATCGGTCAGGCCTGGAGCGTTCGCGAGGTCGAGGCGCGGCAGGCGATCATCGAGAAGAGCCAGCCGGGTCGCACGCCGCTGACCTGGAGCGTGGTGGAATCGATCCCGATCCCGGATGACGTCAAGCGCATGGGCGGCAAGGCGAAGGCCTCGATCGCCGCCTGGATCGCCTCGATGGAGGCGCTCGCCGCCTGCGGGATCAAGGTGATCTGCTATAACTTCATGCCGGTGGTGGATTGGTGCCGCACCGATCTCGAATGGGAGCTGCCCAACGGCGCCAAAGCCCTGCGCTTCGACTACCTGCGCTTTGCCGCCTTTGAACTCCATATTCTCGAACGCCCGGGGGCGGAGGCCGAGTATCCGGCAGAGGTGCGCGCCAGGGCCAGGGCGCTGTTCGAGACCTTTACCAGGGCGGATATCGACTATCTCGTGATGGTGATCGCCTCGGCGCTGCCGGGCTCGACCACCGAGCCGCTGACCATCTCCGGGTTTCGTGACAAACTGACGGCGTATCGCGGCATCGACGAGGCGCGGTTGCGCCGGCATCTCGTCGAGTTTCTCGAAGCCGTCTGCCCGCGCGCCGACGAACTCGGCGTCCGGCTGACGCTGCACCCGGATGATCCGCCGCGGCCGCTGTTCGGTCTGCCGCGCATTGCGAAATCCGAGGCCGATTACAGGGCCTTGTTCGATGCGGTGCCCAATGCCGCCAATGGCATCTGCTTCTGTACGGGCTCGCTCGGGGTCAGCGCGGCGAACGACCTCGTCGGCATGGCGGAGCGCTTCGGGCCGCGCATTCATTTCGCGCATCTGCGGGCGACGAAGCGCGAGCCGGACGGGCTTTCCTTCTTCGAGGCCGACCACCTCGACGGCGATGTCGATATGGTCGGCGTCCTCGACAAGCTGCTGAGCGAGAACGCGAAGCGCCCTCCCGGTGAGGCCATCATTTTCCGACCCGATCACGGCCACCGCATGCTCGATGACCTCAATGCCGCCAAGCGCACCAACCCCGGCTATACCGCGATCGGGCGGCTGCGGGGGCTGGCGGAATTGCGCGGCGTGATCCGGGCGCTGGAGTACGGCCATTCGTCGGAGAACCCTTGACCGCCGGGTTGAAACCGGGGCAAGTGACGGCCACCAAAAACCCCTTCTGGAGAAAGCCCATGCGCGCCATTCTGACCGCTGCCGCCCTTTTCTTTGCCGTCAACGGCACCGTTCTGGCGCAGGCCAAACAGGACTTTCAACTCGTCAACAAGACCGGCTACGAGATCAGCTCGGTCTTCGTCTCCGCCAGCAAGACCAATGACTGGGAAGACGACGTGCTTTCCGATGACACCCTGGATGACGGTGAAACCCTGACCGTGCGCTTCAAGAACGCCGGCAAGACCTGCAAGTTCGACATCAAGGTTGTCTACGAGGAAGACGATTCCGAGGCCATCTGGACCGATATCGACCTCTGTGCGACCTCGAAGGTGACGATCCGCTACAACAAGTCGACCGACACGACTTCGGCGACTTTTGACTGATCGCGGCTGCCGCTGATCCGAAATGAAAAGGCCGGCACGGGAAACCGTGTCGGCTTTTTTATGTTTGGGCGGTTATCGCGCCAGCGCACGCCACAGGAGCCGCCCGCCAAAGAAGATGAACAGCGTGCCGATGCTGCCTTCGAGCACCCGGCGGAAGCGGGTGTAGCCGAGGCGGATGTTCTCGCGCTGGAACAGCCAGCCGAGCGCGCCGAGATAGCTTGCGTTGCAGGTCAGCATGATCGCGATCGAGGCAAGGCCGGTCGCGAGATTGGCGTTGAGGATGCCGGTGACGGCATAGATCGAGGTGATGAACAGGATCGCCTGCGCGTTCGAGAGCGCGGTAACGAGGCCGAGGAGCGCGGTCTTGCGGTAGTCATCCGGTGCATCACTGGCCGGGGGCAGGGTTGAGGGCGCGGAACGCGAGCGTTCGATCAGCTTCCAGCCGACCCACATCAGATAAAGCCCGCCGAAGACGCTGACGCCGAGGCGCAGCCAGGGGAAAGCTTCCAGCACAGCCGCCCAGCCAATGAGCGCGAGGCTCGCCAGCAGCGCGATGCCGGCGAGGTTGCCGAGAATGGCGAAGGCGACATGCACCGGGGTTCTGGTCACCGCGACATGCGTCACCATCAGCACGTTCGGGCCGGGTGTCGGCACAATCGCGAGCCACAGGAGGGTGAACGAGGCGAGGGTGGGGAGATCGAGCATTTACCGCTCACATCGTCGCGCCGATCGTCCAGGGCACGAATTCCGCGTCACCATAGCCGAGCGCCTCGGATTTCGTATGCTCGCCGCTCGCCACCCGCAGCAGCATGTCAAAAATCTCGCGGCCCTTGGCTTCGATGGAGACGCCGTCGATGATATCACCGCAGTTGATGTCCATGTCGTCGATCATCTGGGTGTAGATAAAGGAGTTCGTCGCCAGCTTGATCGAGGGCGTCGGCTTGCAGCCATAGGCCGAGCCGCGCCCGGTCGTGAAGGCGAGGATATTCGCCCCGCCGGCGACCTGGCCCGTGGCGGAAACCGGGTCGTAGCCCGGCGTATCCATGAACACGAAGCCTTTTTCGCTGACCTTTTCGGCGTATTCATAAACGGCGGTCAGCGCGGTGGTGCCGCCCTTGGCGGCGGCGCCAAGCGACTTCTCCAGGATGGTCGTCAGCCCGCCGAGCTTGTTGCCGGGGGAGGGGTTGTTGTTCATCTCCATCTTGTTGCGCTTCGTGTAATCCTCCCACCATTGGATGCGGGCGACCAGCTTCTCGCCGACAGCGCGGCTGGCGGCGCGGCGGGTCAGCAGGTGCTCGGCACCATAGATTTCCGGCGTTTCCGAGAGGATCGCCGTGCCGCCCTGCGCCACCAGCAGATCGACCGCCGCACCGAGGGCAGGGTTCGCGGTGATGCCGGAATAGCCGTCCGAGCCGCCGCATTGCAGCGCCAGCATCAGCTCGGATGCCGGCTGGGTCGAGCGCGTCGCGCGGTTGGCGACCGGGAGCATCTCGCGGATCGCCTCGACGCCCTTCATCACGGTTTTCCGGGTGCCGCCGACCTCCTGGATCGTCATCGAGCGGAAGGTGTCGCTCTCGGCAATGCCATAGGCGTCCTTCCAGCGGCCGATCTGGAACCCTTCGCAGCCAAGCCCCACCATCAGCACCGCGCCCATGTTGGGGTTGGTGGCATAGCCCCATTGCGTGCGCTTGAGGACCTCGTAACCCTCGCCCTTGATATCGAGCGCGCAGCCGCCGCCATGCACCAGCGGGATGACGCCATCGACATGGGGAAAATCATCGAGAACGCCG
>CAZNAT010000012.1:57471-62602 GCA_964571245.1 uncultured Methylobacterium sp.
CGCTCGATCTCCCGGGCGATGAAGGTCGCGACCGAGGCCGAGCAATTCACCGAGGTGAGGATGCCGATGTAATTGCGTGTGCCGACCTGGCCGTTGGCGCGTAAAAACCCCTGAAAGCTCGCGCGGCGGGCTTCCGGCACCATGTGCGTCGGCGTGTAATTCTCGCAGAAGGCGTAGTCGCGGGCAAAATCGTGCATCACCACGTTGTGCTCGTGCAGCCAGCTGCCGGCCGGCACATCCACGCTGGCAAAGCCGATGATCTGCCCGAATTTGAGGATCGCCTCGCCCGAAGCAATGGCGCGTGCCGCGAGTTTATGGCCGCGCGGGGTGCGGTTGACGGCCTTCAGCCCGCCGCCGATCTCCGCCCCGGCCTCGATCGTCTCCAGCGCCACCAGCGCATTGTCGGTCGCATGGAGACGAAGGGTGCGGGGGATGGTCATCGGGCGTCTCCGTGTCGGGCGAGAAGGTAGGGCGTGGCGAGCCGGTGCGGCATGGCGTCAATTGGTCATACCAATTGAAGGATGGCGGGATTGAACCCGTTCCGCAAGTCTCTTCGACGCGTCAAGTCTCTTCGACGCGTCAAGTCTCTTCGACGCGTCAAGTCTCTTCGACGCGTCAAGTCTCTTCAACACGTCAAGTCTCTTCGGCACGTCAAGTCTTTTGGACACGTCACGATGCGCTGGTGGAACTCCGCGGTGCTTTGGCAGAGGTCATGGAGATGATGGGCCGGTCGAAGCCTGCGTGCTGAAGGCTTGCGGGTTGAAGGCTTGCGGGTTGAAGGCTTGGCGTCTTGCGCTGGCCTCGCGCGCGATATGATCGACAACGGCACGGATCCTCCCGAGGGCGCGCACATCCTCGTGGATAACCAGCCAGTAGCTGCGCCCCGCCCGGCGCTCGGGCAACACCGGCTCCACGTCCGGCATCTCCGCGGTGATGAAATGGTGCAGCACGCCGAGCCCGAGCCCGTTGCGGACCGCTTCGACCTGCCCGACGGCGCTGGCGCATTCAAACGCGGTGCGGTGCCCGCCGAAGAGGTCCTGCACGTAGTTGAGCGCGGAAGAGAAGGCGTAGGTCTCGACATAGCCGATGAGGCGGTGCGCCGCGAGATCCTCCACGCTGCGCGGCCGCCCCATCCGATCGAGGTAGCCGCGCTGGCCGAAAATCCCGAGGCTGTAGTCGGTCAGCTTGCGGGCCACGATCCGCCCGGATTCGGGCTCATCGAGGGTGATCGCAATATCGACCTCGCGCCGGGCGAGGCTGACGGCCAGCGGCATCGGCACGAGCTGGATATCGATCCCGGGGTGGCGTTCGAGCAGCGTGGTCATCGCCGGGACGAGAAAATAGGTCGTGAACCCGTCGGGCGCGCCGATCCGCACCGGGCCGGAAAGATGCACATCCTGCTGGCGCAGATCGGCTTCCGCCTGCAGCATCTCGCTTTCCATCCGCTCGGCATGCGCGAGCAGCTTGCGGCCGGCCTCGGTGAGATTGACGCCGATGGTCGAGCGCTCGAACAGGGTAGCCTGCAACGCAGCCTCCAGCGCCGTGATCCGCCGCGCCACCGTCGCCTGATTGACGCGAAGCGCGCGGGAGGCGCCGAGAAACTGGCCTTGCCGCGCGACGGCGAGAAAGGCCCTGACGTTATCCCAATCCATCCTGGTCCCGATCCATCCCGCTTTCTCACTAATGCTGAAAATTGCAGAACCGGGCCGCGATATCAATGATTGAGTTGCGAAAATCAACGTGCGACCACAACCCACCACACATGCTGGAGGAAGCCGATGTTCGGAGCGCAAATCCCGATCATTCAGGGGCCGATGCTCGGAGCCTCCACCCCGGAGATGGTCTGCACGGCGTCGCTGGCGGGGGGCATCGGCTCGCTGGGCGCGGCCGGTTACGCGCCGTCTGCCCTCGCCGAGACCATCGGCGGCATTCGCGATCAGGTGGGAGAGAAGCCCTTCCTTATCAATCTCTTCGTGCTCGAACCGGCGAAACCCGCACCGGCCGCGCTGGCCAGGGCCATGGCCGAGCTTGCCCCCTGGCGCGCGGAACTCGGGCTTGCCGAACAATCGATCCCCAACAAATGGGCTGAGGATTTTGCGGCGCAGTTCGAGGTGCTGGTTGAGGCCGCGCCGCCGATCGCCAGTTTCACCTTCGGCATTCTCACCGCTGCGCAATGCGCCCGGCTGAAGGCGCGCGGCATCAAGGTGATCGGCACCGCGACGACCGTGGCGGAGGCGCGCGCCTGGGCGGAGATCGGCGCCGATGCGATCTGCGCCTCGGGGTTTGAATCCGGCGGCCATCGCGGCACGTTCCTCAAGCCGGTCGAGGACAGCCTGATCGGCACCCTGTCGCTGGTGCCGGCGGTCAAGGCGGCGGTGGCGCTGCCGGTGATCGCGGCGGGCGGCATCATGGACGGGCGCTCGATCGCCGCGATGCTCACGCTGGGCGCCGAGGCCGTGCAGATGGGGACGGCGTTTCTGCTGGCCGAGGAATCCGCGATTTCGGCCCCCTGGCGCGGCGAACTCAAGGGCAAGGACGCCGATGCCACCCGGCTGACCCGCGCTTTCTCCGGCCGTTACGCGCGCGGGCTCGAAAACCGCTTTCTGCGCGAGATGGCGGGCAAGGACATCCCGCCCTACCCGATCCAGAACGCGCTGACGCAGGAGTTGCGCGCGGCGAATGCGAAGGCGGGGCGTTCGGATATGCTCTCGCTCTGGGCCGGGCAGGGCGTCCACGCCATTCGCGAGGGCCGCACCGCCGATCTGATCGCCGCCTTCTGGGAGGAGGCGCGGCAGGCGGCGGCGAAGACCGCGTCGCGCCTTGGCTGAAGACCGCGCTACGCCTTGGCTGATACCAACGGCCTGAGATTTTTACCCCCGATGCCGGGACCCAAAACCACCCGATCACCCGACCACCCCATACCCCAACAACAAGGACCCCAGATATGATCACCTACGGACACTACATCGGCGGCAAACAGGTCGCCGGCACCTCGGGCCGTTTTGCGGATGTGTTCCAGCCGATGGATGGCTCGATCCGCGGCAAGGTCGCGCTCGCCTCGAAGGCCGAGATGACCGCCGCCGTCGCCAATGCCAAGGCGGCGCAGCCTGCCTGGGGCGCGACCAACCCGCAGCGCCGCGCCCGCGTGTTGATGAAGTTCCTCGAACTCGCGGCCAGGGCCAACGACGAACTCGCCGATATTCTCGCGCGCGAGCACGGCAAGACGGTGGCCGATGCCAAGGGCGATATCCAGCGCGGCATCGAGGTGATCGAATATTGCATCGGCGCGCCGCAGATGATGAAGGGCGAATTCACCGATGGCGCCGGCCCGGGCATCGATATCTACTCGATGCGCCAGCCGCTCGGCGTTGTCGCCGGCATCACCCCGTTCAACTTCCCGGCGATGATCCCGCTGTGGAAGGCCGGGCCTGCCATCGCGGCGGGCAACGCCTTCATCCTGAAGCCCTCGGAGCGCGATCCGGGCGTGCCGATGCGGCTGGCGGAACTGTTTCTCGAAGCCGGCCTGCCGCCGGGGATTTTCAACGTCGTCAACGGCGACAAGGAGGCGGTCGACGCCATCCTCGACGATCCCGACATCCAGGCGATCGGCTTTGTCGGCTCGACCCCGATCGCGGAATATATCTACGGGCGCGGCTGTTCGAACGGCAAGCGCGTGCAGTGCTTCGGCGGCGCCAAGAACCACATGGTGATCATGCCGGACGCCGACATGGATCAGGCGGTCGATGCGCTGATCGGCGCCGGTTATGGCTCGGCGGGCGAGCGCTGCATGGCGATCTCGGTGGCGGTGCCGGTCGGCAAGAAGACCGCGGATGAACTCGTCAGGCGCCTCATCCCGCGCGTCGAAGCGCTGAAGATCGGCCCCTCGACCGACAGCACCGCCGATTTCGGGCCGGTGGTGACGGCGGCGGCGGCCGAGAAGATCAAGGGTTACGTCGATATCGGCGTGAAGGAGGGCGCGAAACTCGTCGTCGACGGGCGCGGCTTCACGATGCAGGGCTACGAGAACGGGTTTTACGTCGGCGGCTGCCTGTTCGACCACGTGACCCCGGAGATGCGCATCTACAAGGAAGAGATTTTCGGTCCCGTGCTCTCGGTGGTGCGCGCGCCGGATTACAATGAGGCCATCCGCCTGTGTAACGACCACGAATACGGCAACGGCGTCGCGATCTTCACCCGCGATGGCGATGCCGCCCGTGATTTTGCCGCCAAGGTTCAGGTCGGCATGGTCGGCGTCAACGTGCCGATCCCGGTGCCGCTGGCGTATTATACCTTTGGCGGATGGAAGCGTTCATCCTTCGGCGATCTCAACCAGCATGGGCCGGATGCCTTCCGCTTCTACACCAAGACCAAGACCATCACCTCGCGCTGGCCGTCCGGCATCAAGGATGGCGCCAGCTTCGTCATCCCGACCATGGGGTAAACCCCTTGCCCGCGACGAGGTAAACCCTTTGCGGATGACGGGGTAGACTTCCCGAAACCAGGCAACAGCACGGGCGGTTCCGCACCGGCTGTTGCCCTAAATTAGACTAAACTAATGATTGTAGTGTGGCCGCGCCCACATTTCTTGTTGCCGGCGTGGCGGTTCGTTTCTCAAGGGGTGGTCCGGCGGGTCGCTACGTAAACATTTGTAGGTAATGCAAATTTTCCGCGAGGGGCGAGAAGTTTACGAGTTTTTTATCCTTTCTTGCAATTTTGAGGTGCAACTTCGGATTGTAAACAAGGAAAGCCCTCATGAACGCCGCCGTGCCAATCCAAACCAGGAAAAGTAATTTTTTCAAGGATCTCAAGATCGTTCGAAAAATTATGGTCGTGTTGGCCCTTGCCTTCGTTCCGATGTTGATCGCCAATATCGTCACCTACCGCAACGTCAACGAGGTCAACGACGCTTCGGACTTCATCGTGGCGGTCCGCATGCCCAAGATGTCGGCGGTCGCGAACATCAGTGCCGATATGCCGGCGACGCTGGCGGCGATGCGCGGCTATCTCCTCACCGGCGATTCCGCCTTCAAGGCGGAGCGCGCCGAACTATGGAAGCAAATCGACAAGGAAGCCGGCGAGCTCGATGCGCTGGCGAAACGCTTCACGGTCAAGGGCGCTGCGGAGCTCTGGG
>CAZNAT010000013.1:0-5142 GCA_964571245.1 uncultured Methylobacterium sp.
GGTGATTGCGACCCGGACCGAGACCGGTGATTTCGCCGCCTTCGACGTGACCGAGAACGAACATCGCAACCATATCCTGCACCGCTCGGTGGTGCCTGCGAAGATCCCGGCCGCCGCAGCGGCAGAAGCCATCGCCATCGCCCGCAGGATCAGCGAGGCGCTGGATTACATCGGCACCTTCGCGGTCGAATTCTTCGTGATCGATGCGACCGAGCTGGTCTATGTCAACGAGATCGCGCCGCGCGTGCACAACTCCGGCCACTGGACGATGGACGGCGCGGTCACCTCGCAGTTCGAGCAGCATATCCGGGCGGTGGCCGGGTGGCCGCTTGGCGACACGGCGCGGCGCGGCGCTGTCGAGATGATCAATCTGGTCGGCGAGGACGCCGCGCGCTGGTTGGACATTCTTGGCGAGGGCGGTGCGCACCTGCATTTATACGGCAAGGCGGAAATCCGTCAGGGGCGGAAAATGGGCCATATCAACCGGATTATCGGCGGATAGCGCGGTTCCGCCGCTATCCAAGGGCCAATCGCGAAATTTCACAATTCCGAACCCGGCCGATGGACAAGGCATTTTGCTTTTGATATACGCGCGCACTTCAGGGGTCCCCAGCCTTGGGGGCCGTGTCGTCAACACGTTCATTTCTCTGTCGGAGCCAACGTTGCAGGTCCTCGTCCGCGATAACAATGTCGATCAAGCTTTGCGTGCGCTGAAGAAAAAGATGCAGCGCGAAGGCATTTTCCGCGAGATGAAGCTTCGCGACCACTACGAGAAGCCCTCGGAGAAAAAGGCCCGTGAAAAGGCCGAGGCTGTCCGGCGCGCACGCAAGCTGACGCGCAAGCGCCTGCAGCGCGAGGGGATGATCCCGACCCCCGTGAAAAAGGTCAAGTGACGCTCCCCTCGCCCCGGTGCACGACGGGTTTCTGACGCACCAGGCCGTGGGATTGGGAAGACATTGGAAAGCGCTCGTCATCCGGGCGCTTTTTTTGTATTGGGACCGGTGTTTCCGGTAAGGTGGTCTGGGTCGTGATCATTCGGGGCACGGTGTCCCCGGCAAGGGGGATCTTCGGTAAGGTCATGGCAAGTTTTCGCTGCAATGGTGCCATAAACCGGGCATATCGGCTTTCAGGCCCAGGCCGGACCTTCAAGCGGGGACCGGATGAACACTCCCGAGCCGTTTCGGGGCTGGAAAAAAAGGACTGTTTCGATGATCGGTAACGGGTTTGTGGCACCGGCTGGGCTGGTTGAGACGGGGGCCACCCGTAAATTTCGCTCGATCGTGCTGGTTGCCCTGCTTTCTGCCGGCCTTGCCGCCTGTGAAACCACGCTGGGATCGTTGAACCCGACCGGGATCGCGGAGGTCGATGACGCTGCGGGTCAACAGGCCGCCTCGACCAATATCGGCTCGCTTACCGAGGTGATCCGGACCAATCCGAACGATCCACAGGCCTATAACACGCGCGGCGTCGCTTTCGCGAAGGCTGGCAAGTTCCAGGACGCGATCAACGATTTCAATCGCGCCATCCAGCTCAACGCCAACTACGCCGCCGCCTATACCAACCGGGCGCTCGCCTTCCGGCAGATGGGCCGCAACGACGCCGCTTTGGCGGATTTCAACCGCGCGCTGACCGCGGACCCCAACTATCATCCCGCATATCTCGGGCGCGGCAATCTTTATCGCGCGCAAGGCGGCCTCAGCGAGGCCATCGCCGATCTCGGCCGCGTGATCCAGCTCAACCCCTCGGGGGCCGAAGCCTATCACGGTCGCGGTCTCGTCTATCAGGCGCAGGGTCAGCACAACCTCGCGATCGGGGATTTTGATGCGGCCATCGATCGTAACCCCTACGTCGCACCGCCCTACCAGGCGCGTGGCCAGAGCCTGATCGCCAACGGAAAGTTCGATGCGGCGATCGAGGATTTCAACGCCGCGCTGAACGTCGACAACCGCAATGCCGACAGTTGGGCCCTGCGCGGGATCGCGATGGATCGAGCCGGCAAGAAAACCGAGGCGCAGGAGAGCTTTCAGCGCGCCCTGGCGATCGACAGCGGCAACCGCATCGCCAAGCAGGGACTGTCCGGTTCGCGCTAAGAAAATGCTTTAGAGCATTTTCGAGCGAAGTGGATTCCGGTTCGCGTCAAGAACCGAAGGTCCGCGCAAGCGAAAATGCGTCGAAACAAGAAGGTAGAGCATGAGAGGTGAATGTGAATTCACGGAAAAATGCTCTAGTCGATCAGTTTGCGCATCTCGATCGCGGTCGGCGTGAAGCCGACCTTGGCATAGGCTGCTTCCGCAGCGGTATTGCCGGGCACCACCCCGAGACAAATCGCCTTCAGACCGTGCAGCCGCGCGAGATCCTCGGCGCGTGTCAGCAGCGCCTGGCCGATGCCATGCCGCCGATGGTCACGGCTCACCACCAGGTTTTCGACATAGACCTGCTGACGGATTTCCGCGGGGACAAAGGGGCCGGCCTTGCTGAGCGCCATCCCGATATAGCCGACAACCGCGCCCTCGATCAGGGCCACGATCTGCTCGCCGCCCCATTCGCGCGCCTTGCGGCTGTCCTCTTCCAGGCAGGCGACCGCGCCTTGGCGGCGCAGGTCGCGCCGGGCGCCGATCCCGGCCTCGTGCCGGTTCAATTCGTGCAGCAGGCCGACAACGGCTTCCTGATCGAGATCGCGCCGGTAGAGCCGGAGTGAAAAAACGGGGTCTGCCATCAGGGTTTTCCAATCCTGGCGAGGAAATCGGCGATGTCGCGCGCGGGGCCGCGATCATAGGGCACGACATGCGGTTCGCCCGGATAGAGCTTTCGCGTCACCATGCCCGGTTTCCCCAAGGCCGCAAGCTTCTCGGAATCGCCGGGCGGGATGACGCGATCCTCGGTGCCATGCAGAATCAGCACGGGCGCCAGCGTCTCGCCGATCCACCGGTCGGAGCGGAAGGTATCGACGAGGAGCAGCGGGACCGGTAACCACGGATAGGAGGCCTGCCCTCGCGCGAGAACGGAAAGATAGGGGCTGTCGAGCACTACCGCCCGGGCCTTTACCTTCCGGGCGAGATTGAGCGCGACGCCCGAGCCAAGCGATTCGCCGAAGATCACGATGCGTTCCGGCGCGATCCCCCGGGTGACTTCGGCGTAAATCGCGGCGGCATCGGCGTGCAGATGCGCTTCGGTGGGGCGGCCTTCGCTGCCGCCATAGCCGCGATAGGACAGGGCGACGAGGCCGGAGCCATCCGCCGTCATCAACCGGAAACGATTGGAGCGCCGATCGAGGCCGTTGGCATTGCCGTGAAAATACAGAAAAACGACGGCGCTATCGTCCCTTGGCGGCACTCTCCAGCCCGAAAGCGTGAGGTTCCCGGGGCCATCGCCTTTGGGGACGGTGATCCGATACGCTTCGGCCCTCGGGATGTCTTGGGTTTCCGGGGCGATCCAGGCTGGCGCGCGCGGGAACAGGAAATCGCGTTGGTAAAGGCCCATGTATCCCGCCGCCGCGAGATAGAGGATCGCGGCCAGCGCCAGCGGAGCCCGCGCGATGCGCAAGGCGCGGGAGAGCGGCAGCGACGAGGCGCTGTGGGTGGTTTGCGGCGTCATCGAGCGATCATTGTCTCCAGATCAGGGCAAAACAAGGTCGCGGACGGCGCGGCCTTGCTTTTGGTACCCATGCGCCCGGCGGATGGAGGACGAGGGTCCAGACCCCGGGGTCCAAGACCCTAATGCGCGAGGCCTTTCACGATCGATTCCGTGACCTTCTTGGCGTCGCCGAACAGCATCATGGTGTTGTCCATGAAGAACAGCGAGTTCTCGACACCGGCGTAGCCCGAGCCCATGCCGCGCTTGATGAAGAGCACGGTTTTGGCCTTTTCGACATCGAGGATCGGCATGCCGAAGATCGGCGATTGCGGATCGGTCTTGGCGGCGGGGTTGGTGACGTCGTTCGCGCCGATCACGAAGGCAACATCGGCCTGTGCGAATTCGTTGTTGATGTCCTCAAGCTCGAAGACCTCGTCATAGGGCACGTTGGCCTCGGCCAGCAGCACGTTCATATGGCCGGGCATGCGTCCCGCGACCGGGTGAATGGCGTATTTGACCTCGACGCCTTCCTTCTTCAGCACATCCGCCATTTCCCGCAGGGCGTGCTGCGCCTGGGCCTGCGCCATGCCGTAGCCCGGCACGATAATGACCTTGGAAGCGTTTTTCATGATGAAGGCCGCGTCTTCCGCCGAACCCTGCTTGACCGGCCGCGTTTCCTTGGCACCCGCGCCCGCTGCCGCGGTCTCGCCGCCAAACCCGCCGAGAATGACCGAGATAAACGAGCGGTTCATGCCCTTGCACATGATGTAACTGAGGATCGCGCCCGAGGAGCCCACGAGAGCGCCGGTGATGATCAGCGCGAGATTGCCGAGCGTGAAACCGATGCCGGCCGCCGCCCAGCCCGAATACGAATTGAGCATCGAGACGACCACGGGCATATCCGCGCCGCCGATCGGGATGATCAGGAGCACACCCAGTGCCAGGCTGACCGCGACCGCCATCCAGAACACAAGCCGGCTTTCGGTGCCGATGAAGAGCCCGATCAGGACGACCAGAACCACGCCGAGCGCGATGTTGATCGCATGGCGCTGCGGCAGCATGATCGGCGTGCCGCTCATCCGTCCGTCGAGCTTGAGGAAGGCGACGACCGAGCCGGTGAAGGTGATGGCACCGATAGCGACGCCGAGCGCCATTTCAAACAGGCTGGCGCCCTTGATCTTGCCGATGATCCCGATGCCGAAGGCCTGGGGCGCATAAAGCGCGGCGGCGGCCACGAACACCGCCGAAAGCCCGACCAGCGCGTGGAAAAACGCCACCAGCTGCGGCATCTTGGTCATCTCGACGCGTCTCGCCATGTAGGCACCGAAGCCGCCGCCGATCGCGAGGCCGAGAATCGCCAACCCCCAACCGCCGAAGCCCGACGGGGGTGAAAGCAGCAGCGTCGTCACCATGGCGATCGCCATGCCGGACATGCCGAAGATATTGCCCTGCCTGGAGGTCGAGGGGTGCGAGAGCCCGCGCAACGCCAGGATGAAGAGGACGCCGGAGACGAGATAGAGGAGGTTGGCGATATTGGCGCTCATCGTCTCAGCCCTTCTTCTTGTACAT
>CAZNAT010000013.1:5152-50536 GCA_964571245.1 uncultured Methylobacterium sp.
CGTGACGAGGACGCCGACGAAAATATTCACGCTCGCCAGCACCAGCCCAAGAAAGCCGAAGCCGCGCGCGGCAATCGTGCCTTCGGAGGTCAGCGACACGCCGACCGAGAGCAGTGCGCCGACGACGATCACCGAGGAAATCGCGTTGGTGACCGACATCAGCGGGGTGTGGAGTGCGGGGGTCACCTGCCAGACCACGTAGTAGCCGACAAAGATCGCCATGATGAAAATCGCGAAGCGGAACACCGTGGGGTCGACCGCGCCGCCGGTGGCCGCCGCGGCGGCAGCGCCGCCCATTTCAGCGAGCTTCTCGGCGGCTTGCAAGGCGGCTTGTGCCTTGGCGAGCGCGGCATCGGCGGTGGCCGCCGCGGCTTTCGCCTGTTCCAGAACTTGTTGCGGGGTATCGGCCATGGTCGTCTCCTCCGGCGTCGGGCGCGGGGTCGAAATCGGACGGGGTTTTACGTCTTCGGGGCAAAGATCGGGTGGATGAGCGCGCCGTCCCTGGTCAGGCAGGTTGCCTTGACGAGTTCGTCGTCCCAGTTCACGGCGAGCTTGTTTTCCTTCTTGTCGATCATCGTCTCCAGGAAAGCATAGAGGTTCCTGGCATAAAGCGCGGAGGCGGTCGGCGCGAGGCGGCCCGGCGTGTTCGACCAGGCGATGAGCTTGACGCCCTTGTGGTCGGTAACGACGTCGGCAACGGAGAGTTCGCAGTTGCCGCCGCGTTCGATGGCGAGATCGACGACGATCGAGCCCATGCGCATGGATTCCACCATGGCCTTGCTCACCAGCTTCGGCGCCGGGCGACCGGGGATCAGTGCCGTCGTGATGACGATATCCTGCTTGGCGATATGCTCGGCGACGAGCGCGGCCTGTTTCGCCTGATATTCGGCGGACATCGGCTTGGCGTAACCGGCGGCGGTCTCGGCCTGCTTGAACTCCTCGTCCTCGACAGCGACGAATTTCGCGCCGAGCGAGGCGACCTGCTCCTTCGCCGCCGGGCGAACGTCGGTCGCGGTGACGATCGCGCCCAGCCGGCGCGCGGTGGCGATCGCCTGCAGGCCGGCGACGCCGGCCCCCATCACGAAGACGCGCGCGGCCGGAACCGTGCCTGCAGCGGTCATCATCATCGGGAAGGCGCGGCCATAGACTTCCGCGGCATCGATCACGGCGCGATAACCGGCGAGGTTGGCCTGGCTGGAGAGCACGTCCATCACCTGCGCGCGGGTGATGCGCGGCATCAACTCCATCGCGAAGGTGGCAATGCCCTTGTCCGCGAACGGCTGGAGCGCCTCGGCGTTGCCGTAAGGGTCCATCACCGCGAGCACAATCGCGCCCTTCTTCATCTTGGCGGCAAGCTCGCCCTTGGGACGGCGCACGGCGAGGATGACATCGGCATCCTTCAGCGCCTCGGCGGCATTCTTGGCGATGGTGGCGCCTGCAGCCTCGAAGGCGGCATCCGCGATCGAGGAGGCGTTGCCGGCCCCCTTTTCAATCGTGAAACTCGCGCCGAAGGCTTTGAGCTTGGTGATGGTCTCAGGGGTCGCCGCTACGCGCGGCTCGCCGCTTCTGGTCTCGTCAAGAACAGCAATCCGCATGCCGGCCCCCGTTGAATATGGCTGACGCCGCGCCGTGGCGCAGAACGTCGTTCAGGCAATGGCTCGACCTCGCCCGGAAGAACGGGCGGTTCCGGTCAGAAGAACTTGACGACAATGGCCGTCATCAGCGCGGAGACGACAATGGCAAAAATCCAGGGGATGGTGTTGGTCGCGGCCCCTGCCAGCAGGGTGATCATGAGCGAGCCGACGGTGCCCCATTTGATCAGGCCGGCGAAGAGGTCGAAGGTCTTGTCATGTTCGGCGTAATCCATCGCGGGAATATCGTGATGGTGATTGTCGGCGGCCATAGGCTCCCCCTCGCTGAATGTCGTTTACCCCAGCTTTCGCGTCTAGCGGAAACCATCGGTTCGCGCAATCGGTTCGGCAGGCCTTGACGGTCGAATACACCCATCGAATGCACCCTCTGAAAGCCGGACGGGGGGCAGGGGATCCGCGCGGTATTCAGGATGGAAAGCTCACCAAGTCAGGTTCATGCCAGGCCGACGTGCGCGAGCGCGTCGTTCTGCCGTACTGCAACCGTCGAGGTGCTGAAATCAGCGATTTCCTCGTTGAAGAGACGGTAGAAATTCAGTTTGGCTTCGAGGTGTAGGAAGACACCGCCCAGCCCGATCGCCGCCCGATCCATGAAGACAAATTCGCGCGGGATGGTCACCGGCCCCTTTTCCTTCAGCGCTTTGTGGACGCGCGCCGCTTCCTTGCGGCCGTATTCCCCCGGCGAGACGCCGTCCGCGATGGAGCGCACGCGGTCATCGAGCAGCGGGCCATAGATGAAGCGCGCCCAGATGTTGAGGATATCGACCAGCTCTTTCGAGAGGTTCTTGAACCCCCAGGTCTCATAGGCCTGCACCGTCCGGGCCTCATCCCCTTCGAGAATACCGCGATAGAGATCGACCACACCGCCAACGAACTTTGGCGGGAAAATCCGGACGCAGCCATAGTCGAGCAGATTGATGCCGCCCGGCTCACCTCTGGTGGTGCCGCCGGGCTCGCCGGTCTCATCGCGGAAAACGGTGTAATTGCCGAGATGCGGATCGCCATGGATCACGCCGAAGTGGCTGAAGGGGTGCCACCACGCGCGGAACATCGCTGTGGCCAGCCGGTCGCGAATCGCCTGGCTTTCGCCCCTGAACGCCAGAATCTTCTCCCCCTCCAGCCATTCCATCGTCAGGAGGCGCTTCGTGGAGAGTTCCGGGATGATCCTCGGGACCCGAATCAGCGGTTCCTTCGCCAGCATCCGCGCATAGAGCGCTGCATGCCTAGCCTCGCGGGTGTAATCGAGTTCCTCGCGGATGCGATCGCCGATTTCCTGCTTGATCTCGGAGGTATCGATCACGCCGTTCATCTGCCGGTGCAGCGAAAACAGCAGGTTGAGCTGGCTGAGATCGGCCTCCACCGCCGATTCCATATCCGGATATTGCAGCTTGCAGGCGAGCGCCTGCCCGTCATGCGCTCGGGCGCGATGCACCTGGCCGAGCGAGGCGGCGGCGGCGGGCTCCTTGTCGAAACTGGCGAATTTGCTCAACCAGTCCGGTCCGAGTTCAGCCGACATCCTGCGCCGGACAAACACATAGGGCATCGGCGGTGCTTCGGATTGCAGCTGGCGCAGTTCCTCCGCGTATTCCGCCGGAATCGCCTCGGGAATCGTCGCGAGCAGTTGCGCCACCTTCATCAAGGGCCCCTTGAGCCCCCCGAGCGCGCGGGTAAGCGCGGCGGCATTGGCGCGATCGCCCTCGCGGGTGCGCCTGGTCAACAGGCTGCCGGCCATGCGCGCGGCGATCCCGCCCATATTGGCCCCGACGCGGGCATAGCGGCTGGCGCGGGCGGAGAACCGGTTTTTTTCCGTGTCGGTCATCGGCGGCTCGCGGGTTGTCGCATGGTCCTGCGCCAAGGTGGCGCTGGCCTGTTTACGCGCGTTCTCCCCTGTCGGATCGATCAATCGTCCATGCCCTCAAGCTCGGTGATCATGTCGTCGATCACCCTGAGGCCGATCTGCCAGAAGCCGGGGTCGCGCGCGTCAAGCCCGAATGGCGCCAGCAGCTCCGAATGATGCTTCGTCCCCCCCGCGGCCAGCAGCGCGAAATAATTCTCGACGAACTTCGGATCGGCGCTCTGATAGACGCCATAGAGCGAGTTCACGAGGCAATCGCCGAAGGAATAGGCGTAAACATAGAACGGCGAATGGATGAAATGCGGAATATAGGTCCAGAAGGTCTCGTAGCCCGCCGAGAGGTTGATCGCGGGGCCGAGGCTTTTCGTTTGCACATCGAGCCAGATTTCGTTGAGCTTTTCGGTGGTCAGCTCGCCGTTGCGGCGCTCCTGATGCACCCGCCGCTCGAAGGCGTAGAACGCGATCTGCCGGACGACCGTGTTGATCATATCCTCGACCTTGCCGGCGAGCAGCGCCTTGCGTTCGGCCTGGTTCCGGGTCTCCGCCAATAGCTTGCGGAAGGTCAGCATCTCCCCGAAGACGGACGCAGTTTCGGCGAGCGTCAGCGGCGTCGGCGCCATCAGCGCGCCGTTCGGGCCGGCCAGAACCTGATGTACGCCGTGGCCGAGTTCATGCGCCAAAGTCATCACGTCGCGCGGTTTGCCGAGGTAATTCACCAGCACATAAGGATGCGCCGACGGCACGGTGGGGTGCGCGAAAGCGCCCGGCGCCTTGCCGGGGCGGGTTGGGGCGTCGATCCAGCCTTCATCGAAGAAGCGCTTGGCGATGGCGGCCAGTTCAGGGGAAAAGCCGCGGTAGGCATCGAGCACGCAATCGCGCGCTTCCGCCCAGGGGATGATCCGCTGCGGCACTTTCGGCAACGGCGCGTTGCGGTCCCAGAAATCGAGCGTCTCCCGGCCGAACCATTTGGCCTTGAGCGCGTAATAGCGATGCGAGAGCCGGGGGTGGGCCGCTTCCACCGCGCTCACCATCGCATCCACCACCTCGCGCTCGACGCGGTTGGCCAGGTGGCGGCTATCCGCGACATCCTTGAACCCGCGCCAGCGATCGGAGATTTCCTTGTCCTTGGCCAGCGTATTGGTGATCAGCGTGAACAGGCGGAGGTTCTCGCCGAGCGTTTTCACGATCGCCTGCGCGGCGGATTTGCGTTTGGCGCCATCCGCATCCTGAAGCCGGGTCAGGGTTGGTTCGAGGGTCAGGGTTTCGCCCTCGACCTCGAAGCGCAGCGAGGCCATGGTTTCGTCGAACAGACGGTTCCAGGCCGAGCGCCCGGTGGTCGATTTTTCGTGGAAGAGCTGCTCGATGCGGTCTTCGAGCTGGAACGGCTTGTCGCGCCGGAGGTCTTCGAGCCAAGGCTTGAAGTGACTCAGCGGCGGCGCGGCCATCAGCGCGTCCATCCGGGCATCGTCGATCAGGTTCAATTCGAGGGTGAAGAACAGCAGCTCCGAGCTGGCATTGGTCACCTTTTCCTGGGTGTCGCCGTAGAATTTTCCATGCGCGGGGTTGGTGGTGTCGGTTGAATAGACGAGCCCGGCGTAGGAAATGATCCGCCCCATCCGGTCTTCGATCGCCTCATAGCGCGTGATGGCATCGAACAGCGCCCTGGCACCGGCATCCCCGGTCGCCAGCGCGGGCAACTTGCCCTTGAACTCCCTGGCGAAAGCCGATGCTTCCAGATCCATGGCGGCAAGATCCGCCGCAAAATCCGGCGAATCCATGCCCGGATAGAGGTGATCCAGCCGCCATTCCGGCAGGGGCCCCAGGCCCGCAGCCGTGGAAGAAACCTCCGCCTTGGCGGAAGATCCCTCGACGGCGAGGACGTTCGACGGAAAAAAACGCGTGGTCATGGCCAATATCGTCTCCTGGCGTCGAATGCCCCGGCGCGAAAGCGTCCGCAAGCGCAAGCTCGCCCACTTACAAGCTGGCCCACTTACTTGGCCTATGCCGAGGCGGGATTCAATCATTCCCTCACAAGTTTCAATCAGGATTTACAACCTGTTTACGTCCATCCGCGACAGTGGTTCCGAAACGAAACAACCGGACCGCGAATCAGCGGACGGTGCAGAGCCGAAAAGCAGCTTGATGAGCGCCACTCTCCTTATTGTCGATGATGATCCCGTCCAGCGCCGTTTGCTGACCGAAATGGTCCGGCGCTTCGGCTATGAGCCGGAGGCGGTGGAAAGCGGGGCACAGGCGCTCGACCGGCTGAACGACAAGTCGAAGCCGGCGGTCGACGCGATGGTGCTCGATCTTGTCATGCCCGATCTCGACGGCATGGCCGTGCTCGAGCGCCTCCAGACGATGAATGACCGCCCGCCGGTCATCGTCCAGACGGCGCATGGCTCGATCGAGACCGTGATCAGCGCGATGCGCGCCGGCGCGGTCGATTTCGTCGTCAAGCCGGTTGGGGCGGAGCGGCTCTCGGTCTCGATCAAGAACGCGCTGCGCGTCGATGCGCTCGAAGGCGAGGTCCGGCGGCTCGCCAAACGGACAACGGGCGCGCTGAGTTTTTCGGATCTGGCCTCGAATTCCGCCGATATGTCGCGAGCTGTCCGGCTGGGCGAGCGTGCCGCCAAGTCCGGCATTCCGGTGCTGCTCGAAGGCGAATCCGGCGTCGGCAAGGAAGTGTTCGCCCGGGCGTTGCAGGGTGCCGGGGACCGGCGCGGCAAGGCCTTCGTGACCGTCAACTGCGGCGCGATCCCCGCCAATCTCGTCGAAAGCATCCTGTTCGGCCACGAAAAGGGGGCTTTCACCGGCGCGACCGAAAAGCACGCCGGCAAGTTCGTCGAGGCCAATGGCGGCACGCTGTTCCTCGATGAGGTCAGCGAATTGCCGCTCGACGCCCAGGTCAAGCTGCTGCGCGCCATTCAAGAGGGCGAGGTCGATCCCGTTGGCGGGCGCAAGACCGTCAAGGTCGATATCCGGCTGGTTTCCGCGACCAACCGCGATCTGATCGAGGCCGTCCGGCAGGGACGCTTCCGCGAGGACCTCTACTACCGTCTCAATGTGTTCCCGATTTCCATTCCGCCGCTGCGTAACCGCCGCGAGGATATTCCGGCGCTGGCCCGGCGGTTCCTGGCGCGCATCGCCGCCGAGGAAGGGCGTTCCATCCGCGGGATTTCCGCCGAGGCGATGGCGCTGATCTCGCGCTTCGACTGGCCGGGCAACGTTCGCCAGCTTGAAAACGCGATGTTCCGCGCGGTGATCCTGTGCGAAGGCGAAGAACTGACCCTTGCCGATTTCCCGCAGGTCGCGCAGGCCGTCGAGGGGTTTGATGTCCGCATCCCGCCGATCACGGCGACGGCGCCGCAAGCCCGCCCGGAACGCGAGATCGTGCGTGTCGAGATCAAGGACCCATCCGCGCTCACTCTGCTCGACCAGACCGGCGATGTCCGTCCGCTCGATCAGGTCGAGGGCGATACCATCCGTTTCGCGCTCGACCATTATCGCGGCCAGATGTCCAAGGTCGCGCGGAAGCTGGGGATCGGGCGTTCGACGCTCTATCGCAAGCTGAAGGAACTTGGCATCGAGGCCGAAGATGTTGAGATCGCGGATGATTCGCGCGTTGCCTGAGGGTATTTGGGCAACAGCGCGGTTATTTCGCGCGACAGCACGTCGCGAACCTCAGCGGTGTGCGGTGGCACACTTGACGTTTTGAACGTTTCGTCGGACCAAGCATGACGGGCAAGGGGCCATCAGCGTGATGAAAACCGGGTATTTTCGCGTGAAAACTTCTGGGATGCGCCTGTTTTCCTCCCGGCTGGCGGTGGCCGCGATGGCGATGTCACTGTCGATCGCGCCTTCCGCCCTGCTGGCCCAGCAGGACGCGGCATCGACGGCCGAAGCCGTTTTTCCGGCCCTGCCCCTCCCGCCCGATACCGTCGAGACCACCGCGCGTGATCTGGCCGCCGTGCCGCCGGCAGCCCAGGAAGCCCCGGCCGTGCCGGCAGCACAGGTTGCTCAGGAAGCGCTGGCGGTTGTCGAGCCCAGGGTAGCGGAGAGCGACGCGCTGAACCTGCCGGCGCTGCCCGATGTCAGCCTTTCCGCGGATATCGCCGCATCAGAGACCACCACACCGCCCGGCCTCGCGGCGCCTTCCGGTTTGGCGCAGCCTTCCGCCATCGAAAAATCCCCGGATATCCAGACCGGCGCGATCCCGCAGGGCGGGATCCGGCTCGATCTTCCGGCGCTGCCGACGGTCGCGGTCTCGATCGAGCAGCCCGCCCCGCCGCCGCCCGCCGCGATGATCGTCGCTGCTGCGCCGCTGCGGCTCGATCTCGATGAGGCAAAGGCGAGGATGCTGCTCGAGACCATGCGCATCAAGCATCGCCTCAAGCCTGCGGAAATCGAGGCCTTCGTTGCGAGTTATCTCGCCCGGGATTTCCGCCCGCTGTGGCTGGAGGCCAAGGGGGAAGACGTGCTGGTTTCCGCCAGAGCAGACGCCATGGCAGCGGTGCTCGCCGGTGCGGAGCAGGATGGGCTTGATGCCCAGCGCCTGATCTCGGTGCTGCCGCAACGGCGCAAGGGCGCGATTGCACCGGAAGCGCGCGCCGAGATCGACCTCCAGTTCAGCTTGGCGGCCTTCCTCTACGCCCGCGACGCGCGCGGCGGGCGGATCGACCCCACGCGCCTCTCGGCCCTGCTGACGCCCAAACTCGATATTCCTCTGCCGTCCGAGGTTCTGGACCGGCTGGCTACGGTTGATGCAGGTGGCATCGAGGCGGCTCTGGAAAGCTATCAGCCGCAGCACGCCGGCTATCGCGGTTTGCGCAAGGCGTTGGCGAAGCTACGCGAAGAACTGGCGACACCGGTTCTCACCGGCTCGGTCGCGGGCCTCGAAGGCGCCCCCCACCCCAGCGGCGCCTTCCCGGCGAACTGGCTCGAAGGGCCGCCGCTGGCCTTCGACAGGGCCGACCCGCGCGTTTCGCTGCTGCGCTTGCGGCTTGGGCTCTCCGCCTCGGCCAGCAATCTCTACGACGAGGAACTGCGCAGCGCGGTGATCCAATTCCAGCGCGCGAACGAACTGACGCCGAATGCCCGCATCACCCCCAAAACCCGGGCCGCGCTCGAGAACCTGCAGACGCCGCTGACCCTGGCGGATCGCAAGCCCGACCGGCAGGCGCTGCTCGGCGCCATGATCGCCAATATGGAGCGCTGGCGCTGGCTGCCGTCGGATCTTGGCAAGATGCATGTCTTCGTCAATGTTCCGGATTTCCAGCTCAAGGTCTTCGCCGACAATGCGGTGGTGCACCAGACGCGCGTCATCGTCGGCAAGCCGCAGACGCAGACGCCGGTGTTTTCGGACCGGATGGAGCACCTGATCGTCAACCCGTCCTGGGGCGTGCCGGCCTCGATCCTGAAAAAGGAATTCCTGCCCAAGATGGCGACCGACCCCGATTACGCCGCCCGGCGCGGGTTTCAGGTCGTGCGCAACGGCAAGTCGATCTCGATCCGGCAGCCGCCGGGCGAGAAGAACGCGCTCGCGTTCATCAAGTTCATTTTCCCGAACCAGCACGCGGTTTACCTGCACGACACCCCGAGCCGCGGTCTTTTTGCCAACGATGTCCGCGCGCTCAGCCATGGCTGCGTCCGCGTCGACAAACCCTTCGCGCTGGCGGAAAAGCTGCTTTCGACCAGCCTCGGTATGTCCGAGCAGCAGCTGCGCGGCATGATCGGGCGCGGCGAGCGGATGATCAAGCTCACCGAGAAAATTCCCGTCCATCTGACCTACTTCACGGTTTTTGTGGATGAAGCCGGCGAGATCCAGCAGCGCCGGGACATCTACGGGCATGATTCCCGGGTGAAAACCGCGCTTCAGCTCTGATCCAGATCATGGCGTTGTCACGCGATGTGCGGTAGTGGAAATCTTGTTATCTTGGCATGACATGGCGTTTTTCTGCCATCTTCGTGGCGCATGAGGGCCGGCTGCAGGACGGTGCACGGGGGCAACCGGTGAGTTTTGGCGGGCACATGAATTCGGTGGAGCCGTTGAGCGCGGGGTGGCATGGGCGTTTCATGCGGGCCGCCGCGCGGACGATCCGCCCGCTCCGGATGCGGTTCGTCGTTCGTCACCTTGGCGCGATGCTTGGCGTTGTGGCGGCCAGCCTGCTGGTCGTGAACGCGACGCAGGATGCCAATGCCAACGGCGAGACGCGTTCGCTCACCATGCACCACGCCCATACCAACGAGCTTCTCACCATCACCTACAAGCGCAACGGTTCGTTCGAGCAGGGCGCGCTCGAGAAGCTGAACTGGTTCCTGCGCGATTGGCGGGTCGATGAGCCCACCAGCATGTCGCCGCAGCTTTTTGACGTGATCTGGTACGTCTATCGCGAGGTTGGCGCCAACGAACCGATCAAGATCATGTCGGCCTACCGTTCGCCGGGTACCAACGCGATGCTGCGCCGCCGTAGCCGCGCCGTCGCCAAGGAAAGCCAGCATATGCGCGGCAATGCGATGGATGTCCATATCCCCGGGGTATCCATGAGCAAGGTCCGTGAGCTTGGCATGCGGCTCCAGCGTGGCGGTGTGGGGTATTATCCTTCCGCCGGATCGCCCTTCGTACACCTTGATATCGGTTCGGTGCGCTCCTGGCCGCGCATGCCGCGTGAGCAGCTTGAGCGTCTGTTCCCGGATGGCAAGACCGTGCATCTGCCGGCGGATGGCATCCCGCTCGCGAATTATCAGGCGGCGCTGGCGGAGGTTCAGGCGCGCGGCGGCTCGGCGCTCGATTACGAAACGGTCACGACCAATCGTGGCAAGAGCCTTTGGGCCCTGCTGTTTGGCGGCGACGAGGATGAGGATTCCAGCCAGCCTGTGGCGGGGGGACGGAACGCGCGGGTTGCCGCAGTGCGCGGGCGCGGCGCGGCGCCAGAACAGGTGGCCGCGCTCAGCACCACGGATAACCCGATGTCTACCGCGGCTGTGGGGTTTGCGCCGGGGGCGCGAAGCGTGCGGCCGGTGCCGGTGACGGTTTCGCCGGTGCCGACGACGTCAGACGTGGAGGCCCCCGCTGCCGCCCCGGTGCCTGCACGGGGTGAGCCCGCTAAATCCGAGCCCGTGAAAGCCGAGCCCGTGAAAGCCGAGCCCATGCTGCAGATTGCCGCGCTGCCGGTGCCGCCGATCCGCCCGCGCGGCCCGCAGTTCGACAAGCTGGTCGCGGCTGCCGAACCGCTGCCGCCGATCCGGCCGGCGGGGCTGACGACGCTGGTCGCCAGCCTGTCGCCGAACGCGCCGGCTTCGCCAGTTGTTGCGCCAGGCGTGGCGGAAATACCTCCCGCATCTCCCCCGCTATCCGCTGTTCCCGGAATGGCGATGGTTTCCGGAATACCGTTGCCGCCGGTTCGTCCGGCGGCTCCGGTGGTGGTGGCTGCGGTGTCTCCGCCAGCCATCCCGCCCCAGGGGGACGCGGCATTGCCCTCCGTGACCATGCCGCTGCCGCCGATGCGTCCCGCGCTTGCCGTCGCCGCGCCACCGATGGCCACGCTTCAGACGGCTGTCGCGGGTTCGTCGCCGCAGGCCCTGCCGGGTATTGTTAGCCGTCCGGATGCGCCAGAGAACGCCGCCGGGCTGGCGCAGGCCTATGCCCCGATCGCAGCGCCCCTGCCGCCGAGTCGGCCGGGACCCGCCCGCCAGCCGACCACGGTTGCCGCGCTGGCACCCAGCCCTCCGGCTTCGAGCCCTGCCGCACCGGCCATCGCCGCGCGTCCGGCGACCAACACGCGCGCGACCAATCCCGGAGCGCTGGTTGCTGCCCGCCCGGCAGCCCAGACGCGTCCGGCGCAGGTGAGCGCCGTGACCGAGCCGCCGGTTGAGCGGGAAGTCAGGAGCAGCGTTGTCGCGATGCGGTTTTCGATCGCGCCAGGCGGCGCGGTAGCCGGCACCGGCTTTGGCGGTGCGTTCATTCGCCCGCTCGGCGCGAGCTTTACCCGCGCCGGCGAATAGTCCCTTGGCCTTCGAATATCCTTGGCCCCCGAATATGACTGGTCAAATTCAGGGGGCGTTGGTATCGGCAGGCCGGGCCTATTCCATGCCGAGCGCGCGCAGGTAGGTTTCCAGCAGTTCTTCCTGCTCACGGCGTTCGCCGGCATCCTGCCGTCTCAGCGATACGATCTTGTTCAAAATCATTCCGGCGAATCCGGTCCCTTTGGCTTCGGCATAGACATCCTTGATATCATCGGCGATCGTCCGCTTCTCCTCCTCCAGGCGCTCGATGCGCTCGATGAAGGCCTTGAGCTGGCCGGCGGTTGAGGCGTTGATATCGTCCATCAGGAACTCCGTGCAGAGGATGCGATCCGGGGGATCACCAGAAAACTTCTCCGCTTTCGATCACCAGAACCGGAGGGGGCGGTCAAGCCCGTTGATGCCGGGCGCGCAATAAAACGAGGTTGGCCTCCATCTGGCGGGCGCTGGAGCGTGGCGCGGCGGAGGGGTATGGATCCCAGGGGAGCAGGCTCAGTGCTGCTTTTCCAGCGCGGCGAAGGCGGCTTTCTGGTCGGCGTTGGCCTCCTTCTGGTGCAGCGCTTTCCAATCCTCGTAGGGCATGCCGTAGACCTCGGCGCGGGCGGAGGCGCGGTCGAGAACGAGGCCCTGCTCGCGCGCCGCATCCTCCAGCCAGTTTGAAAGGCAGTTGCGGCAGAACCCGGCGAGGTTCATCAGATCGATGTTCTGCACCTCGCTTCGTTGGCGCAGATGCTCGACGAGCCGGCGAAAAACCGCCGCTTCGAGCGCCTGCCTGTCGGCGGGGTCCAATTTCGTCATGGGAAGGCCTTTCAGGGCGCAGTTATCCGGGGAACGGGGTGCGCGCCGTAGTGGCGCGCCTCGTGGAAGATCGGCGTTGCCAACAGCGGGCGCAAGAGGGCGGCGAGGCGAAGCCCCCAGGCCTCGGCGGATTTCGGCTCGGCGATCAAATCCTGCCGGATTTCGACCAGCGCATGGGCGAGCCCGCGCCGGAGGCCGTGCCGGTCGATGGTGTCGCCGGCGTAGCCGCCCTGATAGGGTTCGTTCTCGCCGACGACGAGATCGGGCTCGCGGCGGAGTGCATCGAGCAGGGCAAGGTTGAGGCGCGGGTCGAAATCCCAGATCACGGTGATATCCCACGGGCGGACGATCCCCTTCATCTGCGGGGTGAAGCTGTGCATGGCGATGACGACAGGGTTCGACCGGATCCGGTGCATCGCCTCCAGCGTGGCGTCGATCGCCTGATCGTAGGGCTGATAAAATCGGGCGATCCGCGCCTCGATCTCCACCTGATCGATCCGGGCGTTGCCGGGGACGAGCGCGCCATCGGCGATGCGCATCACCAGCGTGGGATCGTCGAGGCCCCGGTTGGGGTCGATCATCAGCCGTGAAAACCGGCTCATCACCGCGGGGGCGTCGAGCGCCTGCGCCAACTGGCGGGTGACGGCCTCCGCGCCGATGTCATAGGCGATATGGCGCGACAGTTCGCTGGAGCACAGCCCGAGATCGCCGTATTCGGGCGGAATGCTCGCCTGGGCATGGTCGCAGAGAAAGAGGACGCCGACTTCGGCATCGCCGCCAAGAACCTCGAAGGCGGGGTGGCTGCGGGCAGCGATTCGGGAAGACAGGTTGGGGGCAGACAACGATGCGCCTCGTCATGCGAAGGGGAAGCGATTTCGTGCAGGACTTTGTCCGTACCGGCAAGCCCCTCGTGTCGCCGGATGGATTTTTTCGAACCATCTTTGCGTTTCACCGCAAGGGCCTGTCAGGGATCGCCGGCGCCAAGCCCGGTTTCGCGGCGGTTTTTGCGGTTTCCTTCCGATTTCCTTGCGATAAAGTGCGCGCATGTTTGCATCGATGAAAAACCGAACGAAAAGACGGCATTCTGTCGCCATCTTTAATGCCGCGGTCGCCATGGTTTCGCCGGGCACTTTCCTGCCGCATCACCTGCCTGCCCCCCCGGAGAACGGGCGGCTGGTCATTCTGGCGGCCGGCAAGGCGGCGGGGTCGATGGCTGCCGTTGCCGAGGCGCATTATCTCGACACCCTCGGCTTTCCCGCCGGGCGGCTCTCCGGGCTTGCCGTGGCCCGGCACGGCTATGGCGTACCGATGCGGATCGTCGAAATGCTGGAGGCGGGGCATCCGGTGCCGGATCTCCAGGGCGTTGTCGCCGCCGAGCGCATGCTGGCGCTGGCCGATGAATGTGGCGAGGAGGATCTCGTTGTCTTCCTGCTGTCCGGCGGGGCATCCGCCAATCTGGTCGCGCCGGTAGCGAACGTCACGCTGGAGGAGAAACAGGTACTGACCAGGGCGCTGTTGCGGTCGGGGGCGTCCATCGACCATATCAACGCCGTCCGCAAGCACCTCAGCCGTATCAAGGGCGGGCGGCTGGCCCGCCAGGTGGCCCCCGCGAGGCTGGTGACGCTGGCCCTCTCGGATGTTCCCCACGACGACCTCTCGACCATTGGCTCCGGGCCGACCGTGCCGGATCTCTCGACGCTGGAAGAGGCGCGGATGGTGCTGGAGCGCTTCGGGATTGTCGCGCCGGCGTCGATCCTCGCGGCGTTGAACAATCCCGAAAACGAAACCCTCAAACCCGGTGACCCGGCGTTCGCCAGGGCGTCGGCCATCATCGCCGCGCGCCCGGCGGATGCCTTTTCTGCGGCCTGCGGCGAGGCCGAAAGGCTCGGCTACCGCGTGGTCAATCTTGGTGGAGACCTGGAAGGGGAGGCCCGCGCCATCGCCCATCAGCATGCCGCGATCGCCTTGCGTGAAGCGGAGAGCGGCGAGAGGATCGCGTTGATTTCGGGCGGGGAACTCACCGTCACCATCAAGGGCGACGGGCAGGGCGGCCCCAACCAGGAATATGCGCTGGCGCTCGCCATCGAACTTGAAGGCGCGCGCGGCATCGTGGCGCTTGCCGCGGATACGGATGGCACCGATGGCGGTGCGGGAAAGCCGACCGATCCGGCAGGGGCCTTCGTCGATCCCACCACCTTGCGGCGCGCCAGAGCGAACGGGCTCGACCCCGCGGAATTTCTGGGGCGCAATGATTCGACCGGCTTCTTCTCGGCCCTGGGCGATCTCCATGCCTGTGGGCCGACGCTGACGAATGCCAATGATCTCCGGGTGATTCTCATCGGTCATTGAGCGCCAGACGATTGACCTCGACGCCCCCCGGGGTGATAGGACATCATGCAATCTCTTCTCGATTCAGCCCTTTCTGTCCGGTATGCATCCCTGGCGGGGCGTATCCGGGCCGGCGCGCTGACGGCGGTGCTGATCCTGTTTGCCGTGGTGGCCCCGAGCCATCCGGCGCTCGCGGATATGCGCGTCTGCAACGCGACCTCCGGCCGGGTTGGTCTGGCCATCGGCTATCTCGATGGCCCGGTCTGGGTCACCGAAGGCTGGTTCAACCTCAAGCCCAACCGCTGCGAGACCATCATCCGCGGGCGGCTGAGTTCCCGCTATTTCTACATCCATGCGGTCGACTACGACCGGGGCGGCGATTGGAGCGGTCCCAACATCCTGTGCACACGCGATGTCGAGTTCTCGATCCGTGGCCCGCTCGATTGCTACGCCCGCGGTTTCGAACGTTCCGGCTTCATCGAGATCGACACCGGACAGCAGGCGGACTGGACGGTCGAACTCGGGGACGGCGGCCTGGTGTCCGGGCGTTGAAGCCCGAAGATCGGGCTCCCGGAACGTGCGGACCGCCTCATTGGCCATGCGGGCTGGCATCGATCAGGAATGGACTTGTATGGTAGCTTGCTGTTCTATGGAACGCCCTGGGCATCCGGACGGGCCTTGAGTCTTTCGCGTCACCTGGGCGCGCGCGGGTGTCTGGCGCTTTGTGCGTTGTAGGCCTTTTGCGGCTGGCTTCATGCCAGAGGTCACCGAACCGAATAGGAAATGAACATGCGGCGCAATCGACGGACCAAGATCATCGCCACGCTTGGCCCGGCTTCGCAGGAGGATGCCGTTGTCCGCCAGCTTTTCGAGGCGGGGGCGGATGTGTTTCGCATCAACATGAGCCATTCCAGCCATGCCGTTCTGAATGAGCGGGTCGCGCAGATCCGGCGGATCGAGGGCGAGTTGAACCGGCCGATCGGGATTCTCGCGGATCTTCAGGGGCCAAAGCTGCGTGTCGGGACCTTCGCCGCACCGCCGGTAATGCTGGAAAAGGGGCAGAGCTTCATCCTTGATTCCGATCCCGCACCCGGGAACAGCAAGCGGGTCCATCTGCCGCATCCGGAAATTCTCGAGGCGCTGCGCCCGGGGCATCGCGTGCTGATCGATGACGGCAAGCTCTTGTTCGTCGTTTCGGCGGCAACGCCGAAGAAGGTCACCATCCGTGTCGAGGTCGGGGGCGCGATTTCCAACAAGAAGGGCGTCAGCCTGCCCGATACCCTGCTGCCGAGTTCGGCGCTGACCGACAAGGATCGCTCGGATCTCTTGGCGGCGCTGGAGGCGGGGGTCGACTGGATCGCCCTCTCCTTCGTGCAGCGCCCGGAGGATGTCGCCGAGGTCCGCAAGATCGCGCGCGGGCGGGCGCTGGTGATGTCCAAGCTCGAAAAGCCGCAGGCGATCGAGCGGCTCGAGGAGATCATGGAACTCTCCGATGCGCTGATGGTGGCGCGCGGCGATCTCGGTGTCGAAATGCCGCTGGAGGTCGTTCCCGGCCTGCAAAAGCGCATCACGCGGCTGGGGCGCAAGCTCGGCAAGCCGGTGGTGATCGCCACCCAGATGCTCGAATCGATGATTCTCAGTCCGATGCCGACGCGCGCCGAGGTTTCCGACGTCGCCACCGCCGTTTTCGAGGGGGCCGATGCCGTGATGCTCTCCGCCGAGAGCGCCGCCGGGCAGTTCCCGGTCGAGGCGGTCGAGACGATGAACCGCATCGCCGAGGCGGTGGAAAAGGATCCGAATTACATCGTCCTGCTCGCCGGGCAACGCTCGCCGCCCGAAACAACCGGCGCGGATGCCATCGCCGCCGCTGCGCGCTCGGTGGCCGTAACGCTCGATCTCAAGGCGATCGTCGCCTGGACGGCCAGCGGCGCGACCGCGCTCCGCATTGCCCGCGAGCGGCCGTATCCGCCGATCCTGACCCTGACCACCAGCATGCAGACCGCGCGCCGGCTGGCGCTGGTCTGGGGCGTTCACGCCGTTTTCGGCGAGGATCCCAAGGATGTCGATGACATGGCCCGATTGGGCGCCCGGGTGGCGCGCGAGCAGGAATTCGCCAGCCCCGGCCAGCGGGTCATTCTTGTGGCCGGCGTGCCCTTCGGAACGCCCGGTGCGACGAATATGCTTCGGATCGCGTTTGTCGGGGCAACTGGATAGCCCGGGATAGCCTTTGCAAGCGAAGTGGGAACCGGTTCGCGCGAAGCAAAGGCGTGAAAAAAGACAAGGCCTTTGCAAGCGAAGTGGGTACCGGTTCGCGTGAAGCCAAGGCGTGAAAAAAGACAAGGCCTTTGCAAGCGAAGTGGGTACCGGTTCCGCGCGAGGTGACAGGGCTGCCGGTTAGATCGGCTGGCCCTCGACCTCCGGCCGCATTTTCTCGACGCTTTCCTTGAGGTCGGAGAAATGCGGGTAGATCTCCAGCGCCCGGGAAAACGCCTTGAACGCGCCCTTCTTGTCGCCGGCCCCGGCGAGAATGCCGCCAAGCCCGGCGAGCGCATGAAAGTGGCGCGGCTCGCGCAACAGCGTCTCCCGGACATCGCGGAAGGCGGCGTCCTGATCCTTGCGGACGAAATGGATGATCGCCCGGCGGTGAAAAGGCTCGGCCCAGCCTGGACGCAGGCTGACGACATAATCCAGCAGATCAAGCGCCAGATCGAAATCCTTGGCGGTCATCGCCTCTTTCGCGCGGGCATAGACGAGATCGGCGGTGGCGCTGCCCGAGCGCTCCAGCAGGCGTTCGATATCATTGGCGATGGGTTTTGCCGCCGCAGCGCTTTCGGCTTCCCGCAAGCGCTCGAACAGCCTGTCGAGCCGTGCGGCAGGCTTGAGTGCCGGCTCAGCGGGGGCAGGGACTTCAGGCGGCACGGCCTGCGCAACGGCTTCCTGCACCGCCCCGAAGCCCAGCCCGGGCAGGAGCAGTGCGAGCAGCGCGATGGATCGAATGCACGGAAGGGCCATAAACCGAGGGTACGCCGTTGGGGCGTCCCGTCAAGATACCAGCCTGCGTGCCGGGGGGCATATCAACGCGAAAAAGCGCCCCAAAAAGGCGCTTCTTATCTTCAGAAATATCCGCAAGGATGGGATATCCGCAGGGATCGGGGCGGCAGGCCGCGCCGACAGCAGGGCTTAGCCCTGGCGCGCCTTGTAGCGCTTCTGGGTCTTGTTGATGATGTAGACGCGACCACGGCGCCGAACCATCTGGTTGTCGCGATGGCGCTTCATCAGTGCCTTGAGCGAATTACGGATCTTCATCGTCTCAACTCCATCCGGTCACCCGGTAATTTTGCCGGTCACCCGGTAATCTAGCCGGTTTCCCGGGATTTTTGCCGTGCCAAGAGCCGGAAGGCTCAAGCCAGGGCGAAAGATGGTGGGCACGACTGGGATTGAACCAGTGACCCCTACAGTGTCAATGTAGTGCTCTCCCGCTGAGCTACGCGCCCGTCGAGGGCGTTGCCGACCTCGTAAAACGGAAGCGACCGTATAGTCAGGCTAATTGCAAAGGGCAAGTCCTTTTCCAAGTCCTTTTCAAAGCGAGGGGCACGTCTTTTTGAAAGGGCAAGCCGTTTTGCTTCGCGGATCCGCCTTTCTCCGCGAGGTAAAGGCGACATCCCTGCCCTGAATGGGCGCTTTCATGCGGCGCAAACGGCTTCCGTCACCGTGAGCGCGCAATTCCTCCAACAGAAGCGGGACTTCCGTCCGAGCGGTGCGGAGCAGGGTATCGAGCGCGGCTCAGGCCGCGAGCATCCGCTTGACCTCGTTGACGAGGTCCTTGAGGTGGAAGGGCTTCGAGAGAACCCGCGCATCCTTCGGCGCGTTCGATTCGGGGTTGAGCGCCACGGCGGCAAACCCGGTGATGAACATCACCTTGATGTCCGGGTCGAGTTCGGTCGCGCGGCGCGCAAGCTCGATGCCGTCCATTTCCGGCATCACGATATCGGTCAGCAGCAGTTCGAACGGCTCCTCGCGCAGACGATGATAGGCCGAGCGGCCATTGTCGAAGGAGGCGACATCGTAGCCCGCGTTTTGCAGCGCGCGCACGAGAAAGCGGCGCATATCGTTATCGTCTTCGGCAAGGAGAATCTTGGTCATCATGGTCTCATCAGGCTTTGCCGTGGGCTGTTGACGGGGAACGCACAGACCGGAGCTTTTCGGGTCTGTGCGACCGTTTCACAACCAGCGTTAGGGATTCATGGTAAAGATCGCGTGTACATTTGGTAAATAAACCGCACGGACCCGAGCCCGGGGCTGGATTGTTGAACCCTCTCGCGGCATCATGAGGCTGGATATCTCGATGTTTTGGCAGGAATTCAGGAGACCTATGGCTGCACCTGTCGTTTCCGATCCTGTCCTTTCCGATCCTGTTGTTGCCGCGCCGACAATGCCCGAGCTTCCGGGCGAAGGCATCTATTCGATCGAAGGCGCCGGCGCGATGGCGACGCCGTTTTTTCTTAATTCCCCGCATTCCGGCGAGTTTTTCCCGCCGAGTTTTCTCGCCCGCAGCCAGCTGCCGCGCGAAACCCTGCGCCGGGCCTCCGATCTTTTTGTCGACGAGCTTTTCCGGCCTGCCGTGGCGGAGGGGATTCCGATGATGCGGGCGCTGTTGCCGCGCAGCTTCGTCGATCTCAACCGCGAGCCTTTCGAGCTCGATCCGCGCCTGATCAGCGGCCAGTTGCCGATCGACGCGAACACGCGCTCGCTCCGGGTTGCCGGCGGGCTCGGCACGGTGCCGCGCGTCATCGGCGACCAGATCGAGATCTATGCCGGCAAGATCGCGCTGGAGGAGGCGCTCCAGCGGATCGAATACGTCTACCTGCCCTATCACCTGCGGCTGCACCGTGAACTGGCGGCCCGCCACGCCCGCCATGGCCATGTGGTCCTTCTCGATCTTCATTCGATGCCATCGCAATCGCTTCCGCGCGCCGCGCGGCAAATGCCCGATATCATCTTCGGCGATCGTTTCGGGACGAGCTGCGCGCCCGGCCTGATCGAACGCGCGGAGGCGCTGGCACGAGGGCTCGGCTTTCGCGTCGAGCGCAACCAGCCCTATGCCGGGGGCTACATCACCGAGCACTACGGTCGGCCGGTGCTCGGGTGGCACGCGCTCCAGATCGAGATCAATCGCGCGCTGTACATGGACGAGGCCAGGCTGGAGCCCCATGCGGGATTTGCCGCGGTTTCCGGGGCGCTGGCAGGGCTTGTCGGGGCGCTGAGCGACATCGAGCCATTCGATAACCGCACAACAGTCTTGCATTTTTCGCAGAAGGCTGCTGAATAGGGAAATTCGAGGCTACCCACGCTGGCGGCCCGGGCAACGAGAACGGAAAAACCCGCGCCAGACGGGAAATCCGCGCCAAAAGAAGCCAGAAGTTCAATTCTGGCCAAAAAAAAGGCCGCACGAGGCGGCCTTGAAAGTCTAGGGAGGAAACGCCCAAGAAGGGCACGTCACGAGGGCGAACCGTCGTGACAGGTTCAATATATATTGCGCCGCACAAAAAACAAGGCCTGTCGCTTGCGATAGGCTATTTTTTTGTATGCCGCATATCCGGCGGGCTAGCCGGGTGTGCGAAATCCGGCTGGCTGGCCGGCGTAGCGCCTTTGTATTCAGCTATTTTTTCAACGTGTTATCGATTGACTATCCAGGACGCGTGAAGCCGCTTGCCGGAGGCTTTTTGCTGGTCCATACCCACACGCATCCGCTTACTATTCGCGTCAACGCGCCGAGGCATCATGCGTCCTGTCGATCTTTCCGCCTTTATCGAGCGCCTGGCCCAGCTCTCCGGCGAGGCGATTCTGCCGTTTTTCCGAACCAAGCTCTCGATTGCGGACAAGGGGGGCGGCAGGTTCGATCCGGTGACCGAGGCGGACCGGGCGGCCGAAACGGTCATTCGTCACCATATCCGGGCGGCATTTCCAACCCACGGCATTCTCGGTGAGGAATTCGAGGCCGAGCAGCCGGATGCGGAATATCTCTGGGTGATCGATCCGATCGACGGCACCCGCTCGTTTATCAACGGGCTGCCGGTCTGGGGGACGCTGATCGGCCTGATGCGCGACGGCGATCCGGTGATGGGGTTGATGAACCAGCCCTATACCGGCGAGATGTTCTTTGGCGATTGCGGGCAGGCGTTCATCAAGGGGCCGCGCGGCCAGCGCGAGCTTCATGTCAGCCAGTGCGTCGACCTCGCGGATGCGCATCTGATGACGACCGACCCGCGGCTGTTTACGTCCAGTGAGGCGCCTGGGTATCAAGAGATCGAAGCCAGGGTGAAGCTCTCGCGCTACGGCACGGATTGCTATGCCTATGCCATGCTGGCCTCCGGGCAGGTCGATCTCGTCATCGAGACCGGGCTCAAGCCCTATGACATCGTGGCGTTGATCCCGGTGATCGAAGGCGCGGGCGGCATCGTCACCAACTGGCAGGGCGCAAGCGCGAAAGACGGTGGCCAGATCGTCGCCGCGGCGACAGAAGCGCTGCACCGTGCCGCGCTCGAAATGCTGAACGCCGGCCCGGTTCAGTCCTGAAGCTGACCGGATTGTGGCTCGGGGTCGTCGGTCGGCGAATGCGGGGGAGCCGGTGCGTCGCTTCCGGGATCAATGTGGGTGCCCAGCTGCATGAAGGCATCGAAGGCCGCCCAGAACTGGGCGCGGATCGGGTCGCGTTCCATCAGGATTTCATGGCGCGCGCCGCGTAAGGTGATCGCGCTGGCGCCGCGCATCCGGCTCGCCAGGGTGGCGGTGGCGCGGCTGTCGACGACCGCATCCTCGCCCGCGATCAGGATCAGCAGCGGCGTGCGATTGGCCTGGCCGAAGTCCTGCTCCTCGAATGCCGCGAAAGCGTTGAACGCCGCATCGACCCAGCCGATCGTGGGATCGCCGATTGCCAGTGCCGGCTCGGCGGCCAGCCATCGCGCGGCCCCGGCATAGCGTATTGGATCGCTGGTGAGGACATTGCCTTCGAACGGCTTTTCGATTTCCGAACGTGCCCCGCCCATCGGGACATAGGCGGTGGAAAGCCCGATGCTCGCGAGAAGCCGCGCCAGAATGCGGGTGCCGGTCTTCGTCGGCAACCCGGCGATGCCGACCAGCGGGGAGGTCAGTACCGCCCGGGCGAACGGCGCGTTCCCGCGCGCAAGGGCCAGCAGGGCGATGGTGGCGCCGGTGGAATGCGCCAGAAGGCCGAAGGGCTCCGGCATGCCCCGGCGCTTGGCCTCGGCGATCAGCGCGTCAAGATCGAGCAGATAGTCATCGAAATCCTCGACATGGCCCTTGCGCGAATTGGCAAGCTGCCGGTCCGAGCCGCCCTGGCCGCGCCAATCCAGTGCCGCAACGGCAAAGCCGCGCGCCAGGAGTTCGGAAAAAATCTCGCCGAATTTCTCGATGAATTCCGACCGCCCCTGAAGAACGAAAACCGTTCCCTTCTGCGCTTCCCCCGGCGATGGCAAAAACACGGCGCGCAGCCGGATTCCATCCGCCGCCTCAAGCACGGCGGATTCAGCACCTTCCGGAAACGTCAGGCCCCCGGGCGGCGGGACAAGGTGATCGAGCATCGTGACAGCAGCCGGAAAAGGGAACAGTAGGTGCAGGGTCTAGGGTCTGGACCTGTTCATTTCGGTGAAATGGCATGATTTTGATGGATGAAATGGCAGGAGAACCGTGAAAAGCGGGCTTCCTGCCCGGTTGAGCGTTTCGACACACCAGTTCGCCATCAAAATCATGTCCTTTGGATTGGATGAAAATGCACGATTTTTATGTCGCAAGCCTTTGAAAACCAGGCGGTTTCCTACATGCTTGCTCCTCAATCTCGTGCATTTTGATCCAACCGCCTTCACCGAAATGAACAGGTCCAGACCCTAGTTTGCAGGTGGCGCGCGTTACGGCAAGGGGGCGATTGGGGAATGGTTAGGGCAGGCCTGCGGGCGATCCTCGCTCCGGGGCCTTGCTTCCGCGCCATCGACCACGCGCAGGCCGATCAGGGTATGGGTGCGGGCGTCGAAGACGAGGCGCATCACCGCGCCATCGCGCGTGGTGACTTCGCCGACAAGGCTGGTGCCGCGACGCTGAAACCCTCCAATCGTGGTAAGTTCGGCGACGGTGCGGTCGGCCGCGGGTCTGGCTTCGCTGGCAAGGCTGGAGAGCGCCAGCCGCACGCCCGGCAGATCAGGGCGATTGTGCGAGGCGGCCACGAACACGAAGGCAAAGAACACAAATGCAAAACTGGCGAGCAGGACGCCAAGCCAGAGTGTGAGCCCGCCTTTGCGCAAGCGGAGGCGGCCTGCAATCCGGCGGATGGTCGTCTGACCAAGGGGAAGGCTGTGCCTCAACCCGCTGGCCGCGGATGTGCCTGACATTGCTGGAGGGTTTGACATCGGTTCTTTCCTCGCCAACCCCGCGATCTCGCCGGGGTGACTGTTCCGGCTTTTTAAACCGGTGTCGCTGAACCTAGCCGCTTGTTGCCATTCATCCGCCGTTCACCGGGACGGGGCGGTGCCCCCGTGATTTTCGTGCGGTTCTCCCCCCTTGAAACTCGAAAAACCCGCTCCCACATCTGTCGGGTGCCGGCCATGATGGCGGTGCATCAACCTCGGTCCGGCCCTCTGGCGGATCGTCTGCATGTCGCTCAAGGAGGATATGCCATGCGTTCTTATGATCTTGCTCCCCTCTATCGCTCCACGGTTGGCTTTGACCGCCTGTTTTCGCTGATGGATCAGCTTGGCGGCTTCGAACAGCCGACCCAGAGCTACCCGCCTTACAACATCGAGAAACTCGCCGAGAATGAATACCGGATCAGCCTGGCGGTCGCCGGCTTTACCGAAGCCGATCTGACCATCCAGTTCGAGGCGAATTCGCTGGTCATCCGCGGTGAAAAGCAGGCCAATGCCGAAACCCGGGAAAGCGCGTTCCTGTTTCAGGGCATTGCCGCGCGCCAGTTCGAACGGCGCTTTCAGCTCGCCGATTACGTCAGCGTGACCTCGGCGCGGCTCGAGAACGGTCTGCTGCACGTCGATCTCGTCCGCGAGGTGCCGGAAGCCAAAAAGCCGCGGATCATCGAGATCAGCGACACCTCGGCAGGCCGCGCCGCTGCGGCCAGCAAGGTCGCTGGCGGCAAGAAGCCCGCCAATGACAAGGCCTCGCCGAAGACCGTTGAGCATATCGCCGCCTGACCCCCAGGCACCTGACTCCCAGGCATCAGCCTTCGCTTCGAGACCGACCACAACGACAAAGGGGCATCGCAAGATGCCCCTTTTTTTTGATTGGCCGCGAACCGGATATCCTGCCGGATTATTCCGTCGGCGTGCCCGGAGCCGGGGCCCAGAGCGAGGGATCGCGGGCCGGCGCCACCGGTGCCGGACGCGTACCCGGTGCTGGCTGGCCAGTGGCCCGACGCGGCGGCACGGGAACCTCGGCAAGCCGGGTGTCGGTTTCCCGCGCTTCGGTGTTACCGGGCGGCCGGGCATGGTCCCGCTTGCGCGGCTCGAGCGCACCGCCGGGGAGCGTGCGCGCCGGATCGCCCTGCCGGGCGAAGCGCTCGAGAATTTCACCGTCATAAGCGTCCACGATCAGCCGGACCGGCTGGTTGCGTGGACCGATGGCATCGATCACCACGACATCCTCGCGCCGCGAGGCCACGCCGAGCGGCCGATAGCCGCGATCGCGCAGGTCTTCGAAGATTTCGGCGATGCCGAGGCCAATAGGACCGCGCGGCACCGGAACGACGACAGGTCCCGAATAATAGCCGCCATAAAGGAACGGCCGCGGGAAGAACTGGGCGGAAGCTTCGCCCGCCAGCCCGAGCAGCAAGGCTGCACCGCCGGCCATGCCCGTCAGAGTCCCGAGAGTTCGTGCGGTCTTCATCATCCAGTCTCCAGCTCTGCCCGGCTGCAACGGAACCCCTGAGGGGCCCGCCGCGCCAACCCGATGCACACCATGTGATGCGCGATATGCCTAATGCACCCTTAACGCGAGCAGAACAGGCACTTCATTTTGGGCAAAATCATGATGAAAACCGTGCGATAGCTCACAGTTTCGGCATGAAGCCCTTCGCCAGTTCGATCAGGGCATCGACATCGTCCTGCCTCGTCACGAACGATGTCACCAGCCGGAGGACGACGTCATCCGGCCCGACCTGGTTGCCCGGTGGAAGAGAGAACTCCGACCAGTCGACGCATTTGACACCCCTGGCGGCAAGGTGATCCCAGAGCGCCTGCGGGACGATGGGAAACACCTCGTTGATCTGCTGATCCCAGCCGAGGCGGATTCTTGGAATGGCGGACAGGCCTTTCGCCAGCCGGCTGGCCATGCCGTTGGCGTGGGTGGCAAGCTCGCGCCAGTGATCGCCTTCGAGAAAGGCCTCGAACTGGGCCGAAATCAGCCGCTGCTTCGAGAGCGTCTGCCCGGCGCGCTTGCGCTTGAAACGGAAGTCTTCCGCCAGTGCCGGATCGAAGAAAACCACCGCCTCCGCCATCAGACAGCCGTTCTTGGTGCCGCCGAGCGAGAGCACCTCGACGCCCGCCTTCCAGGTCATTTCCGCCGGCGTGGCGCCGAGCGCCACCAGCGCATTCGAAAATCGCGCGCCGTCCATATGCAGCCTGAGGCCGTGCTTGCGGGCGTTCGCGCTCAGCGCGGCGATCTCACCCAGCGAATACACCAGCCCGAATTCCGTCCCTTGCGCGATCGACAGCCCCTTGATCGGCGGGCGACGAGTGCCACCGGGTTCGTTGGCAAAATGGTGATCGATGATTTCCGGCGTGACCTTGCCACCGACGCCGGGCAGGCCCGCGATTTTCGCGCCGCCCATGAAGAATTCCGGTGCGCCGCATTCATCGTCGATGACATGGCTTTCCCGGTGGGTCAGCAGGGTTCCCCAGGGCGGGCAGATCGCGGCAGTGGCGAGCGCGTTGGCGGCCGTGCCGGTTGTAACCATGAAGGCGATGACCTCGCGCTCGAAGAACGCATTGAGCTGGGCTTCGACCCGCGCCGTCCAGGGATCGGCACCATACGAGCCTGCCGCGCCGTCGTTGGCTGCGGCGATTGCGGCCAGAATTTTCGGGCTCGCGCCAACGACGTTGTCGCTGATGAAATTCATGATGAACCTTGGGGATTTGCGGGAGGGGAAGGGATTTGCGGGCATCAAGACCGATTTTCAGAGACCATGCAAGCTCAAGGCGCCATCCGGCCGTGCTCCGGGGGATCACTCTCTCGTTGATGGCGCAGCGTCTGGGGTCGTCAAATCGAACGTTTATTTCGACGTGGCGCGATTATTTGTGGTTTTATTGCGCATAGGGTGTGAATGTCGGCAATAAAACAGATAAATTTCCTGTTCAGAGCCCTTGTAAGCCGGGCGTATTTCTGGTTATGTGCAACTTCGATAGGACAGCCTTGCTGACCTACTAAACAAGCCTGCATCCCGACCGCCTTTGACAGCAAAGCGCGGCAGGGGCGTGGGTTCGATCTGTCGAAAAACCCTTGGCTGTCCGGGTTGGGGCGGCTGAACCCGATGATTTCCAGCTTTTTGAGGAGCGGAAGATGACCACGAGCGAGACGAAGTTGGACGCAGTGACGCAACGCCGGACGGCGGTGGCGCGCGCGACCAAACGCGCCACGCGTGGGGGCCTCGAGCCTGCCGATCAGCCGCACCTGATGCGCGATCCCGGTTTTCCCGCGGCGCATGGGCTTTACGACCCGGCCAACGAGAAGGATGCCTGCGGCGTCGGCTTCGTGGCCGATATCAAGAACCGCAAGAGCCACACCATCATCGAGCATGGGCTCAAGATTCTCGAGAACCTCGATCATCGCGGCGCAGTGGGCGCCGATCCGAAGGCGGGCGACGGCTGCGGCATGCTGGTGCAGATCCCGCATCGCTTCTTCGCCGAGGAATGCGCCCGGCTTGGCTTCGCCCTGCCGGAGCCGGGGCACTACGCCGTCGGTCAGTATTTCCTTCCGCGCGATGCCGAAGCCCGCAAGAAGATCGAAGAGATCATCGAGCAGACGATTGTCGCCGAGGGGCAGAGCGTGCTCGGCTGGCGCGACGTTCCGGTCGATAATTCCGGTCTCGGGGAAAGCGTGATGCCGACCGAGCCGTGCCACCGGCAGGTGTTTATCGGCCGCGCGGCGGATATCGCGGACGAGGAGACCTTCGAGCGCCGGCTGTTCATCCTGCGCAAGGTAGTCTCGCATACGCTCTACCTCGCGCAGGATCGTTCGAAGGCGGCCTATTACCCGGTTTCGGTCTCCTGCCGCACGATTACCTACAAGGGCATGCTGCTGGCGACCCAGCTCGGCGGCTATTTCAAGGACCTTGTGGATCCCCGGTTCGAAAGCGCGCTGGCGCTCGTGCATCAGCGGTTTTCGACCAACACCTTCCCGACCTGGCAGCTTGCGCATCCCTATCGCATGGTCGCGCATAACGGCGAGATCAACACCCTGCGCGGCAACGTCAACTGGATGGCGGCGCGGCAGGCCTCGGTCGATTCGGAACTCTACGGGATCGAGATCGGCAAGCTCTGGCCGATTTCCTACGAGGGCCAATCGGATACCGCCTGCTTCGACAACGCGCTCGAGTTTCTCGTGCGCGGCGGCTACAGCCTCGCGCATGCCGTGATGATGCTGGTGCCGGAGGCCTGGGCCGGCAACCCGCTGATGAGCGAGGAGCGCCGCGCGTTCTACGAATACCACGCCGCGCTGATGGAGCCCTGGGATGGCCCGGCGGCGATCGCCTTCACCGATGGCCGGCAGATCGGCGGCACGCTCGACCGCAACGGCTTGCGGCCGGCGCGCTACTACGTCACCAAGGACGACCTCGTCGTCATGGCCTCGGAGATGGGGGTGCTGCCCTTCCCCGAAAGCGAGATCATCACCAAGTGGCGACTTCAGCCCGGCAAGATGCTGCTGATCGACCTTGTCGAGGGGCGCATCGTCTCGGATGAGGAAGTGAAGGCTGGCCTCGCCAAGGCCAATCCCTACAAGGAGTGGCTCGACCGCTCGCAGATCGTGCTCGAGGATCTCCGCCCGGTCGAGCCCCGGGCCTCCCGCACCGATGTCAGCCTGCTCGATAAGCAGAAGGTGTTCGGCTACACCCAAGAAGACACCAAGCTCCTGATGGCGCCGATGGCGATCACCGGGCAGGAAGCCGTGGGCTCGATGGGCACGGACACCCCGCCTTCCGTACTCTCGGACAAGTCGAAGCTGCTCTACACCTATTTCAAGCAGAACTTCGCGCAGGTCACCAACCCGCCGATCGATCCGATCCGCGAGGAACTGGTGATGAGCCTCGTCTCCTTCATTGGGCCGAGGCCGAACCTCTTCGATCTCGAAGGCAACGCCCGCAAGAAGCGGCTCGAGGTGCGCCAGCCGATCCTGACCAACGAGGATCTCGAAAAGATCCGCTGCATCGGCCATTTCGAGGACCGCTTCGACACCAAGACGCTCGACATCACCTACCCCGTCCAGCAGGGCGCGAAGGGGCTTGAAGCCGCAGTGAAGCTCTTGTGCGATCGCGCGGAAGCGGCGGTGCACGGCGGCTACAACATCATCATCCTCTCCGACCGCATGGTCGGGCCGGACCGCATCCCCGTGCCGGCGCTGCTGGCGGTGGCGGCGGTGCATCATCATCTGATCCGCAAGGGATTGCGCACCTCCGTGGGTCTGGTGATCGAGACCGGCGAAGCGCGTGAAATCCATCATTTCTGCTGCCTTGCCGGTTACGGCGCCGAAGCGATCAACCCCTATCTTGCCTTCGAGACCCTGGTGGGGATGAAGGCCGAAATGGAAATGCCGGAGGAGGTCGACGAGAGCGAAATCGTCAAGCGCTTCATCAAGGCGGTCGACAAGGGACTGCTCAAGGTGATGTCCAAGATGGGCATCTCGACCTACCAGAGCTATTGCGGCGCGCAGATCTTCGATGCCGTCGGTCTGTCGAGCGAACTCATCAACCGCTTCTTCTTCGGGACCTCGACGACCATCGAGGGGATCGGCCTCGCCGAGATCGCCGAGGAAACCGTGCGGCGGCACCAGGAGGCCTTCAGCAAGTCGCCGGTTCTGCGCAAGTTTCTCGATGTCGGCGGCGAATACAACTTCCGCCAGCGCGGCGAGGACCACGTCTGGACCTCGGAAGCCGTGGCGGATCTCCAGCATGCCGTGCGGCTCAACGCCAAGGACAAGTTCGCGGCCTATTCAAAGCGCATCGACCATCAGGAGAACAAGTTCTCGACCATTCGCGGGCTGTTCCGCATCAAGACCGCGACTGAGGCCGGGCGTGCGCCGGTTCCGCTCGATGCCGTCGAACCGGCGGCTGAGATCGTCAAGCGCTTCGCCACCGGCGCCATGTCCTTCGGCTCGATCAGCCGCGAGGCGCATGAGACGATGGCGCGGGCGATGAACGCCATTGGCGGCAAATCCAACACCGGCGAGGGCGGTGAGGAAGCCGCGCGCTTCGAACCTCTGGCTGATGGCTCGGCCAACCCGCGCCGTTCCGCGATCAAGCAGGTCGCCTCGGGGCGCTTTGGCGTGACCACCGAATATCTCGTCAATTCGGATGTCATGCAGATCAAGGTCGCGCAAGGGGCAAAACCCGGAGAGGGCGGGCAGTTGCCCGGCCACAAGGTCGATGCGACGATTGCCAAGGTCCGGCATTCGACGCCGGGGGTCGGCCTGATCTCGCCGCCGCCGCACCATGACATCTATTCGATCGAGGATCTGGCGCAGCTGATCTTCGATCTGAAGAACGTCAACCCGGTTGCCGATGTCTCGGTCAAGCTGGTCTCCGAGGTTGGCGTCGGCACGGTCGCGGCCGGTGTCGCGAAAGCGCGGGCGGATCATATCACCATCTCCGGTTACGAGGGGGGCACGGGGGCGTCGCCGCTGACCTCGCTCAAGCACGCGGGCTCGCCCTGGGAGATGGGCCTTGCCGAGACGCAGCAGGTTCTCGTTCGCAACCGTCTGCGCGGGCGCGTGGCGCTTCAGGTTGATGGCGGGTTGCGCACGGGCCGCGATGTGCTGATCGGCGCGCTGCTTGGCGCGGATGAATTCGGCTTCTCGACCGCGCCATTGATCGCGGCCGGCTGCATCATGATGCGCAAGTGCCATCTCAATACCTGCCCGGTCGGGGTCGCGACGCAGGATCCGGTGCTCAGGAAGCGTTTCAAGGGCACGCCGGAGCATGTCATCAACTTCTTCTTCTTCATCGCGGAGGAAGTGCGGGCGCTGATGGCCGACATGGGCTTTACCGCGATCGGCGATCTCATCGGCCGCGTCGACCTGCTCGACACCCGCGACGGGATCGATCACTGGAAGGCGAAGGGCCTCGATTTCTCCCGGATCTTCGCCGAACCCGATGTGCCGGCGACGGTCGCGCGCAAGCATAGCGAACGCCAGAAGCACCCGATCGACGCCGTTCTCGACCGCAGGCTGATCGAGCAGGCCCGAGTGGCGCTCGATCACGGCACGCCGGTGAAGATCGAAAGCGCTATCCGTTCGGTGGATCGGGCCACCGGGGCGATGCTGTCGGGTGAGATCGCCCGCCGCTATGGCCATGCCGGCCTGCCCGATGGCACCATCGACATCACGCTGACCGGCACCGCCGGCCAGAGTTTCGGCGCCTGGGTCGCCGCGGGCGTGACGCTCAACCTCATCGGCGAAGCCAATGACTACGTCGGCAAGGGGCTTTCCGGCGGGCGGCTTGTCATCCGCCCGGCGGAGGATGCCGCGATCGTGCCGGAGAAGTCGATCATCGTCGGTAATACCGTGCTCTACGGTGCGATTTCGGGCGAGTGCTACTTCCGCGGCGTCGCTGGCGAGCGTTTTGCCGTGCGAAATTCCGGTGCGATCGCGGTCGTCGAGGGCACGGGCGATCACGGCTGCGAGTATATGACCGGCGGCGTGGTGGTGGTGATCGGCGAGACCGGGCGCAACTTCGCAGCCGGCATGTCCGGCGGTGTCGCCTATGTGCTTGACGAGGACAAAAGCTTCCGCTCGCGCTGCAACCTCTCGATGGTCGATCTCGAACCGGTCGAGGAGGAGGAAGTGCTGCTCGAACGCGATTACCACCATGGTGGCGATCTCGAGTTCAAGGGCCGCATCGACATCATGGGCGATATGTCGCGGCATGACGAGGAGCGGCTGCACCAGCTTATCGCCAACCACATGCGCTACACGGGGTCGGCGCGGGCCAAGCACATTCTCGACCATTGGGCGGAGTTCCGCACCAAGTTCGTCAAGGTGATGCCGGTGGAATACCGCCGCGCCATCCGCGAGATGGAAAAAGCGCGCCAGTTGCAGGCGGCGGAATAACGCCTCCGGGCTGAAACAGGGCGGCGCGGCAGGATCGCGCCCCTTCACCCCTCCCTCTAATTATGCTTAGACGAGCCGAGGATCGCGGGTCGATCGCGCGGCTGAAATCGAGGTCCCACATGGGCAAGGTTACGGGTTTTCTTGAGATCGACCGGCGCGAGTCGAAGTATCAGCCGGCGTCGGATCGCATTCGTCATTTCCGGGAGTTCACGCTCCCCATGGCCGAAGCGGACGTCAAAGAGCAGGCCGCGCGCTGCATGGATTGCGGCATCCCCTATTGCCACGGCCCGAACGGCTGCCCGGTTCACAACCAGATCCCGGACTGGAACGACCTCGTCTACCAGGACGACTGGCAGAGCGCGCTCGAGAACCTGCATTCGACCAACAATTTCCCCGAGTTCACCGGCCGCATCTGCCCCGCGCCCTGCGAGGAAGCCTGCACGCTCAACCTCGAGAACGTGCCGGTGACGATCAAGACCATCGAGCAGGCGATCGCCGATGCCGGGTGGAAGAACGGCTGGATCCGCCCCGAGGCGCCGGAAAAGCTGACCGGCAAGCGGGTGGCGATCATCGGTTCAGGCCCGGCGGGGCTTGCTGCCGCGCAGCAGCTGGCGCGCGTTGGCCACGAGGTCCATGTCTTCGAGCGCGAGCCGAAGGCGGGCGGGCTTTTGCGCTATGGCATCCCCGATTTCAAGATGGAAAAAGTCCATATCGATCGCCGCATCGCGCAGATGACGGCCGAGGGCGTCACATTCCACTACGGCGTCAATATCGGCATCGATAAGCCGCTCGCCGATCTTGAGCGCGATTTTGACGCCGTGCTGATGACCGGCGGTGCGGAAGCGCCGCGCGACCCTGAGTTGCCAGGGCAGGATCTCGAGGGCGTGCATTTCGCGATGCCCTATCTCGTGCAATCCAACCGCCGCGTTGGCGGCGAGGGCGAGGCTGATTTGCCGATTGTCGCCGGCGGCAAGGATGTCGTCGTGATCGGCGGTGGCGATACCGCCTCCGATTGCGTCGGCACGGCCTTCCGTCAGGGAGCCCTGGCGGTGACGCAGCTTGATATCCGCCCGCGGCCGCCGGAGATGGAAGACAAGCTGGTCATCTGGCCGTATTGGCCGACCAAGTTCCGGACCTCGTCGTCACAGGCCGAAGGTGCGGAGCGCGAATTTCAGGCCGCGACGCTGGGGATTATCGGCAAGAACGGCCGCGTCACCGGCGTCGAATGCGCCCGCGTCGATGACAAGCGGCGGCCGATCGCCGGCACGGAATTCGTCATCAAGGCAGATCTGGTGTTTCTCGCCATCGGTTTTGCCGGACCGTTGCGGACGGGCATGGTCGAACAATCCGGCGTCGCGCTCGACAAGCGCGGCAATGTCGTCGCCAATGAGGACGACTATCGCACGTCCCGGGACAGGCTTTTTGCCGCCGGCGACATGCGGCGCGGGCAGAGCCTTGTCGTCTGGGCGATCCGCGAGGGCCGGCAGGCGGCGCGGGCGATCGACGAGTTCCTGATGGGGAGAACGATCCTGCCGCGCTAGGAACCGGCTATTCAGGGGCGGCCCGGTTCGGGCGCCCAAACAAGCCGGATGCGCAAAAACGCATCCGGCTTGTTTTTTTATCACAGCCCACCCGGAGCTGCGCAGAGGACGCCGGCCTTGCTTAGAGGCTGACCTTGAGCACCAGCGAGGTCTTTGCCGGCACGTCGATCATCTTGCCGTCGCGCGGGTTGCGAGCCTTGCGGGCCGGACGGGTGACGGACTTGAAGCGGCCGAGATCGGGCAGGGCCGCGAAGCCACCCTTGCCCTGCGCAACGGCAACGGCGGCATAGGCGCGGGAAATGCGATCCGCTTCGGCTTTGGTGATGTCAGCAGCCTTCGCCAGCGCGTCGATGAATTCAGCTTGAGTGGCCATTGTGCATATCCTGTTCGCGATGGGCTCTTCGATGGGAAGAGGCCCGGTTAACGTGTGCTCTTACGCTCTGTAGCTCTTGCGCTCTGTCGCTCTTGCGCTGTTCGAACGAGGCTCCAGATCGCGTGTGCGAGACAATACCCGCGATCGGCCGCGGTGCCAGATGCTTGCTTGGTTTCCGGGGAAAAAACGACAAAATTCTGTGAGTATCTGGCGAAAATCTTCTGTTTTGGCGAAAAATGAGCGTGTCGGCGCAACCTGGCGTGGTGCCGATGCCGTGGCAGCGATTCGGAACCGGGGCGGCTCAGCCCTGCGGATGGCTTTTCACCACGCGCTCGGTGCTTGCCGGAAACCGCTTCAGCTTTTCGGCGGGCCTGATCGGCCGGCGCAAGAGTTCGCCGCCGCAATTCGGGCAGGTTCCACCGAATATCCCCTCGCCGCAGGCGAGGCAGAAGGTGCATTCGAACGAACAGATCACGGCATCCGCTGTCTCGGGAGGCAAATCGCGATCGCAGCATTCGCAGTTCGGGCGCAGGGCGAGCATGGCCAATCCTCGAACAGGAATCACCTCAGGTGATTAAATTTCAATGTCAGCGGGGTGGGAAGCGCAAACCTCTCCGGATACGATTGAAACATATTCACCTCATGGAGAGTCTTATGCCCTTCGTCCGTATCGATATGACGTCCCATTTTTCGCCGGAGATGCAGAGAGAAATCGCGGATGCGGTTCATCTTGCACTCGTCGAGGCCGTTGGAATTCCTGCTGACGATCGCTTTCATGTCGTTTCAGCCCATGCGGCTGGAATCATTCATGACCGCAACTATCTCGGTGTTTCCCGGAGTGACCAGATCGTGATGATCGAGATTCATCTCTCTGTCGAGCGTTCGCTGGAGATCAAGAAGGCGCTCTTCGCCGCGATTCACGCGCGGCTTGTCGCGCTCGGCGTGCGCGGCGAGGATATCATGGTGCATCTGGTGGAAACGCAGGCGATCAACTGGTCGTTCGGCAACGGCATCGCGCAATATGCCGAAAAACCGCCTGCGCATCTCGCCGCGCTGTAGCCCGCGAAAAAGGGCGGCCTCCGGGCCGCCCGCCTTCGCTTCGGCACCTTACGCGGCCTTCTGCTTCGGCTGGATCAGGTTGCGGTTGATCAGGCATTCGGCGATCTGGATCGCGTTGAGCGCCGCGCCTTTGCGCAGGTTGTCGGAAACGCACCAGAAATTGAGGCCGTTCTCCACCGTGGCATCCTCGCGAATGCGCGAAATATAGGTCGCATCCTCGCCGGCGGCCTCGTGCGGGGTGATGTAGCCGCCGTTTTCGTGCTTATCGATCACGAGAATGCCGGGGGCCGCGCGCAGGATCTCGCGCGCCTCATCCGCCGTGACCGGCTTCTCGAACTCGACGTTGACCGCCTCGGAATGGCCGATGAAGACCGGCACCCGCACGCAGGTCGCCGTGAGCAGGATCTTGGGGTCGAGGATCTTCTTGGTCTCGGCCATCATCTTCCACTCTTCCTTCGTGTAGCCATCCTCCATGAAGACATCGATATGGGGGATGACGTTGAAGGCGATGCGCTTGGTGAACTTCTTCGTCGTCACGTCCCGCGCGGAGAAAATGGCGCGGGATTGCTCGAACAGCTCGTCCATGCCGTCCTTGCCGGCGCCGGAAACCGACTGGTAGGTCGAGACGACGACGCGCTTGATGCCGAAGCGGTCGTGCAGCGGCTTCAGAGCCACCACGAGCTGCGCGGTCGAGCAGTTCGGATTGGCGATGATGTTCTTCTTCGAAAAGCCGCGCACGGCTTCGGCGTTCACTTCCGGCACGACCAGCGGCACGTCGGAATCGTAACGCCAGGCCGACGAGTTATCGATGACGACGCAGCCCTGCGCGCCGATCTTCGGCGACCAGACCTTGGAAATCTCGCCGCCGGCCGACATCAGGCAGATGTCGGTGTCCGAGAAATCGTAATGGTCGAGCACCTTGATCTTCAGCGTCTTGTCGCCGAAGGAGACCTCCTGACCGATCGAGCGCTGCGAGGCGAGCGCCACGACCTCGCTGACCGGGAACGCGCGCTCGGCGAGGATATTGAGCATTTCCCGGCCCACGTTGCCCGTGGCACCTGCAATTGCGACCTTGTAGCCCATCATGAAATTCCTGTTCTGATCCATCGCGGATGATGCCAACTGGAGGGATTGGTCATCTGCTCGGGTGTCTTGTCCTATCGCAAAATCGTCACGCGAACCGGTTTTGACATCGCTCGATTTTGCTTGGTTGATCTCCCCCGGGGACATGGACCCGGCTGGTGCCGGATTTTGCCCTTTCCCCCGCCGGGGGAGGGCCCGAGATCGAGGATAAGCGTCAGGTCGCGAAGCCGCCTTTGGCGGTCACGGTTTTCGTCGTCGGTTTTTGAGTGAGCCGGACAGACATGGAAACGCTTTCCTCGGCGGGAGCGCCGATGGCCAACGAGAAACACAAAAAATGCGGAAAAGTCAATTCAGGCTTTGGTTCAAGACCCTGCGGTGCTGCGGTCGGGGGCTGCCTCGGGCGTTCGCTAACGGCAATCTTGGCCCGGGGGCGCTCATCCCGGGATTCTGAACGGCACGATCCGCAACCCGCCGTTTACCTTCTGCTCAAGTCGCCACGCGCCGGTAACCGGATCGTCGTCTTCCTCGCCGATCCTCGCCTTGGGAAAACGGAAAAAAGCGGAGAAAACTCCGCATGCCGGGGGTGTTGATGCAGGGTATGGCGGGTGGAGAGATCGGAAATGCCGGCGGGATGACCGGCGGTGCGATCCGGCAAGATCAGGGATTTCAGGCGCTGGTGCGCTCGATGTTGGCCGGATGGCGCGTGGTGCCGCTGTCGCAACCGGCCATTCACGGCATTCGCACCCGCTCGAAGCGGCTGGCCGGGGCGCTGGCGCTTCATTGGTTCGCTGGTGCCTTCAAAATGGCCCTGGCGGACCGGCTTCGCCCGCTTCGTCACCGCGCCGGCATCTGCGTCGTTGTCGGGCTTTGCGCTCTGGCGCTGACGGGGGCGCTGTTCTTCCCGGAGAGTGGATCGGCGCGCCAAAGCCAGCCGGAGCCGGTGGTTCTCCCCGAAACGCGTGTTGTGGCAGCGGCCCAGCCCCCGGCAAAGGCGAGCGAACCGTTCGCGGACTTGCGGTCGGTGATCGGGCCGGACGTCTGGACCCCGGTGAAGCGCCCGATCGCGATGTACAATCTTGAAGCCCCCGAGCTGGAGGCGACCGAGCTTACTCAGCGAATCGCCATGCGCGGCAAGGCCACGCGTCAGGATGCGATGACCTGGGTTGCCCGCGCCGACCGCAAGGGCACGATGACCCGGCCGGTGATCCATCTCGTCGTGGAGCGGTTCGAAGCTAGCGCCCCGACCTTTCGTCCGCTGTTTTCCGATCTCGCTGCGCGCGCCGCTGCCGAGGGCGTCGCCATCGACCGCATGAACGCTCCCGGCGAAATCACCACCAAATTTGGTGTGATGGAGGTTGCCGATGCGGTGCTGGCGACCGATCAGGGGGTGTTTGGCTGCCTTCTCTATCGCCGCAACGACACCATCGGGCTGGCGCTGGCAGGCTGGTATTGCGGCACGGCGCAGCGGCCCGCCGACCGGGTGAGCCTCGGGTGCTTCATCGATCGGCTGGATCTGGTCGGGGCGGGGCAGGATAGCATGCTCAAGCGGCATTTTGCCTCCGCCGAGCGGAACCGGACCTCCTGCGCCGGCGCCCGGCAGCCCGGTCGCCGGCTGACCTGGCTCGATCACGAAGCGCCGATGCCGACGCTCAAGCTTTCGGCGATCAAACGCTGATGGGGAGCAAAAAAAGCGTTTGCGCTTGCTTTATGGTTACTGCTCATTAATGACTTTGACGATATGGTTAACGTAGGCCAACCGTCGGAGATTGCCATGCGCATTGTCATTCTTGCCGCCCTGTGCGGACTCACCCTTTCCATGACGAATGCCGCTCAGGCTCAGGATCGCCGAATGGTCATCGACATCAAGCCGCGCTCCTGGCTGGATGCCGGCAAGGTCGTCCCGGTCGGCTCCATGCAGAATTACATCCATGATCTCGGCGGCGCCTCCGATTCCGCCCGCTTTGGCGCGCGCGGCAGCGCTTCGAACCTGTTGCCGGATCGCTTCTCGGCCGGGCGCGGCATCACGGTGGCAACCCCGAATTTCAGCTATATGGATTGAGGCACCGGCGCATCCCGGTCCATCGGCAGGCATAAAAAAGGGCGCTTCTGGCGCCCTTTTGGTTGTTTTGGATGGATGCTTGTCTCAAACGCGCTTCTTGAGCGCGGCGACGATGGCGTCGCCCATCTCCTTGGTGCCGACGGCATTGGCGCCCTTGGCCGCGATATCCCGCGTGCGGGTACCGGAGGCCAGCACATCGGCGATCGCCGCATCGACGAGATCCGCGGCCTGGCCCAGGCCGAACGAGTAGCGCAGCGCCATTCCGAACGAGCCGATCATCGCGATCGGGTTGGCGAGACCCTGTCCGGCGATATCCGGCGCGGAACCGTGCACGGGCTCGTAGAGCGCCTTGCGCTTGCCGGTTTTCGCGTCGGGTGCGCCGAGTGAGGCCGAGGGCAGCATGCCGAGCGAGCCGGTGAGCATCGCCGCGACGTCCGAGAGCATGTCGCCGAAGAGGTTGTCGCAGACGATGACGTCGTACTGCTTGGGCCAGCGCACCAGCTGCATGCCGCAGGCATCGGCGAGGTGGTGGTCGAGCTCGACATCGGGGTATTCCTCCGCCCCGACCTTCGAGACGACTTCCTTCCACAACACACCCGAGCGCATCACGTTGTGCTTTTCGGTCGAGGTGACCTTGTTGCGCCGGACCTTGGCGAGATCGAAGGCCACCCGCGCGATCCGCTCGATTTCATGGGTGGTGTAGACTTGGGTATCCACGGCGCGTTTCTCGCCGTTTTCCAGCGTCACGATTTCCTTCGGCTCGCCGAAATAGACGCCACCGGTCAATTCGCGGACGATCATGATATCGAGGCCTTCGATCACTTCGCGCTTGAGCGAGGAGGTGTCGGCCAGCGCCGGGTAGCAGACGGCGGGCCGGAGGTTGGCGAACAGGCCGAGATCTTTCCTCAGGCGCAGGAGGCCGGCCTCGGGGCGGGCGTCATAGGGCACCTTCGCCCATTTCGGCCCGCCGACCGCGCCGAACAACACGGCATCGGCGGCCAGCGCGCGCTTCATGGCGTCTTCGGAAATCGCCTTGCCGTGCGCGTCATAGGCCGCGCCGCCGACAAGATCGGTTTCGGTTTCGAACCGGGCGATGCCCGCCGATCCAAGGAAATCGGCGACCTTCTTGACCTCGACCGCGACTTCGGGGCCGATGCCGTCGCCCGGCAGGAGGAGCAGAGTGTAGGAAGCCATGATGAGGAACCTTCTGGAGCGAGGAACGCGCCATATGCGCGAGGGAGGATGGCCGTTGACTACAAAACGCCTTCCGCCTCGGCAAGCTTTCTCTGTTAACCCCGAAACATCTTTGGGCTCCCAATTCATCCGGGTTTTTGCAAAAATCGGGTCGTTCGACAGGAGACGATCCGGCATGGCTCCCAGGAGGGTGTTGTTGAGAGGCTTTTTCGCGGCGCTGGCGTTGGTCGGTGCCACGGGCGGCGCGTTGCTGGTTTACCAGAACATGGCGCCGTCAAATGCCGTTGCCACGCCGTTGGCGTTCCACATTCCGCAAACCAGTTACGGGCCGCAGAAGGTCGTCTATCACGTCGCCACGCGGGGTTCCTGGCGCGATCGCGAATCCGAAGCCTGGCGGCTGGTCGCGGTGTTGAACAACCACCTTAATGCCATCGAGCCCGAGGAGATCGCCATCCGCGTGATTTTTCAGGGCGATGGCATTGAGGCGCTCAAGCGCGCCAAAACCAATCCCAAACTCGCTTCGGCGCTGGACGGGCTGAAAAAGCGCGGCGTTCAGTTCCGCGTCTGCGCCAACACGCTCGAAGCTTACCGAATGGGGCTGGAGACGCTGCATGGCGTCACCGAGGCCAATCTCGTTCAGGCCGGGGTCGCCGAACTGATCCATCTCCAGCAGCAGGGCTACGCCTACCTCCGGTTCTGATGGCCGGCAGGCGCGGAGACGCCATCCGGCACGCGCCGTGCCCGAACCCTGAATGTCGTTTCGTCCTAGCGCAGCGCGTCGAACACCTTGCCGCCGGGGCGACCGGTTTGCGGCAGGCCAAGCTTGGCCTCGACATCCTTGATCGCGGCACGGGTGAGCGCGCCGATCGCGCCATCGGGCTTGCCGACATCGTAGCCGCGGCGGATCAACTTTTCCTGTAATTCCTTGCGCTCGGCGCGGCTGAGACCACGATCATCCGTCGGCCATTGGCCTCGCACGCCGGGCCGACCGCGCAGGCGATCCGATAACACGGAGATCGCCAGGGCATAGGTTTCGGCGGCGTTATACGCGTAGGCAGCGTCGAAATTCCTGGTCACCAGAAACGCCGGGCCATTGCGCCCCGCCGGCAAGAGCAACCCGGCGGCAGGCAGGCCGGAGAGTGGGGTGCCATCGATCCTGGTGATGCCCTGGCCGGACCAGCTTTCCAGTGCCTGCTTCGACTTGCGGCCCGAGGGGCCGGAATAACCCGAGGGAAGCTTGACCTCGTAACCCCAGCTTGCACCGGTGACCCAGCCGGATTTCTTGAGGAAATTGGCGGTGGAGGCCAGGGCGTCGGGGATGGAATCGACGAGATCGCGCCGCCCGTCGCCATCAAAATCGACGGCGAGGCTGAGGTAGGTCGAGGGCATGAACTGCGTATGGCCGAAGGCACCGGCCCAGGACCCGCGCAGTTTTTCGGGTGCGATATCGCCGCGCTGGATGATCTTCAGCGTCGACATCAATTCGCCGCGGAAATAGTCGCGCCGGCGCGGGCCGAAACAGGCCACCGTCGCCAGGCTCTGCGGCAGGAAGCGGCCCCCGGTGACCAGCGCGCCAAAATCGCTCTCGACGCCCCAGACCGCGACCACCACGTGCCGGTCGACGCCGTAAGCCTGCTCGATGCGGGCCAGCGTGCCCGCATGCTTCGCGAGCATCGCCCGTCCCTCGGAAACCTTCTGTTCGTCGACGAGGGTCGCGAGGTAATCCCAGACCGGGGTTTTGAATTCGGGCTGATTGTTCATCAGCTCGATGACCTTCATGTCCGGTTCGACGCCGTGCATCACGCGATCGAAGGTCGCGCCGGAAATGCCGTTGCTGGCGGCGTGGCCCCTGAGCCCCGCGACACAGGAGGCGAAATCGGCGGCTGCCGGGCTGGCCAGTGCGGCGAAGATGGCGAGAGCAGCAGGGAAGGCCGAGCGCATTGAGAGATCTCCGGGTTATCCGGGATCGCATGTTTCGCGTGCCCCGAAGCCACCAACCTCGAAAAGGAGGTGACGATGCGCGCTAAAATAAGGCGGGAGGGTTAAAAGAGGTTAACCACCTTGCCAGCGATCGTCTAATCTGTGGAAAGGACACGCTCCGCCTTGTCAGCAATCATTTTGCGTGGCTGGGTCTGATACCGTTTAAATTTGAGGATAAATTGATGAAGTTCATTCCAGTTCTTGCCTTGTGCGGCATGGTTTCGGCATGCGCGACGCCGGGCGTCGACACCTCGCTATCGGATAAGGTTGCTATGCTTCCAAGTGTCCCGCCGGGGGCGACAATCATTGGCCCGGTCGAGGCCGAGCACTGCCGCCGGAATGCCTATGAAACGAGCTCAGCCCGGCAGAGCGTGCTTGAGCTTCTCCGCACGAAGGCTGCCGAAATGGGGGCAAACGCCGTTTCGGGCATCAGCGTTGATGTTGATGGGGTTAGTTTCATGAACAATTGCTGGTCCAGCGCCAAGGCAAAAGGCACCGCGCTGCGACGTTGACGTCTTGGCAGGCAGAACAACGGCTCCGCCTCCGCTTCACAACCACGGCCGCTCGGTTTTCGCGGTGGTTTCGTAGGTCGCGATCTTCGGCGCCTTTTCCATCGTCAGCGCGATATCGTCGAGCCCTTCCATCAGGCATTTCTTGCGGAAGGGGTCGATTTCGAACTTCACGGTGCCGCCATCCGGGCCGCGGATTTCCTGGGCTTCGAGATCCACGGTCAGCGTGGCGTTCGAGCCGCGGTCGGCGTCATCGAACAGCTTGTCGAGATCCTCGGGCGAAACCGTGATCGGCAGGATGCCGTTCTTGAAGCAGTTGTTGTAGAAAATATCGGCGAAGCTCGTCGAGATCACGCAGCGGATGCCGAAATCGAGCAGCGCCCAGGGGGCATGTTCGCGGCTGGAGCCGCAGCCGAAATTATCGCCGGCGATCAGGATCTCGCTTCTGCGATAGGCTGGCTTGTTGAGCACGAAATCCGGGTTTTCCTTGCCCTGCTCGTCGTAACGCATCTCCGAGAACAGGGCGACGCCGAGGCCGGTGCGCTTGATGGTTTTCAGGAACTGCTTGGGGATGATCATGTCGGTATCGACATTCATCACCTTCATCGGCGCGGGGGTCGAGGTGAGCGTCTTGAACGGCTGCATGGGAAACTCCTTGGCCTCGTTCTAATCGAGAATTTGTGGCGCGCAACTGCGATCGTGTCCGTCTAGGGTCTGGACCTATTCATTTCGATGAAACGGCATGATTTTGGTGGCGAACGGGTGTGTCGAAACGCTCAACCGGGCAGAAAGCCCGCTTTTCGCGGTTCTCCTGCCATTCCATCCATCAAAATCATGCCGTTTCATCGAAATGAATAGGTCCAGACCCTAGACGTTGGATGTCAGCAGCTTGAAGCCGGCGAAGGCGAACACGCCCGCGAGCGCGGCTTCGATCCCGCGCCGCGCGCGGCGGTAGCCCCGCACCATCGGCTGGGTCGAGAAGGCGAGGGCATAGCCGCAGTTGAAGGCGAGCGAAATCATCAGGCAACCGCCAAGGATCGCCAGCACGACGGATCGGGGCATCTCGGGCTTCAGGCCGAGCGCGATGATCGCCGTCCAGCTCAGGATCGCCTTGGGGTTGGTGATATGCATGAGATAACCGCGCAGCACGATGCGCCGGAGGTTGACCGGCGCGCTGGAGCGGGCGGCTGGCAGGGCGTCACCCCGGCGCATCGCCGAACGGGCCGAGCGCCAGGCGAGATAGAGCAGATAGAGCCCACCGGCGATCTTGACGAAGAACAGCATGCCGGCATGCGCAGCGATGAGCGCGGTGACGCCAAGCGCGGCCAGGATGCCCCAGGTGATCGAGCCGGAGGTGACGCCGAGCGCTAGGGCGATCCCGGACATGCGGCCCCGCTCCATCGAAATGCCCATGATCGCCATGTTGCTCGGGCCGGGACTGCCGACGGCGAGGGCAAACGCCGAGAACACGAGCAGCAGATCGGGCACAAAGGGGGCAAGATCCTGCAGGAGAGGGGTGAACAGCGTCATCTTTCCTCAGCCCGCCGCCGCTTCGATCTTTTCCATATCGGCATCCGAAAGCCCGAAATGGTGGCCGATTTCGTGCACCAGCACGTGGGTGATCACCGCACCGAGGGTTTCCTCGTTCTCCGCCCAGTAATCGAGCATCGGCCGGCGATAGAGCCAGACCATGTTCGGCGCCTGGCCGGTATCGGGCACCGCGCCGGCCTCGGTGAGGCCCTGGCCGTGGAACAGCCCGAGGATATCGAACGGGGTTTCGAGCTCCATCGCCTCGACGACTTCCTCATCCGGGAAATCCTCGATGCGGATGATGACATCGCCGCACATCTTGAGAAACGAGGCGGGCAGCGCCCTGAAGGCTTCGTCCGCCATCACCTCGAAATCCTCAAGGCTCGGCGCATTCATCGGCGCCCAGGAAGCAGCAGGAAAACGTGCAGTCGCCATGTCTAACTCGTCACCACCAGTTGAGCTGATGGCCGAAATACCACGCCAGCGCGACAAAGGCGACGAGCGAAAGACTGCGCCCGATCCGCGTTGCCCAGCGCTCGGTGGCATCGGCGGGATCGGTGTCCTTCGCGCCGAAATGATCCCCGGCGCGGGCGAGGTTCGAGGACAGGAACCCGCCGGCGTCATTGTGGCTGCCGCGAGGGTCCGTCGGCTTCCGCGCCATCTCAGCTCACCGTCCGGATATCGACGAAGCGGCCCGCGAGCGCGGCGGCGGCGGCCATCGCCGGCGAGACGAGATGCGTGCGGCCCTTGAAGCCCTGACGGCCCTCGAAATTGCGGTTGGAGGTCGAGGCGCAGCGCTGGCCGGGCTTCAACTGGTCCGGGTTCATGCCCAGGCACATCGAGCAGCCCGGTTCGCGCCAGAGGAAGCCCGCAGCGATGAAGATCTTGTCGAGGCCCTCGGCTTCCGCCTGTTCCTTGACGAGGCCCGAACCCGGCACCACCATCGCGTAGTCGAGACGCGAGGAGATCTTCTTGCCCTCGAGCACCTTGGCGGCGGCGCGCAGGTCCTCGATGCGGCCGTTGGTGCAGGAGCCGATCCAGACCACATCGAGCTCGATGTCGGTCATCTTGGTGCCGGCGGTCAGGCCCATATAGGCGAGGGCGCGGGTTTTCGAATCGCGCTTGACCTCGTCGGCGATCTTGGACGGGTCCGGCACGGAACCGAGCACCGAAACCACGTCCTCGGGCGAGGTGCCCCAGCTGACGATCGGCGGCAGGTTGTTGGCATCGAGCGTGACGATGCGGTCAAAATGCGCGCCGGGGTCCGATTTCAGCGTTTCCCAGTATTTCACGGCGCTGTCCCAATGCGCGCCCTTCGGGGCTTTCGGGCGGCCTTCGAGATAGGCGAAGGTCTTGGCATCCGGCGCGATCAGCCCGGCGCGGGCGCCGCCTTCGATCGACATGTTGCAGACGGTCATGCGGCCTTCCATCGACAAGGCCTCGATGGCCGAGCCGGCGTATTCCATCACCGAGCCGGTGCCGCCGGCGGTGCCGATCTCGCCGATGATCGCGAGCGCGATATCCTTGCCGGTGACGCCGCCCTGCAAGGTGCCGTTGACCTGGATCAGCATGTTCTTGGCTTTTTGCTGGATCAGCGTCTGCGTGGCGAGAACATGCTCGACCTCGGAGGTGCCGATGCCATGCGCCAGCGCGCCGAACGCCCCATGCGTCGAGGTGTGGCTGTCGCCGCAGACGATGGTGGTGCCGGGCAGCGTGAAGCCTTGCTCGGGGCCGATGACATGGACGACGCCCTGGCGCTTGTCGCGCTCGGAGAAATATTCGATGCCGAATTCCGCCGCGTTCTTGGCGATGGTCTCGACCTGGATGCGGCTTTCCTGCTCCTCGATCCCCTTGGAACGGTCGGAAGTCGGCACGTTGTGATCGACGACCGCGAGGGTCTTTTCGGGCGCGCGGACCTTGCGGCCGGTCATGCGCAACCCTTCGAAGGCTTGCGGCGAAGTGACTTCATGCACGAGATGGCGGTCGATATAGAGGAGGCACGTCCCGTCCGGCTGGCGATCCACGATGTGATCGTCGAAGATTTTGTCGTACAGGGTTTTGGGCGCGCTCATCTCATCATCTCCTGATGCCGGCCGGACATGTCGCCGGTCAGCCGTTCGTCAAGCCCGGTTTAGGCGAAAGAGGCCAGGCTTTCCAGCCCCTTGTTGCCCGGCCCTTGTTTTCCATGCGCGTGTTTGGGGCTTTCCGGGCTCGCTGGCCAAAACAGGGCCCATCGGGCATTTCCCCAATTCCTGTGCGGAGCGGCTATCCGAGGGCTTGCGATGGGTGTATAAGCCGCGCCGCTTCCACCCCCTTTCGCGGGATATTCCCGCCAGAAGGGGCGCTTGATGTTACCGGCGGAAGCTGCGACCACAAGCATGGTCGCTCTGGAGCATTTTAGATGACGCAGCCTGGCATGCCCGATACGCCTTCGATGAATCCTGCTCAGGATGGCCATGCCGGGCACGGCGCTCCCCCCAAGGGGTTCGGGCGCAATCTTGCCCTGGCGGTTGGTTCCGTTGGTGTCGTCTACGGCGATATCGGGACCTCGCCGCTCTATGCGCTCAAGGAATCGCTGCACCACGCCGCCAAGGACGGGCTGATGCGCGACGAGGTGATCGGCATCGTCTCGCTGCTGATCTGGGCGGTGATCGTGGTGGTGACGGTCAAATACGTCATTTTCATCATGCGCGCCGACAACCGCGGCGAGGGCGGCACGCTTTCGCTGATGGCGCTGGCGCAGAAGGCCGTCGGACGGCGCAGCCCGGCGATTTTTCTGCTCGGTGTGCTCGGTGCCGCGCTGTTTTACGGTGATTCTATCATCACCCCGGCGATTTCGGTGCTCTCTGCGGTCGAGGGGCTGAAGCTCGTCACCCCGGTTTTCGCCGATCAGTGGTACGTGATGATGTTGGCCATCGCGATCCTGCTGGCGCTGTTTCTGGTCCAGAGCCGGGGCACGGAAAGTGTCGCCCGGTTCTTCGGGCCGATCATGGTGACCTGGTTCGGCGTGATTGCCCTGCTCGGGGTGGTGCATATTCAGGACGATCTCGGCATTCTCGCGGCTTT
>CAZNAT010000013.1:50546-61588 GCA_964571245.1 uncultured Methylobacterium sp.
GCTTTCAACCCGTATTATGCCGGCGCTTTCGTCGCCGGCCACGGGGTGATCGGATTGCTGGTGCTCGGCTCGGTGTTTCTGGCGGTCACCGGGGCGGAGGCGCTCTATGCGGATATGGGGCATTTTGGCCGCTTTCCGATCCGGGCGGCATGGCTGTTCTTCGTTTTCCCGGCGCTGACGCTCAACTATCTCGGGCAGGGCGCGTTCGTGCTGAAGAACATCGGCGACGCCCGGGCCATCGCCGATCCGTTCTTTCTGCTGGCGCCGGACTGGGCATTGCTGCCGCTGGTGCTGCTCTCGGGCCTTGCCACCGTCATCGCCAGCCAGGCGGTGATCACCGGGGCGTTCTCCCTGACCCAGCAGGCGGTTCAGCTTGGCCTGCTGCCGCGCATCGATATCCGCCACACCTCGGAAACGACGCTCGGGCAGATCTACGTTCCGCAGGTCAACGTCATGCTGGCGATCGGCGTTCTGGCGCTGGTCTTGCTGTTCAAGACCTCCAGCGCGCTGGCCTCGGCCTATGGCATTGCTGTCACCGGCGCGATGCTTGCCGATACCGGGCTGTTCTTCATCGTCGCCCTGCATGTCTGGAAATGGCCGGTCTGGCGTGTTGCGCTGTTTGGCGGGATTTTCCTGGCCATCGACCTCGTGTTCTTCGGCGCGAACTGCCTGAAGATCCCCGACGGGGCCTATATGCCGCTTTTGTTCGGCGGCTTCCTGATGCTGCTGATGTGGACCTGGATGCGCGGCACGCGGATCGTCTACGAGAAATCGCGCCGCGATTCGGTGCCGCTGGCCGATCTCATCAAGATGCTGGAGAAATCCAAACCCGTGCGGGTGGCGGGTACGGCGGTATTCCTGACCTCGGACCCGGAAACCGCGCCGGGGGCGCTGCTGCATAACCTCAAGCACAACAAGGTCTTGCACAAACGCAACATCATGATGACCATCAATACGGTGGAGATGCCGCGCGTGCCGGAAAGCGAGCGGCTGACGATTGACGATCTCTCCGAGGACGTGAAGCGGATCATCGTCAAGGTCGGCTATATGGAAAGCCCGCGCGTGCCGCATTTCCTGGCGCTCGCACGCCGGCGCGGGCTCGATTTCGATATCATGCAGACCTCGTTCTTCCTGGGCAAGCGGACGATCAAGGCCGCCGCGAGCTCCGGCATGCCGCTCTGGCAGGATAATCTCTTCATTTTCCTGTCGCGGACGGCGGCGAATGCCACCGACTTCTTCCATATTCCCACCGGACGGGTGGTTGAGCTTGGCGCGCAGGTGACGGTGTAATTCCGGCATTGCCATCCGGCACCCTGCTTGCCAGTCTCCAAGCTGGAACGGGCGCCGAATCATGGACCGGAACATCATGGACCAGAAAAAACTAGATGCGCTGCGGGCCCGCTATGGCGGCGCTGCGGCGAGCGATGTGCACGACCCGGAATTCAAGAAGGTCATCGACCTGCTGTTCACCGGCAAGGGGCGGCGGGCGAAGCCCTATGAAGGGATTTCGAGCTTTCTCGATGTGCCCCTGCGGCTCGATGCCGCCAGGACCGGCGATTTCTCCGGCATCGATATCCCGCTGATCGGGGTGCCGATGGATCTCGGCGTTTCCAATCGCGCGGGATCGCGGATCGGCCCGCGCGCCGTGCGGCAGGTCGAGCGAGTCGGGCCCTACCACGAGGTGCATCGCATCGTGCCGATGGCCGAATTCGGCATCGCGGATCTCGGCGATGTGCCGTTCCGCTCGCGCTATTCGCTGGCGGACAGCCATGAGGATATCGAGACCTACTACACTGCCATCGCCGGGGCCGGGCTGCGGCCGGTCTCCGTCGGCGGCGACCATTCGATCACGCTGCCGATCCTCAAGGCGCTGGGGCGGGACAGGCCGGTCGGGATGATCCATATCGATGCCCACTGCGATACCGGCGGGCCGTTCGAGGACACCAAGTTCCATCATGGCGGACCGTTCCGCGAGGCGGTGCTGCGGGGTGTGCTCGATCCCGCCCGCGTGATCCAGATCGGCATCAGAGGCAACGCCGAATACCTCTGGGAGTTTTCCTACGAAAGCGGGATGACGGTGATCCACGCCGAGGAATTCCACCGGCTCGGCGTCGATGCCACCATCGCCCGGATGCGCGAGGTCGTTGGCGCCGGGCCGACCTATGTCTCGTTCGATATCGACAGTCTCGACCCGGCTTTCGCCCCCGGCACCGGCACGCCCGAGATCGGCGGGCTGTCCTCGCGCGAGGCGATGGCGATCCTGCGCGGGGCGGCCGGGCTCGATATCATCGGCGGCGATGTCGTCGAGGTCGCGCCGCAATACGATGCGACGACCAACACCGCGCAGGCCGGTGCGCAGATGCTGTTCGAGATCGTTTCCCTGGTGGCGCTAGCGCTGAAGGCGCGGAAGTGAGATTTCCCCCCGAATTCTAGAGCATACCCGGTGAATTCCCACGCAGCTCCCATGCTCTATCTTTTTGTTCTGTCGCATTTTCGCTTGCGCGGACCTTCGGTTCTTGACGCGAACCGGAAACCACCCCTGCCTTCGCAGGGGCATGCTTCGCTCGAAAATGCTCTCATGGCGAATTTCGGGGGCCACGCCCGGACCGGGGACGTGATGGTCTTCGTATCGGGATAGCCGTGTTCAGCTCTCCGCGAGCCACAACAAGGCATCGGTCAGCTCCGAGCGCGCTTCGGCGAGCCCGGCGATCACTGTGAAATGGTTGGCATCGGCGATCTCGCCGTAGAGCGTCGCGCAGCCGGCTCCCGCCCAGGCCTCGGTAATCACGCGGGACTGGCGCAGGTACTCCGCGCTCTCCATGCCGCCGACAAAAGCCGTGAGCTGCGTGCCTTTGTTCGGTTTTAGCAGCGCCGGAGACAGCCGCCGCGCCTCGGCAGGATCCATCCCCAGCTTGGCGTTGATGCTGGTGGAGACCAAAGGTTCAAGCTCGAACAGCCCGGAAATCGCCAGCCCCGCCAGAACCAGATCGGCGGGGGCTGCGGCATCGAGCGCCTTCCAGTCGGTCGCAAGCAGCATCGCCGTGAGGTGTCCGCCGGCGGAATGGCCGTAGGCGATCACCTGGCGGTCGGTTCTGCGCCACAGTTCCAGCGCCGCCATCCGCATCTGGTTGACGATGGCGGACATCGAGACATCCGGGCAAAGATCGTACCCCGCCACGGCGATCGACATGCCGCAGGCGTTCGGACCCCTCGCCATGTGGCTGAAGAAACTCTTGTCGAGCGCCTGCCAGTAGCCGCCATGGATAAAAAGCCCGACTGGCCCGATGACCTCGCCGGGAACAGGAAAAAAGTCGAAAACCTCGCGCGGGGAGACGCCATAGGCGATATCGGCCACGTGCGGCGCGCTCTGGCGGTAGGCGGCGGCATCTTGCGCCCAGCCGGCGATCAGCCCGGCGTGCTCCGGCACCCGGGCGCGGTTGTTGTACTCGGCTTCGTAGTCAATGGCAGATCTGTCGTTCATCCGATCCTCTTGGCGTCTCAGGCCCTATTGGCGCCTCAGGCCCTGTTGGCGCATCAGGCTCTCTTGGCGCATCAGGCGCGTGACGCGAGCGAAGTGTCTTCCTCTGGCCGGAATGCCCCAACACGATCGACGCAGCGCCGCGCGATCCGCCGGGGCAGGAACATGGAAGGAAGCACGAACAAGGCCTGACAGGCAATCACCGGGTGGAAAGACCGGAGAAGAGATTTCGATGCCGACGTCGTTCGGTCCGGTCGAAAAGGGCTCTGGGCCCTAGCGCCAACGGAAATCGTCGCTGCGTCCGGCGCGAGGCGGCTGGGAGAGGCCACGATCGAAGAGATCCCGCGTCGCCGGGTCCTGGATCGGTTGCGGCTGCCGTCCGATGAGCGCGCTCGCGGCATTGACGGCTGTCAGCGGGCGGATGTCGCCGATGGCCTGGCGTGGCTTCGGGATCGCCAGCGCTGCCGGAACCGCGATCGGGATCGAGATTTCGTTGGCTGGCGGACCCACGGGAGCCGACGGGCTCAAGGGGGAGAGGGCAAGCGGCGCGGCGGCCTGCGGTGGCTCCCTGTCGCCGATGCGTTTGCGAAGCGGCTTGTCGACGAAGAAGGCGAGCTTGCGCTGGCCGGCCGGGGTGAAATGGATGCCATCCGGGCCGCGCAGGCGCACAATATCGCCGATCACATCCGGGCCGTTGGCGGTAAACCCGCCGGACTGATCGGCAAAACTGTCGAAGATCTCGACATAGGTTTCGCCGCTGGCGCTGACCCGCTCCCGGACGATCTCGTTGATCGCCGCCAGATCGGTGGAAAGCTTGGGCGTACGCATGATCGGCATCCCGACCCAGACGAGCGGGATGCGCGCATTTTGCGCCGCCCCGATCACGGCATCGACCCTTCTGCGATAGGCCTCGCGCCACGGTTCGCTCAGTGGCTCGAGCGTCGTCTCGCCGAGGCGGATGACCTGGCGATCATTGAGGCCGACCATCACCACCAGCGCGGAAAGCCCGGGATTGTCGCCGATCAAGGCTGCGATGGCCTTGGGCCAATCATGAAAATCCTCGCGCACGAGGCCGGAAGCGCTGACGGTTTTTTGCCGGATCAGCAGATCCGCCTTCATGCCCGGATCGGTCTCCATGCCGAACGCCAGCGCTTCCGCCATCGAATCACCCACGAGCCCGATCCGGAGGCGCGAGGCATCCGCGACAGCCGGCATGGCGACCGTGGTGTCCGGCAGGTTCAGCCCCAGGCCGGCATCGTCGGGGAAGCGGGGCCGGGGCGCATCATAGCGGCGGCGCGCGCGATAGGTTTCGGCGGGTTGGCGCGGGAGGGCGGAACGCGGCGGCGGCAGGATCGGCCGCCAGCTCTGAAGCGAGGGATCGCCTTCGGCATGCGCAGCCGGCGGACTCCCCAGTGCGAGTGCCAGCCCTAGGGAAACCAAAAACAAAGTCCGGGAGCGAAGTCCCATGAAGCCCTCGTGTCCAAAAGTCCTCATGTCCAGCTGGCTGCGATCATCAAGGCATCATCGGCCTTGGCCGCTCGCCGCCAGCCTCCATGGCCGCCAACCATGGCAAGCGTGAGGCAAATCCGGGCGTCCGGCAATCCGATTTCAGGGTTTTTGGCGTAAACGGGTCAAGAGGGCAAGCGTCGGGTAGCCGTCGGCCGGCAGGGCATGCTTGACCTGGGCCTTCTTGACCGATTCGCGGCTGAGTTCGCCGATACGCCCGTCGATCTTGCCGACCTGCAATCACATCGCGACAAGGCGGCGCTGGACCTCCTTGATCTCTTCGAGGCTCAGGCGCTTGTCGTTTCGCGGCCAATTGGCGCGGATCGGTCCACCGCCCAGGAGGCGATCCCCGAGATGCGCGACCGCGAGGGCATAGGCATCGGAGGAATTGTATTTCTTGATGACCCGGAAATTCTCCGAGATCAGCAGCGCCGGGCCGTTGACGCCGGCGGGCAGGAACAGCGCGGCTTTGCCCTTGCGCGGCAGGCTTTCGCCGCCCGCGCGCGCAAGGCCAGCTTCGCCCCAGCTCGAAAAATCGCGACTACCCATCGCGCTTGCGAGGTTGAAACCCTCTGGCAAGGTGACCTCGATCCCCCAGGGAACACCGGTCTCCCAGCCGAAGCTCGCGAGATAGTTCGCCGTCGAGGCCAGCGCATCGGGTATTGTCCCCCAGATGTCCTTGGCGCCGTCGCCGTCGTAGTCGACCGCGTATTTCTGGAAGCTTGATGGCATGAACTGGGTCTGGCCCATGGCGCCGGCCCAGGAGCCACGCATGGCACGCCGCTCGACGTGGCCTTCCTCGATAATTTTCAGCGCCACCAGCAACTCGTCGCGGAAGAAATCGTCGCGGTAGCGCCGGAAGGCCAGCGTCGCCAGCGAGCGGATGACATCCATGTTCCCGGTGAAGGAGCCGAAATTCGTCTCCATGCCCCAGACGCCCAGCACGACGCGGCGGTCGACGCCGTATTTGCGCTCGATCGCGGCGAGTTCGCTCGCGTATTGCTCCGCTGCTGCCCGGCCGCGTTCGAGCCGCGAGGCGGAAATCGCGCTGTCGAGGTAGGACCAGATCGGCTTGACGAATTCGCTCTGTTTTTTGGTGAGCGCGATGATCGCCGGATCGGGTGTGACGCCGGCAAAGGCGAGATCGAACGTCTTGCGGCTGATGCCCTGCTTCTGCGCATCCGGCCATAACCGGGTGAGAAACCCCTGAAAGTCGCCGTGCGCTGGCGCGGAGGCCTTTGGTGGCGCGGCTTTTGGCGCGGGGCTGGGCTGGGCGGCATGCAAGGGCGCCAGTGCCGGAAGGATCACGGCAAAGACGAGGGTGACCAAGGCTATCCAGCCGGAAAAGTGCGCGGGCACGCGTCGCATGGTCATCTTCCTCCGGCGAATCATCACTATTCTACGCCAAGATCATGGCCCGAAAGAACCTTGGTCTATCCTGTCAGGAATTGCGGGCGGCAAGATGGCGCTCCCAGGCATAGGCCTGGCCGACGATTTCCTCGAGGCTGTCGTGCTCGGGTTTCCAGCCAAGCACCGCGCGGATCTTGTCCGATTTGGCGACGATGGTCGCGGGATCTCCGGGTCGGCGCGGGCCGAGGTTGGTCTTGAAGTGGACACCGGTGACCTTGCGGACGACATCGACCACCTCCAGCACCGAGAAGCCGCGACCATAGCCGCAGTTCAGGATCATGCTGTCGCCGCCGCGTCGGAGATGCGCGAGGGCATCGACATGCGCCGAGGCAAGATCGGTGACGTGAATGTAGTCGCGGATGCAGGAGCCGTCCCGCGTGGCGTAATCGGTACCGAAAATATCGAGGTGGCTGCGCTGACCCAGCGCAGTCTGCACCGCGACCTTGATCAGATGCGTCGCCTTGGGAAAAGACTGACCCGAACGAAGCTGCGGGTCGGCGCCGGCGACATTGAAATAGCGCAGGGCGATGAACTTGAGATCATGCGCGCGGGCGATGTCCTCGAGCATCCATTCGGTCATCAGCTTGGAACGGCCATAGGGCGAGACCGGGTTCGGGGCGAGATCCTCGCTGACGGGGTCGCCGCTGACATCGCCGTAAACCGCCGCTGTGGACGAGAAAATCACACGTTTGACGCCGCATTTAAGCGCGGTTTCGAACAGGATGCGGCTCTTGGCGGTGTTGTTGCCGTAGTAGAGCATCGGGTTCTGAACCGATTCCGGCACCACGATCTTGGCGGCGAAATGCGCGATCTCGTTGACCCCGAATTCCTCGATCACCGATTGGACGAACCCGGCGTCGCCGACGTCCCCGCCGCGCAAGGCGACATTCGGCGGCAGCGCCCAGGGAAAGCCGGTCGAAAGATTGTCGATGACGACGACCTTTTCACCGCGGTCCGCGAGCGCCAGCACCATATGCGAGCCGATGTAGCCCGCGCCGCCCGTCACCAGGATCGCCATCGGATATCCTTTCCACTTTCTTTGCCGTATTTCTTCTAAGCGCGGTCGGTTCAAGGAGCGTTAAGACTGGCTCCTGCATGGCTGGTGCACGAAGGGGCGGAAGTGAGCGCGATCATGGGGATCGGCGTGCCGGTTCCGTGGATTGGGTTCAGCACGATGAAGCGTATTCGCAAGGCGGTTTTCCCTGTGGCGGGTCTGGGGACGCGGTTTCTGCCCGCGACCAAGGCGATCCCCAAGGAAATGCTGACAGTGGTCGACCGGCCCGTCATCCAGCACGTTGTCGATGAGGCGCGCGCCGCCGGCATCGAGCATTTCGTGTTTATCACCGGACGCGGCAAACACGTCATCGAAGATCATTTCGACAAGCAATACGAGCTGGAAGCGACGTTGCGCGGCCGCAACAAGCTCGCCGAACTCGCTGAGCTCGAGAAGGATACCCCGCCGGCGGGCGCGACCAGTTTCACGCGCCAGCAGGAGCCGCTCGGGCTTGGCCACGCGGTGTGGTGCGCCCGCGAAATCATCGGCGATGAACCCTTCGCGCTGCTGCTGCCGGATATGCTCCACCTTGGCACCCGTCCCTGCCTCGCCGAGATGATCGAGGCCTATGAGGCCAGGCGTGGCAATATCATCGGCGTCTACCCGGTGGCGGACGACGAGACGCATCAGTACGGCATCGTCGATGTCGGCGGTTCCGACGAGAAGGTCGCCAGGATCCGGGCGATGGTCGAGAAACCGGCCAAAGGCACCGCCCCGTCCAATCTCGCGATCTCCGGACGCTATATCCTCCAGCCGACGATTTTCGATCTGCTCGAAAACCAGGAACGCGGCGCGGGCGGCGAGATCCAGCTCACCGACTCGATGCTCCAGCTCAAGGAGCGCGAAGCGTTTCACGCCGTGCGCTTCGATGGCCGGGTCTACGATACCGGCTCCAAGCTCGGCTTTCTCACCGCCAATGTCGCCTATGCGATGACGCGGCCCGAAATCGCCCCGGAATTCCGCAAGGCGATCGCCGAAATCCTCGAACGATAGGATTTGGGGACGCAACCGGCGCGCAAGCCACGCGGTTTACGGCGTGAACCGCATGCCGAGCAGGAAGGTATGGGCGTTGTAGCTCTCGCCGGCGGCGTTCACATGCGTTTTCTCGAAGGCGTAGGCGCCACGCAGCGCCATCATCCGGTTGAACTTGTATTCGAGCCGCATGCCGGCATTCACGCCGGTTTCCTGGCGGTTGACGCCATCGTAATCGGTTCTTGAAAAGCCGAGCGTCGCGGTAGCCGTGAAGTTGCGCAAAAAAGCGTGCGTCAGGGTCGCGGTGCCGCGGTAGGCGACCGCGCCCGCCGAATTTGCCAGCGTGGTTTCCGCGACTTCGCTCTGGGCACGCAGGTTGAGCGTCGTCAGCGGCGAGATCGACCAGGTCAGCGAGGCATCGACCACCGGCGCGCGCAGGAAGGCGAGCCGCGCATCCTCATAGGCCCGGAAAGTGTAGCCGACCGAAGCCTCGCCCGTCAGCGTCCGCGCCAGTTCGAAGGTCGAGCCAACCCGGACCGTCGTGCCCTGCGAATCGCGGCGGAAGCCGCCGCTGTCGACGCTCAGATCATGCGTGCGGCGGTCGATGCCGGCTTCGGCAAACGGCGAAATCCCCGGAGAGACCTCGTAGCCGGCGCGCAGGCGCAGGCCATAGGCGGTAAAGTTCCGGCCTTCCTGACTGGTGGTGACGCCGCCCGATTCGACATCGGTGTAGATCGAGCGGTCGAGCGTGCCGCGCAAGCCGACGCTGAGGCGGCCGAAGCGTTGCGTGGCGCCGAGGCTCGTGCCGGTGGTGAAGAACGGCGTGCGTTTGGTGGCGCCGGCGGGCAGGTTCACGTTGCTCGGCGTTTCCGTATCGATGCGCCCGGTCAGCGCGGCGTCGAAGGTCAGGTCGCGGGTGGCATCGAGTCGCAGCGCGATCCGGGCATCCCCCTCCGGGCGATTGGCGGCGTCGAGCGAGCTGTAACCGGTATAGCCACCGCGCAAGGCGATATCGAGCTGATGCTGGCTCCAGTTGGAGTTCGCGGCCAGCTCCGCCTCGGTACGGTAAACCGCCGAGCCTTTCCGGGTCGTGCCGGAGCGGGCGGCATTGGTATCGTAGCCGCCGCCGACCTCGATCGCGGGGCGAAGCAGCATCGATCCGGCCCGGATGCCGAGCGGGGCATAGGGATCCTCCTCGCGTGGCGGGCGGCGCGCTGGCGCCGGCATCGGCGGCATTGCCGAACCGTGCCCCGGTGAGATCGCGCGGATTGCGCAAGGTTCCATTGGCCGGAATGCCGCCGCCGCCGGCCGGGGATGCCCCGGGAAAGCCGCTGTTGCGCGTCTGGCCGGAGCCGAGCTGGCGCCTGGTGGCGGTATTGGCGTGGCGGCGGATGCCGAATTTCCGGCTCGCGGCAGGTCCTTCGATCTCCGCTTCCGGCCCGCGCAGGGCTGGAGCGCGGGGCGCAGCGGTCGTCGCGGCGGGGCGTGCCTGTCGCAATTCACCATCGATCGCGCCGGGGGTGCCGGGCGCCTGGGCGCCGAGAATCTGCGCCAGCAGCGGCGAGGCCGAAAGCCAGGGCAAGCCGAGCCCGAGCAGCGCCGCCGGGCCGAGACGGGCTATCCAACGCCATCCGAAGCGCGTATCAGGGCGGCTCGTCAACAGGGCTTCCTTGCGGTTTTTTGTGCGAACGGTTGGATGCAGCGAGGTCTTCGGGCCAAGTAAGGTTTTCGGGACGAAACAGAATCGGGTCTTGCTGGCCCGATCCGTTGCCAAGAAGTAAAGATCGAGGGTTAACGCTTGGTTTCTGACGCGGCATTTTTTGCCCCGGGTTACCCTGCGCCCGCGTCGATCATGGAGTGAGAGCATATGGACGTGACGGAAAGCCGCACGGTGCTGGAGAGCGCCCTGAGGTCGATCAGCACCGAAATCGCCGGGCTGGAACAGCTCCGCGAGGCGATCCGCGATGGCATGGGCCAGCCGTTCATCGAGGCCGTCGCGCTGATCAAGGCCGCGAGTGGCCGCGTCATCGTCACCGGCATGGGTAAATCCGGCCATATCGGGCGGAAAATCGCCGCGACGCTCGCCTCCACCGGCACCGCCGCGCATTTCGTCCATCCGGGCGAGGCGAGCCACGGCGATCTCGGGATGATCCGCAACGAGGACGTGATTCTCGCCCTGTCCTGGTCCGGCGAGACGGCGGAGCTTTCCGATATCATCGCTTATTCCCGGCGCTACCGGGTCGGGCTGGTCGCCTTCACCTCGAACGCCGAATCAACCTTGGCCAAGGAGGCGGATGTCGCGCTCGTGCTGCCGAAGGCCGAGGAAGCCTGCCCGAACGGGCTCGCGCCGACGACCTCGACGACCATGCAGGTGACGCTTGGCGATGCGCTGGCCGTGGCCTTGCTCGAAGCCCGCGGTTTCACCCCGGAGGATTTCCGGGCCTTTCATCCCGGCGGCAAGCTCGGCGCCAAGCTGACTTTTCTGCGTGATGTCATGCATCGGGGTGAGGCCGTGCCGGCGGTTCGCGTGGGCACGGTGATGGGCGAGGCGATCGTGGTGATGACCTCGCGCGGGTTCGGCTGCGTCGCGGTGACCGATGCCGGTGGCCGCATGATCGGCAT
>CAZNAT010000014.1:0-10090 GCA_964571245.1 uncultured Methylobacterium sp.
CTGACCGATGTGCCGGGCGTGCTCGACAAGAACAAGAAGCTGATCGAGCAGCTGACGGTGGATGAATGCCGAGCGCTCATTGCCGATGGCACGGTGACCGCCGGGATGATCCCCAAGATCGAGACCTGCATCTACGCGATCGAGCAGGGTGTCGAGGGCGTCGTCATTCTCGATGGCAAGGTGCCGCACGCCGTGTTGCTGGAGCTCTTGACGGAGCACGGCGCGGGGACGCTGATCACGGCCTGATCGCGGGGCTATTCGTAGTCCACCCTCATGAAATACAGCCCGTCCGGCGGCGCGACGGGGCCGCAACGCGCGCGGTCCGCCGCATCAAGCGCGGCGCGCATCTCGGAGACCGGCCAGGTGCCGTGGCCGATCTTGACCAGGCTGCCCACCAGCGAGCGCACCTGGTTGTGGAGAAAGCTCCGGGCGCTGGCCTCGACATGGACTTCCTCGCCATGCCGGCTGACCTCGAGCCGCTCCAATGTGCGGACAGGGCTTTTTGCCTGACAGGATGAGGCGCGAAACGTTGTGAAGTCGTGGCGACCGAGAATGGTCTGCGCCGCCGCGTGCATCAGGGCGGCATCGAGCGGCCGGGCGACATGCCAGACGCGGTGCCGGTCGAGCGCGGAGGGCGGCCTCCGGTTGAGAATGCGGTAGCGATAATGCCGGCGGATTGCCGAGATGCGGGCGTCGAACCCCTCCGGCGCGATTTCGGCGGAGAGAATGGCCACGGCCTCGCCGGCGGACATCAGATGTGCGTTGAGTGCGTCGCGCAGCACATCGGTACGCCAGTCCTTGTCGAGATCGACATGAACGACCTGGCCGAGCGCGTGAACGCCGGCATCGGTACGCCCGGCGCAGATCAACCGGCGCTCGCCTTCCTTGAGCCTGGCGATGGCACGCTCGATCGCATCCTGTACGGTGCGCCCGCCCGCCTGGCTCTGCCAACCCTGATAGGGCGCACCAAAATATTCGAGCAGGAGCTTGAAGCGCGGCACTAGGGTCCAGCCCCATTCATTTTGGTGAAGGCGGTTGGATCAAGATGCACGAGATTGAGGAGGTCGCCTGCGGGAAGTCGCCTGACTTTCAAGGGCTTCCGACATGAAGATCGTGCATTTTCATCCAATCCAGAGGACATGCTTTTGATGGTGAACTGGGGCGTCGAAACGCTCAACCGGGCAGAAAAGCCCGCTTTTCGCATTTCTTCTGCCATTTCATCCATCAAAAGCATGCCGTTTCTCCAAAATGAATGGGGCTGGACCCTAGGACGCCTGCGTGGGCGACAAGATCGTCATGCCCGGTACAATTTTGGCGCCGCGCAGGAATTCTTCGGCGCTCATGACGCCCTTGCCGGCGGGCTGCACCTCGAGGAGCCGGATCGCTCCGGTGCCGCAGGCGATCCCGAGGCGCTCGTCAAGCACGGCGCCGGGGTCGCCCGAGCCGGAAAAAGGGGCGGCGCGCAGCACCTTGACCCGTTTCGGTCCCTGGCCCCAGTCGATCTCGCAGAAGGCGCCCGGTGCCGGCGAGAGCCCGCGAATATGGTCATGGACCGCTTTGGCATCCCCGGAGAAATCGATGCGGCATTCCTCCTTGGTGATCTTGGCGGCGTAGGTCACCCCGGTCTCCGGCTGCGGTGAAAACCCGAGCGAGCCGCGCTCGAAGGCCGCGAGCGCCCGGACCATCAGGTCGGCCCCGACGTGCATCAGACGATCATGCAGCATGCCGGCGGTCATCTCCGGCGTGATCGTCACGCGTTCGGCCATGGCGACCGGGCCGGTGTCCAGGCCCTCGTCCATCCGCATCACCATGACGCCGGTTTCGGTGTCGCCCGCCATGATCGCGCGCTGGATCGGTGCTGCCCCCCGCCAGCGCGGCAGCAGCGAGCCATGCAGGTTCAGGCAGCCGAGCGCGGGCGCCTCCAGTACCGGTCTGGGCAGGATGAGGCCGTAGGCCACGACCACCGCGACATCCGCCCCATGCGCGGCAAATTCAGCCTGCGCCGCGGGCGTTCTCAGGGTTTTGGGAGTGAAGACCGGAATACCGAACCGCCTGGCGCAGCGATGGACCGGGCTTTCGATGAGTTCCAGCCCGCGCCGCCCGCCGGGCGCCGGTGCGCGGCTGTAGACCGCGACGACCTCGTGGCCCTGGCCGAGGATCTCGGTGAGCGTGGGAACCGCGAAATCCGGGGTTCCCATGAAGACGATGCGCAGGCTCACGCCTCATCATCCTTCTGGCGCGCGAGCTTGGTGTATTTCTTGATGACGCGGTCGCGCTTGAGCTTGGAGAGATAATCGATGAACAGCACGCCGTTGAGATGATCGACCTCGTGCTGGACGCAGGTGGCGAAAACGCCGTCCGCTTCGATCTCGTGCTCCTTGAAATCGACATCGCGATAGCGGAGCCGGACCTTGTCGGGGCGTTCCACGCTCTCGTAATACTCGGGAATCGACAGGCAGCCCTCTTCCATCACGCGCCTCTCCTCCGAGGACCAGACGATCTCCGGGTTGATCAGCGCCAGGGGTTCCTGCTTGTCGTCACGCCGGGAAATATCCATCGTGACCACCCGCATCGGCACGCCGATCTGGATCGCGGCAAGGCCGATGCCGGGGGCGGCGTACATCGTCGCGAACATGTCATCGACCAGCTTGCGCAGGGGCTTGTCCGCGCTCGCAACGGGCGCGGAGACGAGGCGGAGCTGGGAATCGGGCAGGAAAACAAGTGGTCGAACGGTCATGGGAAGATCCGGATGGGCATGGAAACGTCGCGTTCGGGCTCACATAAGACCTGCGCGGCGCGGGGTCAACATGTTCGTATTTTGTTCTGAGCGTGATCAAGCCCCCCAGGTCGCCGGGGTCCCGTCTTTGGTCGCGCCCGGAAAGCGTTCAGGCGAAATAGGCCGAGATCACCCGGCCATAGATCGCGGTCAGCGTCTCGACGTCGGAAATCGCGACCCTTTCGTCGATCTGGTGCATGGTCTTGCCGACGACGCCGAATTCCAGCACCGGGCAATAGGCCTGGATGAAGCGCGCATCCGAGGTGCCGCCGGTGGTCGAGAGCTGCGGCCGGCGACCGGTCTCGGCCTCCACCGCGCCGGCGACGAGATCGACGAACGGTCCCGGCCGGGTGATGAAGGCTTCGGCGTTGGTCGGCTGACAGACGAGCGTGAAGCTCGGGGCATCGTTGACGCCGGCGAGCCGGCGCCGCAGTTCCGCTTCGAGCGCCTGGCTGGTCCAGGTGTCGTTGAAGCGGATGTTGAACCGTGCCGTGACCGACGCGGGGATGACATTGCGGGCGGTGTTGCCGGTATCGATCGAGGTGAATTCCAGATTGGTCGGGCTGAAATGGGCATTGCCCGCATCGAGCGGCTCCTTCAGCGCGGCCATCAGCCGCACGAGACCATCGATCGGGTTTCTGGCCAGATGCGGATAGGCGACGTGGCCCTGAACGCCCTCGACGGTGAGATCGCCGGAAAGCGAGCCGCGCCGGCCGATCTTGATCATATCGCCCATCGTCTCGGGGTTGGTCGGCTCGCCGAGAATGCAGGCATCGAAGCGTTCGCCGCGCGCCCTGGCCCATTCCAGCAGCTTGACCGTGCCGTTGACGGCATCGGCTTCCTCGTCGCCGGTGATCAGGAAGGCGATGGAGCCGTTGGCGGGCACGCCGTGCCGGTCGAGATGGTCGAGCGCCGCCGCGATCGAGGCCGCGACGCCGGATTTCATGTCGCAGGCGCCCCGGCCCCAGATTTCGCCGTTGATCACCGCGCCGGAAAACGGCGGCTGCGACCAGCGTGCCTCGTCGCCGGTCGGCACGACATCGGTATGCCCCGCGAACACGAGGCAGGGCCCGCCGCTGCCGATGCGGGCGTAGAGGTTTTCGACATCATAGGTGCCCGCTTGCGAAAAAACCGGCCGGTGAACCTCGAAGCCATACGGGCGAAGCCAGGCTTCGATCAGGGCCAGAGCGCCGCCCTCGATCGGGGTCACGGAAGCGCAGGTCACGAGATCGCGCGTCATGCGGGCAGCGCGGGAAAGCGCATCTGGGGGGGGCTGGGTCATGCGTTCGGGCCTCTCGGGAGGGTATGAAATGTTCTGGTCCGGCGTTCGAGCCGGATCAACGGTCGGACCCTAGGGCTTTGGCCGGTAGGGCGGTGGTGGAATATCATTGTGCGCCTTGCGGAGCGCCGCCGACCAGCGCTCGCGCAGATCGTGGAAATAAGGTTCTCCCGCCTCGATCCGGTGCTCGACTTCCGGCACCAGGACATCCCGGCGCAGAACGAGGATATCGATTGGCAAGCCGACGCCGAGGTTGGACCGCATGGTCGAGTCCATCGAGATCAGGCCGAGTTTGAGCGCATCGTAGAGATCGCTGGCGAAGGTCACGGCCCGGTCAAGGATCGGCTTGCCGTATTTGTGCTCGCCGACCTGGAGATACGGCGTATCGGGGGTTGCCTCGATGAAATTGCCGGCCTTGTAGAGCATGAACAGCCGCAGCGACCGACCCTCGATCTGCCCGGCGAGCAGCATCGAAACCTCGACGGAAGCGCCGTGCTGCTCAAGCGCCGGCCCGTCGGTATCATAGACGTGGCGGATGACCTCACCAACGAATTGCGCGGCGCGGAACATCGAGGGCTGGTCGAGCAGGGTTTCGAACCGGCCATCCGCGCGCTCCAGCCCCTCGCGCAGGATCGAGATCACCGATTGGGTGAAGCCGAGGTTGCCGGCGGTCGCGAGCGCGAACAGCTTCCGGCCGGGCTCGCGGAACACATGCAGCTTGCGGAAGGTCGCGACATTGTCGAGCCCGGCATTGGTCCGGGTATCGGCGATCATCACGAGGCCTTCCCCGGTGAGAATTCCGACGCAATACGTCATGAACCGTTCCCTGTCGTGGTTCCAGAGCGGTATACCGCCTGATTGAGCGGGGTCTGCCGCTCTATCTTCTTGCATTGCCGCATTTTCTTTCGACCAACCGGATGCGACATCCAATAGATCCAGAAGAGGCGGATAGGGCGGGCCGGCAGAAAAGAAAAGCGGATAGTTCGGCCAAGACGGCGCGTTCGATCATTGCGGCGGCTCCGAATGGGCGGACGAGCCGGGTCTCATGGCTCGGCAAGACCTATGGCTCAGCATGACCTATTGCTCGGCAAGCGAGCCACCCTCGTGCAGGGATATCGAGACATTCATCGCTTCCCCGGCGCCGCCAAGCCGCGAGCCCCGGATCGGCGCGGCCTCCAGATAGTCCCTGCCGATCGCAATCCGGATATAGCGCGGATCGGTACAGAGCCCATGCGCCGGATCAAACCCGATCCAGCCGATGCCCTCGACATAGGCTTCGGCCCAGGCATGCCCGGCTTCCTGCTCATTCGTCGCGGCGAGCAGAAAATAACCGCTGACATAGCGCGCGGGAACGCCGCGCGCGCGGGCGGCGGTCACAAAGATATGCGCAAAATCCTGGCAAACCCCGGTCCTGGCGGCAAAGGCTTCCTCGGCCCGGGTCGCGGCATGGGTTTCGCCGACGACAAATGCGAAATCGCGATAGATCGCCGCGTTGAGCTGATGCAGGAAGGCGAGGGTATCACCCCCCTCCTGCCCGGCAAGATCCGCCGCGAATTCGGCAATTGCCGCGTTCGGCTGGGTAAGCGCGGTCTGGCTGGTCCAATAGATCGGCGAAAACCGCTCGAGCGTCCCATTCACCGAGCCGGCAGCCTCCGCGGTATCGATCTCGCCCTCGACCAGAATGCGCAGGCCGTCGAGCGGGCCATCGATCGAGAAGGTATGGGTGATGTTGCCATAGGCGTCCTCGTCCCGGTCGAGCCGGCCATCGGCATCGATCTCGACACGCCAGCGGTGGACGAACTGGGAGGCGTGGTTGCGCGGCGTCAGGCGCAGAATCTGGATCGCGCCCCGGGCGGGCGTGGCGTATTCATACCGGGTTTCGTGACGCAGCTTCAGACGCATGAAGGGACCTGATGGCAGCAGACCTGATGGAGACGGCAGGCCTGATGATTCCAGCTTTCTTTATTGCAGGTATTGCTCGTGGATCGCCAGCCCGAGCCGGTTGTTATCGGTGATGAACCGGGACAGGAATTCATGCAGCCCGGTCTGGAACAGCGTATCGATATCGAGGTTTTGCAGCCCCGAATAGGTTTGCCGCACCAGCCGCTGGCTCGGCCCCTGCCGGCCATAGCGCTCGGAGAGGAAATCCAGCACGCGATTGAGGCTTTCATAGGAGGAAATCAGCGAGCGCGGCTGTTCGGGCTTCAGGATCAGGAAATCCGCCACCAGCCACGGCTTGATCCCGCCGCGATAGATCAGGTGATAGGAATTGAGCGCGGAAACCGCGCGCAACAGCGCCGACCACTGGAAGTAGTCGAGCCCGCCGCCAACCGGCTCGGCATTGGGCAGGACGACGTGGTATTTCACGTCGAGCAGCCGGGCGGTGTTGTCGGCGCGCTCGATCAGCATGCCGAGGCGCTGGAACCAGAAATGATCGGTGCGGAGCATGGTGCGATAGGCCGCGCCATCGAAGCGCAGGGAGACTTCCTTCACGAAGGCCAGAAACTTGGCGAGATCCTTCGAGCTGAAGCTCTGGAATTTCAGCCGCTGCATCTCGTTCCAGGCATCGTTGAGAATTTCCCACATCTCGGTGGTGATCGCCGTTCTGACCGCGCGGGCGTTGTGGCGCGCGGTCTCGATGCAGGTGCGGATCGAGCAGGGGTTGTTCTCGCCGGCGATGATGAACTGCGTGACATTGGCCTGGTTGGCGACATCATAGGACTGGAAAAAGGCATCGCGGCAGATGGCGATATCGATCGCGCTTTCCCATTCGTTGGAGGTCCCGGCATAGGCCGAGGGCAGGGTCGCAAGGCGCAGGGCGACATCGAGGATGCGCGCCAGGCTTTCCGCGCGCTCGACGTAGCGGGAGAGCCAGAACAGGTTATCGGCGGTACGGGCCAGCATGGAAAACTCTCCCTCAACCCTGCTTCCGGGATGGGGGCGCCGATGGCGCCCGGCTCTCGGTTTCGTCGATGACCCAGGTATCCTTGGTGCCGCCGCCCTGGCTTGAATTGACGACGAGCGAGCCTTTCTTGAGCGCAACCCGCGTCAGCCCGCCCGGAACAATCCGAACCTTGTCGGCGCCGGAGAGCACGAAGGGCCGGAGATCGACATGGCGCGGGGCCAGCCCCTCGTCGACGTAACAGGGCACGGTCGAGAGCGCGAGCGTCGGCTGGGCGATGTAGTTATCGGGGTTGGCGCGGAGCTTGGCGCAGAAAGCCTCACGCTGGGCTTTTGTCGCGTGCGGCCCGACGAGCATGCCGTAGCCGCCGGAGCCGTTGACCTCTTTCACGACGAGATCGGCGATATTGGCCAGCACATGGCTGAGCGAGGCGGGTTCGCGGCAGCGCCAGGTCGGGACATTGGCGAGCATCGCGTCCTTGCCGGTGTAGAACTTCACGATCTCCGGCATGTAGCTGTAGACGGCCTTGTCATCGGCGACGCCGGTGCCCACTGCATTCGAAATCGTCACGTTGCCGGCTTTATAGGCAGACATCAGCCCGGGAACGCCCAGGGTGCTGTCGGGCCGGAAGGCAAGGGGATCGAGAAATTCGTCGTCGATCCGGCGATAGATCACATCGACGCGCTGCGGCCCTTCGGTCGTGCGCTTGTAGACGATGTTGGAGCGCACGAAGAGATCGCGCCCCTCGACAAGCTCGATCCCCATCCGGTCCGCGAGGAAGGAATGCTCGTAATAGGCGGAATTGAACGGACCCGGCGTCAACACCACGACGCTCGGCTCGCGCGAGGCCGATGGCGGCGCGACCGAGCGCAGGGTCGCGAGAAGCTCGTCCGGGTAGTGATCGACCGGTTTGATGCGCAGGCGGCTGAACAATTCGGGAAACAGCCGCAGCATCGCCTCGCGGTTTTCCATCATGTAGGAAACGCCCGAGGGGGTGCGGGCATTGTCCTCCAGCACCAAGAATTCGTCGGGGCCGGTGCGGACGAGGTCGATCCCCGCGATATGCGAATAGAGCCCGGCGGCAGGCTTGATCCGGGTCATTTCGGGGCGGAACGCGGGGTTGGCGAGGATGAGGTCTTCCGGGATGATCCCGGCGCGGACGATGTCGCGCGCGCCATAGACATCGCCGATGAAGGCGTTGAGCGCCTTGACCCGTTGCTCCAGCCCCTCGGCGAGCCGGTTCCATTCCGCATTCGAGATGATGCGCGGCAGAATGTCGAAGGGAATGATCCGCTCCGCTCCCTGCTCGTCGCCATAGACCGCAAAGGTGATGCCGATGCGGCGGAAGAAGGCTTCGGCCTCCGCCTTGCGATTGCCGATCAGCTCTGGGTTGGCCTGCTTGAACCAGGTCGCGACCTCCCGGTAGATCTCGCGGGGGGCGTCGTGGATTCCGCCGGTTTCGTCGAAGATCATCCGCTCACTCATGGAACCTCCCCCGGGAACCAACGAACTCTGGCGGGTTGCTCCCGCATTTTTCCGATCCGCCTTGCTCCGCGCAGCAAGTGCCGGGCCAAAATGGATCCTTCGTCGTCCCCGATCCATTCTGCGGGTTCCAGCCGTGAATTCAACATCCGATATGGCCAGCGCTGGTTTCGCGGAAATCATTCGGATTGTGCGGTGGTGGATTGCCTAGGGGTCTTTTTTTGTGCGATGGAATTCAGGACATGAAGAACTCCTTCAAACTTAAAATAATGGGCGCTTAGAGCATGACAAAATCTGCTTTCAACTGGTCCGATCCCTTTGATCTCGAGAGCCAGCTGACCGAGGACGAACGGATGATCCGCGACGCCGCGCGGGACTTCGCGCAGGGCGAGCTGGCGCCCCTGGTGGCGGATGCCTATCTCCACGAGACGACCGACCCCGGCCTGTTCCGGAAAATGGGCGAGCAGGGCCTGCTTGGCGTCACCCTGCCGGAAGACTATGGCTGCGCCGGCGCGAATTACGTCTCCTACGGGCTGGTGGCGCGCGAGGTCGAGCGGGTCGATTCGGGCTACCGCTCGATGATGTCCGTGCAATCCTCGCTCGTGATGTACCCGATCTACACCTACGGCTCGGAAGCGCAGCGCCGGAAATATCTGCCCAAGCTCGCGAGCGGCGAATTCATCGGCTGCTTCGGCCTCACCGAGCCCGATGCTGGCTCCGATCCCGCCGGGATGAAAACCCGCGCCGAGAAGATCGACGGCGGCTACCGCCTGACCGGCTCGAAGATGTGGATCTCGAATTCGCCGATCGCCGATGTCTTCGTCGTCTGGGCCAAGAGCGCGGCGCATGACCATGCGATCCGCGGGTTTATCCTCGAAAAGGGCATGAAGGGGCTTTCGGCGCCGAAAATCGGCGGCAAGCTCAGCCTGCGCGCGTCGATCACCGGCGAGATCGTGATGGATAACGTCGACGTCAGCGAAGACGCGCTGCTGCCGAATGTCTCCGGCCTCAAGGGCCCGTTCGGCTGTCTCAACCGCGCCCGCTACGGCATTTCCTGGGGCGTGCTTGGCGCGGCCGAGGATTGCCTGCACCGCGCGCGGCAATATGGGCTCGACCGGCATCAGTTCAACCGGCCGCTCGCGCAGACGCAGCTCTACCAGAAGAAGCTCGCGGATATGCAGACCGAGATCACGCTCGGCCTGCAAGGCTCGCTTCGTCTCGGCCGGTTGATGGACGAGCATCGTGAGGCGCCGGAGATGATCTCGCTGATGAAGCGCAACAATTGCGGCAAGGCGCTCGATATCGCGCGGCAAGCCCGCGACATGCACGGGGGTAACGGCATCCAGATCGAGTATCACGTGATGCGCCACGCGCAGAACCTTGAAACGGTCAATACCTACGAGGGCACGCATGACGTTCACGCGCTGATCCTCGGCCGGGCCATCACCGGGTTGCAGGCCTTCTATTGATGGCCACCCCGGCAGGACAGGCCATGGCCGATCCGCGCAAGGAGGTTGCGGAGCTTGCAACGCTTCGCGATCTCCTGCGCTATGCGGTCAGTGTCTTCAATGCCGCAGGACTGCATCATGGCCATGGCGCGACCACCGCGCTCGATGAGCTCGAGGCGGTCGTCGCGGCGCTCGGCGACCTG
>CAZNAT010000014.1:10100-27975 GCA_964571245.1 uncultured Methylobacterium sp.
GGCGTTCCTGATCCTCGAAAGCCTGCATCTGCCGATCGACGATTTCAACGCGTTTGCCGATGCACGTCTGACCGCACGGGAAAAGGCGCTGCTCGGCGAGCGTCTGGCGTTGCGCGTCGAGCAGCGCATTCCCTCGGCGTATCTGACCGGAAAGACCTATCTGCACGGGTTCTCGTTCCGGTCCGACCCGCGCGCGATCGTGCCGCGGTCCTATATCGCCGATCTCCTGTTCTCGCCGCTGTTCGATGGTTCCGGCGGGCCGGAAGCGCTGGTCGATGATCCCGATGCGGTGCTGCGGGTGCTCGATCTGTGCACCGGCGGGGGCAGCCTTGCCATCCTCGCGGCGCATGCCTTCCCGAACGCGGTGATCGACGCCGTGGAATTATCGCCGGAAGCGGCGGCGCTGGCGGCGGAAAACATCGGCGATTACGGGCTGGAGACGCGCGTCCGGCTCCATCGCGGCGATCTCTTCGCGCCGCTCGGCAAGGCCCAGTACGATCTGATCCTTTCGAACCCGCCCTATGTCGATGCCGAGACCATGGCGATGCTGCCGCCCGAATTCCGGCATGAGCCCGCGATGGCGCTCGGCTCCGGGGAGGACGGGCTCGACCTTACCCACCGCATCCTCGGCCACGCGCCGCAGCATCTCGCGCCGGGCGCCGGGCTCCTGTGCGAGATCGGGCTCGGGCGAGGCCTGCTGGAACAGGCCTACCCGGAGACCCCGTTTTTCTGGCTCGATACCGAGGCCAGCGAGGCCGAGGTGTTCTGGCTCCGGAAGGATCAATTCCCCAAGACCTAGGGCGGTGTCCGATCTGCCTAGATCAGATCGACCGCTCTATCTTCTTGTTTTGTCGCATTTTCTTTCGATGAACCGGTGTCCACTTCATCGTAAAAATGCTCTAGGGCCTTGCCCGCTTGGGAAGGGCGGCTCACGCGGCGGCGGGGTGTTTCTCGGGCGTCGTCCCGGATTCTCCACCCCCAAGGCCTTCGCGGGCGATCAGGTCGGAAATTCGCGCGTAGGCGATCGTCAATTCTCCGGCGATCCCGGCCCGCAGGTCGGGGTAGAGTTTGGCAGCTTCCCCGCGCGCGGCTTTTTCGAGATCGCCGGCACCGGCGGCCACGCGCTGCGCGCCGAGCGAGAGACTCATCGATTTCAGGGCATGCGCGGCCTTGCCGAGCCGCGCCGAATCCTGTGCGGCAAGCGCGGCATCGATTTCCGCGAGGGCCGGCGGGCCATTCTCCAGATAGAGCCGGTAGATGCGGCCAACCGCCTCCGAGCCGCCAATCCGGGCCATATCGAGCAATTGCCGGGTGGTGACGGGCTCAAGGGCGGGAACCTCGCCATCGCCGGCATCCGGCTCCGCGGCCTCACCAGCCGAAGGGGTGGCGAGAGGCGGCGCCGGGCGAGATGCCTGCGCAGGCGTTTCCGAGGCAATCGGGAGTGCCGCCGCCGGCGACATTGCCTGCGCCGCGCCGGTTCGCTGGCTGAGGTAGGTTGCCAGCGTCGCCGCCATGGCCTGGAGCGTGAAGGGTTTGTGGAGCACGCCGTCCATGCCGGCGCGTTTCCAGGCATCGGCATGCGCCCCCACGACATGCGCGGTCAGCGCAACGATGGGGATAGGGCGCCGCCCGCATTCGCGCTCCCAGGCGCGGATCTGCTCGCTGGCCTCGAACCCGTCGATATCCGGCATCGAGCCATCCATGAACACGAGATCGTAGGGCTTGGCCTTGACCGCCGCGATCGCCGCCCGACCGTCCACCACGGTGTCGCACGGCAGATCGAAACGCCGGAGGGTTTCGAGGATCACCTCGCGGTTGACGGCGTTGTCATCGGCGACAAGGACCAGGCGTTGCGGATAGCGCGCCAGGGTGCTTTCCACGACCTGGGCGCCGTGCCGGCGCGTGGTGTTGCCGGCCAGAGCATCGGCGATGGCCTGCCCGAGATCGCGGCGCGAAATCGGCTTGAGCAACTGGCCCTGCGCCAGCCCCTGATCGATCACGCGGTCGACTTCGGAATCGCCGAAAGTCCCGACGGCGATGGTCGGCGCGCGGCGCAGCAACGGCCGGATGCCGGGATCGCCGAGCAGGCCGGCCTCGGCGATGATCAGCCGGATGTCGCCTTGCCCGGGCTCCAGCGTATCCGAGACGGGATCGGCGACCTCGAAGCCGTGTTCGCGCAGGTAGCGCGTCAGGTTTTCGGTGGTTGCCCGCCCGGAAACCGCCAGCAGCACCCGGCCGGGGCCGTGGCGCAAGGGGGGGGCCGCGGTATCGAGCCGGTCGACATGGACAATCGGGATCGAGACGAAAAAGGTCGTGCCCATGCCAGGATCGCTGGTGGCAAAGATCTTGCCGCCCATGGCGTCGACCAGCCGCTTGCAGATGGCAAGGCCGAGGCCGGTGCCGCCGAATTTGCGGGTGGTGGTCTGGTCGGCTTGGCTGAAGGCCTCGAAAACCGTTTCGAGCTTGTCTTGCGGAATGCCGATGCCGGTATCCTCGACCGCAAACAGGATGTTGCCGGCGCGCTCGGGATCGCGGGTGACCTTCAGGTTGACGCTGCCGGTCTCGGTGAATTTGAGGGCGTTGTTGACGAGGTTCGAGAGCACCTGATTGAGCCGCACAGGGTCTGCGCCGATGCGCGCGGGGATGCTGGCGGCGATATAGGTGGACAGATCGAGCCCTTTCGAGCGGGCCTTTTCTTCGAACAGTTGCGCGACCGTCTCGACGACGTCATCGATGATCACCGGGATGGTTTCGAGTTCGATCTTGCCGGCCTCGATTTTCGAGAAATCGAGGATGTCGTTGATGATCGCCAGCAGGCTCGAGCCCGAGCGAGCAATCACATCCGCGAAGCGCTTCTGCTTGGGCTGGAGGTCGGAGGCCGCCAGCAATTCCGCCATCACCAGAATGCCGTTCATCGGCGTGCGGATTTCATGGCTCATCGTCGCCAGAAAATCGGATTTCGCGGCATTGGCGGCGTCGGCATGGTCTTTGGCGACGCGGTAGTCGTGCGTCCGGTCGCTGACTTCCTTTTCCAGATGGGCGCGGTGTTGCGCGAGCCTGTCGTCGCGCAGCTGCACCTGATCCAGCATCGCGTTGAACCCCATCGCGATCGCGTCCAGCTCATCCCCGGAGCGGCCTTCGATCCGGCGGGAAAAGTCGTGTCGGAGCCGGACGTGTTCCATCGTGCCGGTGATGGCCGCGATCCGGGTTGCGATCGAGCGCTGGATGCGAAAGGCCAGCAGAAACCCGACGAAGACGGCGACCAACCCGGCCAGAACCGCATTCCACAGGCTTTCCAACGCGTTCTGGGCGAGATGCGAGGTATCCGCGACAAGACTGAGCGTGGCGATTTCCTCGCCGCCGGAAACCACGGGAACAGCGATGGTCATATTGGCCTGCCGAAGCAGCGCCAGCACCGCCAGCGGGCCGGTTGTCGCCGGGGGATCCTGCACCAGCGTCACCGCGTCACCCATCTGGGCCAGAAGCCCGCCATCCGCCAGGACGATGCTGGCGCTGGAAATGCCGGGAACGCGGGCGATGGCGCGCAGCACCCTGAGCGCATCGCCCTGCGATCGCGCCTGCACGGCCTCCGCCGTCGCCGAGGCAAACACCCGCGCGGTAGCGGCAATTTCCGCGCGCTTGCCTTCGGTGAACCGATGCGCCTCGCGATAGACCGAAACGCCGGTGGCAATCGAGGTCGCCGCCAGCGCCGAGACCAGGATGAGCGTGAAAAGTTTGGTCGTGATCGACAAAATGCCGCCTGACATTCGAGGGAATTGCAATGAATTTGCGGCAAAACACTGAGAGTCCCGTTAACGGGGTAACGGCGGTTTAAGGGTCCCGCGCGTAAAAAGAAGGATGAGGCCCGCCGAATGAATGCCCCGATGAATGCCCCCTTGCGAAAATCCCTGTCGTCGGCTTCGGCCCAGAAGGCGCCGATGCGCGTGCTGGTGGTCGATGACGATCCGATCTACCGCGAGACCGCCAGGATGTTCCTGGCGATGTATGGCCGCTCCGTGACGCTGGCGGAGAACGGTACCGCCGGAATTGCTGCGGCGGCGGCCGGCGCCTTCGATCTCATGATCGTCGATATGGAAATGCCGGATATGTCCGGACTGGAAGTGATCACCGCCGTCCGCAGGATGCCGGCGCATTTCGATCTGCCGATCATCATGGTCACGAGCCGCGACGACGCGATGGCCATCGACCGGGCGTTTGAAATCGGCGCGTCTTCCTTCGTGGTCAAGCCGGTCAACTGGACCTTGCTCGATCACTACGTTCGCTTCGTCCGGCGTGCCGCTGAAAATGAAATCGCCGCGCGTCGCGCCCATGCCGATGCGGAAGCGGTCTCCCGGGCCAAGGACAATCTGCTGGCGGTGGTTCGCCACGAGATGAAAACGCCGCTGAGCGCGATCGTCGGCTTTACCAAGCTCGCTGCCGAAGCGCAGGCCAGCGGCGATGTCAGCGCGCTCAAAGAGCGGCTCGATTTTGTCCGGCAATCCGGGGAACGGCTTCTGGCCAGCTTCACCGACATGGCGGCGTATTCGGACCTGATTTCGCATCGCTTCGAGTTCAAGCCGGAACGTATCGCGGCGGCCTGGATCGTCGGCGAGGTGCTCGACCACCGCTCGCGCAAGGCCGCGGGCGCTGGCATCAGCCTGATCAGCCGGGAAGAATGCCGGGATTGCTTCATCAACGCCGATCAGGCCCTGCTGACATCGGCGCTGGTTCGGCTGATCGACAACGCGCTCACGCATGCGGCCGATGCCACCCGCATCGAGATCGGCATGCGTGAGGCGGAAGGCAATACGATCTGCTTTTGGGTGCGCGATGATGGCGCCGGCATGGCGGAAGCGGCCGTCGCGGCCTGCCTCGCGCCGTTTGCCCAGGACAACATGAGCCTGTCGCGTGCGCGTGAAGGGCTCGGGCTCGGATTGCCGATCGCCACCGAGATCGCCCGGCTGCACGGCGGCGGGCTGACCATGCAATCGACCCCCGGTAGTGGCACCCTCGTCGAGATCCGGGTGCCAAAGGTCTGACGACTGCCCCGCAGCCCTGCACCACGAAAAAGCCGATGGCAGCGGCTGCCATCGGCCAGATCGTGCAGCTTGATCGTAACTCGCCCGCCGGGAGCAAGCCACCCAAGACTTGTCTGCCCCAAGGCTTGCCTACCCGAGACTTGCCTACCCGAGGACTTGCCTACCCGAGGGCTTGCGGCGATCAGGTGAACATGTCGGCGACGATGCCGGCGTACCAGCCGACATTCTCTGTCTGCACCTGCTTGCGGTAATCCGCGGTTTCGTCGGTTTTCGAGATGAAGGTTTCGGCGGCGGTGATCTTGTCCGGCTTCGGCTCGTAGCGGCCGCCGACCTTGATGGTGTCGTCGGGCGCGATCAGGCTCCAGCAGGTATTGGCATAGCGCGCCGGGAAGGTGCGGGCATTGACGAGTTCGCCGCGGACCATCATCGCCGCCACCTTGGCCTGGCTGTTCGCCGAGAAGCCGGATTTCGGCATATCGCCGGCGATGGAGGCATCGCCGAGGACGTAGATATTCGGATCGACCGTCGATTTCATGTTTTCGGCGTCGATCGCGCAATAACCGGAGGCATTGGCGAGGCCGGCATCGAGCGCGATCTTGCCGGCGCGCTGCGCCGGGATGACGTTGACGAGCGCGCAGTTCTTGTAGGTTTCGAAGCCGGTGGTCACCGTCATCGTCTTGGGGTCGACGGATTTTATCCCATCATGGACCTTCGGCCCGAGCCATTCGACCATACCGGGGTAGTGGCGCTCCCAGCCCTGCTGGAACAGCCCCTGCTTTGAAAAGGTTTCCTTGGGATCGAGGACGAAAATCTTCGATTTGCCGCGCCCGGTGGTCTTGAGCAGGTGCGCCATCATCGAGACCCGCTCATAGGGGCCCGGCGGGCAGCGGAACGGGTTCGGCGGCGCGATCATCACGAGGGTGCCGCCATCCTTGACCGCATCGAGCTGCTTTCTCAGGAGCTGGGTCTGCGGGCCGGCGAGCCAGGCGTGCGGCATCACCTCTTCGTGCTCCTTGCCCCAGCCGGGCACGCTGTCGTAGCGCAGGTCGATGCCGGGCGAGATCACGAGCCGGTCGTAGGGCAGGCGGGTGCCATCCCCGAGCACGACTTCCTTCTTGTCGCGATCGATCGCGTTCGCCCATTGGCGAACGTGCTTGATGCCGTAGGTCGAAGCCAGCTTGTCGTATTTGTGGGTGATCTCGTCGAAGGACTTGAACCCGCCGAGATAGAGGTTCGAGTGGAAGCAGGTGGTGAAGGCTTCCTTGGGTTCGACCAGCACGACATCGATCGCGCCCGCGCTGTCCTTGGCGATGTATTTCGCGGCCGTCGCGCCGCCAGGGCCGCCGCCGATCACCACGACGCGCGGCTTGCCCTGTGCCCGCACCATCGGCATGCCGAGCGTCGCGCCGGCGGCCAGAACGCCGCCGCCAATGAGAAGTCTTCTCCGGTCCAACATCGTCGTTTCTCCCTGCTATTATTATGGAACTGTCAGAAATCAGCCCACCTTGAGGTAGGCAAAGCCTTTGGATTGCAGCGCGGCAACGGTCGCGACCCCGGAGGGGACAAAAGAGATGAAATCCGCGTTGCGGGCAAGTTTCTTGTCAAGATTGAACCGCTTGAACGTGATTTCGCAAAGGTAGACCTTGAGGCCGCTCTTGGCCTGGGCTGCGATGCGGTCGAACATCTGCGGCACCATCACCTCGTCGCGCCAGGGCGTCGCCTCCAGCGTTTCAAGAAAGAACTTGATCCCCGCGCTATGCGCGACGATGCAGAGCTGAACCTCGAACGGGTTGGCGTCATAGGCGGCATAATGGTTGCCGATGTTGTTGATCATCTGCGTGAAACGCGGCGGCTCGCCGAAATCGCAATGGTAGAGGCAGGCAGCCTCCGCCTCCTTCTTGAGATCCGAGAGCTTCAGATCCTTCGGCGCGGCGGTGGCCTGCGTCGCCGCCAGCCCCGCGCCCGCGAGCGCCACGCCGCCTAGAAGGGATCGTCGATCGAGTGTTTCCATGGTCTCTCTCCCTCCAGGGTTGATCCCCCGTCCATCCGCAGGATTGTTCCTGTCTGTTTTGGCGTCCCAGGTTTATTGGGCCTGGCTATTTTATGGCAGGCTGATTGGGCAGGCTGCCGAAATAGGCCGCGAGCGCCGCGATTTCATCGTCCGTCAACTGGGCGGTTACCGTCTGCATGACCTGGTTCTCGCGGTCTTTCCAGCGGTAGGAATTCATCACCGCAACGAACTGGTCCTCCGGCCAGGCGATGATCGGTGGAATACCCCCCGTCGCCTTGCCGGAAATCTGGTGGCAGGTGACGCAGAGCGACGACAGATACTCGCCGAACGCCCGGTCGCCCTTGGTTCCCTGCGCCCCAAGTGGGGCCGCGAGTACCGCCGCTCCGGCAGCGATGGCCAGCCGGAGGCGCCAGGGTTTTGGACTTGCAGAACCCGGAATCCGCACGCTCATTCCACTTTCACGCTTCATTCCACTTTCACGCTCTTGCCGCCATCCGCGGGCGTCACGTCGATGATCGCCGCCCGTTTGGTCACCTTAGCGTCGGGCTTGCAGTTCGTCATGCACGGGGTCTTATTCCAGAAATGTTTTTCCACCCTCTCGCGGTCGTCGTCGTAGAACTCGCCGACATTAGGCATTTTCACCGCGGTGAAGTTCTCCTTCGACAGGACGAAATCGTCTTTGACGATGTTGTTCATGTTGAGCAGGAAGGCGGTGATGGCATAAACCTCGTCATCGCTGAGCGAGCGGGCATTACCATAGGGCATCGCCCGCTTGATGTAGTCGAAGGTCGTCGAGGCGAACGGCCAGAACGATCCGACGGTCTTTTCGGGGTTTTCCGACTTGATGGTCCCGGCACCGCCGGCGAGAACCGGCCAGCGACCGACGCCTTCGCCAAATTCGCCATGGCAGGAGGCGCAGCGTTCGAGATACAGCGCCTCGCCTTCCTTGACCGAGCCCTTGCCGGCGGGAAGTCCCGCGCCATCGGGCCGGATATCGGTGTCCCAGGCGGCGACCTCCTCGGGCAAGGCTGCCCGGCCAAGGCCCAGCGGTTTGGCTTTCTGCGACTGCGCCAAGGCGGGGGTGATGGCGAGGCCAGCCAGCAGTGCGAGCGTCGCGAACTTACGAAACTTCGACATTTTCGGTCTCCCCGCCGGAGCAAAATCAAGCGAAGTGGGCACCGGTTCGCGTGAAGATTTTGCGGTCACTAAGAAAAATCGAGCGAGGAGCTTACGAAACTTCGACATTTTCGGTCTCCCCGCCGGAGCAAAATCGAGCGAAGTGGGTACCGGTTCGCGTGAAGATTTTGCGGCCATAAAGAAAAATCGAGCGAGGAGCTTACGAAACTTCGACATTTTCGGTCTCCCCGTTCGAACGCACCAGCCAGGTCTGGATGCCGTTGTTGTGGTAGATGGAATTGAGCCCGCGCACCTTGCGCAACTCATCCTTGGTCGGCTGGACGTAGCCGGTGTCATCCATCGCCCGGGACTGGATCAGCAATTCGCGGCCATCCCAGTTGAAGTCGACGTAGAACCGCGTCAGCGAAAGCGGCAGCACCGGGCCGTCGAGACGGGCGGTCTGCCAGTTCTTGCCGCCGTCGATGGAGACATCGACGCGGGCGATCGTGCCGCGCCCCGACCAGGCGAGCCCGGAGAGTACGTTCGGCCCCTTGAATTTCATCGGCGCCTGCGGCGAGGGATTGGTGACCACGGATTTGGCATCCATGATCCAGGTGAAGCGGCGCGAGCGGCCGTCGGCCAGCAAATCGGTGTATTTCGAGGTCTCCTCGCGGTGGTGCCAGGGCTGGTCGCCCACCTCGATCCGGCGCAACCACTTGACCCACATATTGCCTTCCCAGCCGGGAACGACGATGCGCAAGGGATAGCCCTGCTCCTGCCGCAGCGCCTCGCCGTTCATGGCCCAGACAACCATGCAATCCTTCATGGCCTTTTCCATCGGGATGGAGCGCGTCATGGCGGCGCTATCCGCGCCCTCCGGCATGATCCATTTGCCGTTGGTCTTGACGCCGGCCTCATCCAGCAGCGCTTTGAGGGGAATGCCGGTGTACATGACGTTGTGGATCATGCCGTGGGTGAACTGGCAGCCGTTGAGTTGCGCGCCCTTCCATTCCATGCCGCCGTTGGCCGCGCATTCCAGAAAGTAGACCTTGTTGGTACGGCCCGGAAAACGCTTGAGGTCTTCCATCGTGAAGACCAGCGGCTTGTCGACCAGGCCGTTGATCATCAGCCGGTGGCTGGCGGGGTCGATTTCCGGGGAGCCGCCGTGGTGGCGTTCGAAGGCGACGCCGTTCGGGGTGATGATGCCGTCAAGCGCGTGGATCGGCGTGAAATTGATCGAGGATTCCCGGCTCGCCGTCAGCCATTCGACATCGCGGCGGACAACGTGCTTCTCGAATTTCGAGGGCTTGCCATAGGGATGCGCGGCGACGCCATCGCCAAGATAGCGGTTCCAGTCCTGGATCTCGGTGATCAGCGGATCGGGCTTGGCTGCGGCCGTCTGCGCGAGCGCGCCCGTGCCGGAGGCGGCGAGGGCGGCGCCAGCCGCCCCGGCAGCAGCCAGGAAACGCCGCCGCGAGGTCGGGGTATCGGAGAGTTCATCAGACATGTTGCGCTCCCTTGAGCAGTTTTTCCGGTTTCCGGGCATTTTCTGATCAGGCCGCTTCGGCGGGCCGAAGAAAACGCCTTCGGACATCCACACCTTAGAGGCCGACCACTTTCACAGCATCGAGCGGGCGGGGGGACACGGTTTTCTTCGCACCGAGATACTGGCTGACAACATCCCAGATCGGCGGGCCCTGCGTGCCTTCGTTGATCGAGGCCCAGCCGGCGACGACATAGTCGCGCGCGGCGTCGATCGGCTTGCCGGTCTTGAGGAAGGTGAGGTTCGAAATGCGGTTGCCGGGCGTCTTGTCGGGATCGATCGTAAACCCCATGCCGCCGACGCGGACCATGTCGCCACCGCCCTGATAATAGGGGTCCGGGTTGAAAATATTGTCGCCGATATCCTCAAGGATGGCCTTGATCTGCTCGCCCTTCATCGGCATGCGGTAGCAGTTCGGATAGGTCATCGCGGAGGCGTTGGTGATGTCCTCGAAGGTGATGTCCTGGCCGGGAAGCAGGCTCGCGCCCCAGCGCACGCCGGGCGAGAGCGCAATCTCGGCATCGCGGACTTCCAGCATCGCATCGGTGAAGACATCGTCGAGCGATCCCTGGAAATTGCCGCGCCGGTAGAGCAGCCCCTCGGTGCGGCCCAGCACCCGAGCCAGATCCTTCTCGAAGGGCGCGCGATGCTTTTTGATCAGCGCGGCCATTTCGGCGTCGGGCGTGATGGCATCCGAGAAAATCGGGATCAGCCGGTAGCGGAAGCCCTTCACGGCCTTGTCGCGGACATCGAGGTCGAGCCGCGAGACGAACTTGCCGTGGCTGCCGGTGGCGATCAGCAGGGTCTTGCCGACCTGCACCGCCTCGGGCAGCGCGTCATGGGTATGCGCGGTCAGGATCACGTCGATCCCGCTGACGCGCCCCGCCATTTTCCGGTCGATATCGAAGCCGTTGTGCGAGAGCAGCACGACCAGCTCGGCCCCTTCGGCCCGGGCGTCGTTGACCTGCTTCTGCATTTCCTCCTCGCGGAGGCCGAAAGCCCATTTCGGGAACATCCAGCGCGGATTGGCGATCGCGGTATAGGGATAGGCCTGCCCGATGACGGCGATTTTGACCCCGCCCTTTTCGAACATCTTGCGCGGCTCGAAAACCTTGTCCTCGAATTCGGTGTCGCGCATGTTCTGGGCGAGAAACGGGAAGGCGAGGCTGTCGGTGATTTCCTTCACCCGCTCCGCGCCGAGGGTGAATTCCCAATGCCCGGTCATCGCATCGGGCTTGAGCAGGTTCATCGCCTCGACGATATCCTGCGATTTGGTTTGCAGCGAGGTCCAGGAATTGGTCCAGGTGTCGCCGCCATCGAGCAGCAGGCAGCGAGTGTCGCCGCGTTCGGCACGGATGGCCTTGATCACGCGGGCGATGCGGTCGAGCCCGCCCATGCGGCCGTAATTCCTGGCCAGCGCCGCGAAATCCTCGCTGGAGAGCGCATAGGCCATCGGCGAGCCCTGGGGGATCTTGTAGTGGTCGAGAAAGTTCTTGCCGGAAACATGCGGCACGAGCCCCTTGGTCTCGCCGACGCCGAGATTGATCGAGGGCTCGCGGAAATAGAGCGGCATGAACTGGGCGTGCAGATCCGTGACATGGATCAGCGAGATATTGCCGAGCGGCTCGAAGCGCAGAAGGTCCGCCTCGCTCAACCTTGATTGCGCCGCAAGCTGCCCGAGCGAGCCGAACCCGCTCCCCGCGACGATGGTGGAGGCCGCGGCGCCCGCGGCCAGAAATTCCCGTCGAGAAATCATGCGTTACCCTTCGCGCCGGAGATATCCGGCGCGTTTCTGGAAGGATGGAGTTGAAAAACGAGCCGGCAGCGGGGTCCGCTCCGGCTCACGTTCGTTCAGGCGATGGCCAGCTTGGCCTTCGATTCATAGACCGAACCGTCGTCGTCCTTCCAGGCGAAGGAGAATTCACCGCTCTCGCTCGCCTTGAAGAAAAACGATTGGTACGGATTGGCCGAGACGGCCGGATGCCAGATGGCCTCAAAGAACATCTTGCCGTTGAAGCTGGCGGTAAAGGTGTTGATGATCTTGCGCGGAATGACCTTGCCGTCGGCGCTTTTGCGCTGGCCGGATTCCATTTCGTGGCTGATCAGCGTCTTGATCTCGATGATCTCGTCCTTCTTGGCACTGGCCGGGACGCGGACGCGGGGAGTGGGCTTGTTGCTCATGGCGGGTTCCTCACCGAATGCTTGTTGTCGTCCTCAGCCGCCGCAGCCGCCGATGGTCACCTTCACTTCGGCCGATGCGGAGAACAGTTTCCCGTCCGACATTTCGGCGATGCAGATGATCTTCTGCGTCTGCGCGAGGCGCATGCGGGCCGAAGCGGAGGCCTTGCCGCTTTCCGGCGTGAAGCTGTAGCTCACGATCCCCGGCAGCGGGTTGCCATCCGCGAAAACATGGACGGATTTGACAAAATCCGCGGGGGTCATCGGGCTTTCAACCTCGATATTGATCGGAACGACGAGCCCGTTCTCGGCGATCTGCGGCACATCGAGCTTGATCTTGCCCGCACCGGGTTTCTTGTCGCCGTAGAGTTTCTTGATTTCCGCCTCGACAGCGGCCACGTCGGCGTAAGCCAGCCGCGGCGCAAGCGCCAGGGCGAGCGCACCAAGGGCACCGGCGGTGAGCGTGTCGCGACGCGTCGCGGATTTACGAAGAGCCATCTCTTCCTCCTTGAGTTCCGATCTCGCGTTGCGATGCTGCCTTGACGACGCCCGCTCTTCTACCGCAAGGTGATCCCATCAATATATAGTTTTTTGTGAATGTAAAGTCTGCTACAGGTGTTCGCGAGCCTAAGCCTGACCCCGCCATCGATGGGGGGCAGGTGGTTGCTCCACAACAAGAATGCGGATCGGACCTCCTCGCGGGCGCGCCGAATCCACAACGTCGGGAGAGAAACAAATGAGGCGAATTTTCGCGGCCTGCGCAATTGCCGCGGCCATGGCCTGCGGGGCTGGCGCGCTCGCGCAGCAACCCATCGATACCGAGAAAGAACTCGAAAAATATCGCCAGATGATCGCGGACCCGATGTCCAACCCGGGGTTCCTGAATGTCGATCGCGGTGAAGCGCTCTGGGCGGAAAAGCGCGGCACCAAGGCGGCCTCGCTGGAGACCTGCGACCTCGGCATGGGACCGGGCAAGCTGGAGGGCGCCTACGCCCGCCTGCCCCGACACTTCGCGGATGCCGACAAGGTGATGGATCTCGAACAAAGGCTCGCCTGGTGCATGGAGACGATCCAGGGGCTCGATCTGACGGATGTCAAACGTCGCCGGTTTGGCGCGCCGGGCCGGACCTCGGATATGGAAGATCTCGTCGCCTTCATCGCCAACAAATCGAGCGGCATGAAGTTCGAGCCGCAGGTCAGGCACGCGAAGGAAAAAGAAGCCCTTGCCGTGGGCGAGGCACTGTTTTATCGCCGGTCCGATTTCATGGATTTCTCCTGCGCGACCTGCCACGCCGAGGATGACAAGCGCATCCGGCTGCAGGGCCTGCCCAACCTCGTGAAGGCCGGCAAGGACGTGCAGGCCACCATGGGGTCCTGGCCGACCTATCGCGTCAGCCAGAGCCAGACCCGCACGATGCAGCACCGCCTCTGGGATTGCTACCGCCAGATGCGGGCGCCCGAGCCGGTCTATCTTTCTGACGGATTGACGGCGCTCACCCTCTTCCTGGTCAAACAGGCCGAGGGCGGTGAGATCCAGGTTCCGTCGATCAAGCGCTGAGGGAGGCCATCATGAAAAACTCTGTTGTTTTCGCCGCCCTGCTCGCGGGTTTTGCGTCCGGAGCTCTCGCGCAAGATAGCCCGAAAATCGATGCGGCGACGCTGGAAAAATACACCAAGGCCATGTGGCCGAAGACGCCGGAAGGCTGGGAAAAGCGCATCAGCTACGATGAGACCCAGGCGGTCTGCTCGCAATACCGGAACGATCTGCCGCAGGCGGAGTTCGACAAGGTCCGGGCGCGCGAGCTTGCCACGGTGAAATTCCCGGCGGATGGCAATGTGCTCGGCGACTGGAAAGCCGGCCAGCGCGTGGCCAACGATGGCCGCGGCGGCACCTTCACCGATCAGCCGATGGCGAATGGCGCGAATTGCTACGCCTGCCACCAGCTCGACCCGAAGGAACTCAGCTATGGCACGCTGGGGCCGTCGCTGCATCTTTACGGCAAGACGCGGAAATATGATCCCGCCGAAGCCAAGGCGGCCTACGCCAAGATCTACAATTCGATGGCGGTGCTGCCGTGCTCGAACATGCCGCGCTTCGGCTACCATAGCTTCCTGACCGAACAGCAGATGAAGGATGTCACCGCGCTGCTGTTCGACCCGGAATCGCCGGTCAACAAGTAAGGCGTTTTTCGCAAGGGGCGTAGCACGTTCTCAAGGGCGTGGGGTGTTCTTGGGCGTGGCGTGTTCTTGGGCGTGGCGTGTTCTTGTGACGATCCGGTGTTTGCCGAAACCCCGGCCCGGGAGTGGCGGTGACGCGCCGCCGCTCTCCTTTTTGGGAGCTTCTTCCGTGTTGACGATTGCTTCCACCCCGCCGTTCGAGCCGCATCCGGCGCGAAACGCCGTTCTGGCGGAAGCGCATGCGCGGCCGTTTTTCCGGCTTCAGGCGCCCGCGAGATTGCTGGCGCTCGGCTTCCTGCGCGGCGAGACCCCGGCGGAAATCATCCGCGAACGCCTCGATGCCTTCGCCCGGGCGCATGGCGCGGCGCCCGCGCCGCAGAACGCGCGTCACCACCGGATGCTGTTGCCGCAGGGGCTGTTTCGCTGGGAAGAGCACACCGAATTCATCACCTTCGTCTTCATGCTGCGGGGCGAGGCGGCGCGGTTCGACCTGACCGGGGGCGAAATCCTGCATTCGCTGGCGCTGCCGGAGCAGCCCGGGCCGCATCTTGTCTCGGTCGATATGTCGTTCATCGCCGAGGATCAGGCCGAGGGGGCGATGAGCCACGTTCAGTCCGGCGTGATTTCGGTCTCGCTGCTCGAGGACGGGCGCGCGCGTGTCGCCTCGGATTTCGTGCCGGATGAAGCCGGTTTCGTCCGTTTCGTTGTCATCAACAGCGGCCTGCCGGATCGCCGGCTGGGGTCGCTCGCCCGCGATATCATGGAGATCGAGGTCTATCGCTCGCTGGCGCTGCTGGGCCTGCCCGAAGCGCAGCGGATCGGCCCGATCGTGCGCGAGATCGAGCGCGGGCTGGCGGGGCTGATGGGGGATCTCGTCCACCAGCAAAGCCTGGCCGAAAGCGATGCCCTCCTTTCCCGCCTGACCGATATGACCGCGAGAGCCGAAGCCGAAATCGCCCGGACCAAGTTCCGGTTCGGCGCGACGCGGGCCTACGGCGCGATCCTCAATGACCGGCTTTCGACCTTTGACGTGGCGGCGACGCCGGATGCGCCGACCATCGCGTCGTTTCTGGCCCGGCGCAACGCGCCGGCGCTGCGCACCTGCGAGACGATGGAGGCCAATCTCCTCGATCTGGCGGCCCGGCTCACCCGCGCCTCCGGGCTGCTCCGCACGCGGATCGATGTCGAGCTTGCCAAGCAGAACAACGCGCTGCTCTCCGGCATGAGCGAGCGCACCCGGCTCCAGCTCCGGCTGCAGCAGACCGTCGAGGGGCTCTCGATCGCGGCCATCAGCTATTACGTGGTCGGGTTGGTGGGTTATCTCTTCAAGGCGGCGAAGGAAGCGCATCTCCTGCCGCTGCCGCTCGATCTGGCGATCGGACTTTCGGTGCCGCTGGTCGTGCTGGCGATGGCGGTGGTGGTGCGCCGCATCCGCCGCGGGCATGGCGCGCAGGCGGGCAAGAGCGGCGCGTGAAGCCGGGCAAGAGCGGAGCGGAAGGCGGGACCACCCCGGCGACCCGTGGAACGCGGCTCAGGCGGCGTCCTTTTTCATCCAGTCGACGAAATTGCTGTGGCGATAGCCTTCCTCAAACACATAGCGGAACATGCTCAGAAACGCCTTGGGCTCCAGCAGCCCCGGCATGCGGGCCACCTCGCGCTTTTCCGGCAGCAGCTTCTCGGCCAGCGCCTTTTCAAGGCCGGCCTGCGTCCTCGGAAAAAACTGGAACGCCGGGGTGCCGCGAATGCCATAGGCCTGGCTCAGCGCTTTCTCGCCGAGCTTCCGGCCGTCGAAATCGATGACTTCGCGGGCACCGAGGATATTCAGATGCAGGATGTCGAAACGCGCGCGAATGTAGTCGACGAGCCCGGCATCCGAAAAATGCTCCTCGTGCATGCGTTTGCAGGCGGGGCACCCCTTGAGCCCCCAGAGAACGGCAAAGCGCTTTCCCTTGGCGTGGGCGGCGGCGAGATCCTCGCTGAAATCGAGGAAGCTGTCGAGGAACCAGTCCTGGTGGTAGAGGCCATCCTCGCTGGGGCCGGACGCGGCTTGTGCGCGGGTGGGGAGGCTGGCCAGGGCCGCGCTGGCCACGATCATGTCCCGGCGGGTGAGCATGCCTGCGCCTCCTCGTGAGGGGTCAAAAACGCCGTCGACATGGCTCCCTATGGCGCTCGGCGACATATTCGTATACATCTATGTTAGTGAATATTTTGAGACTCGCAATGCGGATCGAAGGGATTTGGCGGATCGGCGGGTTGGAGGGGGTTGCGGTGAAGCCGGCGGGACGATGGATGGCAAGAGGGATCGCGGGCATCTCCGGTGCTTTTCTCGCGCTGATGCTGCTGAGCGCGGCGGTAACCCCGCTTCGTGCCGCCGAACTCGTACTCTTCGAGCGTGCTGGCTGTGCCTGGTGCCTCCGGTGGCATCAGGAAATCGGCCCGATCTACCCGAAGACCGATGAGGGCCGGCAGGCGCCGCTGCGCCGTGTCAGCCTGGATCGCGGTCCGCCGCAGGAAAACGGGCTTGCCGAGCCGGTTTTCTATACGCCAACCTTCGTCTTGATGGACGGCGGCCGGGAAATCGGCCGCATTACCGGCTATGGCGGCGAAGACGCGTTCTGGAGTCTTCTCACGGTCCTGGCAGGCAAACTCAGACCCAGGGTCTAGATCCCAAAGCCGCAACCAAACATGTCGTTCGTTTTTCCGCCCTCAAGGGCACCAGCAAGAGTGATGAGACCCATGCCCCTGATGCGCGCTGAACTTGAAGACGAATTGCGCGACGGCGAGGAGTTCTCGCCCGAACTCGACCAGTTGATGCAGAAAGCCCGCAAGGCGAGCGATTTTCTCAAGGCGCTTTCGCATGAGAACCGCCTGCTGCTGCTTTGCCTTCTGGCGGAGAAGGAACGGTCGGTCAGCGATCTCGAGAATATTCTCTCGCTGCGCCAACCGACCGTCTCGCAGCAACTGGCGCGGCTGCGGCTCGATGGGCTGGTCACCACGCGCCGCGACGGCAAGGCGATCTACTACAGCCTCGCGAACAACGATGTCCGGCAGGTGATCTCGATCATCTACACCATCTTCTGTGAACCCTCGCCCACGAAGGTCTAGGGCGGGCGATGCCTGCGTTCGGGGCGGGTTTATTCGGGCTTCTCGGCGGGTTCCTGATTGGCGCGCTGGTTCAGCGCGCGCGGCTGTGCACGTTCGGCGCGATGGAGGATGCGCTCATCGGCCGTGACTGGCGGCGGATGAAGGTGTTCGGACTGGCGCTGGCACTCGCCGTGCTGGCAACCCAGGCGATGGTGTTTTTCGAACGCCTCGACCCGGATCGCGTCACCTACCTCCCGGCCAGCCTGCCGCTTGTCGGGCTGATCCTGGGCGGGGCGATGTTCGGGGTCGGCATGGCGCTGGTCGGCACCTGCGGTTTCGGCTCGCTCGTCCGGCTCGGAACCGGCGATCTTCGGGCGCTGGTCGTGGTGATGGTGTTTGGCGCGGTGGCCTATGCGACGTTGCGCGGGGTTCTCGCGGGGTTCCGGATCCGTGTCGTCGAACAATGGGCGTTAGCGATGCCCGGGCCCTCGCGCGCCGACCTGCCGACGCAGCTTGAACGGTTGGTCGGGGTTGACCCGCGCGCTGGTCTGACGATCGGGCTGGCCGTGGTGCTGGTCTGGCTGGCCCTGAGGGATCGCCGGGTGCGGCGGGCAAAACGGCTCTTGACCGCCGGCGCGGCGCTGGGACTTGTCACCGCGCTTGGCTGGGCCGCGACGGGGTGGTGGAGCGACCCCTTCGACCTGCATCAGCGGCCGCAAAGCCTGA
>CAZNAT010000014.1:27985-59852 GCA_964571245.1 uncultured Methylobacterium sp.
CGCGCGGGCGCTGTTTGGCGTGCTGGCGGGGCAGGATTCGATCATGGATTTCGGTATCGCCAGCGTCATCGGCGTGGTGCTCGGCGCGGGGGTCGCGAGCTTGCTCGCCCGGGAGTTCCGCTGGGAAGCCTTCGATGACCATCACGAGATGCGCCGCCATCTTGTGGGGGCGGTGCTGATGGGGCTTGGCGGCGTGCTCGCCGGCGGCTGCACGATCGGGCAGGGGCTGGCGGCGGGCTCGATGCTCGCGCTTTCCACGCCGATCGTGCTGGTGTCGATGCTGCTCGGCGCGCGGCTTGGAATCGCGATCGTGATGGGCGATCTCCGCGAATGGATGAGCCGTTTTTCCAAACCGTGACCTCGACCGTGACCTCGCCGCGGTTGCGTCATGCTTCCGTCGTGTTGTGCAGGGAAAGGGAGCGTGGTTGACCTCTCCGGGTGCATGTTCGATATCGGGGGGACGGTTGTCGAAATCCGGATGCAGCCGGATCTGGCCCGGAGGATATATGAACGACAGCCCAGGCATCTCCTCGTCCCGGCCACCCGATACGGATCAGCAGGCCCGGCGTGCCCGCGCCCTGAAGATCGGCGGGACGATTGCCAGCGCCGCCTTGTTCGGCATCTCGATCGCGGTGCTTTATTTCGTGGTCAACGAGCTCGATGCGGTGGAAGTCCGCGCGGCTTTTGCCCGCGCCAGCGCCGCGCAGATTGGTCTCGCGCTGTTCTTCACCGCCATCTCCTACATGATGCTGACCGGCTATGACTGGATCGCGCTCAAGGAAGTGACGACCATCAAGGTTCGCTACCGCATTGCCGCGCTCGCGTCTTTCACCAGCTATGCCGTCAGCTTCACGCTCGGCTTCCCGCTGCTGACGGCGGCAACGGTGCGCTATTGGATCTATTCGACCGTCGGGCTCGGCGCGCGCGCGATCGCCAGCCTGACGCTGATCGCCGGGGTGACGTTCTGGCTCGGCATGGGCGTGGTGCTCGGTTCGGTGATGATCATCGCGCCCGGCGCTACCGCCACGTTCACGCGCCTACCGCTGGCGATGAACGTCGGCATCGGGCTTGCGGTCTGCTCGGCGGTGGCCTTCTACCTGTTGCTCGTCAAGCGCGGCGATCGGTATTTGTCGATCCAGGGCTGGCAGCTGCGGCTCCCCGGTGTCGATGTCACGCTCAAGCAGATGGCGCTCGGCGCGGCGGATGTCTGCGCCGGGGCGGCGGTGCTGTTCGTGCTGCTGCCGCCCGATGCGAATATTCCGTTCGCGACCATGCTGGCGGCCTATGTCTTCGCCTGCCTTTTGGGGATCGCCAGCCATGCGCCCGGCGGCATTGGCGTGTTCGAGGCGACCATGCTGCTCGCGCTGCCGGGCGTGCCGAGGGAATCGCTGCTCGGCGCTTTGCTCGTCTTCCGGCTCTGCTACTATCTCGTGCCGTTCATTCTGGCGATTGTGCTGCTTGGAACCCGCGAAATCATGATCCGGGCCGGTGTTCTCCGGCGCCAGCTTGCCGATCAACCTGAAAGCCCGCGCGATGCCTGATGCCGACCCGCCCTCCGGCCAGGCCTTCCCCTCCGGTTCAACTTTCGGAAGCGGTGATACCTCGGCTTCGCTGCGGGATCGCCTGCTTCAGGCGAGGGTGTTGCGCCTGATGGCCATGGCTGCGGCGGGCGGGTTACTGGTGATCGCGCATCTTTCGAGCGTGCCCTGGCTGGCGACGCTGCTTTCGGCGCTGGTGCTGGGGTTCATCGCATTCGGGTGGAAGCCGGCGGCAATGATCGGGCTCCGCCGCGGCGATCCCGAGCGCGCCGAACGTCTGGCCTCCGAGGGGCGGCTCAACGAGGTCCTCGATGCCGTTTCCTTTCCCACCATCCTGATCGATCATCGCGGCAACGTCGTTCATTCGAATGCCAGTGCGACCACGACCTTCCCCGGGTTGCGGCGAGGGCATCCGGTTTCCTCCTCGCTGCGGGCACCGGCGATGCTGTCGGCGCTCGAAACGACCCTCAAGACCGGAGCCGAGGCCCGGGCCGAAATCATCGAGCGCATTCCGGTTGAGCGAAGCTTCGATGTCACCATCCGGCGACTGGCACCGGCTTCGAAGGAGGTCGGACCGGTCAATGGCGCCGCCTTTGCCCTCATCTTCATGACCGAGACAACCGCCGCGCGCCGGGTGGAGGCGATGCGGGTCGATTTCGTCGCCAATGCCAGCCACGAGCTCAGAACGCCGCTCGCCTCGATCCTCGGCTTCATCGAGACCCTGCAGGGCGCGGCCCGCGACGACGCCATCGCGCGGCGGAATTTCCTCGCGATCATGGACACCCAGGCACGGCGGATGGCGCGGCTGATCGATGACCTGCTCTCGCTCTCCAAAATCGAGATGAGCGCGCATATTCCCCCTTCCCAGGCGGTGAACCTGTCGCTGGTGCTGCGATCGGTGTGCGATGCGCTTGGCGGGTTGGCGAGGGATCGGGGCGTCACGCTCAAGATCATCGGGCTTGCCGACGACCTGTCGGTCACCGGTGATCGCGACGAGCTGCTGCGGGTTTTCGAGAATCTCATCGAAAATGCCATCAAGTACGGCCAGAGCGGCGCGAAAGTCGACATCTCCGTGGTGACGGCGGTGGACCCGACGCTCGGCGCGGTGTGTGGCGTGGCGGTTCGTGATTTTGGTCCCGGGATTGCCGAGGAGCACCTTCCCCGGCTCACCGAGCGCTTCTACCGCGCCGATGTCAGCGAAAGCCGGGTTCTCGGGGGCACGGGACTGGGACTGGCGATCGTCAAGCATATCGTCACCCGGCACCGTGGCCGGCTGGCCATCGCCAGCCGGCTGGGCGAAGGGGCGACATTTACTGTCACGCTTCCCGTGCACCCCTCATCATAATTCTTTTAAAACAAAGAGATGAACTGTCATCTTTCTGTCGTGAGGGCTGGCTAGAACGCTGCGTACGGGCACCGCCATCGGGCTTTTCTGCCCCGTGTTCCATCGTGCGCCCGTCCAGCAAGGAGATACCCCATCATGGGCAAGAATTTCACGGGCAAGAATTTTATGGGCGTTTCGGCTTTTGCCCTGATCCTGGCGCTCGGCGCCGGTTCGGCAAGTGCGCGCGACCAGATCCGTATCGTCGGCTCGTCGACGGTTTATCCCTTCACGACGGCTGTGGCCGAGCAGCTCGGCAAGACCGGCGGCGTGAAGACACCCGTCGTTGAATCCACCGGTACCGGCGGCGGCATGAAGCTGTTTTGCGATGGTGTCGGCGTCAATTTTCCGGATGCGACCAATGCCTCGCGCCGCATCAAGGCGGGCGAGTTCGAGCTGTGCCAGAAGAATGGCGTCAAGGAGATCATCGAGCTGATGATCGGCTATGACGGTCTGACGCTGGCGTTTTCGAAAAAGGCGCAGCCGCTCAAGCTCACGCGGGCGCAGGTCTTCCTCGCGCTGGCCAAGAACGTTCCCGGCCCGGACGGCAAGCTGGTCCCCAATCCCTACAAGACCTGGAGCCAGATCGATCCGTCGCTGCCCAACAAGCCGATCGAGATCCTCGGCCCGCCCCCGACCTCGGGCACGCGCGATTCGATGCATGAGTTGTTCATGGAGCCGGGAGCGGAACAGATTCCGGTGCTCAAAGCCCTCAAGGCCGCCGATCGCAAGGCGTTTGACGCCGCCTGGAAGACCGTCCGCGAGGACGGTGCCTATGTCGAGGCTGGCGAGAATGATAACGTCATCGTCCAGAAACTCGAGACCAATCCGAACGCTTTCGGGATCTTCGGCTATTCGTTTCTGGAAGAAAATGTCGCCAAGATCCAGGGTGTGACCATCGACGGCGTGGCGCCGGACATGGACACCATCTCGTCCCTGAAGTATGGCCCCTCGCGCGAAATGTTCGTTTATATCAAGAAGGCGCATATCGGCGTGGTGCCGGGCCTCGACAAGTTCGCGGCGGAATACGTCTCGGACAAGGCCGCTGCGGAGGGCGGCTATCTCGAAAAGAAGGGCCTGGTTCCGGTTCCGAAGGAAAAGCTGGCGATCTCCAAGGCCAATATCCAGAGCCAGAAGGCCCTGAGCGGCGAGGGTCTGCCGAAATAGGAGCGGGAGCGCGTCGGCCATTCCGGAGAGGATGGATCGATGCCAACCGAAGGAGAGGACGGGCGCGAGACGTGCCCGTTCGTGTCTGTGGCGTAAACAGTTTGTCGCGCGGAGAAGCGTTGGTGGCGGGGCTTTATTTCATCCTGATGGTCGGGCTCGCGCTTGGTGCCTACATCCTGACGCGCGCGCGCGCCACGCAGCTTGCCGGCATGGCCGCGCTTCACTCCCGTCCGAACTACCACGGGCTCCTGGCGGCGATCCAGATCATCCTGCCGATGGTGGTGATCTATGCGATCGGCGCCCAGATCGCGACGCGCTTCGTCGAGGCGCAGGCGCTCGGCGCGATGGATCCGGCGCTGCTGACCGACGAGTTGCGGCGCGGGGCGGCGTTGCGCGAAATCCGCGAGGCGGCACTCGGCCGCGGCATCGCCACACCGGCGGCGCAGGCGGGGGCGGCGACCTATTCCTATCTTTCCGGGCTGACGCAATGGGCGATAGCGGGGATCGGCCTGAGCGCCGGGCTCGCCGGGCTGCTATTTGCGCTGCGCTCGGTCTCGGCCGAGTTTCGCGCCCGCAACCGCTTCGAGCGGATCGCCGGCCTTTTGCTGCTCGCCTGTGCCGGATTGGCCGTTCTGACGACGGTCGGCATCGTGTTTTCGGTGGTGTTCGAGACGTTCCGGTTTTTCCAGAAGGTGTCGCCGGCTGAATTCCTGTTTGGCACGCATTGGTCGCCGCAACAGGCGATCCGCGCCGATCAGGGCGGGGCGGGCGGTTCCTTCGGCATCGCGCCGCTGGTGGCCGGCACCATCCTGATTTCGCTGATCGCCATTCTGGTTGCCGGGCCGATAGGGCTGCTCGCGGCGATTTACATGGCGGAATACGCTTCGCCGGGTTTTCGGGCCTGGGCCAAGCCGATCCTCGAAATTCTCGCCGGCATTCCTACCGTTGTGCTCGGCTTCTTTGCCGCGCTGACGGTGGCGCCGCTGATCCGCGATCTCGGCGCCACGCTCGGCCTTGATGTCGCCTCGGAGAGCGCGCTCGCGGCAGGGCTGGTCATGGGGATCATGATCGTACCGTTCGTCTCCTCGCTCTCGGACGACGTCATCACCGCGGTACCGCAATCCCTGCGCGATGGCTCGCTCGCCATGGGCGCCACGCGGGCGGAAACCATTCAGCGGGTGGTGTTGACGGCTGCCTTGCCGGGGATCGTTTCGGCCTTCATGCTGGCGATTTCCCGCGCGGTTGGCGAGACCATGATCGTGGTGATGGCGGCGGGGCTTGCGGCCAACCTCACCTTCAACCCGCTCGATGCCGTGACCACCTTCACCGTGCAGATCAAGACCATCCTGGTCGGCGATCAGGAGTTTGACAGCGCCAAGACCCTGGCGGCCTTCGCGCTCGGGTTCGTGCTGTTTTTCTTTACATTGACCCTGAACGTCATCGCCCTGGCGATCGTGCGGAAGTATCGGGAACAATATGACTGATATGACCCTTCCCCCCGGCCTGACGACGAGCCCGAGGCTGGATTATTTCTCCGAGGAGGCGACCGCCCGGGTCCGGAAGCGGTATCGCGCCGACGCGCGCTTCCGGCTCTACGGCCTGTTCGCGGTCGTGCTCGCCGGGGCCTTCGTGTTCGTCTTGCTCGCCGATATCGTCAGCAAAGGCCTGCCGGCGTTTTTCGAGCACCGCACCTTGATGACGATCGAGCTGGATGCCGGCAAGATCGACCCCAAGGGCACGCGCGATCCCGCCGAACTCCGGCAGGCGGATTACCAGCGGCTGATCTATGACACCCTCCGGGCGAGCTTCCCCGAGGTTACCGAACGGCTCCCCCGGCGCAAGCTGGAAGGGCTGCTGTCCAACGGTGCCGGCGACGATCTCCGGGCGGCGGTTCTGCGGGATCCGGCGCTGATCGGGCAGAAGGTGCGGTTCCCGATCCTGCTCTCGGATGATGCGGATCTCTACCTCAAGGGCCTCGGCACCAGGGTGGTGACGCGTGCCGGCGCCGGCACGGTTGACATCGCCGTTTCCGGCAGAAACGTCGAGTTCAAGGCGGCGGGCAATGCCTTCGAGGCGCCGCTCGGCGAGATCAAGCAGCGTTTGCAGCGCCTGCTGGTCGCCTCCGAGCTTGAGCTGAGCCGGCTTCCGGCCTCCCAGGCCGGGGGCGACAACCTCGCGCTCGACGCCCGCCGGTCGGAGATCACCACCCGGATCGCGGAGTATCGCCGCCGGATCGGTGATCCGCGTGCGGCCGAAACGCTCGATTTTTCGACCATGCCGAGCCTGCTTGTCGAGATTGCCGGCGGGCTTGTCCGCCTCGGCGAGATCGGCCCCGACCGGGCTTCCGGCACGATCCTGATCCCGTTTTCGGCGCCGGTCGCCCGCAGCGACGCCTGGAAGCTGGTCAGCTACACGACGCCGGAAGGCAATCGCCGGGTTTCCGACCAGGAAGTGGCGTGGCTGGAAACCTTGCGAAGCCAGGGCGCGATCGAGAAAGGCTTTGCCTGGCGGTTCTTCGTCAACGGCGACAGCCGCGAGCCGGAACTGGCCGGCATTCGCGGCGCGCTGCTCGGCTCGGCGCTCACCCTGGCGGTGACCTTGCTGTTCTGCCTGCCGATCGGCGTTGGTGCGGCGGTCTATCTTGAGGAATTCGCCCCGAAGAACCGGTTGACCGATATTCTGGAGGTCAACATCAACAATCTCGCGGCGGTGCCGTCGATTGTCTTCGGCCTGCTGGGGCTGGCGATGTTCCTGAATTTCTTCGGCCTTCCCCGCTCGGCCCCGCTGGTGGGAGGGCTGGTGCTGGCGCTGCTGGTGCTGCCGACGATCATCATCGCCGCCCGCGCAGCGCTGAAGGCGGTGCCGCCCTCGATCAAGGAAGCGGCACTGGGCGTCGGCGCCTCGCATCAGCAGGCGATCTTCCACCACGTCTTGCCGCTGGCGATGCCGGGCATCATGACCGGCACCATTATCGGCATGGCGCATGCCCTCGGCGAAACCGCGCCGCTGCTGATGATCGGCATGGTCGCTTTCATCGTCGATATCCCGCAGGCGATCAGCGATCCCGCGACCGTGCTTCCGGTCCAGATCTATCTCTGGTCCGATCTTCCTGAAGTCGCCTTTCAGGCCAAGACCGCCGCGGCGATCATGGTTCTGCTGGGCTTCTTGTTTGTCATGAACGGTGCCGCCATCCTGTTGCGCCGCCGCTTCGAACGGCGCTGGTAAGCGCTTTTGTAACGAGGACAGCCATCATGACGCTCGCGTCCCCCCTTTCCGATCGTCCCGGTCCTGCCGCCGATGCACCCGCGCCGGCCGCCAAGGTCTCGGCGCGCGACGTCAATGTCCACTACGGCGAAAAGCAGGCACTGAAGAACGTTTCCGTCGATATTCCCGCCCGCGCGGTCACGGCGTTCATCGGGCCTTCCGGCTGTGGCAAATCGACCTTCCTGCGCTGCATCAACCGGATGAACGATACGATCCCGATCTGTCGTGTCACCGGCGACATCACGATCGATGGCCAGGATATCTACGATCCGCGCCTCGATGTCGTGCTCTTGCGTGCCCGGGTCGGCATGGTGTTCCAGAAGCCCAACCCGTTCCCCAAATCGATCTACGAAAACGTCGCCTACGGGCCGCGGCTGCACGGGCTTGCCAGCAGCAGGGCCGAGCTCGACGGGATCGTCGAAAAAAGCCTCCGGCGCGCCAGCCTCTGGGAGGAGGTGAAGGATCGGCTCTCCGAATCCGGCACCAGCCTTTCCGGCGGCCAGCAGCAGCGGCTCTGCATCGCGCGGGCGATCGCCGTCAGTCCGGAGGTGATCCTGATGGACGAGCCGTGCTCGGCGCTGGACCCGATCGCGACGGCGAAGATCGAAGAGTTGATCGACGAGTTGCGAACCAACTTCACCATCGTCATCGTCACGCATTCCATGCAGCAGGCCGCCCGCGTCTCGCAACGGACGGCGTTTTTCCACCTCGGCAGTCTTGTCGAGGAGGGTTCGACCGATCAGATTTTCACCAACCCCCGGGATCGCCGGACCCAGGATTACATCACGGGCCGCTTCGGATGATGTATTTTCAAGCCGAAGCCGGTGCAGGAGACACGAGATGACGCAGCACATCGTTCGCGCCTATGACGAGGAGCTTGGCGTCCTCTCCGCCAAGATCAACCAGATGGGCGGGATCGCCGAGGCGATGCTGGTCGATTCCATCGATTCGCTGGTTCGCCACGACGTGACCAAGGCCCGCAGCGTTGTCGAGCGCGACGCCCAGCTCGATTCGATCCAGCACGAGATCGAGGAGATGGCGGTGCTGATCATCGCCCGGCGCCAGCCGATGGCCAACGATCTCCGGCATATCATGGGCACCATCCGCATCGCCTCCGATATCGAACGGATCGGCGATCTCGTGAAGAATATCGCCAAGCGCGTGGCGGTGATGGAGGAGCGCTTTCTTGGCGTGCGCTCGCTCTCGGGCATCCAGCACATGGCGCATCTCGTGCTGGGCCAGGTCAAGGCGGTGCTTGACAGTTTCGCCCAGAACAGCGCCGAGCTTGCCCAGCATGTCTGGCTGCATGACGGGGAGGTGGATACGCTCAACAACTCGCTGTTCCGGGAACTGCTGACCTACATGATGGAAGACCCGCGCGCGATCACCTTCTCGACGCACCTCCTGTTCATCGCCAAGAACATCGAGCGCGCCGGCGATCACGCGACAAACATCGCCGAAACCGTCTATTTCATCGAGACCGGGCAGCAGCTCAGCGGCCCGCGCCCCAAGGGCGATTCCTCGATCTATGCCATGACCCCAACGGCGAAGTGAGGCCAGCGATGGCGCTGCGGATCATGGTCGTGGAGGACGAGGAGGCGCTGGCCATCCTGCTGCGCTACAATCTCGTGGCGGAAGGCTATGAGGTTGATCATGTCGCCCGCGGCGACGAGGCTGATCTGCGGCTGAAGGAAAGCGTGCCGGATCTGCTGATCCTCGACTGGATGCTGCCGGCGCTTTCGGGCATCGAAATCTGCCGTCGCCTGCGCGCGCGGCCCGAAACCGCCCGTCTGCCGATCATCATGCTGACCGCGCGCGGCGAGGAAAGCGAGCGCATTCGCGGCCTCGCGCTCGGCGCCGATGACTATATCGTCAAGCCGTTCTCGGTCCCCGAGCTGATCGCCCGCGTGCATGCGCTGCTCCGGCGGGTGAAGCCAGAGCATGTCGCGCATCGGCTGGTGCTGGGCGATATCCAGCTCGATCGGATGACCAAGCGCGTGCGGCGCGGCGAGCGCGAGTTGCATCTCGGGCCGACCGAATTTCGACTGCTGGAGTTTCTGATGAAAAGCCCGGGGCGGGTTTTTGCCCGGGACCAGCTGCTCGACCAGGTCTGGGGTCAGGATGTATACGTCGATGAGCGCACGGTCGATGTGCATGTCGGCCGGTTGCGCAAGGTGCTGAACCGGCGCGGCCAGGCAGACCCGATCCGTACGGTTCGTGGGGCCGGGTATTCGTTCGACGAGACCTTTGGCAAGGAAATGGCCGAGAAATAGCCGAAGCCGGATCCCCCGGCTTGCATGCTCCGAAGCGCCGCGTGAAGCGACAAACACGCATTCACCGGAAGGCTCGGGGGCAGGGGGCCTTCCCGCAAAAAAACCCGCCGTAACCGGCGGGGTTTTTGAATAAAGGCACGGGGGAAGAAAAATTCAGCCCGGGCGTCGCCTGTCGCCATGCGGCTGGAAGGCCAGTTTGGAATGGGCTTCGCAATAGGGGCGCCCCGAGCTGCAATCCGCGCCACAATAGGCGAAATCGGCGTGCAGCGGGTCTCCCAGCGGCCAACGGCAGACACCCTCGCGCAGTTCCATGATGGAAATCCGCTTGGACATCGGGATCACCACATTCTCCCGCACCGGCATGGTTTCCGGCTCGGCGTCCACCATCTCGATCACCGCAAGGTTGCCCCGGATGGCAATCGTGCTCGTCCGGGCGATCGTTTTCACGACCTTGCGCGTCCGGGCCACCGCTGCCGGCTTGGCCTTGGCACGCCCGGAAAGCCCGAGCCGGTGAACCTTGCCGATGACCGCATTGCGGGTTACGCCACCCAGCTCGCCGGCGATCTGGCTCGCGCTGAGACCTTCGCTCCAGAGCTTTTTCAATTGCTCAATGCGCGTATCATCCCACGACATAGCCACCTCCACGAGACATCTTGCCTCCTCAGCCTTACCGGATTCAGAATCCCTCGCCATGCCCGCGAAGAACGCCGCGAGAACTGTCCCGAACAACCGGGCGGGGAAATTTGAACCGGAACCGGCTCTGTTGTGCTCTGCCGCATCGGCCACAGCACTCTGCCTGAAAAAGACCCTATCCGATCGAAGCGCCAAGGTTGAGAGCGCCAAAGGCCCCACCTTCTGTTTTCAACAGCGATAATCGAATCGAGCGCGATTTTGCTCTCCTGCAACCAAACTGTGGCGAGGGCGTGGAACGTTGACTTTTTTTCGCAAATGATGGAAATAAAGCGCGAAAGCCGCCCCGAATGGGCGGCCTTCTTTTTTGCTGGAGCAAGCGTTTGCGGGCCGGAACCCTCCGGAAACACGCGCCGGATCCGATAGATAGCAATGGGCTGCTTGAACGCCCGATGGAGGATGCCATGAGCACGATGACGAAAAGCGATACCGCTTCTTCCGCCGCCGCGCTCTCGCGCCGATCGGACGGTCTTGCCCGGATGATGCCGACCTATGCCCGTGCCGATCTTTCGTTCGAGCGGGGCGAGGGGGCCTGGCTCTATACCCGGGATGGCCATAAATTCCTCGATTTCGGCTCGGGCATCGCGGTCAATTCGCTGGGTCATGCCCACCCGAAGCTCGTCGCGGCGCTGCATGCGCAGGCTGAGAAGCTCTGGCATGTCTCGAACGTCTACCGCATCGAGGAAGGCGAGGCCCTCGCGGACAAGCTGTGCAGCGTCACCTTCGCCGATCGCGTGTTCTTCACCAATTCGGGTGCCGAGGCGCTCGAATGCGCGATCAAGACCGCCCGCAAATACCACTACGTGAACGGCGCGCCCGAGCGCTTCCGCATCATCACGTTTGAAGGCGCCTTCCATGGCCGCACGCTGGCGACGATCGCAGCGGGCGGGCAGGCCAAATACCTCGAAGGTTTCGGCCCGAAAGTCGAGGGCTTCGATCAGGTGCCGTTCGGCGACCGCAAGGCGCTGGAGGCGGCGATTATCCCGGAAACCGGCGCCATCCTCATCGAGCCGATCCAGGGCGAGGGTGGCGTGCGCGCCGTGTCGATCGAGGATCTGCGCTATCTGCGTGAACTCTGTGACCAGCGCGGTCTCCTGCTCATTCTCGACGAGGTGCAGAGCGGCGTGGGGCGCACCGGCAAGCTTTTCGCGCATGAATGGGCCGGCATCACCCCGGATATCATGGCGATCGCGAAGGGGATCGGCGGGGGGTTCCCCATCGGCGCGTGCCTTGCGACCGAAGAGGCCGCGAAAGGCATGATCGCCGGCACGCATGGCTCGACCTTTGGTGGCAATCCGCTCGCGACCGCCGTCGCCGGCGCCGTACTCGACACCATCGCCGACCCCGCCTTCCTTGAACAGGTGCGCACGACCGCGCGTGACCTCGGCCAGCGGCTGGCGGAGCTGAAGGCGAGCTATCCCGAGATCATCGAGGACATCCGCGGCCAGGGTCTTCTCATCGGCATCAAGTGCAAGGTGGCGAACACGGATCTTGTGGCGGCAGGGCGCGCCGAGGGAATCCTGACCGTTGGTGCCGGGGATAATGTCGTGCGTCTGCTGCCGCCGCTCAATATCGGCCCGGTTGAAATCCAGGAAGCCTATGTCCGGCTCGATCGCGCCTGCGCGGCGCTGGCGCGAAAAGCCAGAGCCGCCGCCGAGGTCTGATCCCCACCCCGCTCATCCCCGATCTCTCTCGCCTTTCCAGGCGATGATCCCTCCCGGAACAATTGGCCAAACCCATGGCGACACCGTCAAATCTTTCTGGTTCCCAGCGGCATTTTCTCGATCTCGGCGATCTCAAGGCCGATGAAATCCGCCACATCCTCGAAGGCGCCCGGCGCATCAAGGCGCGGCGCCGCTCGCCGCTCGCCTCGGACAAGATCCTGGCCGGCAAATCGATCGCGATGATTTTCGAACAACCCTCCATGCGCACGCGCATGTCGTTCGACATGGGCATCCGCGAGTTGGGCGGCGAGAGCATCATGGTCACCGGCAAGGAAATCGAACTCGGGGAGCGCGAAAGCATCGCCGATACAGCACGCGTGCTTTCGCGCTACGTCGATGGCATCATGATCCGTATCCTCGATCACAAGCAGCTGGTGGAACTGGCCGAGAACGCCACGGTTCCGGTACTGAACGGGCTGACCAAGACCTCGCACCCCTGCCAGGTCATGGCCGATGTGCTGACCTTCGAGGAACACAAGGGCTCGATCGGCGGGCGCTCGATCGCCTGGGTGGGCGACAGCAACAACGTGCTGCGCTCCTGGGTCGAGGCCGCCGCCAAGCTCGATTTCACCATCAAGATCGCGACCCCCGAGGAGCTTCAGCCCGATCCTGGCCTTGTCGCATGGGCGAGAGCCAACAAGGCCGATCTCCGGTTGATGCGTGATCCGCACAGGTGCGTCGAGGGCGCGGATTGCGTGGTGGCCGATGCCTGGGTCTCGATGGGCGACAAGGACGGCAAGCGCCGCCACAACCTGCTCAAGCCCTATCAGGTCAACGCGGCGCTGATGCGCGATGCCGGACCTCAGGCGATTTTCATGCATTGCCTGCCGGCCAAGCGCGGCGAGGAAGTCACCGACGAGGTGATGGACGGGCCGCAATCGGTGGTGTTCGACGAGGCCGAAAACCGTCTGCACGCGCAGAAGAGCATCCTCGCCTGGGCCTATGGCGAAAGCTTCGCCTGATGGCGATCGAAGCGCCTGTCGGGGCCGTGCCGGCTTTTGGCGCGGATGATATCGTCCTGCCGTTTCACGTGCCGCTGCTCGATACGCGCGGGCGCGCGGTACGCCTCGGGACCGTGCTCGACGAGATCCTCGCACGGCACGACTATCCGCGCGCCGTCGAACGGCTTCTCGCGGAAGCCATCGCGTTGACAGCACTGGTGGGATCCTCGCTCAAGTTCGAGGGCCGTTTTCAGCTTCAGACCCGCTCGGAGGGGCCGGTCAGCATGCTCGTGGTCGATCTCGGCACCCCCTCGGCGCTGCGGGCCTACGCGCGCTTTGATCGCGAGCAGCTTGATCGGCTCGGGGACGACGCTTCCCCGGCGACGCTGCTCGGCAGCGGGTATCTGGCGTTTACGGTCGAGCAAAGCGCGCTTCAGTCGCGCTATCAGGGCATCGTACCCTTGCAGGGGCAGGGACTCGAAGCGGCGGCGCTGCAATACTTCAAGCAATCCGAACAAATTCCTTCCGCGCTTCGCCTCGCGGTGGCCGAGCACCGCACGCCGGGCGGGGGGCGGCGTTGGCGCGTTGGCGGCATCCTCGCGCAGTTCCTTCCAACCTCGCCGGAGCGCGTGCGACAGGCCGATCTGGATCCCGGCGATGCCCCGGAAGGCACGATCCGCCATGCCGTGCCCGAAGACGATGCCTGGACGGAGGCGCGGGCGCTGGTGGCGACCACGGAAGCCATCGAACTCGTCGATCCCGATCTCGGGCTCGACCGGCTGCTCTACCGGCTGTTCAACGAACGCGGCGTCATTGTCTCCGATCCCCTGGGTATGGTGGATCAGTGCCGGTGCTCGGAGACGCGCATCCGCGAAACGTTGCAGCAATTTGCCGCGACCGATATCGAGGAGATGCGCGAGGCGGACGGCATGATCGCCATTACCTGCGAGTTCTGCAGCCGGAAGTATCGGGTCGGGCTCTAGCGCGGTCGATCTGCCTCGATCAGATCGACCGCGCTATCTTCTTGTTTTGGCGCATTTTCCGATGAACCGGTGTCCACTTGATCGGGAAATGCCCTAAGTCCTAGGCGTCGCCATTTGGTCGATAGGGTGCCCGGCCGGAGGCGAGCGCGGCCTCCAGAAGATCAAGCCGGTCCTGGCCCCAGAAAATCTCGCCGTCGAGCACGTAGCTTGGCGCACCGAAGACGCCGGTTTCCAGCGCCCAATCGCGGTTTGCCGCGTATTCAGCGAGGATGGTCTCGTGCTGTGCGGCGTCCAGTACCTTGGCGGGGCTCTGCCCGATAGCCGTCAACAGTGCCGCAAGCTCGCCCTCCTCCGCGAGATTGCGGTCCTCGGCCCAGACCGCGCGATGCGCTGCCCGCAGGTAAGCCTCGGGGGATTGCCCCATGCCGATAAGCGCGAGACAGATCCGGTCCGCCAGCGCTGCATCGAAGGGGAAATATTTCGGCCGCAAGACCAGCGGCAGGTTGCGCGCCGCGCGCCAGCGCTGCAACTCGACGAAGCGGTAGGCCTGCCGGGTCGGCGGGCGCTTGGCGAGCGGCAGACCGCCGGTTTCGTTGAACACCTCGATCAGCATTACCGGGCGATAGCGGATCGTCACGGCGTGGGTTTTCGCGATGGCGTGAAAGCGGTCGAAGCCGAGATAGGCCCAGGGGCTCATCAGCGTAAAGAGATAGTCGATGGTTCGGGGCATGATGCAGCTTTCAAAGTTGGGTCGCCCCATAGATGCCGCACCGGGGCCGCTCGTCAACGCCGTTTGAGGCCATCCTCGACGGCGAGAAACGCTTCGACTTCCGGCTCGAACGCCGGCGAAGGCCCGGAGAAGCCGGCCATTTCCATCAGCCGCGCCGCCGGCACGAACTGCCGCTGCTTTTTCGCATAGAGCCCACCCCGCACCAGCGCGATCGCGGCGGTGGTCATCTCGCCCTCTTTGTTTTTCGTCACGAAGCGGTGCTCCATCACGAAGGTCGTCGCCCGCCAGCAGATGATGCGCGATTCCAGGGTAAACGCCTGAAACGGCTTCAACTCGCGCCTGTAGCGAATGGCGCTGCCTGAAAGCATCGGCAGCAGGCCTTGCTTCAGAACGGCCTTCCACAACCCGGAGCGCAACAATAGATCGGCGCGGCCGAGATCGGCGATGGTGAGGTAGCGGCCGTTGTTGAGGTGCAGGTTGGTATCGAGATCGAGCGGCCAGACGCGGAATGTCAGTTTTGATACACCAAACGGCGCTTCGATCCGCGCCCGGAAAGGCGCGGATAGAAACAGCCAGAGGACGCGGAACCAGAGGTTCATGACGCTTGCGTCGTCACGCCGCCGCCTTCTCCACCGCCCCGGCGTTCTTGTAGGGGTTGAAACGCCCGTAGAAGGTCTCGCCCTTGCGGGCCATCGCCCGGAGTTGCTTGTTGGGCTTGAAGCGCTCGCCGTGTTTGGCGGCGAGCTTCTCGCACAGTGCCACGAAGGCCTTGGTACCCATCCGGTCGATGTAGGAGAGTGGTCCGCCGGTGTAGGGCGCGAAACCAAAGCCGAGGATCGCGCCGACATCGGCCTCGCGCACGTCGGTGATGACCTTTTCCTCGACGGTTCTGGCGGCTTCAAGCGCCTGGGCGACGAGCAAGCGGTCAACCAGTTCCTGCTTGTCGAGGCTGTCGGCATTGAGCTTCACCTTCTGCAAATCGGCGAGGCCGGGCCAGAGCTTCTTGCCGCTGGGGGCGTAATCGTAGAAGCCCTTGCCGTTCTTGCGGCCGAAACGCTCGAGATCGACGACCATGGTTTTGAGCAGCGCTTCCTGCCGGGCATCGACCGCGCCGGCACCAAGATCCTTTTTGGTCGCTTGCAGGATTTTCCAGCCGAGATCGAGCGCGACCTCGTCGTTGAGCGAGAGCGGCCCCACCGGCATGCCGGCCTTCTTGGCCATGTTCTCGATCATCGCCGGCGGCACGCCCTCGGCGAGCATCAGATGCCCCTCGCGGATATAGTTGAGCACGCAGCGGTTGGCGAAGAAGCCACGGCAATCGTTGACGACGATCGGGGTTTTCCGGATGGCGCGGACGAAATCGAGCGCGGTCGCCAGCGCGCGATCGCCGGTGCGCTTGCCCAGGATGATCTCGACCAGCAGCATCTTCTCGACCGGCGAGAAGAAATGGATGCCGACGAACTGGCTCGGGCGATCGAAATTCTCGGCGAGCGAGGAGATCGGCAGCGTCGAGGTATTGGAGGCGAAAATCGTGCGTCGGCCAATGGCGGCCTGGACCTTTTTGATGACCTCTGCCTTCACGGCGCGATCCTCGAACACCGCTTCCACCACGATGTCGCAGCCCTTGAGGGCGTTGTAGTCCGGCGTGGTGTGGATGCGGGCGAGCAGGGCGTCGCGGTCCGCAGTCTTGGCGCGGCCTTTCATGATCTGGTCGCTCATCAGCTTGTGCGAATAGGCCTTGCCCTTGTCCGCCGCTTCCTGATCGCGGTCGACCAGCACGACGTTGAGCCCGGCCTGCGCCGAGACATAGGCGATGCCTGCGCCCATGAAGCCGGCCCCGACGATGCCGACGCGCTTGATCTTGATCGGGGGAATCTTCGCCGGGCGGCGCGCGCCCTTTTCCAATTCGCCCTTGGAGATGAACAGCGAGCGGATCATCGCCGCCGCTTCCGGGGTGCGCAGGATCTGCGCGAAATAGCGGCTCTCGACCCGGAGAGCGAGATCCATGGGCAGCATCAGGCCTTCGTACACGGCCTGCAGGATGGCCTTGGCCGCGGGGTAATTGTCCTGGGTCTCGCGGCGGTAGATGGCGTTGGCCGGCGGCCAGATCATCATGCCGGCAGGCGAATGCACCTTGTTCGAGGGGTTCTTGAAGCCCTCGACATCCCATGGCGCTTTGGCCGAGCCGCCGGCCGTGATCCACGCCTTGGCGGTCTCGACGAGTTTTTCGCGCGGCACGACAGCATGGACAAGGTTCATCGCCTTGGCCGCCGTCGGCTTGATCTGCTCGCCCTTGAACAGCATCTGCAAGGCGTCGCCGGTCTGCATCAGCCGGGCGACGCGCTGTGTGCCGCCGGCGCCGGGGAACAGGCCGACCTTGATCTCGGGCAGGCCGACGCGGGTTTTCTCATTGTCGGAGAGCACGCGGTAGTGGCAGGAGAGCGCGAGTTCGAACGCGCCGCCGAGGCAGGTGCCATGCACGGCGGCCGCGAAGGGTTTTCCGGAGGTTTCGAGCTTGCGATAAAGCTTCGAAAGCCCAGCCGTCGCGTCGAAGAAGAACTGCATCGCAGCCTCCTCGCCCTTCGACTTGGCGAGCTTGCGGTATTCCATGCCGAGCCCCTGCAGCATGGTGAGGTCGGCACCGCCGGAGAAGGCGTCCTTGCCGGAGGTGATGACGCAGCCCTTGATGCCCTCCGTGCCGGCGACATGATCGACGACGGTTCCGAGTTCGGCCATCACCTCGGCGGTGATGACGTTCATCGACCGGCCCGGCATGTCCCAGGTGAGAAGGGCGATGCCGTCGCTATCGGTTTCGAAGCGGAAATTGGTGAGTTTCATGACATGTCCTCCAGCCCGCGATCCCGGGCGGCGTTTCGATCAATAGGGTGTGCCGTCGCGGTGCATGAAGCGGAACCCGCTCTCATCCTTGTGTGCTTCCATATCGATATCCGGGTAGTGCGCCCGCTCGGTCGCCGCGCGGGTGCCGACGACCAGAAAGCTTGCTTCTCCGCCAGACCGGTTGACGAGATGATGCCCGTTGGCGACGCCAGCCTTGTGGGTGGCGCAGTCGCCCGCGCGCAACACGTGCTCGCCATCCTCTTCGATCATCACGAGTTCGCCGGAGAGCACCATGATGAACTCGTCTTCCTGCTCATGCCAATGGCGCTGGGAGGCCCAGGCCCCCGGGGCAAGCGTGCACAGATTGACACCGAACTGGGTCAACCCGCCGGCATCGCCAAGGCGCTGAAAGGCGCGTCCGGCCAAAGGCCCCGCGAATTCAGGGGGATAGCCTGTCCCGGTCCTGAGAGGGATCGCAGAAAGATCGAGCTTTGGCATCAGACGCGCTCGATGATCATCGCCGTGCCCATGCCATGCGCCACGCAGAGCGTAACGAGCCCGACCGAAAGGTTGCGGCGCTCCAACTCGTCGATCACCGTGCCGAGGATCATCGCGCCGGTCGCGCCGAGCGGATGGCCCATCGCGATCGCGCCGCCGTTGACGTTGACCTTGGCGGGATCGAGGTTGAAGGCCTGCATGTAGCGCAGCACAACGGACGAAAACGCCTCGTTGATCTCGATGAGGTCGATATCCTTGATGCTCATTTTCGTGCGCGCGAGCAGTTTTTCGGTGACATCGACCGGGCCGGTCAGCACCAGCGCGAGATCCGAGCCCAGCGTCGCGAAGCCGCGGATGCGCGCGCGCGGCTTCAGCCCGGCCTTGCGGCCCGCCGCCTTCGAGCCCACCAGAACCGCCGATGCGCCATCGACAATCCCCGAGGAATTGCCGGCGTGATGGACGTGGTTGATGCTCTCGACCTCCGGATGGCCCTGGATCGCCACGGCGTCGAAGCCGCCCTGCTCGCCCATCATCGCGAAGCTGGCTTTCAGCGCGCCGAGCGTCTGCATGTCGGTCGCCGGGCGGATGGTTTCATCGCGCGCGAGGATCGTCAGGCCGTTGACATCCTTGACCGGAACGACCGATTTCGAAAACCGCCCGTCCGCCCAGGCCTTGGCCGCGCGCTTGTGGCTCTCGACCGCGAAGGCATCGACATCGTCGCGGCTAAAGCCGAATTTCGTTGCGATCAGGTCCGCCGCCACGCCCTGCGGCGAGAAATACGAGGGGATCGCCACCGAAGGATCGACCGCCGGCAGCATGCCCGAGGCACCCATGCCGACGCGACTCATCGCCTCGACGCCGCCGCCGATCGCCATGTCCTTCTGGCCGGCCATCACCTGCGCGGCGGCGGCGGCCACCGCATCAAGCCCCGAGGCGCAGAAGCGGTTGATCTGGATGCCGGGCACGCTTTCGCCATAGCCCGCCGCGATCGCCGCCGAACGCGCGATGTCGCCGGAGGCTTCGCCGACCGGATCGACGCAACCGAGGATGACGTCATCGATCAGCGTGACATCGAGATTGTTACGCTGCTGGATGGCGCGCAGCGTCGTTTCCGACAGCCGAACGGCCGTCACTTCATGGAGCGAGCCATCGGCCTTGCCCTTGCCGCGCGGCGTGCGCACGTGGTCGTAGATGAAGGCATCTGTCATCGGGCTCTCCTGTTCCGGCAAATTTTTTGGTCGGGTCTAACTTTGAAACACGTCAGTCGCCGCGAAGATTGCCGCGGCGGAGAACAACGCTCAGAACCGATCGGCGGATAGCGCCATGATCGCATCGGAACCCGACGAAATCCGGGCAAGCTGGGCACCGGTCTCCGGCAGCATGCGCTCGGCAAAAAACTTCGCCAGCACCAGCTTGGTTTCAAGCCGCTCCGCGTCGCCATTGGCGCCCGCCGCGAGCTTTGCCTGCGCCGCCTTGATCTGCAAGCCCCACATGTAGCCGAGCGCGACGAGACCGAAGAGATGCATGTAGTCGGTCGAGCCGGCCCCGGCATTGTCGGGCTTCATCATGGCGTTCTGCATGAACCACATCGTCGCCTGCTGGAGATGGCCGAAGGTCTTGCCGAACGAGGCGAGAAACGGCTTAATGGTGTCATCGGCCTCGTTGGCCTTGATGAAGCCCTGCACTTCGCCGAAGAAGCTGGTGATCGCCCGGCCGCTATCGCGCGGCAGCTTGCGGCCGACGAGATCGAGCGCCTGGATGCCGTTCGCGCCCTCATAGATCATGGCGATGCGGGCATCGCGCACGAATTGGCTCATGCCCCATTCCTCGACATAGCCATGGCCGCCGAACATCTGCTGGGCCTTGACGGCGTTGTCGAAGCCGCAATCGGTCAGAACGCCCTTGAGCACCGGGGTCATCAGCCCGAGATGGTCATCCGCCTCCTGCCGCGCCTTCGCATCTTCCGAGCGATGCGCGACATCGCTTTTCAGCGCGGTCCAGAGCACCAGCGCGCGGGCGGCTTCGTTGAAGGCACGGATCGAGAGCAGCGTACGGCGCACATCCGGGTGGACGATGATCGGGTCGGCCGGCTTTTCCGGCGCCTTGACGCCGGTCAGCGAGCGGCCCTGAAGCCGGTCTTTCGCGTAGGCCACGGCGTTCTGATACGCGACTTCCGACTGCGCCAGCCCCTGGATCGCGACGCCGAGGCGGGCCTCGTTCATCATCACGAACATGGCGTTGAGGCCCTTGTTCTCCTGCCCGACCAGCCAGCCGAGCGCCCCGTCGTGGTTCATCACGCAGGTCGAATTGGCGTGGATCCCCATCTTGTGCTCGATCGAGCCGCAGGTGACGGGGTTGCGCGCACCGAGCGAGCCATCCGCGTTGACGAGGAATTTCGGCACCACAAACAGCGAAATCCCCTTCACCCCCTCCGGCGCGCCTTCGATGCGCGCGAGAACGAGGTGGATGATGTTTTCCGCAAGATCGTGCTCGCCGGCGGAGATGAAGATCTTGGTGCCGTAAATCCTGTAGCTGCCATCGCCCACCGGCACGGCCTTGGTCTTGATCAGGCCGAGATCGGTGCCGCAATGCGGCTCGGTGAGGTTCATGGTGCCGGACCACGGCCCCTCGATCATCTTCGGCAGATAGGTTCTCTTGATTTCCGGGGAGGCATGCGTGTTGAGCGCCGCGATCGCGCCCATCGTCAGGCCCGGATACATCGAGAACGCCATATTCGCGGAGGACGAGAATTCGTTGATGATCGCGCCGAGCGTATAGGGCAGGCCCTGGCCGCCGTATTCCGGTTCGGCCGACAGCCCGACCCAGCCGCCGCCGGTATAGGCATCATACGCGGCCTTGAAGCCCTTCGGCGTGGTGACGCTTGAATCGGCGCGGCGCACGCAGCCCTCGACATCGCCGCTCTTGTTCAGAGGCTGGAGCACCTCCTCGCACAGCTTGGCGCCTTCGGTGAGGATGGCCTCCAGCATATCCGGGGAAAGGTCCGAAAATCCCGGAAGATTGCCGTATTTTTCGATCCCGAACACGTCATTGAGCAGAAAGCGGACATCCTCGACGGGCGCGCGATAACTCGGCATGGCGGTTCTCCTGGAGTGCCGTTCGATTCAGACATTAGTTCATATATAAACTATCTCGGTGTTTGGCAAGCACGATTCCGAGAGAGTCGCATGAAACTGGTCGAATTCAATGAATTTCTGATGATGATACTCAAAAGTAAGGGCGGCACTGCGTGCCGCCCTCGCTTTTTTGCCGGTTTTTGCCGGGAAGCCTAGAACAGGCGGAGAACGCCCTGCTGCGACTGGTTGGCCAGCGACAGCGCGGTGTTGGCGAGCTGCTGACGGGTGTTGAGTGTCACCAGCTTCGCGGCTTCCTCGTTCTGATCGGCAAGAATGAGACTGTCCGAGCCGGTCTGGAGCGTATCGATCATCGACTTCGTGAAGTCCTGACGGGTCTGGACGACCGAGAGGTTCGCACCGAAGGTCGAGGCCTGGTTGCGCAGCTTGGTCAGACCGGTGGTCAGATTGGCCAGCGCGTCGCTGATGTCCTTGTCCGACTGGAAGTTGTTGGTCGAAGCGGAGACACCGAGGCCCGCGGCGTTGAACTTGACGCCCGAGATCGTGATCGAGGCCGAGTTCGTCTCGTTGAACTGAACCTTCAGCGAGCCCGAGTCGAGCAGGTTCGTGCCGTTATAGCTTGAGTCCGCCGCAAGCTGATCCATCTGCGTGCGAAGCGCGTCGTACTGCGCGGCAAGATCCTTGCGCGTGGTGTTCGTCGTGGTTGCCGCAAACGTCGTGGTCGTGCTCGCGCCGAACAACCCGGTCAAGGTTGACCCTGCATCGTCGGTTGTGATGGAGAGCGCCGCGCCGTCGAGGCCTTCGATCTTCAGGTTGCCATCCGAGCCCAGCGAAGCCTGGACCTTCTGCGGACCGGTCGTCGGGTTGAGGGTGGTGTTGTTGTTGATGCCGTCGATGAGGTCCTGGACCTTGGAGGCCGCACCAATCGTCAGCACAGCCGTGCCGTTGACCTTGATCACCTTGCCGACCGTGAAGGTGCCGGCCTGGGCCGCGGTCATCAGCGTCGTGCCGGTGAGGTCGCCATCGGTCGAAATGATCTTGTTGGTGACCGAGGTCGACTGCAGCGCCTGGCGGGCAGCGCCCTGGGCGCTCTCGACGAGCTTGGTCAGCGATTGGATACCCTTGTCGGCTGCCGCAAGAACCTTGGTCGCCTGGCCGATCGAGTCGAGAAGGCTGCCGAGGTCGTTCGCGCGGTTCGACAGGCCGGAGGCGGTGAAATAGCTGACAGGATTGTCAATCGCGGAGTTGACCTTCTTGCCGGTGGCGAGGCGGAGCTGCTGCGTTTCCTGCTGGTCGGTAATCAGCTGCAGCGCGGAGAGCGACTGACGAATACCGGAAGAGAGAGCGATGGAGGCCATGTGAGGCACCTTTCTGGCTTACAACCCAAGAGCACTGCGCACTTGGTGATACTACCTATGGTTGTAAATTCCTAATTAAACGTTTCAATTGCGCACCCAAGGAAATGCACGTATAAATTGCATAGTGATTCGCGAAATATTCTCGATGAACGTCAGCAACCCCGGTTGTTGATCCCATCCAGGAGTGCGAACGGCCCAATTATAACGAGCTGCGGAGCCATCTGATGTCAGAGCGTGACGTAATCAACAGCATTATTGACTTCTCTTTCATCATCAAAGCTCAACTGCATTCAGAAGATACAGCGCTGCTCCGCTCGATATTGTCGATTGCGATCATGGAGGCAGAAGATCTGGTCGAAAAGATCGATGAAGAAAACGAAATGAAGACAAAAAGACTAAGGCGCGCCTCCGGCGGATAAGGCCCGGCGGTCCAAAATTCCTCTCCCCGATCAAACATGGTAAATCCCCGGCTAATGGCGTGGGGATTTTTGGCATTTCAGGCCGAACAGACGCCGGGCTGATCAAAAATTGCCGTGTTATTAACGCCATGTTTACCATAAGGCGGAAAAGCTCCTCCCGAGTGAAAAAGGAGCCGGATTCACGCCATGTGATTCGGCGCCCGATCACCGCAACAAAAGGGTGTCGCGCAAGCGCGGCGACGGGAAGCGGGTTCGGAAATGGCGAATGCATTGCCGTGGAGTGTTCGGGGAATTGATCCGGATATCCGGGAGCAGGCGGTGGAAGCTGCCCATCGCTCCGGGATGTCCGTGGGCCAATGGCTCAATCAGGTTCTTGCCGGCAATCTGGATGACGAGGATATCGACCCTGAACCGCTGCCATCCCGCCCGCGCCGCGCCGCACGTGGGAAGCCGCGCCGGATCGATGCGCTCAACGAGCGTCTGGAGCGCCTCGGCCAGCAGCGGATGATGACCGCCCCCTCACGCTATTCTGATCAGGACAATGACAATTCACCGGTTCTCGATCTGATCGAAAACGCCGTCCAGGCCATCGAGCGCCTCGAAAAGCGGGCCGCGACGGGCGATGACCGGACGATGCCTGGCCCGTCCCGGGGGGGGCTCCCCAATGAGCAGCCCACTGAAACGCTTCACCTTGCCGAAGCCCTGAAGGCCTTTGAGCGTCGGCTCGACAGCCTGACGCCGTCGCGCGCCGCCTCCGTGGATGCCGGTGTGGATCAGCGTCTCCAGGGTATTATGGCGATGCTGGATCGTTTGCAGCCCAAAACAGGCGGTGAGCGGGGCCTCGCGCAGGAATCCCCATCGGGTTTTGCGCCGCAGACGCGCGGCTTTCCGGATGAGGATCCGGCGTTCTCCCGTGCGTTGAGCGAGATCGAGGCCCGGCGTCGTGATCTCGAGGGTGAGACCGGTGCCGGCTCACCGGCCGCCGCGCCGACGGCGGTTCACCCGGATATCGAAGGCATGCGCCAGCAGCTTGGCCTGCTGATCGCGCGGATCGACGACATGCGGGTCGAGCCGAAGCCGGACGCCAACCATCTTCAGGATCGGCTCGCCGAACTGACGAGCCGGATCGAGGAGTGGCGCGCCCGCCCGCAGGATGATGTCGCCCTGCTCCGGAGCGATCTCGCCGGGATCGCCGCTTCCGTTGAAAAGCTTTCGCCCCAGCGCCTCGTCGGGATGGTCGAAGACGCCGTAGCGACCACGGTCGAAAAGGCCTGGCGAGCACAGCGCGACGGCCTGCCGGAGCGCCTGTTCGAGCCGCTGGAGCGCATGCATGAAGATGTGCGCGCGGTTTTGCGCGAAGTGGCGGCCTCGCGCGGGACGGACCGCCTGACGCAGGAAGTCGGCAATATCGCCCGCCGGCTCGATCTCATCTCGCAGGGCGCGGATCCGGCGCGCCTCGATGACATCGCGCGCGAAACCGAAGCGATCAAGGCGCTGGTCAGCCAGGCGATGCGCGCGCAGCCTCTGGAGGGGCTGGCCCATCAGATTGAAGCGCTCGGCCGTCAGATCGAGAAGTTTCAGCGCACTCCCGGCGACGACCGCCAGGTACTCGATGCCATCCGGGATGTCGGGGATCGGCTGGAGCGGATCGACCCCAAGGCGACCTTCGCCGGGATCGAGACCCGTCTCGCCGCGATTGGCGGCATCGAGGACAAGCTCGCCGAAATCGCGCGCGGCATGAAGAAGCTGGCCAAGGATTCGCAGCCTTTGGCCGGTCTCGATACCATCGCCGAGCGTCTGGAGCGGATCGATCGCGTTCTCGAGAGCTCCAAGGGCAAACCGCTTGCCGGGCTCGATGTTCTCGCGGAACGGCTGGAGAAGATTGGCACCTCGCTTGACCGCGCCGAACAGGCGCCGCCAGCAGGCGATCAGGCTGCGCTGGTCGGGATGCTGGAGCGGCTGACCGAGCGGATGGATCAGATCCAGACCGCCGGAACCGATTCCACCGCACTCGACGCGTTGCAGGATGAAATCTCGCGCCTCGCCAAGCGCATGGAGCAGGTTGGCAACACGCCGGTCGGGCTTGACGGGATCGAGCGCAGTGTCGGCGATATTTTCACGCAGCTCGATCTGGCGCGCCGCGACATGCGCGAAATGGCCGATACCGCCGCCAAGCAAGCCGCGCATGAAGCCGTCAGGCTCGCCCCGCGCGACGAAACCAGCGACACGCTGGCCGCCGAGGGCTTGCTGCTGATCAAGCGTGATCTCAACGAATTCAAGACCGCGCAAAGCGATGCCGAGCGCCGGACGCGCAGCACGCTCGAAGCCCTGCACGGCACGCTTGAAACGCTGGTGGCACGCCTTGGCGATCTCGACAGCCGGGAAAAATCCAAACCGGCGGCTCAGCCGGCCCCGGATGTCCCGGCCCCCCAGGCCGCGCGGATCGCGCCGAGCGTCGAGACGCCCGCCACGATCTCGGCGCAGCGCAACACCCCGCCCGTGCAAGCCGCCCCCTCAGCCCTCGAAACCACCGTCCGGGCGACGAAGGCGGCCCCGGTCCTCGATGACACCCTGGCCGATCTGCCGCTGGAACCCGGCATGCAGCCGGGGCAGGGAGCGAGCGCCGGGCAAGCCGTGCCGGGCGCTGATCCGCGCACCAATTTCATTGCCGCGGCGCGGCGTGCGGCGCAGGTCGCCGCCGACCGGAGCCAGGCGGCCCTGGCCGAAGACAAGCCGTCCAAGGGCGGCAAGCCGGCGCGCGCGCCGGTGGATCCGGCCGGTGCGGCCACGACGTTCATTGTCCGGGCGCGCAAGCCGATCCTGCTTGGCCTCGCCGCGGTCGTGTTTTCGCTCGGGGCGATGAAGGTGCTGACCAATCGCAATCAGCCGGGCAGCGAGGCCTTCGCGCCGGCGCTGCCGGAGCGTTCGCCGGCCGCGAAGCCCAAGACCCCGCCGACAGCCCCGGCCACCTCCGGTGGCCCCGAAACCAGCGAGCCCTCTGCCGATGGCCCCGAGTCAACCGGCACCTCCGGCGCTTCGGTCGCGCCCGTCGACAATCAGCCGATGCCGGGCGCCTTCCCGAACGCCAGCGGCAAACGGGGGCAACGGCTGTCCGATACCAATGCGGTGACCCAATCCGATCCGCTGACCGTCGGCAGCATCGCCGCGGATGGCACGGTGCGGCCATTGGAAACCGGGCGCAACGCGATCACCGAGCTCGTTGCCGCGACCAATTTGCGCGGGCAGGACAAGCTGCGCGATGCGGCGCTTGCCGGGAACGCCGCCGCGCATTTCGAGATCGGCACCCGCTACGCGGATGGCCGCGGAGTCACGCGGGACCCCCTGCTTGCCGCCCGGTGGTTCGAACAGGCTGCGGCAGGCGGGCATGGTCCGTCGCAATATCGCCTTGCGAGCCTTTATCGCGAGGGCAAAGGGCTGACGAAGGATTCCGCCCTCGCTTTCCAGTGGTTCGATCGCGCGGCAGCGCAGGGTCACGTTCTGGCGATGCACAACGCGGCGGTTCTTCTGGCGGAAGGCGTGCATGGCGCGCCCGATTATGCCGGGGCGGCGCTGTGGTTCAAACGCGCGGCCGAGCACGGGATCAAGGACAGCCAGTTCAACGTGGCCATTTTGTTCGCGCGCGGCCTTGGCGTGAACCAGGATCTCGGCGAATCCTACCGCTGGTTCGCGATCGCGGCGCTTCAGGGCGATCCGGATGCGGCCAAGAAGCGCGATGATATCGCGGCACGGCTGACCAAGGACCAACTGGCGCGGGAAGTGGAGCGGGTCAAAGCCTTCAAGCCCAACAAGCCCAATCCGGTCGCGAACGAGCCAGGCGTCTGGGACAGGCCCGTCAAGCAGGGGACGTAAGCCTCCGGGAAATGGGCGCCATGGCCGGTTTTTCCCGGGGTTCGCACCGCAAGACCCGCCGCCTGTGTTGACGCCGGCGGGCGGCGGGGTCAAAAACGAGGCCGGTCGGAGGCCAATGGCGTCATCCGTTCCGGTGCGGTGTCCCGATGCAACTCTACCTTCCGATCGCTGAATTACCGCTCAATCTGTTCCTGCTGCTGGGAATGGGGGGCGCGATCGGGTTCATTTCCGGGCTTTTCGGTGTTGGCGGCGGCTTTCTGTTGACGCCGCTGCTGATTTTTGTCGGCGTTCCCGCGCCGGTCGCGGTGGCGACGTCCTCGGTCCATATCGCGGCGTCCTCGGTGACCGGAGCCTTGACCTATTGGCGCCGCAACGCGCTCGACCTCAAGCTGGGCTCGGTGCTGGTGGCCGGGGGTGTGTTCGGCACGGTTCTGGGCGTGCTGTTCTTCAACCAGATGCGCAAGCTCGGCCATCTCGATCTCGTCATCACCCTGTCCTATGTCACCCTGCTGATGTCGGTCGGCTGCCTGATGTTTGTCGAAAGCATCGGCTCGATGCTGCAAAGCCGGCGGGGAAAACCGCTGCCGCTCCGCCAGCCCGGCGAACACCGCTGGTACGAGCGTCTGCCGTTTCCGATGCGTTTTCACCGGTCGAAGATGTCCACCAGCGTTATCCCGCTTGTCGCGCTCGGCGCGGTAATCGGGTTTATCGGCACGGTGCTCGGCATTGGCGGCGGGTTTCTCGTTGTCCCGGCGCTGATTTATTTCTTCCGCGTTCCGACCTCGGTCGTCGTGGGGACATCGCTGTTCCAGATCCTGGTGACGATGGTCGTCGCGACGCTTCTGCATGCGGTGATCTCGCAGGCGGTGGATGTGCTGCTCGCGCTGACGCTCGTCGTTGGCGGGGTGATCGGCGCGCAGTTTGGCGCGCGCGCCGGGCAGGCGCTCAAGGGCGAACAGTTCCGGCTGTTGCTCGCGCTGCTCATTCTGGTGGTCGGGATCCGCTTTGCCTTCGAGATTGTCGGCGACCCCGCGGATCGGTTCTCGATCAACGCGACGGAGCTTGAACGATGAGCCCGCGCGCCGGTTTCACGCTCGCCCGGATGCGCGCGGTTTTGCCGGCGATGGTGGTCGCGTGCACGGGGGGGCTCTGCGCAAAAGCCGAGGAACTCGTGCTGGCGCTTTCGACCCGCGAGATCGCCATCACCTCGACCTATACCGGGGCGGAAATCATCGTTTTTGGCTTGATCGAACGCGATGCCCATACCATCGCCCGGAGCGGGGCCTATGATATCGTCGCCAATGTCCAGGGACCGGCGGGCGAGATCGTCATCCAGCGCAAGGGCCGCTTCGGGCCGATCTGGCTGACGGAAAGCCGCAAGCGTTACTCCAAGGTGCCGCTCTACTTTTCGACCCTGTCATCCAAGCCGCTGTCCGGGATCGTCGACGAGACGACGCGCGAGCGGCTCAAGCTCGGGCTCGAGTTCTTTCTGCCGGAGCCGGTTCTGCCCTCGGGCGAGAAGGATATCGAGGATTTCGGCTATCGCAACGCGCTCCTGCGCCTGCGCCGGGAGGAAGGGGCGCTGGCGCAGAACGAGAAGGCGATCACCATGATCCGCCCGAACCTCTTCACCGCCAGGATCGTGCTGCCGGCAAAAGCCCCGACCGGGCTTTATCTCGTCAATCTCTCGGTGTTGTCGGAGGGGGTTCCGCTCAAGACGGCGCAGGCGGGTTTTGTTGTCCGCAAGGTCGGGTTTGACGCGTTCGTGGCGACCGCCGCGCGTAGCGAGGCCTGGGCCTACGGGTTTTTCACCGTCGCCATGGCGATCATCCTCGGCTGGATGGCCAATCTGGTGTTTCGCAAGGATTGAGCGATCCTGCGCCCGGAAGCGAACGCCGATCTGAAAGGACCGGCCTTCGATCCGGAGCTTTTTGATCTCGAATCGGCTTTTCGCCAACCGGGGCCCAGGTAATGCGCGGGTGTTCTGGCGGGCGGGTGCCTAGAGCGGAATTTGGTGCAGCGCGCCGCGCCCCAGCAAAAAGGCATGGCACCCCGGCTCCCGAAACCAGCGGGCGATGTCGGGGCGGGTAACCTCTACCCCGCCGGTGAGCGTGCCGAACGCCGGCATCAGCAGCCGCCGGGGCGAGAGCACGAAGCATTTTTTCTTCTGGCTGCCGCCGCGCGTCGCCAGCCGGCTTGCCGGGTGCAGATGCCCGACGACCTCGTTCCTGCCGTCATCGGCCGGTTCATGCCGGAGCACGAGCGGGCCGATCCGCCATTCGGCGACGAAGATTCCGGGCACCGCGACCGGCAGGTGCGGATCGTGGTTGCCGGAAACCCAGACCAAATCCACCATTTGGCCCAGACCATCGATCAGCCGGCGCGAAGGGGAAGTCGCATCGATCGCATGAACCGGGGAGTGAAAGCTGTCGCCGAGCATAACCAGCCGCTTCGGCGTCAAGGCGCGGACGAGGCGGTCAAGCCGCTGCAGCGTTTCCAGGGTTTCGTAGGGCGGCAGCATCTGGCCTTGCGCGGCGAAGGCCGAGGCCTTTTCCAGATGGAGATCGGCGACGATCAAGGTCGCCTCTGAAGCGACCAGCGCGGCCCCCTCGGGATAGAGCTGCAGCGCGGCACCGCCCAGCGCGCAGAAGGCCGGCTTGCCTGGCGTCACGTCTAGCCTCCCCGCCCGCAGGCCTCACCCATCAAACGCTCGGCCTCCTCGGCGATCAGCACGTCTCTGGCTTCACCGTAAACCGGCTCCCGGCCGATTTCGAGCAGGATCGGCACCCCGAGCGGGGAAACCCGATCGAGGCCGTGATGCACGATCCGCCCGCGAATGCGGGTCAGGAGATCCGAGAGCCGGCGCAGATCCATCAACCCCCGCGCCGCATCCGCGCGCGCGGCCTTCAGGAGGACATGGTCGGGTTCGTGCCGTCGCAGCACGTCATAAATCAGATCGGTCGAGATCGTCACCGCGCGCGATTTTTTCTCCATCCCCGGGAAGCGCCGCTCGATCAGCCCGGCGATGACGGCGCAATGCCGGAAGGAGCGCTTGAGCAGCGCGCTTTCCGCCAGCCAGTCCTCGAGGTCATCGCCGAGCATATCGGCATCCAGGAGGTCGGCGAGAAATCCGGGTTTGCGGGCGAGGCGCAGGCCCGGGTCGTCCAGCATCCAGATCGCGATCACGTAGTCATTGGCGACAAAGCCGAGCGGCTTCAGCCCGGCGCGCTCCAGCCGGCGGGTCAGCAGCATGCCGAGGGTCTGGTGCGCGAGCCGGCCCTCGAAGGGATAGGCGACGAGATAGTGCCGTCCGGCCCGCGGGAAGGTTTCGACCAGCAGGTCGTCGCGCCCGGGCAGGCCGGATTTCTTCGACTGGAGTTCGAGCCATTCGGCCACCTGGGACGGCAGGTGCCGCCAGGCCTCCGGGTTTGCGAGCATGTTCCGGACGCGCTGCGCCAGATGCGTCGAGAGCGGGAATTTGCCGCCATCGTAGGAGGGCACCATCGGATCGCGCCCCGCCGCGCGGGAGGCAACGACCCGATCCTCGACAAGCCCCTCGAACTTCAGCACTTCCCCGGCGAAAACGAAGGTATCGCCGGGGGAAAGCCCTTCGGCGAAATATTCCTCGATCTCGCCGAGCAGGCGGCCGTAGCGCAGGCCCCCGCCTTTTGCGCTGCCAAGATGGACCTTCAGCAGCGTCGATTCGACGATGGTGCCGATATTCATCCGGTAAGCCTGCGCAATCCTGGCATTCGCCACCCGCAACCGGCCATCCCGATCCCGCCGGATCTTGGCGAAGCGGTCGTAGGCCTTGAGGGCGTAGCCACCATCGATCGCGAACTGGAGAACCCGGTCAAAATCCTCGCGTGACAGATGCGCATAAGGCGCGGCGGAGCGAACCTCGGCAAAGAGGTCCTCGGGCAGGATCGGCTCGGCCACCGCCATGCCGAGAACGTGCTGCGCCAGCACGTCGAGCGCGCCCTCGTGCGCCGTCACCGCATCCTGTTCGCCCGCTTCCGCCGCCTCGATCGCCGCGCGGCATTCGAGCACCTCGAAGCGGTTTGATGGGACCAGCAGGGCCTTCGACGGCTGGTCGAGCCGGTGGTTGGCGCGGCCGATCCGTTGTAATAGCCGGCTTGCGCCCTTGGGGGCTCCGATATTGACGACGAGATCGACATCGCCCCAATCGACCCCGAGATCGAGGGTGGAGGTGCAGACCACCGCATCCACCCCGCCGGTCGCCATCGCGGCCTCGACCTTGCGGCGCTGGCCGACCTCCAGCGAGCCATGGTGGAGGGCGATGCGCAGGTTCGCGTCGTTGATGCCCCAGAGCATCTGGAACACCAGTTCGGCCTGCATCCGGGTGTTGACGAACAGCAGGCTGAGCCTGTGCCGGCCGATCTCGGCATGGATTTCCGCCATGGCGTGCCGCGCCGAATGGCCGGACCAGGGTAGATGCGCCGCAGTCTCCAGCATGCGGATATCCGGTCGTGCCGCGATCCCTGCGGCGGTTTCGACGAGATCGGCGAGGCCGGATACGGCCGGCAAGCTGGCAACACCGGTATTTCCGCCCTGCGACACCAGCCAGCGCCGGAGATCGTCCGGCTCGGCGACGGTAGCTGAAAGCCCGAAGGCAATCGCCTCCGGCGCAAGCTTGCGCAACCGCGCGAGATCCAGCGCCAGGAGATCGCCGCGTTTTGACGGCGCGATGGCGTGAAGTTCGTCGACGAGAATGGTACGAAGCCCGGAAAAGAACCGCCGGGCGTCGGGGTTGGCCAGAAGGAGCGCGACCTGCTCGGGCGTGGTGAGCAGGATATCCGGCGGAAGCCGCATCTGCCGCTGGCGGCGCGAGGCCGGCGTATCCCCGGTGCGGGTCTCGACCGTGATGCCAAGCCCCATCTCGCGGATCGGGGTTTCGAGATTGCGGCGGATATCGACCGCGAGCGCCTTGAGCGGCGAGATGTAGAGCGTGTGCACGCCGCGCGGAAACGGGCAGGGCGGCCTCGCGGCGAGGTCCACCATCGAGGGCAGGAACCCCGCCAGCGTCTTGCCGGCGCCGGTCGGGGCGATCAGCAGCGTCGAGCGCCGCGCCTCGGCCTTG
>CAZNAT010000015.1:0-29454 GCA_964571245.1 uncultured Methylobacterium sp.
AGCCCCTTGTTGTCGGAGGTACTCTCACAGAATTTTTTTGGGATTGAAGTACGTACGCGTATACGTAATTATCTAAGTATACGTACAGGTACGTACATAGATCTGCACGTGCAGGCATAGGCTTTCGGGTGGCGTTTTCAGGATAAGCACATGTCGGGCGAAATCTCAGGAATCCGCCTTGAGGCGGTCCTCGATGGGGTCAGAAAGCTGGAGGCTGCTGGCGCTCTGGGATCTGGCGGTCGTTTGCCGGCGTTGCTGAGATATCTGGTCCAGGAAGAATTCGCCGGGCGGGGCGACCGGTTGAAAGCCTATGCCATCGCAACCGATGTTTTTGGCCGGGGAAGCACGTTCGACCCCCAGCAGGACAGTATCGTGCGGGTCGAAATCGCGCGGCTCCGCAAGGCGATCGACTACTATTTTGCGACGGAAGGGCAGTCTGAGCCGGTGAAGCTGGCGATTCCGCGCGGCAGCTACCGGTTGCAGATTATGGCGGATGACGCCTCTCCGCCCGGCTCCGAGCAAACCGAACCCGCCGCAACGGAATCGCCCGGTGGCCGGGTGGCGGTCCATGACGCATCCGAACGGCCAATGCCCGCACGAAGCTCGGCGTTTGCCAGGTCGCATGCCGCTCCTGTCGGGCTCTCGGTTGTTGTGGTGGCCATTTTCGGGATCGCCTTTCTGGGCGTTGTCGTCCTTTCCGTGATCTCGGGAACCAGATTTTGGATTGATGGCCGGTCAACCCCGGTTGCGCCGGCGTCCAATGCTGTTCCGAAACTGATTGTCCTACCGGTGGTGACCGACCAGCGTGATCCCGAGTCGCGTGTCCTGGCGCTTGGGTTGCGGACGCAGTTCGCGGGGGAACTGAGCCTCCAGAAGTGGCTCTCGGTGTCCTTGATGGAGACCTTTGAAACCTCACAACCGGTGCCGCCGAACGTTTTCACGGTCAGTTCGGTGCTTTCACGAGACGCGATCGGTCATGTGCTTTCGGTCCTGCTGCATCGCGAGCCCGATCGCACCGTTGTCTGGAGCGGAACCTTCTCCAGTTCGCATTTGTATGAACCGATGCATTCCCTGGCCACGAGCCTCTATGTCCAGCTGGCCCGAGTTGTCGGCCATCAACTCGTCACGCCCGAGAGTGCGTCTTCGGCCACGCCGGATGCGGTCCATTCCCAGGCTGAGGAGCAGTTCCAGTGCATGATGAGCGTCCACCGTTATTGGAGCGGCATCGAGATGATGCAACGGGCTGACGCGCGGGAATGCCTGCAAAGGCTCATTGGGAAATATCCAAATTTTTCCGAGGGGCGCGCGACGCTGGCGCTGCTCGCGATCTATGATGCGCGCAGGGCGGTGGGGGAAGCACGAAAGAACTATTTCGAGACAGCCGAATCGCTGCTGAGCAACGCCTCCGAGGATGATCGGCTGCAGTTGAACGCGAGAATGACGCTGCGGGCATGTCTTGGGGATACCGATGCGACCAAGGTGCTGGCGCGGCGGCTGTTTGCACTTGCCCCCAACGATACCAACCTGCTCGCCTCGATCGCGGAAAAGGCCGGGCTCTCCGCCCTCGATTGGGATTTCGCGCTTGAGGCCGAGGCGCGGGCCTTCCAGCTTTCCGCCCGTCCGACGTCACGATACATGCATGCGACGGCCGCGAAAGCGGTGATGGAGGGAGATTACAATCGCGCACTTCAGTCCATGAGCCGTGTGCCGCAGAGTGGGCACCTCGGCCAGACCATGCTGCTGACGATCGCGACGCTGGCCGATGCCCCCTTGCTGTCCCAAAGCGCTACGGCGGTGCTGGGGCCGGGCAAAAGCATCGATACCAAAACCCTGGTTCAGTCAATTGACCGGACATGCTGGCATGATGACGTCAAAGCGGCCTTCCGGAAAGCCATCTATATGGCGGCAGAAATGGCCGCAGGCGGGCCGGGAAAAGCGAACTTGTCCACGGATCACTAGGGTCTGGACCCTGGGGTGAAGTCATCGACAGAGGCGTTCTTGTGCGCTTTCCCCCTAGGTTTGGCCCGTGGCGCGTGCCAGGAACGCCAGGAATTGCGGGTGGGTGGCATAGGCGACATTGACGCGGAGCGCCGGCTCCTGCCCGGTTTTGTCGACGTTGAAAATCGACCCTGGTGCCAGAAAGATGCCTTCGCGCGCGGCGGATCGCGCCAGTTCGAGATCATCGATCCCCTCCGGCAACGGGCACCACAGGTAGTAGCCGCCGGCTGGCGGGCGGATGGAAGGAAAGCCGATCTGGCGGAGGGCCGAGATCGCCGTTTCGCTCGCACGGGCGACCCGGTCCTGCAGGCGGCGCAGATGGCGGCGATAATGCCCGTTTGCGATCAGGTCGTGGACGATACGCTCGACGTATCCCGAGCTGTTGACGACGCTGAGCATTTTCACATCGGCGAGCGAGGCGATCATCTCGTGGCTGGCGGCAATGAACCCGGTTCTCAGGCTTGCGGAAAGGGTTTTTGAAAACGTGCCGATATAGATCACGCGCCGGAGCTGATCGAGGGCGGCAAGGCGCGGCGCCAGCGCGGGCAGTATATCGGCGAAAGGATCATCCTCGACGATGCCGAAGGCGTGACGCTCGCTCGCCTGCAGCACCCGATGCATGGTCGCCAGCGGCATCGAGGTTCCCATCGGGTTATGGGCGAGGGTCTGGGTGAAATAAAGCTTTGGCCGATGGAGGCGGGCTTTTGTTTCGAGATCTTCCAGATCCGGGCCGTCAAGGGTGCGGCGAACCGGGACGATTGTGGCGCGGGATAGCCGGAGCTTGCCAAACAACGGATAGTACCCGGGGCTATCCACCAGCACAGCGTCTCCCGGCTCAATGAAATGACGGACGACGAGATCAAGCCCGTGGTTGGCGCCGAAGGTCGTGAGCACCTGGTTGGGATCGACCTCCACGGCCCGTTCGATCATCATCTGGGCAATTTTGACCCGCAGCGGTTCGTAGCCCATCGGCGCGCCGTAGCCGTGTTCGAGCGGCTCGCTCGACGCGCGGCTGCGGTAGCCGAGATGGCGACCGAGTTCGGAACCCTCCGTCCAGTCGGAGGGCGGGCGCCCGTCGCCGACCCGGACGGCGTAATGCCGGTCGAGCTGCTCGCGTAGCAGGGAGACGTGATCGGTGGCCTCGGCGATGAGGGCGGGGCGCGCGTCGGGTACTGCCCGGCTGCGGGGGCGCGAGACGAAAAATCCCGAGCCGGCGCGCGGCTCGATCGCGCCTTGTGCCACCAGGCGATCATAGGCCTCCACGACCGTGTTCTTCGAGACACCGAACTCGCGCGCGGCGGCCCGAACCGAACCGATACGCTGGCCCGATGCGATGTGGCCATCCGCGATCAGCTTCAGAACGGCGGAGACGATGTGCTCGATACGGGCCATGCCGGCTTCTCTGTGTCCGTTGTTTTCACTGGTACAGTGCTGGTCCAATCTCCGGGAATTGTACCTTGCTTGCCATCAAACTGTGCCTCATTTCTCGATGAAATCAAGAGAGTGCGTGGCGGGTTCGGCAAGATGGGACGGCAAGATGGGACGGCAAGATGGGGCGGCAAGGCGGAGATCGCCGTGGCCCGGTTGTCAGGCCACCTCGTCAAGCCGCGAAGCGCGGGTGAGGAAACATGCGATGACGCCTTTCGACCGAAGCGCGGTGCCGCGCGCGGTGAATTCCCGGCTTGAGAATTTCCGCAACCTCGAACCCTCCGCGCGACTCGAGGCTCTGGCGCAGGCGGTCGGGCTTTCGCACGAGGACCAGGCCATGCTCGGCACGCCGGGGGCTCTCCCGCTGGTGCGGGCGAATGGCATGGTCGAGAACGTCATCGGCACATTCGAACTGCCGTTCGGCATTGCGACGAATTTTCGGATCAACCGCAAAGACTATCTGGTTCCGATGGCGGTGGAGGAGCCCTCCGTGGTGGCCGGCGCCTCCTATATGGCGCGGATCGCGCGGGGATGTGGCGGGTTCGAGACCTCGAGCGCGCTGCCGCTGATGCGGGCGCAAGTTCAGGTCATCGGGCTGAGCGATCCCTATGGCGCCCGGCTTTCCTTGCTGCGCGCACGCGACGAGATCGTTGCTGCCGCCAATGCGAGGGACAAGGTGCTGATCGGGCTCGGCGGCGGCTGCCGGGACATCGAGGTTCACGTCTTTCCGCAGACGCCGCGCGGTGCGATGCTGGTGATGCATCTCATCGTCGACGTGCGCGATGCCATGGGGGCGAACACGGTCAATACCATGGCCGAAACCGTCGCGCCGATCGTCGAGCGGGTGAGTGGCGGCGAGGTTCGCCTGCGCATTCTCTCCAACCTTGCCGATCTGCGCGTGGCCCGCGCCCAGGTTCGCCTGACCGCGCAATCCCTGGCCACAGAACATTATTCCGGGCAACGGATGATCGAGGGGATTCTCGATGCCTATACGCTTGCGGCGGTCGATCCCTATCGCGCAACCACCCATAACAAGGGGATCATGAACGGGATCGATCCCGTGGTGATCGCCACCGGCAATGACTGGCGTGCCATCGAGGCGGGGGCCCATGCCTATGCCGCGCGTTCGGGCCGCTACACCTCGCTGAGCACCTGGGAACTCGCCAGGGATGGGACCCTGGTGGGGACGCTTGAGTTGCCGATGGCGCTTGGCCTTGTCGGCGGGGCGACCAAATCGCACCCCCTCGCGCAACTCTCGCTCAAAATTCTCGGGGTCGCCTCGGCGCAGGAACTCGCCGAGGTCACCGTTGCCGTCGGGCTCGCGCAGAACATGGCGGCGCTGCGGGCGCTGGCCACGGAGGGTATCCAGCGCGGGCATATGGCGCTTCACGCGCGCAACATCGCCATCGTGGCCGGTGCGACCGGCGACGAGATCGATCTCGTCGCGACCGAACTCGCGGCCAGGCATGACGTTCGGACAGATCGTGCCCAGGAAATCATCGCGAGGTTGCGCGACACATAAAGAAGCAATTGCGCCGCTGCATGGGAATTGAGGTCAGGACATACGGAAGCGCGTCCGGCGTTGGCTGCGGGAAGCCAGAAATCACAACGAAAAAACCTTAAAAAATATGGAAAAGGGAGAAATACCATGACAGTCAAACGTCGCGAGATCCTCATCGGGGTAGGCGGTGCGATCGGTGCCGCCATGGTCTCGGCCCCGCTCGTCAGCCCGGCGCTTGCGCAAGGGGCGGTCAAGTGGCGGATGCAGGCGCTTTGGGATCCGGGAACCACGCCGCAGAAATTTGAGGAGCGGTTCGTCAAGCGGGTCAGCGAACTGACCGGAGGACGGTTCACTATCGAGCTTTTTGCCGGCGGCCAGCTGGTTCCGGCAGCACAGGCTTTCGATGCTGTCCGCGGCGGCGCACTTGAGATGATGAAAACCTTCGATGGCTATGAAGCTGGCAAAATTCCAGCTTTCGCCTTCACTTCCACGGTGCCGTTCGGCTTCCCGGAATCCGATCAGCTCGAGGCCTGGTTTCACGAAATGGGTGGCCTTGACATGGCGCGGGAAGCCTATGCTCCGGCCGGGCTCTTCTATATTGCGCCGACGATTTATGGTCAGGAGCCGCTCCATTCCAAGGTTCCGATTACCCGGATTGCCGACCTTGCGGGCAAGAAGGGGCGCTTCGTCGGGCTGGCCTCGGCGGTGATGGCGGCGTTCGGCGTGAGCGTCGCGCCGCTGCCGACGAGCGAGGTCTATTCTGCGCTCGACAAAGGCGTGATCGACATCGCCGACCGTGGTGACCTCACTGCGAATTTCGAAGCCGGGCTCGCCGAAGTGGCCAAGCACGTCGTGCTGCCGGGGGTTCATCAGCCGACAACCGCGACTTCCTATGTTGCCAATCGCGGTGCCTACGAAAAACTGCCGGGTGAGTTCAAGGCCGCTCTGGCGGTCGCGGCGCGGGAGATTTCCACCGCGCTGCGTCAGCATATCCTTGTTCAGGATGTGCTGGTTCTCGACAAATATAAGGCCAAGGGCTGCACGATCCACACGCTGGATCAGGCGGATATCCTTGCCAGCAGGCCGAAGGCGATCGCGGCCTGGCAGAGCGCGACCAAGGACAATGCCCTTGCCAAGAAAATTCTCGAAAGCCAGATCGGCTTCATGAAAAAGCTGGGCGTCTTGAGCTGATTGTCTGGAAGCTCCCGCCTTGGCGGGTGGGGTCTGCGGTTCTCCCCCCGCGCCTCGCCCGCCGTTTTTTTCAGATTTCAGCCGAAAGGGCGCTCCATGCCACCTGTCGTGCACGTCGTCGTGGGCGCGATCACCGCGCTCAACCGCGCCGCTTTTCATCTGGCGGCGTTCCTGATCTACGCCATCGTTCCGATCATGCTGTTCGATGTCCTGATGCGCTATGCCTTCAACAGCCCCACCGTCTGGGGGATGGAACTCGCCCTGCTGCTCTTCGGTCCCTATTTCCTGCTCGCGGGGCCCTATGTGCTGCATCTCAAGGGGCATGTAGCCATGGATATCCTGCGCCAGCGGCTTTCCAGCCCGGCCAACCGCTTGTTCGATATCATCAACATCCCGATCATCATCGTTTTCTCCGCGATCCTGCTGGCGTTTTCGCTGCCGCTCGCCGTCGATTCCTGGAACTACGGCGAGACCTCGTTTTCCGCCTGGAACCCACCGATCTGGTGGAACAAGGCTGCGGTTCCGCTCGCGCTGGCGCTCCTGATGCTCCAGGCCGTGGCCGAATTGCTGCGCGTCCTGTTCCGGGATCCAACTCTGGGTAATCAGTCCCATGGCTGACCCTTTTTTCGGCCCGACCGGCATTCTGATCCTGATGTTCGGCGGCCTGACGCTGTTCATGGTCACCGGGCTCCCGATCGCCTTCGTACTGGGCGGTCTCTCGCTGATCATTGCCGTGACGCTGTGGAACCCGCAGTCGGTCATCGTTCTCGTGCTTCAGATTTTCGATACGATGAAATCCGAGGCGCTGCTCGGCATTCCGCTTTATATCCTGATGGCGGCCTTGCTCTCGCGGTCCGGCGTCATCGAGAAACTCTACCGCGCGATGGAACTCTGGTTCGGCCGGCTTCGCGGCGGCCTCGCGGTCGGAACGGTTGTCATTTGCGTCATCATGGCGGCGATGACCGGGGTTGTCGGGGCTGCGGTGACGGCGATGGGGATGCTGGCACTGCCGGAAATGCTCAAGCGGCGCTATTCGCCGGAACTCGCGACCGGGACGATCTGCGCCGCCGGAACGCTCGGGATTCTCATTCCGCCGTCGATCCTGACGATCGTCTATGCCGTCACGGCGCAGGTTTCGATCGGCAAGATGCTGATTGCGGGGATCGTGCCGGGCATCATGCTGGCGATGCTCTACATCCTCTACATCCTGGCGGTGGCCTGGCTCAAGCCAGGCGCCGCGCCGCTGCGCGAAGATTATGAGCCGGCTCCCTGGCGCGAGCGGATCGCGGCGCTCTCCTCGCTCGTCCTGCCGAGCTTCATCATCGTGATGATCCTCGGTTCGATCTTTTTCGGCATCGCCACCCCCACCGAAGCCGCCGCTGTCGGCGTGCTGGGGGCCGCTATCGCCGCGGCTTTCGAGAAGCGTCTGAACTTTGAGACCCTGCGTGCCTCCGCGCTCGACACCGTGAAAGCGACAGCGATGATTCTCTGGATCACCATTGGCGCCAAGGCCTATGTCGCCATTTTCACCGGGCTGGGCGGTGCCGATGCCATGCTCCAGTTCATCAAGGGGCTCGATGTTGCACCCTACGTGATCCTGGCGGTCATGATGCTGATCCTGATCTTTCTCGGCACGGTGCTCGACGAGATCGGCATCATCCTGCTGACCGTGCCGGTGTTCATCCCGATCGTGAAGTTCCTCGGCTTCGACGAAATCTGGTTCGGCGTTCTCTATGCCATCACCATTCAGATGGGCTATATCTCGCCCCCCTTCGGCTACACCCTGTTCTACATGAAGGGCACCTTGCCGCCGGGCATGTCGATGGGGGTCGTCTACCGGGGGATCCTGCCGTTCTTCATCCTCCAGCTTATCGGGCTGCTGCTCGCCATGGCGCTCCCCGGCCTGATGACAATCCTGCCGACCCTCATGGACCGCTGATCCATGGGTGCGCGCGCGGTGACGCTGGTGGAGGTAGGCCCGCGGGACGGGCTGCAGAACGAGCCGGATTTTGTTCCAACCGCGACCAAGCTCGATCTGATCGGGCGGCTGGTGACTGCCGGCTTCCGGCGGATCGAGGTAACGGCCTTCGTCTCGCCGGCCTGGGTGCCGCAGATGGCCGATCACGAGGCGGTGCTGCGGGGGCTTCCGGAAGAATCAGATACCCGGTTCTCGGTGCTGGTCCCCAATGAGCGGGGGGCGGTCCTAGCGCTCGAGGCCGGGGCCGGGGAGCTGGCGGTGTTCACGGCCGCCTCGGAAAGCTTCTGCCACAGGAACATCCAGTGCTCGATCGAAGCGAGCCTTGGTCGGTTTGTCCCGGTTCTGGCGCGGGCGAAAGCACTGGGGGTGCCGGTTCGCGGTTATGTTTCCTGCGCGACGCATTGCCCCTATGAGGGGCCCATCGAGCCAGGGCAGGTCGCCCGGGTTGCGCGAGCCTTGCTGGATCTCGGGTGTTATGAGATTGCCCTGGGCGAGACGCTCGGGCGCGCCACCCCCGACCAGATTTCCCTTCTGCTGGAGGCGGTGATCGCGCTGGTTCCGGTCGAAAGGCTCGCCGGGCATTTCCACGATACGGCAGGCCAGGCTTTGGCCAATGTCGAGGCGGCCTGGAGCCGCGGCGTCGCGGTTTTTGACGGCGCGGTCGCCGGGCTTGGTGGATGCCCCTACGCGCCCGGGGCTTCCGGCAATGTGGCGTCGGAGCGTCTGGTTTCCTTGTTCCGCGCGCGCGGCGTCGAGACCGGCATTTCCCCGGCGCTGCTGGACGCGGCGGTGAATTTCACGAGATCCTTCAGCAAAGCGCCTGCTGACCTCGCCTGAACCGTGACTGACTGGCATCAATGGCGTGCGGCTTGTAGCGTGGAGGCCGTGAGCGAAGCAAACTCGTCGTGAACGAAATGATGGCGCACCCAGCAGGATTCGAACCTGCGACCTTTGGATTCGGAATCCAACACTCTATCCAGCTGAGCTATGGGTGCTTCGACGTCTCGTTTAGCCGATAGATGAATGGGCTGCAACGGCGGTTGCAGCCCATCCATGAAATCATTTTTGGCATCAAATCGCTTTTGGCATGAAATCTCTTATGTGGCCCAATCCGGGGCGGGCCAGAGCCCGAGGCTGAAGGCACGCCCGAAACGCGGTCCCCGGGATATCTCCCGGGGGGATCGTCCGGGTCACAGCCCTTCGAACAGCAGGCTTGAAATATAGCGCTCGGCGAAGGAAGGCACGATGAAGACGATGTTCTTGCCGGCGTTCTCCGGCCTGCGCGCCAGTTCCAGTGCGGCGGCGGTCGCCGCGCCCGAGGAAATGCCGCCGGGCACGCCTTCGGTGCGGGCGAGCAGGCGCGCGGTGGAAATCGCCGTGGCGCTGTCGATCCGGATGATTTCATCCACGACAGTTCGATCGAGGATATCCGGCACGAAACCGGCGCCGATGCCCTGAATCTTGTGCGGACCGGGCTCGCCACCGGAGAGGACCGGACTTTCGCTCGGCTCGACCGCCACGATCTTTACCGAAGGCTTGCGCGATTTCAGCACCTGCCCGACGCCGGTAATCGTGCCGCCGGTGCCGACGCCGGCGACGAAGATATCGATCGCCCCTTCGGTATCGTTCCAGATTTCCTCGGCGGTGGTGGCACGGTGGATCGCCGGGTTGGCCGGGTTCTTGAATTGCTGCGGGATGATCGCGCCCGGGGTTTCCGCGACGATCTCCTCGGCCCGGGCAATGGCGCCCTTCATACCCTTCGGGCCTTCGGTGAGCACCACTTCGGCCCCGAGATAGGCGAGCATCTTGCGGCGTTCGATCGACATCGTTTCCGGCATGGTCAGGATCAGGCGGTAGCCCTTGGCGGCGGCCACAAACGCCAGCGCGATGCCGGTATTTCCCGAGGTCGGTTCGACCAGCACGGATTTTCCGGGGGTGATCAGGCCCGCCGCTTCCGCGGCCTCGATCATCGAGACGCCGATACGGTCCTTCACCGAGGAAATCGGGTTGAAGAATTCGAGTTTGGCAAAGAGGTTTGCCCGCACGCCTTCCGCGCGGGCCAGCCGGTCGAGCCGAACAATCGGGGTATCGCCGATGGTTTCGGTAATCGAGCCGTAAACCCGGCCGCGGCCGGGTTTGTGGGTGGCTTGCGTGGGGTGGGCAGTCATGGGAGAACTCCTCGGGACAATTTAACGCCGACCGAAAACAGCCAGCCTGTGCAAGCCAAGAAGCTATGAGTGCTGCGTCGGAGAAACAAGTTCTCCAGACTTGCGATTATTCCGGCTAATTCAGAAGAAATTTCTGATCATTATGCTGAAAACGGAATGATCATGTTCCTGTGGAGCCGAAGCCGCCGGCACCGCGCGCTGTTTCATCCAGCGCCGCAATTTCGGTGATCGCCACGCGCGTCACGGGCGCCACGATGCATTGCGCGATCCGCATGCCGCGGGTGATCTCGAACGGCACGCGCCCGAGATTGACCAGCAGCACCTGCACTTCGCCGCGGTAATCGGCGTCGATGGTGCCGGGCGTGTTGAGAACGCTGATGCCATGCTTGAGCGCCAGCCCCGAGCGCGGGCGGATCTGGGCTTCGAAACCGCGCTCCAGCACGAAGGCCAACCCGGTCGGAATGAGCATCCGCGCGCCCGGCGGCAGCACGACCGGCACGCCCTCGGGGACAGCGGCGGCCAGATCAAACCCGGCGGCATCCTCGGATTGGTAGCCGGGCAACGGCAGGCCCGCGCTATGCGGCAGGCGCTTCAGGCCCAGCGAGGGAGTGGGCATGATTATCGGTCCTTCTTCGGTGCGGAAAACTCGGAAAAGCGCCGGATCAGGGCTTCGGCGACCGCGCCCTTGTCCATCTCCGGCAGGGTTTCCACGCCGGCCTCGCCGAGGATATGCACGCGGTTGCGGTCCCCGCCCATCACGCCGGAAGCCGTGGAAACATCGTTGGCGACGATGAGATCGCAGCCCTTGCGGGTGCGTTTGGCGGCGGCGTGCTCGATCACCTTTTCGGTCTCCGCGGCAAACCCGACCACCAGCCCGGGCCGCAATGCGGTGTGGCGGGAGACGCGGGCGAGGATATCGGGGTTCTCGACCAGATCGAGCGCCGGGATGGCCTTGCCATCTTTTTTCAGCTTCTGTCCGCCTTCGGATTTTGCGCGCCAGTCGGCGACGGCGGCGGCGAAGATCGCGATATCCGCCGGCAGCGCGGCCTCGACCGCCGCGTCCATCTCGCGCGCGGTCTCGACCCGGACCAGCAGCACGCCGGGGGGCGGGGGAAGCGTCACCGGGCCGGAGATCAGCGTCACGCGGGCGCCCTGGTCGCGGGCGGCGATGGCCAGCGCATAGCCCTGCTTGCCCGAGGAGCGGTTGGCGATATAGCGCACGGGATCGATCGGCTCATGCGTCGGCCCGGCGGTAATCAGCACGTGCCGGCCCGCGAGCAGCCCGCGCGGCGGCGCAAGCTCCTTGAGGGGGGGCGGCGCGGGCATCGGGATCGCCGCCTCGCCGAGCGCTTCGCCGATCGCGGCCAGAATTTCCACGGGTTCGGCCATGCGGCCAGGGCCGAACTCGCCGCAAGCCATATCGCCGTCGTTGGGGCCGACAAAGAGAACGCCATCGCGGCGCAATGTCGCGAGGTTGCGCTGTGTCGCCGGGTGGAGCCACATCCGCACATTCATCGCCGGCGCCATCAAGACGCGCTTGTCGGTGGCGAGCAGCGTGGTGGATGCCAGATCATTGGCGATCCCGTTCGCGGCTTTCGCCATCAGATCGGCAGTGGCGGGCGCGACGACGATCAGATCCGCCGAGCGCGAGAGCTCGATATGCCCCATCTCGACCTCGTCGGTCAGCGAGAACAACTGGTCGTAGACCTTTTCGCCGGACAGGCCGGCGAGCGTCAGCGGGGTGACGAATTCACTGCCGGCCTTGGTGAGGATCACCTTGACCGCAGCGCCGGATTTCTTGATCAGGCGCACGAGTTCGGCGGCCTTGTAGGCCGCAATGCCGCCGCCGATGACGAGAAGGATCGAGCGTCCGTTCAGCATGGTGCCTCCGTCTGCAAGCCGTCAAAACCCAGCACGTGGTTAAAACCCGTGCACGTCGTCAAAACCCGTGCACGCCGTCAAAACCCGCGGATCAGCAGGATCACGTGAACCAGCGCGATGATCCACAGCGCCCAACCTATGCCTTTGAAGGCCGGGTTTCCAGTGTCGGGCCGCGCTTCCCGACACCCCTGAATATTCTGGCGTCCATCGATCTCGCGCAGGAGCTTTTCGGCGCGCGTGACGAGATCCGGCACCCGGCCGACGGCCCGCAACATGGAAGCGGCGTCTTTGCCGAGGCCCTCGATCTTGCCAATAGGCCCCAGGTTGCGCTCGATCCATTCCCGGATCACCGGCTCGGCGACGTGCCACATATCGAATGTCGGATCGAGATTGCGGGAGACGCCTTCGACGACGACCATGGTTTTCTGCAGCAGCACCAGTTCGGTGCGCGTTGCCATGTCGAACAGGGCGGTGATCTCGAACAATAGCCCGAGCAGTTGCGCCATCGAAATCTCGGCGGCGTTGCGCCCGTGGATCTTCTCGCCGACCGCCCGCAGGGCCTGGGCGAAATCCTCGACGGAATGGCGTGCCGGCACGTAGCCGGCCTCGAAATGCACCTCGGCGATCCGGAGGTAATCGCGGGTGATGAAGCCGAGCAGGATCTCCGCGAGAAAACGGCGTTCCTTGAACCCGAGCCGCCCCATGATGCCAAGATCGACCGCCACCAGCGTGCCATCCCGGAGGGCGAAGAGGTTGCCCGGGTGCATGTCGGCGTGGAAAAAGCCGTCGCGCAGGGCGTGACGCAGAAAGCTCTGCATCGTCACGCGGGCGAGCGCTGCCCGATCGATCCCCGCCGCATCCATCGCCGCGAGATCGTTGAGCTTGATCCCGTCGATCCATTCCAGCGTCAGGCAATCACGCGCCGTTCGCTCCCAATCGACCGTGGGGACGCGGAATTCGGGGTCATTTGCCGTGTTCTCGCCCATCTCGGAGAGGGCTGCGGCCTCAAATCGCAGGTCCATTTCCAGCAGAACCGTGCGCTCGAGCGTCTCCACCACCTCGACCGGCTTGAGCCGCCGCGTCGAGGGGGCGAAGCGTTCGATCAGCCGGGCGACAAACAGCTGGGCGGCGATATCGCGGTTGAAAATCCGCTCGATGCCGGGCCGCAGCACCTTGACCGCGACCTGCTTTCGCGCCCCGTCGATCTCGACCTCCGCGCGATGCACCTGCGCGATCGAGGCGGCTGCCACGGCTTCGCCAAAACCGGTGAAAATTTCAGAAAGGGGCTTGCCAAGCGCGGCGGCGACACGCGCTTCGGCCTCGCTTTGCGCAAACGGCGCCATCCGGTCCTGCAAGGCCTCGAGATCCTGCGCCAGGGCAAAGCCGATCAGATCGGGCCGCGTCGCCATGAACTGGCCGAGCTTGACGTAGGACGGCCCGAGCCGCGTCAGGGCCGCGACGATCCTCGTGCCGCGCGTGCCGAGATCGCGGCGGGCCAGCGCGGCGAGAAGCCAGACCAGAGGCCGAAGCGCCACCGGCACCTGAGCGCGGGGAACGAGCGCGAAAACGCCCTCGCGCATCAGCACATAGCCGACATGCATCAGATGGAGGGAATGGCGGAGCCCGGCAAACACGATGGCCTCAAAGCTTCCAGGCGGAATGGATATTGGCGATCCCGCCGGTCAGGGCGCGATGCGTGACCTGGTTAAATCCGGCCTCGCGGATCATCTGGGCAAAGGCCTCCGGGCGCGGGAACTGGCGGATCGATTCCACGAGATATTTGTACGGTTCGCCATCCCCGGTGATCATCCTGCCGAGCGGCGGGATGATGTTGAAGGAATAGGCGTCGTAAATCCGGTCCAGCACCGGCATCTCGACCGGGGCAAACTCAAGGCAGAGAAAACGTCCGCCGCGCTTGAGGACGCGGTGCGCCTCCTTCAGCGCCAGCGGAATGCGCGGCACGTTGCGAATGCCGAACGCGATCGAATAGCCGTCGTAGTGCTTGTCGGGCAGGGCCAGGGCTTCGGCATTGCACTCGATAAAGGCGATGCGATCGCCATAGCCTTTCGCCGCCGCGCGATCCGCGCCGACGCCGAGCATCGAGGCGTTGATGTCGAGCACGTCGACATGCGTTTGCGGCCCGCCCGCGTCGAGGATGCGGAAGGCGACGTCGCCGGTGCCGCCGGCGACATCCAGATGGCGAAACGGCGCCTGTTTCGGCGGGCGCAGCATCGCCACCAGCGTATCTTTCCAGAAACGGTGCAGCCCGGCGCTCATCAGGTCGTTCATCAGGTCATAGCGGGCGGCAACCTTGTGGAACACATCGTCCACCCGGGACTGTTTCTCCTCGATCCGGACGTTCTCGAACCCGAAATGCGTGGTTTCCGCCATATCAACCGCCTCAGACGCCGCTACCGTCATGTTCTCGCGGCAAAGGCCGCTTGCCGTCACCGCTTTCCCATAGCGAAGGTTTCACGCTCGCGCTATGCCAGCGATCACTTTCCGGCGTATTCTCCGGGATCGAAGTGCCATCATGGCCAATTTCACGCGGGGGCTTGCGACCTCCCGGGGAGATGGCCGCGTTACCGAGGACGTCGCCTTGCCAGAACTGCCCGAGGTTGAAACCGTCCGACGCGGACTGGCGCCGCATCTCGAAGGCCGCCGCATCCAGGCGGTTCGCCTCAACCGGCCCGACCTGCGGTTTCCGTTTCCCAATCGCTTTGTGGGCCGCCTCACCGGTGCAAGTATCCTGCCGCTCGAGCGGCGTGCCAAATATCTGCTGATCCCGCTCGACACGGATGAAACGCTGGTCGTGCATCTGGGCATGAGCGGGCGCGTGCTGATCCTGCACAAGGACGGGGCGAGCGCACCCGGCGAGTTTCATCACGACGTCAGCCGGCTTGAACAGCACGACCATGTCGAGATCGCGCTGGAGGGCGAAAGCCGGCTTGTCTTCAATGATCCCCGCCGGTTTGGCTTCATGCTGCTCGAGAAAACCCCGATGCTGGCGCAGCATCCAGCTTTTTCCGGCCTCGGCGTGGAGCCGCTCGGCAACGGGTTTTCGGCGGCTTATCTTCTTGAACGGTTTTCCGGGCGAGGCACGCCGATGAAGGCCGCGCTGCTCGACCAGCGGCATATCGCCGGGCTCGGCAATATCTATGTCTGTGAGGCCCTGCATCGCGCCGGGATCGCGCCGGAACGCGCCGCCGCCAGCCTGAAGGAAACCGAAGCCGTGCGCCTTGTTGCGACCATCCGCGATGTGCTGGGCGAGGCGATCGAGGCCGGCGGCTCGTCCTTGCGCGATTATCGCCACGAGGATGGTTCGCTCGGCTATTTCCAGCACGCGTTCCGGGTATACGACCGCGAAGGCGAGACCTGCCCGACGCCGGGCTGCAGGGGCATCGTGCAGCGGGTCGTGCAATCGGGGCGCTCGACCTTCTATTGTGCGTCGTGTCAGAGTTAGGGTCCGGCCCCCCGGGGTTGCCGGCGTTCGGTTTTCCCGCGCAAGTGGCGCGCTGTCGTATGGCGGACAGACCAGGCGGGCGATATCCGGCATAGACCCTCTATCCAGCAGAATTCGCGCGGGCTATCCGTCTGGGCAGCTCAGTCGTCAGGGCATGAGGAGAACACACCATGAGCAGCACGCCGGCCTTCGAAACCATTCTCACCGAAATTCATGGCCGGGTGGCCCTCATCCGCATCAACCGCCCGCAGGCGCTGAATGCGCTCAACCGGCAGGTCGGGCTGGATCTCGATGCCGCCCTGACCGTGTTCGAGGCGGATCGAAGCATCGGCGCCATCGTGCTGACCGGCTCGGACAAGGCTTTTGCCGCCGGCGCCGACATCAAGGAAATGGCGGATCTCACCTATCCCGAGAGCTACCTCCAGGATTTCGGCACTTCCTGGGATCGGATCGGCCGTGTCCGCAAACCGATGATTGCCGCCGTGGCCGGGTTTGCGCTGGGCGGAGGCTGCGAGATCGCCATGCAATGCGATTTCATCATCGCGGCGGAAAATGCCAAATTCGGCCAGCCGGAAATCAAGCTTGGCGTCATGCCGGGCTGGGGCGGCTCGCAGCGGCTGACGCGCGCGGTCGGCAAGGCCAAGGCCATGGATATGTGCCTGACCGGGCGGATGATGGATGTGCAGGAGGCCGAGCGCTCGGGGCTCGTCTCGCGCATCGTGCCGGTGGAAAAACTGGTCGAGGAAGCCATGGCCGCAGCCGCGACGATCGCCGATTTTGCCCCCGAGGTCGTGCTGCTCAACAAGGAGGCGGTCAACCGCGCCTTCGAAACGACGCTCGCCGAAGGCATCCGCTTCGAGCGCCGGGTGTTCCAGTCGCTGTTCGCGACGGGCGCACAGAAGGAAGGCATGGCGGCCTTCATCGAGAAGCGTAAAGCCAATTTCCACGGCTGATGCGCCGGTTCTTGCCGCAGGGCCTTGCTTCTCGAGAGAAACAGGCCCTCTGGGCTGCCTGCGGCTTTCCTGGGGTGGCCTCCGATGCTATCGTTCGGGGGGTGTTGCAGCGCTTCTGGCACACCGCCCGTGCGGATTGAGGCGGATGGGGCGCGGATAGGGATTGACCGCGGCCCGAGAAGATGGCATTGGAGCCGCTCTCGCGCCGGTTCCGGCGCGTTTTGGTTTTCTCGCGACCGTCGTTGACCTGGGTTTCGGCCTGTTGAACGGTTGGCGTCGGCGCAGATCGGATCACTCCGGGCAGGACCAGCGTAAAGCTGGAAATGCTCGGGAGGCAATAGGTTAGCGGGTCGGAGTCCCATAGTCGATGGCGAATACGAAATCAGCCAAGAAGGCGGCGCGTCAGGCGGTCCGTCGTACAGAAGTCAACAAGGCGCGTCGCAGCCGCATGCGGACCTCGGTCCGCAATGTCGAGGAGGCGATTGCCAAGGGCGATCAGGCTGCCGCCCTCGCTGCGATGAAGGTTGCCGAACCCGAGCTGGTTCGCGCGGCGCAGAACGGCATCGTTCACAAGAACACGGCCTCCCGCAAGGTTTCCCGCCTTGTCCGCCGTATCCGGACGCTGTCCGCGTCCGCCTGAGTTTCTCTGGCCCGGGTTTTCCGGCCTTTCCGGTTCTCATTCAAGCGCGCCCTTCCCGGGGCGCGTTTTTTGTTGCCGCAACCGCGGGGTGGCTACAGGGGCGCGTCGTTTAATTAGCGTTTGCGCAATAAAAAAATTGCGCTGCGGGGCATGTTCCTTTCTTGACTCTTTGGCTCGGCGTGTGACCGAAATTCGGAGTGCCGGGGCGAGGGGGCTGCGCAGAATATCGTTATGTATTTCAGGGTATTAGACACCAAGAGTGCCGGAGCTTGCGAATCGGACCCGGCTTGGGGGGATCGTGAAAGAGACGCCTCGGAAATATTTCGGCACTGGAATGATCGGACGCTTCGGCGGCCGGAAGCCCGATTCGGATGGGGGAATCAACCACTTAAAAAATGGCCATCGTGGGGCGTGGCCGCGCGCAAAACCCGTCAAGTGCCCGGGGGATGAAGAGTCGAAAATTCCGGTGTTGCTTACCCCACGGACGAGCGGTAAGACTTTTTTAACGAAAGAAGAGGACGGCGCCTTCGGGTGTTTCTTCTCAAGGTAATCACAGAGCTTGGGGGGCTATGTGATGGTGTCATCAGGCTTGATGCGCACTGCCGATTTTCCCGGAAAGCTTAGAATCAAGCATCAGGCTTTTTAAGCCTGACCTTTCTTTGTTTTCTGGTGATTTGATCACATTTTGTGCCGCGAATTCAAATTGCAACTTACGAAGGTTGCGAGGATAGACTTTCATTCAAAAGCCGTAACGCTCGAAATTCAAAGCTGAACCAACGAGAAGAATAGATGTTGAAATCCTCCGAAGCACTGACCGAAGAGCACCGTCTGGATACGACGGGGGGGGCTGGGCAAGCAGGCACTCCGAAGGCCGGAGCCGTTTCCTGGGAGCGGGTGCAGCGCCGCCTTCGCGCCGAGCTTGGCGAGGATGTCTATGCGAGCTGGTTCAAGTGCCTTGAGATTGCGGAAGTGGTGGGGCCGGTCGTCACCCTGTCGGTGCCGACGAAATTTCTGCGCAACTGGATCCAGCAGCATTTCCTCGAGCGGATCGCAGCGCATTTCCAGCGCGAGAACCCGGATCTGACCAAGGTTGTCATCGTGATGCGGGTAGCCGGCTTTCGTGCGGCCCCCAAGCCCGAGCCCCGGGTGGCCGAAGGCCCGCGCAAGGCGTTGCCCGCGGGCGGGGAAAGTGCAGTGCTGCGCGCTGCTTCACCGGAAACGCCGTCGCGCGGGCATGAGTCTCGCGTCGGGGAGCCGGGCCCGGCGGATGGTGACATGCAGGTCGGCTCACCCCTCGACAAGCGGCTCGTGCTGGCGTCGTTTCAGGTCGGGCGTTCGAACATCATGGCCCATGCCGCCGCGATGCAGATTATCCAGTCGCGCCCGACCGAGATGCCGGTTTTCAATCCGCTCTTCGTCCATGCCAGCGTCGGGCTCGGCAAGACCCATCTGTTGCAGGGCGCGGCGCAGGGTATCGAGGCCAGCGGCCGGCGCGTACTTTATCTGACCGCCGAGCGCTTCATGTATGGCTTTGTCGCCTCGCTGAAGGCGCAAACGGCGATCGCGTTCAAGGAATATCTGCGCGGGATCGATATTCTGATTATCGATGATGCGCAGTTTCTGCATGGCCCGAAAAGCCAGCAGGAATTCTGCCATACGCTCAACGCGCTGATCGATTCGGGCAAGCAGGTGATCGTGGCGGCGGATCGTGCGCCTTCCGATCTCGAGGGGATCGACGAGCGGGTGCAATCCCGGCTCGCGGGCGGGCTTGTCGTTGAAATCGGCGCGCTGGACGATGCCCTGCGCGTCAAAATCCTCGAGAGCCGTATCCAGGTCGCCAAGTCACACCTGCCGGCCTTCGAGGTTCCGCCGGATGTCGTGGCCTATGTCGCCCGGATGATCACGACCAATGGCCGTGATCTCGAAGGCGCGGTGAACCGCCTGCTCGCGCATGCCACCCTGACGGGCGGTGTTCTCGATATTCCGGCGGCCGAGGAGGCGATCCGCGACCTGATCCGGCATCGCGAACCGCGCCGGGTCAAGATCGAGGATATCCAGCGGCTGGTGGCGAACCACTATAACGTCAGTCGCGCCGACATTCTCTCGTCGCGGCGCACGGCGACCGTGGTGCGTCCGCGCCAGATCGCGATGTATCTCGCCAAATCGCTCACCTTGCGCTCGCTCCCTGAGATCGGTCGCCGGTTTGGCGGGCGGGATCATACCACCGTGCTGCATGCCGTCCGCAAGATCGAGGGCATGGTTACGACGGATCAGGAGCTTGCCGGCGAGATCGACCACCTCCGGCGGATGTTGCAGGAATAGGGTTTTCTTGCCGGGTAGGGGAATTCACGCCGGGCATGAGGTTCTGCACGAGGCTGGCCGGGCGGGAGCATGGAATGCAGGGTTGCCGCCCACGCCCCGCCAAAGGCGCGGGCATGGCGGCAAAACCGAGTATTGCCCAAAACCTTGTGCAAGTCGGCATGAAACGCCCGCGATGCTCTTGCGCTTTTGCGGCTGAAGCGCCATCGTTTCCGTGTCAAGGATGACACGCGAGGCGCATCGCGAAGAGGCGGCACAGAGCGTTGCCGGTCTTTTTGCAAAACCTGCGTGATCGCAATAGAATGGAATTCTGTCTCGCAGCGAGGCGGTTTTATACGGGTGCGGGACGATGAAGGTTACGGTTGAACAGACGGCTTTGCTCAAGGCTCTCGGGCATGTGCATCGCGTCGTAGAGCGCCGGAATACGATTCCGATCTTGGCGAACGTTCTGATCCGGGCCGAGGGCTCGACCTTGTCGCTGAAAGCGACGGATCTCGATATCGATATCGTCGAGATCATCCCGGCGGAAGTGTCCGCACCCGGCACCACCACGGTTCCCGCGCATGTTCTCTACGATATCGTCCGCAAGCTCGCGGATGGCGCGCAGGTTTCGCTGGAACAGGATGGGCAATCGGGCCAGGTTTCCTTGCGTTCGGGGCGCTCGCGGTTTTCGTTGCAGACGCTGCCGGAAAGCGATTTCCCGGATCTTGCGCCCGGGGAAATGAGCCACCGCTTCGAGGTGGTGGCCAGCGAACTCCGGACGTTGATCGAGAAAACGCAGTTTGCGATCTCGACCGAAGAGACCCGGTATTATCTCAACGGGATTTATCTCCACACGGCGGAAATCGGCGGCGAAACCCGGCTTCGGGCTGTCGCCACCGACGGCCATCGCCTTGCGCTGTGCGATACCGTTGCGCCGCAGGGGGCCTCCGGCATGCCCGGGGTGATCGTGCCGCGTAAAACCGTCGCCGAGTTGCAAAAACTGCTGTCCGACAACGACGCCGTCGTCAGCATCGAGCTGTCGAGCGTCAAGGTCCGGGTCAGCGTGGGCTCGATCGTGCTGACCTCGAAGCTGATCGACGGTACGTTTCCCGATTACAGCCGCGTGATCCCGCAGCGGAACGACAAGTTTCTCACGGTCGATCGGGATGAATTCGCCCGGTCGGTCGATCGCGTCTCCACGATCTCGTCCGAGCGCGGACGCGCGGTGAAGTTCTCGCTGGGTGATGGCAAGCTGACCCTGTCGGTGCACAACCCCGATGCCGGGCAGGCGATCGAGGAACTTTCGGTCGACTACGAGGCGACCCCGCTCGAAATCGGCTTCAACGCCCGCTACCTGCTCGATATCATCGGGCAGCTCGAAGGCGATACGGCCCTGCTCAAGCTGGCCGATCCCGGCTCGCCGACGCTGTTGCAGGACCGCGAGGGCGCGCCGAGCCTCTATGTGCTGATGCCGATGCGCGTCTGATCGCGCCGGGCAGGAAAACAGGTCCAGACCCATGCTGCCGCCGGAATCGCAGCCGCGCATCACCCGGCTGCGATTGACGGATTTTCGCAGCTATCCCGGGCTTGATATCGCCTGTTCCGCTTCGCTGGTGGCGCTTTGCGGGCCGAACGGCGCTGGAAAAACCAATATTCTCGAAGCGATCTCGCTGTTTTCACCCGGGCGTGGCCTGCGGCGGGCGCTGCCGGCGCTGCTGCCGAGAAAGGGCGGCAGCGGCGGTTACACCGTGCTCGCGGATGTCCTGGGCTCCACGGGCGAGGTGCTGCTGGCGACAGCGCAGGTGCCGGGCGAGGCGCAGCGGCAATGCCGGATCGATCGCGAACCGGTGGCTTCCGCCAACCGGTTTCTCGATCACCTCGCGTTTTTATGGCTGACGCCGGATCAGGACGGGCTGTTTCGTGGCGCGGCGGGGGATCGGCGGCGGTTTCTGGATCGGCTGGTGCTGGCGGTCGACAAGACCCATGGTACGCGCGCCAACGCCTTCGAGACGGCGATGCGTCACCGCAACCGCCTGCTGGAGGACTTCGACACCGCCCCGCGCTGGCTTGACGCGATCGAGCAGGAAATCGCCGAACTGGGGGTGGCGCTGGCGGCGGCGCGGCTCGAAACCGTCGCGCGGCTCTCCGCGTTGGCGCATGAGGATGCCGCGGCGATGGCGCCGTTTCCCCATGCCGTAATCGCGCTGGAGGGCGAGCTGGAGGCGCGGTTCGCGGAGGCTTCGGCCCTGCGCGTCGAGGATTGGTTTCGGGGCGCCCTGCGCGAGGGCCGTGCCCGGGATCGCGCGGCCGGCCGGGCGCTGGTCGGCCCGCAGGCCTCCGATCTTGTCGTGGTGCACGGCCCCAAGGGCGAGGCGGCGGCGCAATGCTCGACGGGGGAGCAAAAGGCGCTGCTGCTCGGACTGGTGCTGGCCCAGACCCGGCTGATCGCCCAGATGCGTGGCGAAACGCCGATCTTGCTGCTCGATGAGGTCGCGGCGCATCTCGATATCGCCCGTCGCAAAGCGCTGTTTTCAATCCTGGACCGGCTCGGCGGTCAGGTCTTCATGACCGGGACGGATCAGGTTCTGTTCGAGGGGCTTGGCGAGGGTGGCCAGATCCTTGCGATCGCCGGGGGTAGGGCCAGCGCGGATGACGCCGGCTGAGCCCGCCGCAGGCGCATCGGGGGTATTGTCAGCCTCGCGAAGATCGGCTCATGGTATTCGAGTTGTTTGTGAACTCCTGCGAGCAATGTCACCCATCTTTCGCGCTTCTCCTGCCCAAGAGCCGCCATGACACTGACATCGCTCGTTCTGTTCGTTTCGGTTTATGTCGCGGCAGTCGCAACGCCCGGCCCCGGGATTGCCGCGCTGGTCGCGCGCACGCTTGGGCGCGGCACCAGCGGCGCGCTGCCGTTCATCCTCGGCTATGTCGTCGGCGATCTTTTCTGGTTTGCCGGCGCGGCCGCCGGACTTTCGGTTGTCGCGAAAAACTATGCGGCCTTGTTCGAGGTGCTGAAATACGCCGGCTGCGCCTACCTCCTCTATGTCGCGGTCATGCTCTGGCGGCAGGATCCCGCCCTGCCCGACATCACTGCCGCGCCGGCCGCGGAGCGTCCGGTGTCCTCGTTTCTCGGCAGCCTGTTCCTGACGCTCGGCAACCCGAAGGTGATGATCTTCTTCCTCTCGATCATGCCGCTGGTCATCCGCCCGGAGGAGATCAGCCTGGTGATAGGACTGGAACTGGCGGCGATCATCGTCGTGGTGCTGTCCTCGGTGCTCATCGGCTACATGCTGCTGGCGAGCCACGCCCGCGCGCTGTTTCGCTCGCGCCGCAGCGTCGCGGCCATGCAGAAGGCCAATGCCGGGATCCTCGCCGGCGCTGCGTTGGTGATCGCCTCGCGCTGAAGCCGGCTTATGCACCTTATTCCGCCCGCAATTGGCGTTTAAATGCTGATTTCGCATGCGCGCGCCGCGCGCGCGGGCTAGATTTCAGCCCTGATTCGATAGGGATTTGACGAACACTCATGGACGATTTGCCGAACGATACCGCAGGCTCTGATGCCAGCGCCGCCTATGGTGCCGATTCGATCAAGGTTCTGAAGGGGCTCGACGCGGTCCGCAAACGGCCGGGCATGTACATCGGCGACACCGATGACGGTTCCGGCCTGCATCACATGGTCTATGAGGTCGTCGACAACGCGATCGACGAGGCGCTCGCCGGGCACGCCGACCGCGTGACCGTGACGCTGAACGCCGATGGCTCCTGTACGGTTTCCGACAATGGCCGTGGCATTCCGACCGATATCCATACCGAGGAAGGGATTTCCGCCGCCGAGGTCATCATGACCCAGCTCCATGCCGGCGGGAAATTCGATCAGAATTCCTACAAGGTGTCCGGCGGGCTGCACGGCGTCGGCGTTTCCGTCGTCAATGCGCTGTCGAGCTTTCTGCGCCTTCGCATCTGGCGCAACGGCAAGGAACACGCGATGGACTTCCGCCATGGCGATGCCGTGGCTCCGCTCAAGATCGTCGGCGATGGCGGCGGCCGGCGCGGCACCGAGGTCACCTTCCTGCCCTCGACCGATACCTTCACCATGGTGGAGTTCGATTACCTCACGCTGGAGCATCGCCTGCGCGAACTCGCGTTCCTGAATTCCGGCGTCCATATCATCTTCACCGACAACCGGCATTCCGAGCCGAAGATGGTCGATCTGATGTACGAAGGTGGGCTCGAGGCCTTCGTGCGCTACCTCGACCGCGCGAAGTCGCCGCTGCTCAACAAGCCGATCATGGTCAAGAAGGAGCACGAGGGGATGACCGTCGAGGTCTCCTTGTGGTGGAACGACAGCTACCACGAGAACGTGCTCTGCTTCACCAACAACATCCCGCAACGCGATGGCGGGACGCATCTGGCCGGTTTCCGTGGCGCCCTGACACGGCAGATCACCGCCTACGCCGAGCAGAGCGGGATCACCAAGAAGGAAAAGGTCTCGCTCACCGGCGATGATTGCCGCGAAGGCCTCACCGCCGTGCTCTCGGTGAAGGTGCCGGACCCGAAATTCTCCTCGCAAACCAAGGACAAGCTGGTCTCGTCCGAGGTCCGCCCGGTCGTCGAAGGCGTTCTCAATCAGGCGCTGCAGCAGTGGCTCGAGGAAAATCCCTCCGAAGCCCGCGTCGTCGTCGGCAAGGTGGCCGAGGCCGCCGCCGCCCGCGAGGCGGCGCGCAAGGCGCGTGAACTCACCCGCCGCAAGGGTGCGCTCGATATGGCTTCGCTGCCCGGCAAGCTCGCCGACTGCCAGGAGCGCGACCCCTCGAAATGCGAAATTCTTCTGGTCGAGGGCGATTCGGCGGGGGGGTCGGCCAAGCAGGGCCGCGACCGGCTGTTTCAGGCGGTGCTGCCGTTGCGCGGCAAGATCCTCAATGTCGAGCGCGCGCGTTTCGACAAGATGCTCGGCAGCGCGGAAATCGGCACGCTGATCACCGCGCTCGGCACCGGCATCGGGCGCGAGGAATTCAACCCCGACAAGCTGCGCTACCACAAGATCATCATCATGACGGACGCGGACGTCGATGGTTCGCACATCCGCACGCTGCTGCTGACGTTCTTCTTCCGGCAGATGCCGGAGCTGATCGAGCGCGGCCATATCTATATAGCCCAGCCGCCGCTCTACAAGGCGACGCGGGCGAAAAGCGAGACCTACCTCAAGGACGAGCGCGCGCTGGAGGATTATCTCATCGGCGTCGGGCTTGACGGGGCGGTGCTCAAACTCGGGTCCGGCGCGGAAATCGCCGGCGAGGACCTGCGCCGCGGCATCGACGAAGCCCGCCTCGTCCGGCAGGTGATGGCCGCGCTGCACACGCGCTACGACAAGAAAATCGTCGAACAGGCGGCGATCGCCGGGGCGTTGACGCAGGGGATTATCGCCAACGAAGCCAAGGCGGGCGAGGCTGCGGCCTATGTCGCGCGCCGGCTCGACGCGATCTCCGAGGATATGGAACGCGGCTGGACCGGGGCGGTCGAAAACGGCGGCTACGTCTTCCGGCGGACGTTGCGCGGCGTGACCGAGGCGATGGTGCTGGATCCCGGCATGCTCGCCTCGGCGGAAGCCCGCAAGCTCGACGAGCGCACCGGCAATCTCCAGGAGTTTTACTCGAAACCGGCCCGCCTCGTGCGGCGCAACGACGATATCGCGGTCAACGGCCCGATCGGGTTGTTCGACGCCATCACCGGTATTGCCCGCAAGGGGCTGACGATGCAGCGCTACAAAGGCCTCGGCGAGATGACCGCGAACCAGCTCTGGGAAACCACGCTCGACCGCAATGTCCGTTCGCTGTTGCAGGTGAAAATCCGCGACGTCTCGGAAGCCGAGGACATCTTCGTCCGGCTGATGGGCGATGTCGTCGAGCCGCGCCGCGCCTTCATCCAGGACAATGCGCTGAGCGTCTCGAACCTCGACGTGTGAGGGCCCGGGGATTTTCCCCCGGCGCCGTTACCTTCCTGCTTGATCGAGCAGCGCGAGATGTTCCGCGCTCAGCGTCAGCCGCACGCCGCGCACGAGGCCCTGGAGCTGTTCAACCGAGGTTGCCGAGGCAATCGGCCCGGCGATCCCCGGCTGGGCGTTCAACCAGGCGAGCGCGATTTCCGAATGTGCGGCGCCTGTCTCGGCGGCGACCGCGTCCATCGCCGCCAGAACGCGCAAGCCTTTCTCATTGAGGAATTTCGTGGCAACGCCCTGTCCGCGCGCGCTTTTGCCAAGGTCCGCCTCGGAACGGTATTTGCCGGTGAGGAACCCGGCGGCCAGCGCGTAGAAGGGGATGGCGCCGATGCCTTCCCGCACCACGAGATCCTGTATCGCGCCCTCGTATTTCTCGCGCGTGTAGAGGTTGTACTCGTTCTGCAGGGTTTCGTAGCGCGGCAGGCTTTTTTCCGCTGCAAGCCGAAGCGCCTCGCCGAGCTGGACCTCGTCGAAATTCGATGCGCCGATGAAGCGGACCTTGCCGGCCTTGATCAGTTTCGCGTAAGCGCCAAGCGTTTCTTCCTGGGGCACGTCCGGGTCCGGGCGATGGCTCTGGTAGAGATCGATGTAGTCGGTCTGGAGGCGTTTGAGCGAGCCTTCGACGGCCTCCGCGATCCAGGCGGCCGAGAGATCGACGGGCTTGCCGCGCCCCATATCCATGCCCACCTTGGTGAAGAGATGCACCTTGGCGCGATTGCCGCGCGCTTTGAGCCAGCGGCCGATGATCTTTTCGCTCTCGCTGTCGTTGCCGGGCACCCAGCGCGAGTAGACATCCGCCGTGTCGATGGCGGTGAACCCTTCGGCGACAAAGGCATCGAGAATGGCAAAGGAGGTCTTTTCATCGGCGGTCCAGCCGATGACGTTGGTACCCAGAACCAGAGGAGAAATCTCGATATCGGTTCGGCCGAGGCGGCGTTTGGTCATGGGGGTCTCCGGGCACTGGATTTCGGGGTGAGCATGGTTATGCACCGCCGGACGGCCAAGCGAAAGGGAGGGCGAGACGAAAACCGGCGGAAGGCGCGCGAACGGCAGGGGAGCCGCCGCAAGCGCTGCATCGTGCTGGGCTGGCCCTTAATCCGTCGGGACTTTGCCGCGCCCGGCCTTGATGCGCCCGCGCCCGGTTTTTTCGGTCAGCCGACGCTCCTTCGAGGCTTTGGTCGGCCGGGTGGCGATCCGGCGGCGGGGCGGTTTCTGGCTTTCGTCGAGCATCGCCTGAAGGCGCGCCAGCGCGTCTTCCTTGTTGCGCTCCTGCGACCGGAACCGTTCGGCCTTCAGCACGATCACCCCATCGAGCGTCAGCCGGTCGCCGGCAAGCTTGGCGAGGCGCGCGGCGTGGTTGGGGTGCAATGCGGCATTCGCCATGTCGAAGCGCAGTTCGACCGCGGTCGAGACCTTGTTGACGTTCTGCCCGCCCGGCCCGCTCGCGCGGACAAAGCGGAGTTCGATCAGCCGCGCCGGAATGCGCCAGCCGATGCCGGTGAGAATGAACGGGCCTTCGCTTTCCATCTTCATGCCCTCCCGATCGCCCTAGTTTGTCCGCAGTCCCATTAACGGAATTGCGACGACCCTTGCTGTAAACCGGGTCTCTTGTCACCCCCTCGGGGGCGCGTCCTCGTTGTTCGCCGGGAGTTTTCGGGCATGGCCCTCGATACGCTGCTGCTGCTGTTTTTTCCGGCGCTCATGGCCTATGCCGCCTCGAGCGACATGCTGACGATGACGATCCCGAACCGGGTGTCGCTGGCGCTGGTTGCCGGGTTCGTGGCCATGGCGATCCTCACCGGCATGCCGCTGAAGACCTTCGGGCTGCATGTCGCGGCCGGCTTCATGGTGCTGACGGTGACCTTCGGCATGTTCGCGCTGGGCTGGATCGGCGGCGGCGATGCCAAGCTCGCGGCGGCCACCGGCATGTGGTGCGGCTTCGGGGTTCTGGCCGAATATCTCGTCTTTGCCTCGGTGTTTGGCGGCATCCTGACGCTGCTCATCCTGTATCTGCGGACGTTTTACCTGCCGGAGTTTGCGGTGAAGATCGACTGGATCGCCCGATTGCACCACCACAAGACCGGCATTCCCTATGGCATCGCGCTCGCGCTGTCGGGGTTGATGGTCTACCCCTACACCCAGATCTGGGCGTTGGTGGCGGGCACTCCGGCCGGCTGAGATCGCTGTTCACACTTGGTAAACGACAATTCTCAAGCCTGAATTAACCATACCTTGATCTTTCGCTGGTGAAATCCCTCCCGAGGCGTGTTCCGCGCGCCATTGTTCGTGAGGACGATACACCCATGAAGCCCGCCCGTTTGATCGTTGCCGGTGTTGCCGGCGTTGCCGGCCTGCTGGCGCTGATGCTTTCCGGTCGCCAGCCCGCGCCGGTCAATGTCACCGTTCCCGTTGCCGCGCCAGATCAGACAAAAACCACCGAAGTCCTTGTTGCAAAACGGGATCTGACCATGGGAACGGCGCTCGGCGAGAACGAGATCGCCTGGGCGAAATGGCCGGTTGAGCTGGCCGCGAGCACGATGATCCAGCGTTCGGCCCGCCCGAATGCCGTCGAGGAATTCAAGGGCGCCATCACCCGCGCGGCGTTCTTCTCGAACGAGCCGATTCGGGAGGAGAAGGTGATCAAGGGCACAGGCTCGGGCTTTCTTTCCGCCATTCTGCCTTCCGGCAAGCGCGCGATCGCGATTTCCATCGACAGCCGCGGCGCCACCAGTGCAGGCGGGTTCATCCTGCCCAATGATTTCGTCGATGTCATCACGACCCGGCGCGATCTCGATGCCTCGCAACGCGCGGGGACCGATGTCTTCCAGAGCGTCACGATCCTGACCAATATCCGGGTGCTCGCCATCGGCCAGAACATCCAGGAGAAGAACGGCGAGCGCGTTGTCGTTGGCGAGACCGCGACGCTGGAGCTGGAGCCCGGCCAGGCCGAGCAGATCACGCTCTCGCAGCGATCCGGGGCGCTGGCGCTCGCGCTGCGCAGCATGGCGGACAACAACAAACCGGATGAACCACGCACCAAGGGGGCGAGCCATTCGGTCACCGTTGTCCGGTTCGGCGTGGCGCAGGAGGTGACCAATCGATGATGACCGGTACCGCCGATCGCGCCCCGCCGAGAGCAGGCTTTGTTTTGACAGGCTCAAAACCGGGCTCTCTCTCCTTGTTGTGTCGCATGTTGTTACGCAAAACCGGCTTCCGCTTTTGCGCAACATGCTCTGATGCCGCCCTTTCACAGGCGCGAGATCTCTCGCACGTCACGGTTCCCCCAATGACCCAGCGTTTTGCTTCCCTTGCCGTCGTTGCCGGCAGCCTCGTTCTCGCGGCCGGCGTGATGATGGACCCCGCCGAGGCGCGCCAGCCGCCGAAGCAGTTCGGCGGCGTGCCCTATGAGACCGTGCCGACGCCCCGGATGCAAACCAACCCGAGCGACGCCAGCGTCGCGCGGCGGATCGATCTTTCCATCGGTAAATCCTTCGTCGTCGATCTGCCGAGCGATGCCGGCGAGGTGTTCGTCGCCGATCCCAAGGTGGCGAATGCGGTGGTGCGGACCCCGCGCAAGATTTTCATCATCGGCACCGGGCAAGGCACCACCAGTGTCTTCGTGATGGACAAGGCCGGCGCCCAGATCGCCGCCCTCGATATCGGGGTCGCCAAGGAGCTTGGGCGCGAACTTTCGATCCTGCGCGAGGTCATCAGGCAGGCGCTGCCGAAGGCCGACATCAAGATCACCAGCGTCGGCGATAATTTCGTGCTCGCCGGAACGGTCGATTCCGCGCTCGAGGTCCAGAGCGCCATCGATATCGCCAATAACCTCGTCGGCCAGTCCGCCGGGGCTCTTGGTGCGGGCAGCGCCCAGGGCAAGGTCGTCAACGCCCTTCTGGTGCGCGGTCGCGATCAGGTGATGCTCAAGGTGACGATTGCCGAAGTCCAGCGCTCGGT